>NZ_CP023691.1:5464936-6072151 GCF_008704855.1 Streptomyces platensis
GGGTCGTAGACGTTCCACTCCTCGGTGGGGCGGACGGTCACTCCCACCCGGCGCCGGGAGGCGACCAGCTGCATGGATTCCAGTACCCGGATCGCCTCGCGGATGACCGTGCGTGAGACGTCGAAGCGCTGCTCCAGCTCGTCCGTACGCAGGATCGTGCCCGGAGGGTAGTCGCCCGCGGTGATCGCGGGACCGAGGGACTCCAGCACGCGGGCGTGCAGTCCCTTCCCCTCGTTTTCCATGGGGCAAGCCTACGTTCCCGGTCTCGGCGAATTAAGTATGACGTTTGCATCACAGGCTCTTGAATACGTCGTACCTAATGGGTTTCAGTGGGGGCCGCACGAGGTCGATGAAGACAGCGAGGTACCACGGGATGAGCACCCCCGACGTGATCGTCGTGATGGGCGTGGCCGGCACCGGCAAGACCACGATCGGCCCGCTGGTCGCCGACGCACTGGGCGTCCCGTACGCCGAGGGTGACGACTTCCATCCGCCGGCCAACATCGCCAAGATGTCGGCCGGCCGCCCGCTGGACGATGCCGACCGGGGCCCCTGGCTGGACGCCATAGGAGCCTGGGCGCGCGAACGGGCCGGGCACGGCGGGGTGGTCAGCAGCTCCGCGCTCAAGCGCGCCTACCGCGACCGGCTGCGTGCCGCCGCCCCCGGCCTCGTCTTTCTGCACCTCACCGGTGAGCGCGCGCTGATCGAGGAGCGGATGGCCGGGCGCACGGGCCACTTCATGCCGACCGCGCTGCTGGACTCCCAGTTCGCCACGCTCGAACCGCTCGGGCCCGACGAGGCCGGTGTCCTCGTCGAGGTGTCCGGCTCCCCGCAGGAGATCGCCGGGCGGGCGGTGGCCGCACTGCGCGCGAGGGACGTCGCGGGCGACTAGGCCCCCCTCACCCCAACTCCCCCCACAGGTAACGCAGCACCCCCTTCCCCCTCCGTCGAACCAAGGGAATCGCCGTGACACATCTCAGCGTCGAGATGCTCGCAGCGGACGCGGCCGAGCCGATCACCACGGCCGGTCACGCGCAGCTGGGCATCGCCGTCCTGGCCGGCATCGCCGTCATCGTCCTGCTCATCACCAAGTTCAAGCTGCATGCCTTTCTGTCGCTGATCATCGGCTCGCTGGTGCTCGGCGCGGTGGCCGGTGCACCCCTCGACAAGACCGTCACCAGCTTCTCGGCGGGCCTGGGCACGACGGTCGCGGGCACCGGCGTACTGATCGCGCTCGGTGCGGTGCTGGGCCGGCTGCTCGCCGACTCCGGCGGTGCGGACCAGATCGTCGACACGATCCTGGCGAAGGCGGGACGCAAGGCGATGCCCTGGGCGATGGTGCTGATCGCCGGGATCGTCGGGCTGCCGATCTTCTTCGAGGTCGGCATCGTGCTGCTGATCCCGGTGGTGCTGCTGGTCGCCAAGCGCGGCAACTTCTCGCTGATGCGGATCGGCATCCCGGCGCTGGCCGGACTCTCCGTCATGCACGGGCTGATACCCCCGCACCCCGGGCCGCTCGTGGCGATCGACGCGGTCGGCGCGAACCTCGGAGTGACGCTCGCGCTCGGCGTGGTCGTCGCCATCCCGACCGCGATCATCGCCGGCCCGGTCTTCTCCCGTTACGCGGCCCGCTGGGTCGACATCCAGCCGCCCGAGAACCTGGTGCCCGAGCGCGCCTCCGACGACCTGGAGAAGCGGCCCGGCTTCGGGATCACCGTCGCGACCGTGCTGCTGCCGGTGGTGATGATGCTCGCCAAGGCGCTGGTGGACATCGTCGTCGACAACCCCGGGCACCAGGTCCAGAAGGTCTTCGACGTCATCGGCTCGCCGCTGATCGCCCTGCTCACCGCCGTCATCGTCGCGATGTTCACGCTCGGCCGGGCGGCCGGATTCACCCGGGGCCGGATCGCCGCCACCGTCGAGAAGTCGCTCGGCCCGATCGCCGGGGTGCTGCTGATCGTCGGTGCGGGCGGTGGCTTCAAGCAGACGCTGGTGGACGCCGCTGTCGGCCAGATGATCATGGACGTCTCCAAGGGCTGGCACCTCTCCGCGCTGCTGCTGGCCTGGCTGATCGCGGTCACCATCCGGCTCGCGACCGGCTCCGCGACCGTCGCCACCATCTCCGCCGCCGGGCTGGTCGCCCCGCTCGCCGCGGAGATGAGCACCCCGCACGCCGCGCTGCTGGTGCTGGCCATCGGCTCCGGTTCGCTGTTCTTCAGCCATGTCAACGACGCCGGATTCTGGCTGGTCAAGGAGTACTTCGGGATGGACGTCGGCCAGACGCTGAAGACCTGGTCGGTGATGGAGACGCTGATCTCGGTGGTCGGGATCGTCTGCGTCCTGCTGTTGTCGCTGGTCCTGTAGGGCCCCGGTCCGGCGTCGGGCCGCTGTTCTTTCCGGGCGGATCGCCGCCCCGGGCGCCACACCCCCCACGGGCGCCTGTCCCCGGCACGAGGCCGTACGAGCGGACATCCGCTGGTACGGCCTCGTGCGCATACGGTCAGCCGGCCGGCTGCGGGACGGCGGTGCCGACGCAGGCCGCGAGGGCCGCGGCCACCTGCGCCGTCGCGTCCTCGGCCGGTGCGGCGAGGGCGAGATAGCCGTCGGGGCGGATGAGGAGAACGGCCGGGTCGCTGCCGTAGGCGTCGCGGACATGGCCGTCGGTGTCGACCAGATCGGGGTCCGGGCCGCCGACGCGGACGAGGCGCAGCAGCGCCGGATCGGCCGGCAGCGTGCTGGTGTCGAGGTCGGTCGCACCGAGGGTGAGCAGGGTGAAGTGCGGGCCCCGGAAGGCGTCGAAGAGCCGGGTGGGGGTGCCGTCGGCCGTGGTGCACGGGGCGTCGGGGGCCCGGTCGCCCGCGCGGGGCACGCCCTCGGGGACGTCCGTGCGCAGCTCCCGGGTCAGCGGGCTGTCGGGGTAGCCGATGCCGAGCTGGTGCAGCTCGCGGCCGCGGCGCAGTGAGCCGGAGCGGTGCAAACGGGTGCTGGTGTCGAGGATGCCCTCGGCGATCGGCCGGCGTTCGGCCTCGTAGCTGTCGAGCAGGGTGTCGGGGGCGCCGTAGCGCAGCACCTGGCCGAGCTTCCAGCCGAGGTTGTAGGCGTCCTGGACGCTGGTGTTCAGGCCCTGGCCGCCCGCCGGGGAATGGATGTGCGCGGCATCGCCGGCCAGGAAGACCCGGCCGTCGCGGTAGGCGTCGGCCAGGCCCGCCTTGGGGCGGTAGAGGGAGGACCACAGGACCTCGCGGATCTGCCCGGCGTCGAGGTCGGTGTGGGCCGCGAGTTCGGCGCGGACCGCCTCGGGCGAGGTGTCCGTCGAGTGGGTCATCATCATGGTCTGGAAGTAGTCGGTGCCGGCGAGCGGGAGCAGGGCGACGAACCGGTGGTCCGGCCGGACCCAGCGGTGCCAGTGGTCCCGGTCCAGGCCGTCCACCCGGACATCGGCGAGCACCGCGGCGCCCGGGGGCAGTGACGGTCCGCTCATCCCGATGCCCAGCGCCCGGCGTACGGTGCTGCGCCCGCCGTCGGCGGCGACCAGATAGGCGGCGCGCACGCTGCGCTGCACCCCGTCGGAGCCGCGCAGCGTGGCCGTGACCCCCTCCGCATCCTGGGTGAACGCGGTGAGTTCGGTGCCGAGGAGCACCGTGCCGCCGAGCTCCCGCAGCCGTGCTTGCAGCACCTCCTGGGTGCGGAACTGCGGCACCATCAGGGTGTTCGTGTACGGCCTGGCGGGTGTCGGGGCGACCCGCTCGATCATCTCGGCGGTCCGGGCGATCTTGCCGTCCTCCCAGAAGCCCACCGTCGGGTAGAGCCCGCCGACCGCGCGGATCGCGTCCAGTACCCCGAGGTCGTCGTAGACCTCCAGGGTGCGCGGCTGCGCTCCGGTGCCGCGGGCGCCGGGCGAGAGGCGGTCCTGCCGCTCGATGAGCAGGGCGCGCAGACCGCGTCGGGTGAGGTCGATGGCGAGGGCGAGGCCGGTCGGGCCGGCTCCGGAGATCAGTACGTCGACGGTCGTGGGGAGGTCGCCCGTAACACCGGCGGGCTCCTTAACGTTGTTAAGTTCCATGTTCCGAGCATGGCCTTAACGGTGTTAAGTTGTCAACATGGTTTCGCGTATCGACCGGCGACAGGTTGTCGACACCGCTCTGCGGCTGCTGAACGAGGTCGGCCTCGACGGGCTCACCCTGCGGCGCATCGCCAAGGAGCTGAACGTTCAGGCGCCCGCGCTCTACTGGCACTTCAAGAACAAGCAGGAGCTGCTCGACGAGATGGCCACCGAGATGTTCCGGCGGATGACCGTGTCGTGGAGGGGGGAGGGCGAGGCGGCCGGTGCCGGCCGGACCTGGCAGGAGACCCTCTGCGACACCTGCCGGGGCATGCGCCGCGAACTCCTCGGCTACCGCGACGGCGGCAAGGTCTTCGGCGGCACCCGGATGACCGACACGAGCTTTTCCGGGCCGCTGGAGAATCTCCTCGGCCTGCTCACCGGCGCGGGCTTCACGCTGCGACAGGCGGCGCAGGCGTGGTGGACGGTCTACAACTTCACCATGGGCCTGGTGATCGAGGAGCAGTCGGTCCATCCGGACCCCGGTGCGCCGCAGCACCGCGATCCGGCCTACGACATGGAACTGCGCGCGGAGCAGATCGGCACGGGCCATCCGCTGGCGAAGGCGGCCGGCGAGGAGATGTTCGGCGACATCGAGCGGAACTTCGAGGCCGGGCTGCGCCTCATCATCGCCGGAATCGAGGCGACAGCCCGTACGGAACCGCGGAGTTGAGCCGGGGGACGGTCAGCGGCGCGGGTCGATCGACCGCTTCAGCACCGGCGTGAGCGGGCGCTCTATGAAACGGTGCAGCACCCAGGCAAGCAGCAGCATCAGCCCCACGGTCAGCGGCAGCGTCGCGTAGGAAGGCAGCCCGGCGCCCTGGTGCAGCGCCCGCACCGCGACCCAGCCCAGATGCTCGTGCACGAGGTAGAAGGGGTAGGTCAGCGCGCCCGCGACGGTCAGCCAGCGCCAGTTCGCCCAGTGCAGCTTGCCCAGGGCGACGGCTGCGACCAGGGCGAAGCCGAGCGTGACGACGGCGATGATGACCGCCGTCGAGCGGTAGGAGAATGCGGTGGCCGACGGTGCGTGCCACAGGCCGGCGACCGCGTAGTGCTGGCCGATCAGCCAGCTGACCAGCACTATCGCCCACGCGATCGGATCGCGGGCGCCGTAGCGGTGCAGCAGATACAGCCCGATGCCGCCGATGAAGAACGGGGCGTACTCGGGCATCAGGACGGTGTCGAGGAAGGGCTCGTGGGCGGCCTGGGCTACGGCGGCGGCCAGCGTCCAGCCCGCGCAGAAGAGCACCACCCGGCCGCGGGTGGCGCCGGGCAGGACGACACAGAGCGCGAAGAGTGCGTAGAAACGCATCTCCGCCCAGAGGGTCCAGCACACCCCCAGCACCCGGTCCACGCCCAGCGGCTGCTGGAGCATGGTCAGGTTGGTCAGCACCTCGCTGGGCGGCAGTGCCTTGTAGGCGACCCAAGGCAGCGCGAAGACCGCGGTGATCAGCAGGATCGCGGCCCAGTAGGCGGGATAGAGACGGGAGACCCGGGAGGCGATGAAGGCCCGGAGGGTGCGCCCCCAGCCGCTGAGGCAGATCACGAAGCCGCTGATCACGAAGAAGATCTGGACGCCCAGACAGCCGTAGGCGAACAGCGGGGCGGCGGTGGGGAATTGCTGGGCGGGCGAATCGCCCCAGGCCTGCGCTATCTCGCCGCCGCGCCCCCCGAGGTGGTACCCGGCGACCATCAGGGCGGCGAGCAGCCGCAGCCCGTCGAGGGCGCGCAGCCGCGACGGACCGCGGCTGCGCCCTCGTATGACGGGCTGTGGTGCCTCGGTGACGAGGTCCGGCGCGGCGGGCGGCGCACCGGACGTCAGCTGGGGGGCGGCGGTCATCCGAACGCGGCCCGCTTCTTCAGCCGCCGCTGCACCGCACGCGCCCGGCGCGCGACCCGGCGGACGGTGGCATTGCGCGGAATGAACGACAGCTGCGACGGGATCGCCCCGGGCAGTGCCAGCGCGGTCAGCCGGCGGCGCTTGAAGTAGCGCCGGGTGAACGTGTCGAGATGGGTCGCGAGATAACGCTCGGCGGACGGCCGCAGCTGCGGATAGATCTGGTGCTGCATCGCATAGCCGACCGCGGTGACCAGGCCCTCGATGCCCTCGGCGGTGGCATACGCCCGCGGGTGCTCGCTGCGGTCGCCCAGGTCCGGCACCAGCGCGTCCACGATCGTGACCGGCATCCGGTTGCTGTTCTGGTACGGCGACAGCCGCTCCAGCAGCAGTCCGGTGCCGGTCCGCGCCGTCGGCAGCCCGTAGAAGGTGGCGGCCGTCAGCAGCGCGGTGGAGAAGCAGCCGACGACCAGCGCGGGCCGCATCCGCTGGTAGAGCACCTCGGCCAGCACGGGGCTGTCCAGCACGGTCAGCGCGATGTCCAGCTTCTCGGCCTCCCGCTCCAGCAGCCGCGACCAGCGGGCCGGCGCGGACGGGTGCGGCTTGAAGACGATCTCGCGGTGGCCGCGCTCGGCGGCGCCGCGCACCATCCGCACATGCAGCTCCTCTTCCTCCTCGGGAGTGAGGATGCCCAGCGCGGAGAGGTACTGGCCGAGCAGCAGCGCCGCCCCGTCCGGGACCTCCAACGGGCCACTGGCGTCCGAGAGTTCGGCCAGCACCTTGGTGAAGGCGTCGGTCGGCACGGTCTGCGGCGGAACATCGAACTCGGTGAGCAGCAGCGGCGTCAGGCCCGGCACCAGGTCCAGATGCAGCAGCCGGCTGATCCGGGTGCCGATCAGCGGATCGAGCTTGTTACGGGTCGGGCCGTAGCTCATCAGGCCGTCGGCGTAGACATCGATCGGCGCGTCGGGGAACAGCTGGGCGAGCGCCAGCGCCGGGTTGACCTGGATGGACTCCACGACCAGCTCGACGCGGTCGTCGCCCAGGCCCCACAGCAGCCGCAGATGCCGCTCCCACAGCGGGACGTCGTCCGCGCGCGGCGACCAGCCGCCGGGGTGGAACGGGCTGATCGTCTCGTTCCACGACAGCACCCGGTCGAAGCGGCCGCGCAGCTGCGCGAAGCCGGGCATGGTGTCCAGCGACGCGGTGGTCTCCGGGGTCGTCGCGTTGTTGCTGAGCAGCAGCAGCCGGCGCTCGGCCGGGGCGAAGCAGTCGGCGTCCAGCGCGGCGGCGAGGGTCGCCGCGCCGTAGAGCGTGGATGCCATGAAGATCTGGGTACGGGGTCGGGTGGACATCAGGCGACGACCTCCGCCGTGGGGGTACCGCCCTGCTCGAGGGGAGCCGAGAGCGTGGGGGAGGGGCGACGGCGCAGCCGCCGCAGCCGGGACGCGCGCTGCACATCCATCGAATCCAGGGCTTCCTTCAGTACGTCCTGCGGCATGCGTTTCATGGCCGCGGCGCTCATCGTGCGCAATTTACGGGCGACCTGCGGTTCGAAGCGTTCGATCGAACCGAGGTGGTGGGAAATGATCGCGCAATAGGTGCGCACCGCTTTCGGCAGCAGAAGATCCGCATCGCGGTCCTGTGCCGTTTCCTCGATCACCTGATCGAAGGCGCGAATGAAGTCCAATTGCCGCACGTCACCGATCTGGGTCAGGGAAGAGGCCACACCGCGCCGGTAGAAAACACCGAGCAGTCCGACCACCGCCATGGACTTCGCCTCGCGGTGCAGCCGCCAGATCCACGGGCGGTCCTCCGCGGTGCGCAGCCCGTCCTTGAAATGCAGTACCCCGTCGTCCAGCAGCCGCCGGTGGTACATCCCGGCCCAGGCGTACGCGTAGTCGACCGAGGTGGAGCGGTCGGCGGGCAGGATCACCTCGCGCGGGTCCATCGCCACCCCGCGCCGGCCGTGCGGGACCCGGTGCACGGTGCGCGCGCGGGCGGTGCACTGGACATGGTCGGTACGGACGAAGTCACATCCCAACTCCTCGATGGTGGAGAGGAGTTCGGGGTAGTAGCCGGGCGCGAGCCAGTCGTCGCCGTCCAGGAAGGTGACGTACTCGCCGCGGGCCTCGTCCAGGCCGGTGTTCCGGGCGGTGGCCAGGCCGCCGTTCTGTTCGTGCCGCAGCAGTCTGGCACCCGGCAGCTCGCGCTCGGCGCGCGCGAGAATCTCCGGGGTCTCGTCGCGGGAACAGTCGTCGACGAGCAGGAATTCAAAGTCCTCGCGGGCATTGGCCGCCAGGCTTTTCAGGGTGTCGGGCGCGTATGTCTGCACGTTGTAGAACGGCACGATGACGGAGAGCTTAACCACCCGGGTGACGTTAGGTGCGGAGGCGGCATTCGTCTTTACCGGGTGCGGACCTCAAGGTGAACGAAGAATGGCGGGATGGTTAACCAGGCCGACTATCGGGCCGGTTCGCCATTCGTCGACCCGCTGTTAACCCTTTGTTGCGGCCCAGTTGGCCCGTCCAACGAAATGCCTTCCTAGCGTCTTGGACGTGCCATCACGTACCAACTCTTCGCCGCGGGTCGCCGTACTCGCCGACTCGGATACCCGGTGGAAATGGGGCGCTTTGACAGCGTACCGAATCCAATCGGACATCCGGCTCGACGGCTACCTTCTCCGCGGCCGCGCCACTCCCACGGTCCGCCAGCTCGACGAGGTCGGCGCCCGTGCGGACTCGCTGCGCGAAATCAGGGGCGTGGATTTCGTCCGGTCCATCGACCGTACGCGCTACGACGTCATCGTGCTGGCCTGTGTAGGCGGAGCGGTGCAGGCGATGCTGCACGGCCTCGCCCACGCCTGGCGAGACGCGGACACCCGTCCCGTCGTCGTCACCGGCTATGTCGGTGTCGTCTACGAGAAGCTCGCCGACGGGCTGCTGCTGCGGCACGGCGCGGATGTCGTCCTCGCCAACTCCCGGCACGACGCGGACCGGTTCCGCGAGGTGTACCGCGGGGTCGGCGCCGATGACAGCGGTGTCGTCGAATGCGCCCTGCCGTTCCTCGGCGGCGCGCGCTACACCGGCGCGCACAGCCCCTACACCGTGGTGTTCGCCGCCCAGCCGTCCGTCCCGGAGAGCCGCGCCGACCGCACCTACCTGCTGCGCAGAGCGGTCGAGCACGCCCGCCGGCACCCGGACCGGGAGGTGCTGATCAAGCTCCGCAGCAAGCCGGGCGAGCACACCACCCACATCGAGGAACTGCCCTACCAGAAGCTCGCCGCCAAGGCCCCCGGCGGACTCCCCGCCAACTGCCGCCTGGTGTACGGCAACATGGGCGAGGTCCTGGACCGCACCGACCTGCTGGTGACGGTCAGCTCGACCGCCGCCCTGGAGTCGCTGCACCGCGGCATCCCCACCGCCGTCCTCACCGACCTCGGCATCCGCGAGATCCTAGGCAACCACCACTTCCTCGGCTCCGGCTGCCTGGCCTCCTGGGACGAGCTGGACGCCGGACACCGCCCGGAGCCGGACCCGCGGTGGCTGGCCCGCCAGGGCGTCGCCGCGGACGGTGACTACGAGCAGGCCTTCGACGCGGCCCGCGCCCGGGTCAGCGCGCTGCGCACCGCCGATCGCCTCCCGGCGATCACCCCGTACTACACACCCCGCACCGCCCCCGGCTACCTCCCCGGCATCCTCGCCCGGCACGGCCTGGACCCGCACGGCGAGCCGATCGCCGGCCACGCGGACGCCCCCGAGGAGACCGGCGGACTGCGCCGGGTCGCCCGCGAGACGGTCCGCGAGGCCGCCCGCGGCGCCTATCGCCACGGCGTCCAGCGCGTCGCCCCCGCCATCCGCCGCTGGGGACAGCTGTGACCACCCCGGTCAGCTCCCGGAAGGAGCCCGAAATGCCGCCGAACCCGCAGAGCAGCCCCCCGACCGTGGTGGCCGTCATACCCGCCCGCGGCGGATCCAAGGGCGTGCCCGCCAAGAACCTCGCCGCCGTCGGGGGAGTGCCCCTGGTGGCCCGCGCGGTCCGGGAATGCCGTGCCGCCCGCCTGGTCACCGATGTCGTGGTCTCCACCGACGACGCCGGGATCGCGGCCGCGGCCCGCGGCGCCGGAGCGGTCGTCGTACGGCGCCCCGGCGACATCGCGGGGGACACCGCCACCAGCGAGGCCGCCGTCCTGCACGCCATGGACGCCTACGAGGCCGAGCAGGGCGCGTCGGTCGACGCGGTGCTGCTGGTCCAGTGCACCAGCCCGTTCATCGTCCGCGAGGACATCGACGGGGTGGCCGCCGCGGTCGTCGAGGGCGGCGCCGACAGCGCGCTGACCGTGGCCCCGTTCCACGGCTTCGTCTGGCGGGACGCGGCCGAGGACGCGGGCCTGGACACGGCGGACACCGGCAGCCCGGCCGATGCCACGCTCCCGGCCGGCGGCTACGGCGTCAACCACGACAAGTCCTTCCGGCCGCGCCGCCAGGACCGCCCCCAGGACCTGCTGGAGACCGGCGCCGCCTACGGCATGGACGCGGCCGGGTTCCGCGCCGCCGGCCACCGGTTCTTCGGCCGCACCGAACTCGTGCGCACCGACCCGGCCCGGGTGCTGGAGATCGACGACCCGCACGACCTGGCCCGCGCCCGCGCCCTGGCACCCCTGCTGGACGCCCCGCGGCCCGGCGCCCTGCCGACCGTCGACGACATCGACGCCGTCGTCCTCGACTTCGACGGCACCCAGACGGACGACCGGGTGCTGATCGACGCCGACGGACGGGAGATCGTCGCGGTCCACCGCGGCGACGGCCTCGGCATCGCCGCGCTGCGCAAGGCGGAGCTGAAGCTGCTGATCCTGTCCACGGAGACCAACCCGGTCGTCGCCGCACGGGCCCGCAAGCTCCAGGTCCCCGTCCTGCACGGCATCGACCGCAAGGACCTCGCCCTCAAGCAGTGGTGCGAGGAAGCGGGCATCGCGCCCGAGCGCGTGCTCTACGTCGGCAACGACGTCAACGACCTCCCGTGCTTCGACCTCGTCGGCTGGCCCGTGGCGGTCGCCGGGGCGCACGACGTGGTGCGCGGCGCGGCCCGCGCCGTCACCGCGACGCCCGGAGGCAGCGGCGCGATCCGAGAGATCGCCGCCTGGCTGCTGGGCCCGTCCCTGTAACCCACCCAGACCCCACCTCCACACACCCCCTTATCAACGCGAAGGAACCTCCCCATGAGCACCAACTCCCGCCTCCGCACCCTCGGCAACCGCGAGGCCGGCCCCGGCCGCCCCGTCTACGTCACCGGTGAGATCGGCATCAACCACAACGGCGACCTGGAGAACGCGTTCGCGCTGATCGACGCCGCCGCCGACGCCGGCTGTGACGCGGTGAAGTTCCAGAAGCGCACCCCCGAGGTCTGCACCCCCCGTGACCAGTGGGAGATCGAGCGCGACACCCCCTGGGGCCGGATGACCTACATCGACTACCGCCACCGCGTGGAGTTCGACGAGGACGGCTACCGCGCCATCGACGAGTACTGCAAGAAGCGCGGCATCGCCTGGTTCGCCTCCCCGTGGGACGTCGAGTCCGTCGCCTTCCTGGAGAAGTTCGACGTGCCCTGCTACAAGGTCGCCTCCGCCTCGCTCACCGACGACGAGCTGCTGCGCGCCATGCGCGCCACCGGCCGCACCGTCATCCTCTCGACGGGCATGTCCACCCCCAAGCAGATCCGGCACGCCGTCGAGGTCCTGGGCAGCGAGAACATCCTGCTCTGCCACGCCACGAGCACCTACCCGGCCAAGGCCGAGGAGCTCAACCTCCGCATGATCAACACCCTTCAGGACGAGTACCCGAACGTCCCGATCGGCTACAGCGGCCACGAGACCGGTCTGCAGACCACCCTCGCCGCGGTCGCCCTCGGCGCCACCTTCGTCGAGCGCCACATCACCCTCGACCGCGCCATGTGGGGCTCCGACCAGGCCGCCTCCGTCGAGCCCGGCGGCCTGTCCCGCCTGGTCCGCGACATCCGCACCATCGAGGAGTCCCTCGGTGACGGCGTCAAGAAGGTCTACGAGAGCGAGCTCGGCCCGATGAAGAAGCTGCGCCGCGTCACCGGCGTGGTCGCCGAGGCCGAGGCCGCCGAGCCGGCCGCCGTCTGACCGCCCGGCCGACGAACCGACGGGAGCCAAGGTGACCTCACCCGAAGGGACCCGCGCCGTGCCCGGCACGCCCGGCGCCGAGGTTCCGCCCCCGGAGACGACGGATACTCCCGCCCGTCGTCTCCGGGGGGTGCCGCGGCAGCGTCACCGGACCGCACGCTCCGGTGAGCCGCGTACGGGCGCCCGGGACACCGGCACCCTCGCGTTCGTCGAGAGCCCGGTGCAGCTGCTGAACGTCCTGGAGTGGGCGCACACGGCACAGGCCACCGGGCTCACCGTCGTCGTCCTCTCCCCGCACGACCCCATGACCCGCGGCCAGCTGCGGCGCATGGCCGAACTCGCCCGCGACGAAGGCCATACGGTGCGCTGGGAGGAGGCCCGCGGCGGCCCGACCGCGCCGATGCGCACCATCGGCGGCCTCACCCCGCTGCTGCGCCGCGCCCGCCGCGTCGTCATCGGCGACCCGTTCTCCCGCTACGTCCAGCTGCTGCTCTCCCTCGCCAGGGCGCGCGACCTGGTCGTGGTCGACGACGGCACCGCCACCATGGAGTTCATCTCCCAACTCGCCCGCGGGGAAAAGCTGGTGCGCTGGCACCGCAACGGCAGCGGCCGCGGCGCACGGGACCTGATCTTCGCCCCGTTCTCCGCCACCGCCCGGCGCCGGCTCACCCCGGCTCCCGAGGGCGGGCGGCGCACCGTCGGCCTGTTCAGCTCGATGCCCGTCGAGGCGCCCCCGGGCGTCGAGGTCACCACCAACGAGTTCGCCTGGACCCGGGGCCGCTTCGGCCCGCCCCGGCTCACCCGCGCCGCCGACATCGTCGGCACCTCGCTGGTGGAGACCGGGGTCGTGGACACCGAGCGCTATCTGGCCGCGGTCGGCAGCCTGGCCCGTACGCACGGCGCCACCCGCTACTTCGCGCACCGCAAGGAGAGCACCGAGAAGCTGCGCCGGCTGGTGGCCGAGACCGGGCTGGAGATCGTCCGGCCCGATCTGCCGCTCGAACTGATCGCCCGGCGCGGCCCCATCGGACGGCTGATCGTCAGCTTCCCCTCCACCGTGGTGCACACCCTGCCGCTGGCGCTGCGGGGGACGGAGGTCAAGGTCGCGGTCTGCGACATCGATCCGGAGTGGCTGACGGCCAACGCCTCACCGCGGGCCCAGGGTTTCCTCGACGGGGTCACCGGCACCGCCCGCGACGTGCAGCGACTGCCGTTCACCCAGCCGATGGCCGCCGGATGAAGGAGCGCGGGAAGCCCTACTGCATACCCGTCGCATAAACCATCCATGCGCCGAGCGGCCTGATTTTCTTCCCCTAACGGGCTGAACTTTTGTTGATCGAAGGACAGTTGCCCCCTCCGGGCCCGTAACCTTCCACGGGTGAACCACGTGAAGTCCCGAGAGGTCAGCGCCGCCCGTACCCCCGCCGGTGATCAGCTCCCCGGCGCCCTTCCCGAGGCGCTGCGCGCCGAACTCAGCGCCTTCCGGCGCGACTTGCACCGGCACCCGGAACTCGGCAACCAGGAGTTCCGGACCACCGCGGCGATCAAGGAACGGCTGGAGCGGGCCGGTCTGCGGCCCCGGGTACTGGCCACCGGCACCGGTCTGATCTGCGACATCGGCACCCGGGACGCCACGGCCGACGGGCGGGCCGTCGCGGCCGCCCCCGAGCGCCCCCTGCTGGCGCTGCGGGCGGACATCGACGCACTGCCCATCCCGGACACCAAGACCGTCGACTACGCCTCGACGGTCGCAGGGCGCGCCCACGCCTGCGGCCATGACGTGCACACCGCCGTCGTCCTCGGCGCCGGTCTGGTCCTGGCCGAGCTGGCCCGCGCCGGAGCCCTGCCGCGCCCCGTGCGCCTGCTCTTCCAGCCCGCCGAGGAGATCCTGCCCGGCGGCGCCTCCGACGCGATCGAGTCCGGTGCCCTGGAGGGCGTCGGCCGGATCCTCGCCGTCCACTGCGACCCGCGCGTCGACGCCGGCCGGATCGGGCTCCGTACGGGAGCGATCACCTCGGCCTGCGACCGGCTGGAGGTCGAGCTGGACGGCCCCGGCGGGCACACCGCCCGCCCGCACCTGACCACCGACATGGTGACCGCCGCCTCCCGGGTCGCCGTGGACGTACCGGCGCTGCTGGCCCGCCGGGTCGACGCCCGCGCCGGTCTGGCCGTCACCTGGGGCCGGCTGGCGTCCGGACACGCCTGCAACGTCATCCCGCAGCACGCAGAACTCTCCGGCACCGTCCGCTGTCTTGATCTCGACGCCTGGCGGAAGGCCCCGGACCTGGTCCATGCGGCGATCGACGAGGTCGCCGCGCTGCACGGTGCGAAGTCCCAGATCACCTACGTCCGCGGGGTGCCGCCGGTGGTCAACGAGCCGGTCACCGTCCAGCTGCTGCACTCCGCGATGGCCGCCCGCCGCGGTGAGGGCGCCATCGAGGACACCGAGCAGTCCCTCGGCGGCGAGGACTTCTCCTGGTACCTCGAACACGTACCCGGCGCCATGGCCCGCCTCGGCGTCCATCCGCCCGCCGACCCCACGCACCGGGACCTGCACCGCGGCGATTTCGATGTGGACGAGCAGGCGATCAAGGCCGGCGTCGAACTCTTCACCGGCGCGGCCCTCCTCGACGGGGACCTCGCGGACTGAGCGCGCGCACCCGTCACGCCGGCCGGTCCCTTATAGCGGGACACTGTCCGTAATGACTCCATAACGGCCCGTTCCGGAAGCTTGCCGGGACGGGCCGCGCGGCCTGCCCGCCCGTGTTTCGTTCAGGTGCCCTACGCCTCGAATCGATAACGTCCACGCAGTGGAGGGTTTTGCGCCAGGTCTACGCGCGTTAATCTCCCGACAAGCCAGCGCCAATGGGGGCGCTTAGAGCGAAGGGAAGGCCCCGTGCGTCGGGTCATCAGGATTGCCGCCGCGGCCACCGCCACCGCGGGCCTCGCGCTCACCGCCACCGCGTGCGGTCAGAGCTTTGCCGAGGCCAACCGCGCCAAACACGCGGGGGTCGGGCTGGCCTTCGACATCGGCGGCCGGGACGACCACTCGTTCAACGAAGCGGCCGCCCGCGGTGCGGACAACGCGACCAAGAAGCTGGGCGTCAACGTCAAGATGCTCACCGCCAAGAACGGCGAGACCGAGGCGGACCGCGAGCAGCGGCTCACCTCCTTCGCCGAGGCCGGCTACAACCCGGTCATCGGCGTCGGCTTCGCCTACAGCCAGGCCGTGCAGAACGTGGCCAAGGACTTCCCCGCCACCACGTTCGGTGTCGTGGACGCCGTGCCCGAGGGCAAGAACGTCGATGCGATGGTCTTCGCCGAGCACGAGGGCTCGTATCTGGCCGGGGTCGCGGCCGCGCTGAAGAGCAAGAACCACAAGGTGGGCTTCATCGGCGGTGTGAACAACGCGCTGATCCAGAAGTTCCAGGCCGGCTTCGAGCAGGGGGTCCGTGACACCGACCCGAAGGCCAAGGTCACCTCGCAGTACCTGTACCCCAACAACGACAAGGGGTTCAACGACCCGGCGGCCGCCAAGGCCAAGGCCGGCGGCATGCTCGACAGCGGTATCGACGTGATCTACACGGCGGCCGGGCAGTCGGGCGCCGGGACCATCGAGGCGATCAGCAAGGTCAAGGGTGCCTGGGCGATCGGCGTGGACTCGGACCAGTACCAGCAGCCGGGTCTGGCCCGCTACAAGAACCGGATCCTCACGTCGGTCGTGAAGAACGTCGATGTGGCCGTGTTCGACCTGATCAAGAGCGCCGAGGACGGTAAGCCGCTGACCGGCATCCACTCCTACGACCTCAAGCACAGCGGGGTGTCGCTCGCCACCTCGGGCGGGTTCATCAAGGACATCCAGCCGCAGATCGATGCGGCCCGGAAGAAGATCATCGAGGGCAAGGTGAAGGTCAAGGAGACGCCGTAGCCCGGGACCACCGCCGCCCCGGGGCGCCGCAGCGCCGGACCCCCGGGGCGAGCCCCTGTCCCCCTTGTGACCTTCCGGTCCCTGACTTTCCGTCCTTTCCGCTCCTTCATCCCTGAGGGGAGTGCGCCATCAACGCAGCATCCACGAGCAGCGGCCCCGCCGTCCCGGACGCCCCCGCTGTAGAACTCCGCGGAATCACCAAAAGGTTCCCCGGCGTCGTGGCCAACCACGACATCCATCTCACCGTGCGCCGCGGCACCGTCCACGCCCTGTGCGGCGAGAACGGTGCCGGCAAGTCCACCCTGATGAAGATCCTCTACGGCATGCAGAAGCCGGACGAGGGCACCATCGCGCTGGGCGGCGAGCAGGTCACCCTGCACACCCCGGGCGACGCCATCGCGCGCGGCATCGGCATGGTGCACCAGCACTTCATGCTCGCCGACAACCTCACCGTCCTGGAGAACACCGTTCTCGGCGCGGAGAAACTGCACGGCATCGGCGCCGGCGCCCGCGCGAAGATAAAGGAACTCTCCGACGCGTACGGGCTGAACATCCGCCCCGACGTGCTGGTGGAGGACCTCGGTGTCGCCGACCGCCAGCGGGTCGAGATCCTCAAGGTCCTCTACCGCGGCGCCCGCACGCTGATCCTCGACGAGCCGACCGCCGTCCTGGTCCCGCAGGAGGTCGACGCGCTCTTCGACAACCTGCGCGAGCTCAAGTCCGAGGGCCTGACCGTCATCTTCATCTCGCACAAGCTGGGCGAGGTGCTCTCGGTCGCCGACGACATCACCGTCATACGGCGCGGCACCACCGTGGCCTCGGTCGAGCCGTCCGGGACCACCCCCAAGCAGCTCGCCGAGCTGATGGTCGGCAGCGAACTGCCGTCGCCGGAGACCCGCGAGTCGACCGTCACGGACGAGGAGATGCTGCGCGTCAGCGACGTGCATCTGTCCGCGACCGACTCCGACGGCGTGGTCCGCACCGTTCTGGACGGCATCTCCTTCACCATCCACAAGGGCGAGGTGCTGGGCGTCGCCGGTGTCGAGGGCAACGGCCAGGCCGAGCTCGTCGAAGCCGTCATGGGCACCCGCCGCCCCGACCACGGCACGATCACCCTGGACGGCACGGACCTGTCCGGCGCCTCCACCCGCGCCCGGCGCGAGGGCGGCATCGGCTACATCCCCGAGGACCGCCACCGCCACGGCCTGCTGCTGGAAGCCCCGCTGTGGGAGAACCGCATCCTGGGCCATGTCACCGAGCGCCCCAACAGCAAGGGCAAGCTCCTTGACATCCCCGGCGCCCGTAAGGACACCGAGCGCATCGTCGAGCAGTACGACGTGCGCACCCCCGGCATCGAGGTCACCGCGTCCTCGCTCTCCGGCGGCAACCAGCAGAAGCTGATCGTCGGCCGCGAGATGAGCCACCACCCCAAGCTGCTGATCGCCGCCCACCCCACCCGCGGGGTCGACGTCGGCGCGCAGGCGCAGATCTGGGAACAGATCCGCGAGGCGCGCCGCGAGGGTCTGGCGGTGCTGCTGATCTCTGCCGACCTGGACGAGCTGATCGGGCTGTCCGACACCCTGCGGGTGATGTACCGGGGCCGGCTGGTCGCGGACGCGGACCCCGCCGTCATCACCCCGGAGGAGTTGGGCTCCGCCATGACCGGTGCCGCCAGAGGCCACCTCAGTGCTGCGGAAGAGGGTGCGCCGGAAGACGGCACGCCGGGAGACGGTGCGTCGCACGACGCCGGTGAGCAGGAGGGCGACGAGCAGTGAGCACCTCCACCAAGAACCCCACCGTGGACGCCATCGCCAAGAGCGCCACCCGCGACAAGGTGATCCTGGCGATCGCCGCGCCCGTCCTGGCCATCGTCGCCGCGATAGTGATTTCGTCCCTGGTGTTCCTCGCCTCCGGTGAGAACCCCTTCCGGGCCTACGGGATCATGGCCGACTACGGCCACTACAGCGACAGCCAGGTCTGGATCATCAACAAGGCGGTGCCGTACTACCTTTCGGCGCTGGCGGTCGCCATCGGCTTCCGCATGAACCTCTTCAACATCGGCGTCGACGGCCAGTACCGCCTGGCGGCGTTCGCGGCCGCGGCGGTCGGCGGCGCCATCGCGCTGCCCGGCGCACTCCAGATCATCCTGCTCATCGTCATCGCGATGCTGGTGGGCGCGATCTGGTCGGGTATCGCGGGTCTGCTGAAGACCACCCGCGGCGTCAGCGAGGTGATCACCACGATCATGCTGAACGCCATCGCCGCGTCGATCATCGGCTACTTCCTCCAGGACGGCCGCCTCGCCATCAAGGACGGCAACCTCCTGCACACGAAGTTCCTGCCGGAGTCCAGCCACTTCTTCTCGTTCCCGACCCACCCCAAGCCGGTCCTCGGCTTCGTGGTGATCGCGATCCTGGCCGGTGCGCTGTACTGGTTCGGGATCAACCGGACCCGCTTCGGCTTCGACCTGCGCGCCGTGGGCGCCTCCGAGCCGGCCGCCGAGGCCAGCGGGGTCAGCGTCAAGCGCATGGTCCTGTGCAGCATGCTGCTGTCGGGTGCCGCGGCCGGTCTGGTCGGTATGCCCACCCTGCTCGGCGAGTCCTTCCAGTACGGCACGGACTTCCCGGCCGGTATCGGCTTCACCGGTATCGCCATCGCGCTGCTCGGCCGCAACCACCCCATCGGCATGGCCTTCGGCGCCCTGCTGTGGGCGTTCCTCGACCGCACCGGCTCCCGGCTGGAGTTCGAGGGCTACGCCCAGGAGATCGTCGGCGTCATGCAGGGCGTCATCGTCCTCTGCGTGGTCATCGCCTACGAGATCGTGCGCCGCTACGGGCTGAGCCTTCAGCAGCGCAAGGTCGGCGAGGAGCTGGCCGCCCTGTCCCGTACGAACAACACCGACAAGTCTGACAAGAGCGACAACCCGGAGGTGTCGGCGTGAGTACGGACCTCAAGACCGCGACGAAGCTCGCGGTCCCCGGGAAGGGTGGCCGGCGCAAGCTGACCTACCCATGGATCCTGCTGATCATCGCCGTCGGGCTGGTCGCCGTCTCCGTCCTCCGGGCCGTCACCGGCGCGGGTGACCTCACCTCCACCGGCCAGTTCGGCGCCGCGCTGAGCGCCGCCGTGCCGATCGGCCTGGCGGGTCTGGGCGGACTGTGGTCCGAGCGGGCCGGCGTGGTCAACATCGGCCTCGAAGGCATGATGATGCTCGGCTCGTTCGCGGCCGGCTGGGTCGGCTGGCAGCACGGCCCCTGGGCGGCGGCCGCGGCCGGCATCCTCGGCGGCGCGCTCGGCGGCCTCATCCACGCCATCGCCACCGTCACCTTCGGCGTCGACCACATCGTCTCCGGTGTCGCGGTCAACATCCTGGCGCTCGGCGCCACCCAGTACCTGGCCACGCTGTGGTTCGGCCAGGAGGGCAGCGCGGCCATGCTGGCCGGCGGCAACGACAAGCAGTCGCCGCCGATGCCCGACATGCCGACGTTCACCGTCCCCGGCCTGTCGGACGCCCTGAACACCCTGGAGGGCCACCACTGGTTCCTGGTCTCCGACGCCGCCGGCATCCTCGGCGCCGCGGTCACCAACGTCTCCTGGCTGACCCTGCTCACCGTCGGCCTGTTCATCGGCACCTTCTTCGTGCTGTGGCGCTCCTCCTTCGGGCTCCGGCTGCGCTCCTGCGGCGAGGCCCCGATCTCGGCCGAGTCCCTGGGCGTCAACGTCTACTCGTACAAGTACGCGGCGGTGCTGGTCTCCGGTGCCCTGGCCGGCCTCGGCGGTGCCTTCCTCTCCATCGGGGTGCACTTCTTCCAGGACGGCCAGACCGGCGGCCGTGGCTACATCGGTCTCGCCACGATGATCTTCGGCAACTGGCGGCCGGGCGGCGTCGCGATGGGCGCGGGCCTGTTCGGCTTCATGGACGCCATGCAGCTGCGCAGCGGCGGCCCGACCGTCCACGCCCTGCTGCTGGGCCTGGCCGCGCTCCTCGCGGTGCTCGCCCTGCTCCGGCTGCGTGCCGCCAAGCGCACCCAGGGTGTGGTCGCCGGCATAGCTGCCGCCGTCCTGGTCATCTGGTACTTCCTGGCCGACACCGTTCCCCTCGAACTGGTCGAGGCGAGCCCGTACATCGCCACCCTGCTGGTACTCGCCCTCTTCTCCCAGCGGCTGCGGCCGCCGAAGGCGAACGGCAAGCCCTACCGCCGAGGACAAGGCACATGACACCACCGGTGCCGGTCGACTGGACCGCACTGCGCGCGCAGGCCCGGGACGCGATGTCCCGGGCCTACGCCCCGTATTCCGGCTACCCCGTAGGCGCCGCCGCCCTCGTGGACGACGGCCGCACCATCACCGGCTGCAACGTCGAAAACGCCTCATACGGCCTCGCCCTGTGCGCCGAATGCGGCCTGATCTCAGAGCTGTTCGCGGGCCGGACCGACAACGACGGGCCCGCCCCCCGCCTGACCGCCTTCACCTGCGTGGACGGGGCGGGCGACCTCCTCGTCCCCTGCGGCCGCTGCCGCCAACTCCTGTGGGAACACGGCGGCCCCGACCTCCTGGTCGACACGGCGGCCGGCATCCGCCCGCTGTCGGAGCTGCTTCCGGACGCGTTCGGGCCGGGGCATTTGAGGGGGTGACGGGGAGCGGTGGGTGGCAGTGACTCCATCCCCGCCGCCCACCGCCCCCGGCACCACCTGCTCGACCGTCGCCCCGCTGGAAGGCCCGAACGCTCCCGAAGCGTCAGGACCGGGCAAGACGCAGGTCGATCCACGGAATGCTGTCCCCCGGCAGCAGATAGCGCTCGGTCTCGACGAACCCGTGCTTGCGCGCGAACCGCAGCCCGTCCTCGTTGGAGGACAGCACCACGGTCTCGATCACTTCGGCGCCCCACTCCCGCGCCCTGCTGAGCCCGCGCGCATAAAGCTCCTCCCCGAACCCCTGACCACGATGAGCTTCCAGCACACGGGCGATCACGGTCACCGTCAGCGTGTCATCGGCAGGCGGGCGCACCGTGCTGCACCCGATGAGCTCGTCACCGGCATACGCGACCTCCAAATGGTGACGCTGCGCCCGCTCCCGCACCTCCTCCAGCGAAAGGAGGTGGGTAGGAATAATCGTGTTGTGGACGAACTGCCAGTCCTTGAGGGCGTCGTCGCCGTCCGGCCGCTGAATACGAAGATCAGACATCGCAGCAGAAGACCCGAGTCCCTTCCGCACGTCAACCCCGTCCAGGTGGGACGGACAGTCAGGCCGTCACGGACGAGCCATAGGACTAGCCATCGGTCGAGTCATCTGCACTTCGGACACTTCGAGCAAACCGTCGAGTTCGACCTTCCCCCTGGTCTGCCCCGGATTCACCACCAGTCCGTCCCGGCGCACGATGTCGAGGAGCCGTTCGGCCAGGGGCAGGACCATATGCCGGCCCCAGCATCGTTCGTTTACGTGGCCGAAGGGGAAATACCCGGGGTGGTTGTCTCCGTCCAGCTCTTCCCAGCGGTCGGGACGAAACGCGTCGGGCTCGTCCCAGAGCTCGGGATCGCGGTGGCTCAGCAGGGGAAGCAACAGGACATCGTCTTTCGGGCCGATCCGTGCGTCCACGTCCGAGAACTCCGGAGAAGCCATTCGCAAGATGTTCCATGAGGGGGGAAGCAGCCGGAGTGCCTCAAGGAGGATGTTCCGGTTCGATACGTCATCGCTGAACGGAGCCCCGAGCCACAGGGCGTTGGTGACCAGCGCGGATACGGTGAAGCACACCGGTGCGGCCACCCGCCGATACAGGTACATGGCATAGCGCCGGTCACCGTAGGTCTTGGAATCGAGCACGAGAGCGGCAAGTTTCGACAGCGGCACGTCCTGCCCGGGCCTGCCCAGCAAAGCGGCTCCGGAGGCGACGGCCGACCAGGTCAGTTTCGGAGTCAACTCCAGCCTGCGGTCGACCAGAACCCGGAATCGCAGACGTTCGTTTCCGAAAACGAGATCCCGCAGATAAACATGCGCCACATGCGGCCACCGGCCGGTCAGGTCGACCGCCTCATCCAGGGGACGTTGCAGCGCGTTCCGCACGTCCGAGCCCACGGCCTGCATAAAGGTGGACGCATCCGTACGGCTAACGAGCCGCCCCTGGACGGGTTTGAAGGTGGGCCTCTCCTCCGCGTTGGCCGGCCTGCTGCGGAGTAAGCGGTCCATCAGCTCGGCGCCGGATACCCCGATCGTGTCGGGCTCCAGACGAAAAAGCGACGCACCACGATAACGACTTAACAGTTCGTCGATCCTCGGCGCGAACTCGATGACCCGACCGCTCTCGCCGACGCGGTGCATAGGCATGGCTGAACTCCGTGGGTAGGCAGCTCGCGCCGGCCAGAACTCCTGACCGACGCGAGCCCGGCAGGGAAGCTGTCTAATTAAATCCAGCCGTACCAGGCGTATGCCTTGAGGCTCTTTTCTGGACGGAACTTCTTGACGATGCGAACGAGTTTCATGAGCACCTCCATTTGCGTGGCGAACGAGATACTTATGCGATGGCAGAAGATGTCGATACCGGGCAGAATTCCCGGCATTCATTTCAACTGCTGTGGAAAGTGAAGGCCTGTTCGATGAATGTGTCAAGTGACCCACATCACTGACTGAATTGCCTCATTCACGTTTCGAATTCATCCACATTCGCATCTCGGCGAATCAGTACTAATCCATCCATAGAGGCCCAATATGGACATCAAAAGGGGGTGGATGGCATCGAATGGGGTGGTTTGGTCATGGATTATGTGACATGAGCATGTTCTATAGGCCGGCCGAAGGTCCCCGGTCCCTGCTCCGGCGCGGTGGCTCTCCCACACGGAAAAATCGTGAAGCGGTGGTGAAAGTGGCGCAGTCGGTCGTCTCTGCGCGGCTCGCGGCCGGTGCGCAGATCGTCGGCCCGGTCGGGTTCTGACGCCAGGGGGAGTTCGACTCAGGCGAGGAATGTCAGCTTGTCCTCAGGCCCGGATCAGTTCCAGCGCCTCGGCCACTGCGGGCAGTTCGCCGGTGAGAGCTGAGCCGGCGCAGGGGCGATTTCAGCGTGTGGCGGGCATATTGCCGTCGCGCCAGTCGTTCAGGCGCTTTCGGATGCTGGGCACCATCGGAAGCGCATCAATCTCTCCGGGCTCAAACCACCGGACGTCCGTGGATTCTTCGGACACCGCCAGCCGCCCGCCCAACGGTCTTGCCAGGAAGCAGATGGAGAATTCCTGCCGCACTTCGCCATCGTCGTAGGCGAAGACGTGGTGGGGGTTGGTGTAGGTGCCCACGATGCCTACGACTTCGACATGGAACCCGGTCTCTTCGCGGGTCTCCCGAACTGCGCAGTCCGGCAGTGACTCGCCAATATTCATGACGCCACCGGGAAGTGCCCACATGTCGTTGTCGCGCCGACGCTGAAGCAGGACGCGCCCGGAGTCGTCGACCACAATCGCAGATGCCGCCGGAACCAAGCTGTTCGCGGCAGGGGCATGAGGGTCGTTCTCGTAATCGCGCCTACTCATCGCCGCCGCCTTCCCACACCGGAGAGCCCCTGCTCCACAGTTCTTCTACGTGCGAGGCGAAGCGGTCAAACATGCCGTCGTCCTGGCGACGCCGCAGATGCAGGGTCGGTGCATCGTGCCCGACGCTATGCGTCAGCAACGGCGTAACGATCATGTCGTCATCGAAGCGGAACACGGAGAGATGTGCGTGCCCCTCGCTGAACCTCGCATCAATTCCTGGCTGCTTTTTGATCTTCTCCAGCTCAGCGAGGGTCACGCGGATACGCGTGGACAAGGTGAGTGCGACATCTTCATCGCGCTCGCGCGAGCGTGTGAGGCTGCTGTCAGGATCGCCGAGAAGAAACCGAACCCGGCATCCCCGGGCAGCCTTCCGCTGTAGTGCTGCACCGAACCTTGCTTGTTCGAGCCACAGGAAGTAATCGGTGTAACCCGCGAAGGTCAGTTCACGCTCCGCCTTGGTGATCAGTGAGCGCCACAAAGAGGCGGGGCAACCGGATCGGTACGGATAGACAGAAACGACCTCGCGGTCCGGGCCAACCTTTATCGCTTTCTTTGCGGCTGTAGGCCACAACACCGCCTCGTCCTCCCCGAGCGCCTCACAGACGGACCACCGGTGTCGGGCATGGGGAACCCGTCCGGCCTCGGTGATCCATCGGCCTACGGTCTTGATGTCGACGCCACACCTCTCGGCTAATTGGCGATCAGTCAGGTGTGCCCGTAGCAGGGCGCGGCGTAGTGCTTCGTTCACGAGTACCCCTTGGGACGTTAGACACGCTTCACACGGTAGGTCTTCTCCGTGTCTAACGGTCGTGGAGCGGAGTAGGAACGCACCACCAGGCGCGGAAGTGTGGGGGCGAGCACAAACCCCGCGACGCCGCAGGAACGGCGTACGTCGGGGTCGTGGCCACCAACTCCTGGGAGGTTGACGACATGCCCCGAACCATCGCGAGAGCGGTCGTGTCGCTGTTGCGGCTGCTGCTGCCCTCGCGAAGAAGCCATCGGTCGGGCGGCTCGTTGCCCGCGGCGTACAGCATCAAAGCCGCTCCGCGCCGGCTGAACGGCCTGGAGGCGGCAGGCCGATGAGTCCAGCCGACACCCCTCGCCTCCTGCCCTGGTCGAGCCCCGACGGGAAGCCGTGCTTTCTCGTAGGTGACGGGACCGGCTACGTGTCCCGGCTCGCCGACGAGATGGAGGAGGCGCAGCTCGACTCCGCGGCTGAACTCGGCGAAGAGGCGCACCGCATCCTGGCGGGCCGGGCGTGGACGCCCGGTGAAATCCACCTGCTGGCACTGGAATTGGCCGCCTCCCTCGCCAACCTACGCCGGGTCGCGGAGAGCAGGGGCGCGCGCCTGCCGGTGCCGGACGATGACGGGTCCGAGGCCGATGACGGGCCCGAAGCCGATGAAGCCCCAAGTGGCCAGGACATCGACGGCGAGGGCAGCAGGCTACGGCTTCCGGCGGAGGCGTTCGGATGAGCCGGGCGCGGTGTGCGGGCATGTCGTCACGGCGGCGCACCGGAGTTCATCCACTCACGTCCGCCCACCCCACCCACCAGCCGAAATCCACCCACCGAGAGAAAATGAGAGAAGGGAAGGCAATGCCCATCACCGTTGAAGAGCGTCGGCTTGCCAAGCCATTACTGGACGCGCCGGAGCTGCGGCTCCCGTTGAGCACCGACGGAGCCGCAATCATGCCGGAGCTGTCGGACCACGAGGGGCCGGCTCCCTTCGCGTTCCGGTTCCTCACGCCCGTCCCGGCCACGGGCGGCATTCTGCCCAGTGAGGTCGAGTACGACGAGGAGTCCCAGACCGGCGTCTACGAGGATCTGCCGCCGGGCGTCTACATGACCAAGAACCCGCCGAAGACCTATGGGCCGACGGCACCCACGGGCCAGATGGACGCGCCGGACGACCCCGGACCGAGCGACGACTGATGACGGGCGCCGGACACGTTCTCATCCTGGCGGGTCGCTTCGACCCGACCTGCGATCTGGTGGTTGAGGAGCTGAACCGGCGCGCCGTGCCCGTCTTCCGGGCAGATATGGCCGAGTTCCCGCTGAGGCTCACGCTTGCCGCGAGCCTCAGCGGGAGCCGGTGGCACGGCACGCTGGCCAACGACCGCCGTACGCTCGACCTCGCCTCGGTCCGCTCCGTCTACTACCGTCGCCCGACCCACCCGAAGTTTCCCGAGCAGATGGCCGCCGAAGCCCGCACGGTCGCCGAGAGGGAAGCGCGGTGGGGTTTCGGGGGACTGCTCACGGCTTTACCGTGCCGGTGGCTGCCCCCACCGGGAAGGGCGGCGGATGCCGAGTACAAGCCGCGGCAACTACGCGTCGCGGCCGACGTGGGACTGAGCGTTCCCCGCACCCTCATCACCAACGACCCATACGCGGCAAAGGACTTCGCTGAATCGCTCGACGGCGGACCCGTCATCTACAAGCCGTTCTTTCCCGTGCGCGGCACCGTACGCGGTCAGACTGCTGCCGTGTACGCGAGCATCATCGACCCCGGCGACCTGCCGCACGCGGACATCGCCAGCACCGCCCATATGTTCCAGGAGTGGGTACCCAAGGCGTACGAGGTGCGGTTGACCGCCGTCGACGGCCAGATCTTCGCGGCCGAGATCCACGCCGACTCGGACGCCGGCCGCATCGACTGGCGCAGCGACTACGACAGCCATACCTACCGGGTCTGTGACCCGCCGCCCGAGGTGGCCACCGGGGTGCAGCGGATGCTGGACCGGCTCGGCCTGCCGTACGGCGCGTTCGACTTCGTGGTGACGCCGGAGGGGCAATGGCGATTTCTGGAGGTCAACCCGAGCGGGCAGTACGGATTCATCGAGCAGGCGACCGGACTACGGATCACGGCCGCGATCTGTGACTACTTGGAAGGGGCCGGCCAGTGACGAACATCCTCGACGACGAACAGCAGGTGATCCGGGCACGCGTCTCGCTCACCCAGCAGATCGACCGGGGGAGCGTGGTGCTGTCGTCACCGCTGGCGGGAGCGTTTCTCAACGTCCCCCGGCATCCGTTCGTCCCCGTCTTCTTCCGGCGTGAGGGCGAACGGTTCATCCCCTGGCGGATCACCGACGGCGACGCGGCGGCATGGCTCGACGCCGTGTACACGGACGACTCCCTCATCACTGAAGTCGACGGCGTACACGCTGAGCACGCCGCCCGCGCCGGAGTGACCGGCATCCCCACGTCCTCCTCGACCGCGCCGAGTCTCATGGCGGACATGCTCGACGCCCTCGACGTGAACGAGGGGGACGAGGTCTACGAGGCGGGCGCGGGCAGCGGCTACAACGCCGCGATGCTCTGCCACCTCGCCGGTGACAAACACGTCACCACCGTGGACCGCTCCGGCACCCTCACGGCCCTGGCCCGCGAACGGCTCAACGGCATCGGCTTCGACCCGCGCGTGATCCACGGAGACGGTGCCCGGGATGTACCGCCCGACGCGACGTACGACCGCATCATCGCCACGGCCTCGGTGCGGCGGGTCCCGCCCCGGTGGCTGGAGCGATGCCGTAGTGGCGGCATCCTGGTCGTCCCCCTCAAGGGCACGCTCGCCGGCGGAATGATCGCCCGGCTCACCAAGCTGCCGGACGGCACGGCAGCCGGCCGGATTCTGCACACACCCGCCGCCTTCATGCCGCTCAAGACCGGCACCGAAGTGGAGGCGCCGGTCCCCGGGATCCCCAACAGCCCCTCTCGCAAAGCCGCGCTCTCCGGGCGGGTGCTGGATGACTGGACGTTCTCCTTCTTCGCCCAGCTGCACCTGCCGCGCGATCTCGTCCGCATGTACGGGCTGAGCGACGCCGGACTGCACGTCACGACGCTGTACGACCCGGCGGACGGCTCGGTCACGCGGATTGAGGACCTGCCTGAGTCGTCGCCGCTGGTGGCCTCCACCGGACCGCGCGACCTGTGGACAGCGGTGGAAAAAGCCCACCGGCTTTGGCGGCGACTCCACCGGCCGCGACGCGAGTGGTTCGGCATCGCGGTCACCCCCGCCGAGCAGACCGTGACCTACGCGGCACCGGACGGCCACATCCACCGCTGGACGCTGTAGCCGCCACCTTCGACCGGACACGGGGCGGCACCGGACCGCCCCACCCCCTGCGCACCCACTCCACCCGCCGCCCCTGGCCACCCCGCCGTCTATGCGTGTAGAACGGACCTACCCGTTCGAAAGGAACTGTCCATGGACGCCATCTCCGTCATCCGCACCAAGCGCGACCGCGGTGAGCTGACCCCCGAGCAGATCGACTGGGTCATCGATGCCTACACCCGCGGTGAGGTCGCTCATGAGCAGATGTCGTCGCTGGCGATGGCCATTTTCCTCAACGGTATGAACCGTACGGAGATCGCCCGCTGGACCGCTGCCATGATCGCCTCCGGCGAGCGGATGGACTTCTCCTCCCTGCCCCGGCCCACCGCCGACAAGCACTCCACCGGCGGTGTCGGTGACAAGATCACGCTGCCGCTCGCCCCGCTCGTGGCCGCCTGCGGTGCCGCCGTACCGCAGCTCTCCGGCCGGGGCCTCGGTCACACCGGCGGCACCCTCGACAAGCTCGAAGCCATCCCCGGCTGGCGCGCGACGCTCTCCAACGACGAGATGCTGAACGTCCTCCGCGACGTCGGCTCCGTCATCTGTGCCGCGGGTGACGGCCTCGCGCCCGCCGACAAGAAGCTCTACGCGCTCCGCGATGTCACCGGCACCGTCGAGTCCATCCCGCTCATCGCCTCCTCGATCATGTCCAAGAAGATCGCCGAGGGCACCGGCTCCCTCGTGCTGGACGTCAAGGTCGGCTCCGGCGCCTTCATGAAGGACCTCGACAACGCGCGCGAACTGGCCTCCACCATGGTCGAGTTGGGTACCGACCACGGAGTGCGGACGGTTGCCCTGCTCACCGACATGGCCACCCCGCTGGGCCTCACCGCCGGCAACGCCCTGGAAGTCCGTGAATCCGTCGAGGTGCTGGCCGGCGGCGGCCCGCAGGACGTCGTCGAGCTGACCCTGGCGCTGGCCCGCGAGATGCTCGACGCGGCCGGTCTCAAGGATGCCGACCCGGCGAAGGCGCTGGCCGACGGCTCGGCCATGGACCACTGGCGCCGCATGATCGCGGCCCAGGGCGGCGACCCCGACGCGGCCCTCCCCGTGGCCCGCGAACAGCATGTCGTCACGGCCGCCTCCTCCGGCACCCTCACCACCCTCGACGCCTACGCCGTCGGCCTCGCCGCCTGGCGTCTGGGCGCCGGCCGCGCGCGCAGGGAGGACCCGGTCCAGGCCGGCGCGGGCGTCGAACTCCACGCCAAGCCCGGCGACACCGTCACCGCGGGCCAGCCCCTGCTGACCCTGCACACCGACACCCCGGAGAAGTTCGCCTACGCCCTGGAGGCCCTCGACGGCGGCGTCCTCGTCGGCCCCGAGGACGCGGCCTTCGCCACCAACCCGGTGGTGCTGGAGCGCATTGCCTGACCTGCGCCTGGGGTCGGCGGCCGCTGATGATGCGGCTCGTATGAAGCGAACGGGATCGGTGGATGGATCTTCACCGATCCCGTTCGGCATGCTGGGACCGGCGCTGCGGCCGGCGCCGGGACTCCGTGCCGGCGGCACTGGCCCCCGCCACCGCTGACACGGCCGGCGGGCGGCAACGGGGCGGCATCGAGGGCGATTTCACACCTCGATGAGAAAGCCGACCTGCCTACAAGGCGCCCCACTCATCGAGTTGGGGCCGGCCGCCATGCGGTCAGCGGGGCAGTGGGACAACGCGACAGCGAGACGGCAGCCGGGGCCATCAGGCCACCCTCACATCGCCCGCACAGCGAAGGCTGTTACGTTCTCCTCGTACGGCCATGGGGGAATCATCATGGAATGGCCGTAAAGGTGTATGCCATGAGGCGCTTGATGCTGCTTCATGGACCCGAGTCCGCAACTCCGGGGCATGGGTCCGCCCGCCCCGAGGCCGATCCACCCAGCCCCGACCCGAGCAAGCCCGGAGGCTGACGGCGTGACCGCGGGACAGCAACACCGCCCGAGTGAGGGGCACTGGCCGCTGGTCGGCCGGGACGCCGAGTGGGCTTCGCTGGACGCCGTGGCCGATGACGTGGTGAGGGGCCGGCCCCGTGTGGTGCGGCTGGAAGGCCCTGCCGGAATCGGCAAATCGGCTCTGCTGAATGCCTGGTGCCGGGGTGACGACAGGTTTCGGGTGCTACGGACCCGCTGCCATCCGCTGGCGGGGCAGTGTGCCTTCGGTGCGGTCCGGCAGTTGTTCCAGCCCCTGGTCGCCTCGGACGGCGAAGGAGTACGGGAGGCTCTCCTGGCCGGCGGGACAGCCGTGCAGCAGCTCCTGGCCGGCGGTGGTGTGTCACTGGATCCGGCGCCGAGCGGATCCGGTGCCAGGGAGGCCCTGCTGGCCGGCCTCGACAGGTTCGCCCAGCGTCTTACCGACCAGCAGCCCCTCCTGCTGGTCGTCGATCGCCTGCATTGGATCGACCCGCAATCACTCGGCTGGCTGGTCCGCTTCCTCAGGAGTGGCTGCACCCGCCCGGTCCTGATGGTGGTCGTCACCCCTACCGCCGAGCAGGACAGGCCCGATCCGCTGTTCGCCGAGCTCCTCCACCCGTCGCATTGCCACACGATCAGCCTGGGGCCGCTCGGTGTCCCGGACGTGCAACGACTGGCGCAGGCGGTGTGGGAGGGAGCGGACCCCGATCCGTCGTTCTGCGTCACGTGCCACACCACCACGGGTGGTCACCCGCTGTACGTGCGCGCGCTGCTCCAGCACGCTCAGCTCAGTGGTCTGCGGCCCACCGCCGAGTTCCAGGACCGCATCCGTACCGTCTCCCTGCCCACCCTCCGGCGGGAGATCCTCCAGTGCCTGTCCCAGGGGCCCCCGGAGGCGGTCGACCTGGCACAGGCGCTGGCCGTCATGGGTGACGGCAGGCCGCGCCACCTGCTGGCCGCGCACTGCGGAAGGGGGGAAGCAGTGGTGCGGGCGGCGGCCTCGGACCTGCGGGGGCTCGGCCTGCTACGGGCGGACGGCGACCTCAGTTTCGTCCACGAGGTGGTGCGCGACACCATCCTGGAGACGATGTCCCCCGAGGAACTCGGGCAGCGGCATGCCCGTGCCGCGCATGTGTCGTACCTCGGCGGCCGGCCCGACGAGGAGATCGCCGCCCATCTGCTGGCCGCCGATCCGGTGCCGGGCACGTGGGCCGTGCCGGTCCTGCGCAGGGCGGCCGATGAGGCGCTGCGCCGCGGAGCGCCGGAGCAGGCCGCAGGCTATCTGCGCTGCGCCCTGCGCCAGCCCGCTCAGGCCGCGGAAAGCGGCCCCGTTCTCCTGCAACTCGCCGTCGCCACCAGCTCCTCCAACGCAGTCCAGGCCGTGTCGTATGCGACCGACGCGCTGGAGGTGCTGTCCGGTACGGCCGAACGCCGAGAGGCCCTGAGCCTGCTGACCTCCTGCCTGCTGCTCGCCCCTGGATCGGGTATGGCGCTCTCTGACGTGGATCGCCTGTTCACCGGCGGGAGCGAACGGGGCGACGGCGGCCGCACAGACCGGGAACTCGATCTGCGCCTACGGGTGCTGCGCACGTGGGCGCAGTGCGAACGGCCCACCGCCTGCATATCGACGCTGCAGCCCGGCGACGATCACCTGCTCGGCCGCACGCCGGGTGAACGCCAGCTCCTCGCCCTTCAGGCGTTCGCCGCCCTCTGGGCAGGGCAGTCTGCGCCCTCCATCGGTGCCCTCCTCGACCGGGCCACGGCAATCCTTCCGGTGCTGTCGCACAAGACCTTTCCGCTGTACTACTTCGTGGCGCACACCCTCCTCCACCTCGATGAACTCGACAAGGCCGACCAGTTGAGGGCGCAACTGGTCAAGGGGATCGAGGGAAAGGGGATGGCACTGCTGGACCGTTCGGTGACGGCGTATCAGGCGGCGCTGGCCCTCCGCCGAGGGGACGTCGCGGAGGCGCTGGACACGGCCGAGAGAGCCGTGGGCATCGGCCGCGCGACCGGGCGACCGCCGTACGCGGCCCTTCTCGACTCCATCAGGATCGACGCGCTTCTGGCACAGGGCAGGGTCGAGGCAGCGAAACAGGTGGCGATCGGCCGCGCCGCCGAGGGGCCGACTCAAGAAGACTGGGAACCACCGATGTTCCTGATGAGTTTGGCGGCGCTGCGCACCGCCCAGGGCGACACCCGTGCGGGACTGTCCCTGCTGTACGAGTGCGGTCATCACGTCGACGCCGCCGGGGCAGTCAGCCCGGCCGTCTGTCCATGGCGGTCCCGGGCCGCCGCCGCGCACCTGGTACTCGGCGAAACCGGCGCCGCCCAGGAGCTGGTCGCGGAGGAACTCGACCTCGCGCGGCGCTGCCAGATCCCGCGAGCCGTCGGTGTGGCCTTGCGCATGGCGGGGAAGCTGGCGTCCGGCGGGCGGCGGATGGAGCTGCTGAGCGAAGCGGTGGATGTGCTCGCCGCGACGCCGGCGCGCCTCGAACTCTCCCTTACGCTCCATGACTTGGGGGTGGCCTCGACGGACCGCGGGGACCTGGCCGGCGCCCGTAGCGCGCTGCGGACGGGCTTGACGCTGGCGACCGAGTGCGGCGCCACCGGGCTCGCGAAGCGCCTGCGGCAACGGCTGCACGACACCGGCGGGCGAGCCGCCAACGTTGCGGGGATGCTCACACCCGGCGAGGAACGCGTCAGCGCGCTGGCCGCAAAGGGCCACAGCAACAAGGAGATCGCCGAGCAGCTCTTCGTCTCCGTGCGGACCGTGGAAACCCACCTGACCGGCGCCTACCGCAAGCTGGGGATCGCTCGGCGCAACGAACTGGCCGCTGCCATCGCGGCGTCGGGCACCGGGGACGAGTGAGCGGACCCGGGACGTCCCGCCGCAGGTGACCGGCGCCGCCGCAATGCAGAAGGAAAGCCCAGGTAGGGGTGCCATCCCCGGCACCGACTGAGGACCCCCCGAGCCCCACCCATGCCGGGTGGGGCTCTTTGCGTGGAACAACGGGACCCGCGAGCACGACAGTTGCGGTCCGAAAGGCCGGTCCTCAGGGGTGTGCGCTCCCGAACCTGTGGGTGGTCCGCAGATTTCCCGTGGGTTCGGCACCGTGTTCCCGTCCCGACCGAAGCCTTTACGGCGACCTATTCCGGTGGGCGTCATTGCCTGGCTTTACTTACACCGAACGAAAGGCGTGCCGGCCTGGGTTGGCAAAAGAACGGCGTCGCCTTCCGTGGAAATTTCGAGAGGGGATCGAGTCGTCATGAAAAGGCACCGCAAGGCCGTGCTCGGCCTGATGGCAGCAGTGGGCGCATGCCTGTCGACCGGGGTGTTCGCCACCTCGGCAGCTGCGGCAACGGGCACGAATGTCAAGATCAGCCAGCACGCCGCAATCGCCGCCACCACCTGCTACACATTCGTGGGCGCGGAGGACAAGAACTACTGCAACTACTCCCGCCCCGTGAACGACCAACTCACGGTGGGAATCCCGGCGAACACCACACAGGTCGTGATCGACCTGAAGGTATTCCCCTGGGCGAGCCCGGCGGACAGCATCGCACTGGACCCCAACAAGGACCGTTGTGTCGAGGTGAGCGGTACCGCCCTCAACGCGAAGCTCCTGGAAACCGGCTGCTGAATCCGGTGGGCACCGGAACATCACGCAACTCCGAAGCCCGGCAGGCTCCTGTTGCCAAGAAAGCGAGAATGTCCATGCCCCTCCCTTACCGTGCAGGAATCGTCGCCGCCACGTCGGTGATGGCGATGGCGATGGCCATGCCGATGGCATCCGCGGCATCGCTTCCGCAAGACGTCAACGGCTATACCGACAACTGGCTGAACGCGGGAAGCGCTTCCGTCACCTATGACAACGGCACCACGCTGACCCGGCAGTCGGACGTCCTGGAGGCACTCCAGCAGTGCAGCTCACTGGGCGTGTCGTGTGCCTCCACGACAACCGAGGACGCCGGCCAGGTCACCAAGTGGTACGACGCGGACAACGACGTTCTGGACGCCGGGCCGATCGACAACTGCGACCCGGACGCAACAAGCGACATCACCGAAACCCTCACCAAGAGCCACACCTTTTCCTGGGGGTGGAACGTCGGCGCCAGTGTCGACGTGACCCTGGTCAAGGACAAGTTGGGAGTGGGGGCCAGCGCGGGCTTCACCCAGTCCACCACCAACGCCACCACGGGTGCTATCGCCATCACCGTGAAGCCGGGCCAAAAGGGAATGCTCAAGCTGGGATACGACATGGACCGCAAGGTCTCCAACGTGTCGATTCAGGGCGGAAAGTTCGGCGGCGCGCAGATCACCGGTCTCCGTACGGAGACACCGGTAGGAACAAAGCGTGTGAGCCAGGACATTGTCCCGTGCGGCCAGCAGTTGCTGAACGGACGCTGAGTTCCCCTCTCTGAGAAAGGTCACCCCCCATGCGAACGAAAAAGCGCTCCCTTGCGTGCAGCGCCGCCACGCTGCTGCTCGCCCTCGGCGGCACGGCCCTGTCGGCGACGCCCGCCTCGGCTCAGTCCTCGGGCCACATCGCGTTCTCGAACAAGGGCTGGTTCCTCGCCAAGACCTGCTACAAGTGGCAGGGTTCCGCCACCCCGGACAGCTGCGACGACAACAAGGCCATCGGCCAGGACTGGGGAGTGGACATTCCGGCCGACGCGACCGGCGTAAAGCTCTCGGTGCTTGTCCACGGACAGCAGATAGGCGATATCGACGCGCCGCAGATCACCGACCTGAACCGCAATTACTGCTACGAGCTGAGCGGTTATACGTGGGGACCGTCCATCACCGAGAAGAGCTGCTAGTCCCGCTCCGGGACGAGAAAGGAAACGTCAGCGTGCGTGGTATCAAGAAGCTGACTCACGGTGCCGCCGCCGTGGGCCTGGCCCTGCTCGGCACGGTCGCCGCGGCACCGACCGCCTCCGCCAGCGAGGGCAACTACATCCAGTTCAGCAACAACTCGGGCTTTCTGGTCGACACCTGCTACACGTGGGAGGGCCCGGACGGCATCGAGAGCAAGAACTACTGCCACACGTCCAAGCCGGTCGGACAGACCTGGAAGGCGTACTACCCCGCCGAGGCGACGGGCGCCTCGGTGACCGTGACCTTCGCCATGGGCATGGGGGGCGACAAGAAGTACGAGCACAACCTCGAATCCACCTCGAGCCACTGCTTCCAGACCACCGGGCTGTGGCCGAACGGCGGCGAGGTCCTCAGCACCACCTGCTGAGTGCCGGCCCAGGTCCTGCCGGCAGCCGGTCGGCAGGCCCCCGGACGGCGCCTCTCGAAGGCCGGGGCTGACTGACACCCACTCCTCAGCCCTCCTGGCCGGGGCGTCGCCGTGCCGCCGTGACCAGCGGTGAAGGTCTCCCGGAACGACGAAGGGCCCGCCCCACCAGGACAGGTGGTGGTGCGGGCCCTTCGGACCGGGGGCGTTACGCGGCCTTCTCCAGGTGGAGGAGGCGGCGTTCGGCGACGGCCTTGCGGGTGGCGTAGAGGGTGATCGAGGCGGCGCCGAGCATCGCCGCGAGGCCGAGGAGGACGGTGCCCTCCCAGCCGACGGCGTGGAAGGCGGCGGCGCCGAGCGCGCCGCCCAGGCTGCTGCCGACGTAGTACGCGCACTGGTACAGCGCCGACGCCTGGGCGCGCGCCGTCTTGGCGGTGCGGCTGACCGAGGACGAGGCCACCGCATGGCCCGCGAAGAAACCGGCGGTGATCAGGATCAGGCCCGCCAGCACCGCGCCCACCGAATCGGAGAGCGTCAGCAGCAGACCCGTCGAGGTCGTGCCGACGGCCAGGTACAGGGCGCCGCGGCGGCCCACCCGGGCGACCAGCTTGCCGGCCGCGGCCGAGGAGACCGTACCGACCAGGTAGACCACGAAGATCGAACCGACGATGCCCTGCGGGAGGTTGAACGGCTCGGAGACCAGGCGGTAGCCGATGACCGTGTAGACCGCGCCGAAGACCGTCATGAACAGCCCGCCGATGGCGTAGAGACGGCGCAGCAGCGGGTCGGCGAGGTGGCTGCCGAGGGTACGGGCCAGCGCCCGCGGGCCCACCGAGCGGGACACGAAGTGCCGGGCCTTGGGCACCAGCAGCCGGAAGACCACCGCGCACACCACGGCCAGCACACCCACCGCGGCGAGTGCCGCCCGCCAGCCCCACGCCTGGGCGACCCAGCCGGTCACGATCCGGCCGGACATCCCGCCGATGCTGTTGCCCGCCACGAACAGTCCGATGGCCGCCACCAGCGCCTTGGCGCGTACCTCCTCCGCCAGGAACGCCATCGCCGAGGCCGGCAGCCCGGCCAGGGCGACGCCCTGAAGGCCGCGCAGCGCGATCAGCGCACCGAGCGACGGGGCGAACGGCACCAGCATCGCGAGCAGCGCGGCCACCGCGAGGGACCACATCATCAGCGTGCGCCGGCCGAAGCGCTCGGAGACCGCGCTCAGCGGGATCACGCCGAGTGCCAGGCCGAAGGTCGCCGCGGACACGGTCCAGCTCGCCTGGTCCGGGCTCACCCCGAGGTCGGCGGAGATCGCGGGCAGCAGTGCCTGCGTGGAGTAGAGGAGGGCGAAGGTCGCCACTCCGGCGGCGAAGAGGGCGAAGCTCATCCGGCGGTAGCCGGGGCCGCCCGGCCGCAGCTTGCCCGCTTCGGGGTCGGGCGCGGCGGCGGGAGAGGAGTCAGGGGACGACTGGGGAGAGGCGGCCGCACGGTCGGTGACGGACGCCCCGGTATCAGCGGGAGGCATGTTTCGAAAGTAGGCCTCTGTGTTTCATGCGTCCAATGCATGGAAACGGCATAATCGATGCCGTGGCACATGATCCCAGGTCGCAAGGGCCTCTGTTGCAAGGTCGCAACAGAAAAGACACCGCTGATTCGGGTCGCGCCGGGGTGGACGCGGGCGAGGTGGCCGAGCTCGGCGCCGACTCCTGGGCGGTGACCCTCGCTCCGCGGCTCGCCCAGTTCACCGCCGTCGCCCGGCACGAACACGTCACCCGCGCCGCGCAGGAGCTCGGCATGCCGCAGCCGACGCTCAGCCGGGCCATCGTCCGGCTGGAAGCGGACCTCGGCGTCGCCCTCTTCGCCCGGCACGGCCGCACCCTCTCCCTCACCCCGGCCGGCCGCGCCTTTCTCGCCGCCACCGAGCGGGCGTTGACGGACCTGGAGCGGGCGACGGAGTCCGTACGGGCCGATGTCGATCCCGCGGCCGGGAAGGTGGCGTTCGGCTTTCTGCACACCCTCGGGTCGGAGACCGTGCCCGGCCTGATCCGCAGCTTCCGCGCCGACCATCCGCGCGTCCGCTTCCAGCTCGTGCAGAACTACGGCGAGGCCATGATCGAGCGGCTGCGCGCCGGCGACCTCGACCTGTGTCTGACCTCGCCGGTGCCCGACTACCCGGACCTGGTCGCCCGCCGGCTCGACGAGCAGAAGCTGCGCCTGGTCGTGCCGGACGACCATCCGCTGGCCGCCCGTAAGCGGATCCGGCTCGCGGAGGCCGCCGGCGAGCTGTTCGTGACCCTCGAACCGGGCTACGGGCTGCGCCGGATCACCGACGCGCTGTGCGCCGAGGCGGGCTTCACGCCGCGGGTCGCGTTCGAGGGGGAGGAGGCCGAGACGCTGCGCGGCCTGGTCGCGGCCGGGCTGGGCGTGGCCCTGCTCCCGCCGCCGGCCGTCCCCCGCCCCGGCGTCGCCGAGCTCACCGTGACGGCACCGCGCGCGGTCCGTGAGATCGGCGTCGCCTGGCTCGACGGCCACCCGGACACCCCACCGGTGGCCGCGTTCAAGAAGTTCCTGCTGAGCCGACGGGGGCGGTTGCTGCCCAGGTGAGGGGCGCGTCCGCCAGTTGCCTCCGCGGCCCCGGCGGCGGCGCCCCGACCAGCCACCGCCGGGCCCGGGTGCCGGGTGCCGGATATCGGATGTCGGGCGCACCAGCCGGGGCCCCGGCCCTCACTGCCGCAACGACGCCCCGAACCCCGCCGCCAGCGGCATCCGCAGGCCCAGTGGCGGCGGCGCGGCCAGCGCGTCCTTCACCGGGCGGGCGTAACCCCGGGCGAACAGCGAGCCGAGCATGAAGTCCGTTGCCAGGGCCAGCACTTCGGCACGGTGCTGATGCAGCGAGTGGCCGTCGGAGTGCACCTCGAAGCGGCAGATGTCGCGGTTGACCTTCTTGGCGCGCTCGGCGTAGCGGTAGGAGAGATCGGGGTCGGTGCGTTCGTCGTTGGTGCCGTGGACGAGCAGGACCTGGCGGCCGATGAGCTGTTTCACCGGCTCGGGGTGCTCGCTGTCCCGGTGCGCGTCGGGCAGCCAAGGGGCGATCGCCAGCACGGAGTTGACGGCCGGATGGCCCGCGGCGTGCAGGGCGGCGCGGGCGCCCATGCCCGTACCGACGAGGCAGACCGGGACATCGCCGTAGCGCCGGACCACCTCTTCCAGCGCCCATTCCGCGTCCCGCGCCGGATGGGCCGCGGCCCCGTTCCAGCCGTGACAGCGATAGCGCACGACATGGGCCGTCAGGCCCTCAGGGCGCCCCGCCTTCGCCAGCCGGACCGCCAGCGGGCGCACCGCCAGCGCCGCCACCGGCGACGGGCGCCGTACCCCGGTCGGTCCGCCGCCGGGCAGTAAAAGCGCGACCCCGCTCACCTCGCGGCCGGTGCCCCGCCTGCCGCCCTTCCACCGGAGCGCTTCGCGCGCCCCTTCCTTGCCGGCCGTTCCCAGCGGTTTTCCCAGCCGGGCCTCACGCACCGGCAGTGCTTGCTGAGCCATGAGCAGAACGATGGCAGAAGGAGGCCTGCCAGCCACCCCGCGGACGGGTCACTGTTATGTATCGTTCGATGATATCTACGCGCGTAGGGGCTAGAGTGCCGAAATGACGAGCGAGACCACCACCCTGCCGACCAGTGAACAGATCCGCCGCGCCCCCAAGGTGCTGCTCCACGATCACCTCGACGGCGGCCTGCGCCCGGCCACCATCGTCGATCTGGCCCGCGAGAACGGCTACGAGGGACTGCCCGAGACCGACCCGGAAAAGCTCGGGGTCTGGTTCCGCGAGGCGTCGGACTCCGGCTCGCTGGAGCGCTACCTGGAGACCTTCGCCCACACCTGCGCCGTCATGCAGACCCGCGACGCACTGGCCCGGGTGGCCGCCGAATGCGCCGAGGACCTGGCCGCCGACGGTGTGGTCTACGCCGAGGTCAGGTACGCGCCCGAGCAGCACCTGGAACAGGGCCTGACCCTCGAAGAGGTCGTCGAGGCGGTCAACGAGGGCTTCCGCGAGGGCGAGCGGCGGGCCCGCGAGAACGGCCACCGCATCCGCGTCGGCGCGCTGCTGACCGCCATGCGGCACGCCGCCCGCGCCCTGGAGATCGCCGAACTCGCCAACCGCTACCGGGACACCGGCGTCGTCGGCTTCGACATCGCGGGCGCCGAAGCCGGCTACCCGCCCACCCGCCACCTCGACGCGTTCGAGTACCTCAAGCGGGAGAACAACCACTTCACCATCCACGCCGGTGAGGCCTTCGGCCTGCCGTCGATCTGGCAGGCCCTCCAGTGGTGCGGCGCCGACCGCCTCGGCCACGGGGTCCGGATCATCGACGACATCGAGGTCGCCGACGACGGCTCGGTCAAGCTCGGCCGGCTCGCCTCGTACGTACGGGACAAGCGCATCCCGCTGGAGATGTGCCCGACCTCCAACCTCCAGACCGGCGCCGCCCCCTCCTACGCCGAGCACCCCATCGGCCTGCTGCGCCGCCTTCAGTTCCGGCTCACGGTCAACACCGACAACCGGCTGATGAGCCACACCAGCATGTCCGAGGAATTCGATCACCTGGTCAAGACATTTCGATACACGCTCGATGACATGCAGTGGTTTACAGTCAATGCGATGAAATCAGCGTTCATTCCTTTCGATGAACGTCTGGCCATGATCAATGACGTCATCAAGCCCGGTTACGCGGAACTCCGGGCCGAATGGCTGTTCCGTCCGGTGGCCACAACGACCCCTGTGAACAGCGCTTCTGACCCTGCGTAAGGGTTCCTGCGAGCCTATAGCGCAACGGCCGGTGGAATGTCCACCGGCCGTTTTTTCTCTCGTCGTGGCTGTTTGCGGCGCCGGTTGCCGCCTCAGTAGGTTGATTTGCCGGTCAAGCCCCCATCACGAGGACGTAATTCGATGAAGCAGGGAACCATCAAGACTCTCGGTACCGTCGCGCTCGGTGCCGCTTTTGTCGTCACCGCCGCGGGCGTCGCCAGCGCGGCCCCGTCGGTCGACGCTGCCGGGGTGCTGAAGAGCCTGCCGGTGAAGGACGCCGCCAAGACCGTCTCCGGGCTCACCAAGGCCAAGCCGGCCGGCAACGACGTCAAGACCAAGCTCAACTCCCAGGGCAACAAGCTGCTGGGCGGCCTGCCGACCAGCGCCGTCACCAAGACGCTCCCGCTGGGTGGCTGATCCCGCCACGCGGCTCGTCCCCTAGGGACACCCTCTGCGCCGTGCCCCGGCCGAACGCCCTCGTGCGTACGGCCGGGGCATCGTCATGTGCCGTCCGGGAACCGGGCGGCGGGGCGCCGGGCCGGCCCAGCCGGGCGGCCGGTCAGACGGCCGGCCGGGTCACCAGGCGGCGGCGCCGGTGGCGGCCTTGTCCTCCGAGGGGAGGAGTATCCACAGTGCCAGGTAGACCAGGAACTGCGGGCCGGGCAGCAGACAGGACACCACGAACAGCACACGCATCGTCGTCGGCGTCATTCCGAAGCGACGGGCCAGGCCCGCGCACACTCCGGCGATCATTCGGTTGTTGCTGGGGCGGACCAGTGCGGCGGCCATGACGGCGGCTCCTTTACGACTCGGTGGGGCGTTTGCCCGATGTCTCAAAGATAGGTCCGGCTGCCGGAGAGAACATCAGCCTGCGGGGCCAGTTCAACCCTGGGGATCCTCGGGGTTACCTCCCCGAGATCCCCGTACCGGCGACGCAGCCGGCGCCGCGCCCCGGGGACGACCGCCAGGTGCGCCAGGGCCACACCGAGGGAGGCGAGCAGCACCGAATCGATGTCCGGGACCCGGCCGGGTACCCCTGACTGAAGCAGCTCGATGGCCAGCGAGATCATCGCCCCGGCGAACACCGTGCGGGTCAGCGACACCAGCGGCGAAACGTTCAGCCGGCCGGCCGAGAGCGGCAGCAGCACGCCCAGCGGCGCCAGCAGCAGCACCGAGCCGCCCAGATGCTGTACGACCTCCCACGACAGGCCGTGCGCCAGCTCGGCCCGGATCGTCGCCAGCGGTTCGAGATTCGTCGCGGACACCCAGGGCACCGTGCGGGGACGCAACGTCAGCCAGGCGACGATCGACAGATGCGCCACAAGGAGGAGAAGTCCGGTGACGCGCATACGGGGAACGGCGGTGGTGCCGGGGCCATGACGCTGCACACAGGCCAGGACGCGACGGGCGGTGGCCGCGGTTCCGCCCAATTGCGCCCGCCTTGGTCCGCCGGGTCAGTCCTCGTCCGCCAACGGGTCGCCCCACCCGGCGTTCTCCGCTATGTCGGGATGGGCCAGCACATCCGCCGAGCAGTCGTAGCGGTGCGCGGTGGCGTCGCCCGGTCCGCCGAGCACGGCCGCGTGCTGCTTGCCCAGCGCCGGGCTCGCGCCGTAGGTGCACACCAGCTGCGCCAGTGCGAACGACGGCAGATCCTCCGGCCGGATGCTCAGCCGCAGGGTGTCCGCGGCATCGCCCGCGCGCGGCGCCGTGACCTTCAGGTCCTGGGGGAGCGCGGTGCTGAAGCCGGCCTGGTCCTCGTCGGCCGACGGTCGCCGCTGGAGCTCCTTCAGCAGTGCACGGGCGGCCGGCAGCCGCGGATCGGTGTCCGCCGAGCCCTTGGGCAGCGACACCGCCCGCTCCACCTGGGCCAGCGCCGAACCGCACACCAGATAGACGGTGGCCTGGGACCCGCCGGGCGGGTTCGGCGCCGGCTCGCCGGCCGGGGCCTTGCAGCTCACCCGCGAGGGCGCGCCACCCGCGTCGACCGGCACCGACGTGCCCCGGATGCCGCAGCCCGCGGCGGCGAGCGTGAGCGCCGCCACGGCGGCGGCGCGCCGCCCCGTCCGCCTGATCGGCGTCATCGCCCGTCCTCCGTGCCCTCGTCGGCCGCGCGGGCCGTGCCGCGGTCCCTGCGGTCGCCGTCCGTCAGCGGTGTGGCGTCCATCGGCAGCCGCAGGGTGAAGACCGCGCCGCCCTCGGGGAGGTTGGCCGCGGTGATCTCCCCGCCGTGGATATGTGCGTTCTCCAGCGCGATCGACAGGCCCAGACCGCTGCCTTCCGACCGCGGCCGGGAGGCGCTCGCCTTGTAGAAGCGGTCGAAGACATGCGGAAGGACTTCCTCCGGGATGCCGGGGCCGTGATCCCGTACGCGGATCACCAGCTCGCCGCCCCCGGGTCCCGCGTCCGGCTCCTGCCCGGACCGCTCCGGACCCTCCTGCTCCGCACCGGCTTCCGGGCCGCCGGACGCATGGGGCGCGGCCGGACCGCCGGTGACCGCCGTGCTGCCCGCCCGGCCACCCGCACCGTCACCCGGCACCTCCTCGGTGTGCACCGAGACCCGCACCGGCGAGCCGCCGTGCTTGAGGGCGTTGCCGATCAGATTCGCCAGGATCACATCGAGCCGCCGCGGGTCCAGACGGGCCACGATGCCGCGGTCCGCGTCCAGCTCGACGGCGTCCAGCCAGGCCCGGGCGTCGACACAGGCGGTCACCTGGTCCGCGACATCGACGTCGTCCAGCACCAGCCGGGCCGTCCCCGCGTCGAAGCGGGTGACCTCCATCAGGTTCTCCACGAGATCGTTCAGCCGCCGGGTCTCGCTGACCACCAGCTGCACGGCGGGAGCGATCATCGGGTCGAGGGAGTCCGCCTCCTCCTCCAGCACCTCGGAGACCGCGGTGATCGCGGTCAGCGGCGTCCGCAGCTCGTGCGACATATCGGCGACGAACCGCCGGGACGCCGCCTCGCGCCCGCTCAGCTCCTCGACCCGGTGCTCCAGACGCTCCGCCGTACGGTTGAACGTCCGGGACAGATCGGCCAGTTCGTCCGTGCCGGTCACCCGCAGCCGGGTGTCCAGCCGCCCCTCGCCCAGCTGCCGCGCGGCATGCCCCAGCCGCTGTACGGGCCGCAGCACGGTCGTCGCCGCGGCCTGCGCCAGCAGCGCCGAGCCGACCAGCGCGAGCGCGGTCGCGATCCCCAGCGACCAGGCCAGCGAGTTGAGGTCCTGCCGCTCGGCGGCCAGCGACTTGATCATGTAGCCGGTGGGCCCGCCGCCGATCACCTTCGCCCCGGCGACGAGGTAGGGGGCGTCCCCGACTTCCTTGCGCTGCCAGTACAGATGGTGCGCGTAGCGGTTGGACTCGTCGACCGGGCGCACCTCGTCGACCGCGGTACGCAGCGACAGGGGCACGCTGTCGAGTGTCAGCAGGTTCTTGTTCGTGGTGGCCGCGCAGGCCTTGCCCTCGCGGTCGGCCCCGATCAGCAGCACCGCGTAGTCCTGTGGCCCGGCCGCCATCTGCCGTGCCGCGTCCTGGAGTTCGGCACACCGCGGCCGCAGCGGCAGCGACCGTGTGCTGTCCTCCAGCGACTTGCGGAAGTCGTTGAGGACGGCGTTCTGGGTGCGCTCCAGAACGGTGTTGCGGTTGAGCCAGTACGCGATGCCCGACGCCGAGACCGCCGCGGTCAGCGCCACCAGCCCGAAGACCACGACCAGCCGCAGCCGCAGACTGGTCCAGCGCAGCAGCCCCGACGCCCGGCGCAGCCCCCGCAGTACCCGCTGTCCCGCCGCGGGCCCGGACGCGTTCCCGGCTCCGGCGTCCGCGCTGTCGTCCGTCGTATCGCCCGCGGAACGTTCCCTCACTGCGGCGAATCCAGCCGGTAGCCGACGCCACGGACCGTACGGATCAGGGTCGGCGAGGACGGTACGTCCTCCACCTTCGCCCGCAGCCGCTGCACACACGCGTCCACCAGGCGCGAGTCGCCCAGGTAGTCGTGCTCCCACACCAGCCGCAGCAGCTGCTGGCGGGACAGTGCCTGACCGGGGCGGCGGCTCAGCTCCAGCAGCAACCGCAGTTCGGTCGGTGTCAGTTGCAGATCCTCGCCGTTCTTGGTGACCGTCATCGCCGACCGGTCGATCACCAGCGAGCCGAACGTCGCCGAATCACTGGACTCCCGCTCGCCGCGGCGCAGCACGGCCCGGATCCGGGCGTCCAGCACCCGCCCCTGGACCGGTTTGACGACATAGTCGTCGGCGCCGGACTCCAGCCCCACCACGACGTCGATATCGTCGTTACGCGCGGTGAGCAGGATGATGGGCAGCTGGTCCGTACGCCTGATCCGCCGGCACACCTCGAAGCCGTCGATGCCCGGCAGCATCACATCCAGCACGATCAGGTCCGGGCGCTGCTCACGCAGCAGCTTCAGGCCGTCCTCGCCCGTCGCCGCGGTCACCACACGGTGACCCTGGCGCGACAGCGAGAGTTCGAGGGCCGTGCGGATGGCGTCGTCGTCCTCGATCAGCAACAGGAAAGGCACCCGGCCATTCTGGCCCATGGGACGCCGGGACATCGACACATGGCGCTCTCGTACACAAGGCCCAGCGCGTGAGGCCTCCGCGACGCGCCGCCCAGAGGCCTGTGACAGGCCTGTGACAGTCGACGGACAACGCGATGAAACTGGCTTGGCAGTCTTTTGGGCACCGGGAGAGATCAACAACCCGGAACACACCGAACGAGCTGGCTCTACGACGGGGGGCGCGAGATGAACACACTGCACGGCAGCACTTCCAGCGCAGTTATCACGCGACTCCACGATGTCGTCCGGTCCGGCGAGAAGTCCGGTGCCGTACGGGGCTGCACCCGCAGCACCGGGCGTCAGCGGCCGCCCTTCATGGTGGCCATCGACGCGATGACGGTGGAAATCGACCCGGGGCACGGGGGCAAGGCCGCCCACAGGGGAGACAACGGGGGAAACACCGGGGGAGCGGAGTACGGGGAGGCCACGGGGGAACGGCGTTCCGCGTCGGAGGCGGCCGAGGCCGAAGCGGCCTTCACCGCCTACGTCCAGGAGCGCCGCGCCTCCCTGTACGCCACCGCCTACCACCTGACCGGCGACCGCTTCGAGGCCGAGGACCTGCTCCAGAGCGCGCTGTTCTCGACCTTCCGGGCGTGGGACCGGATCAGTGACAAGGCGGCGCTCGGCGGCTATCTGCGCCGCACCATGACCAATCTGCACATCAGCGCCTGGCGCCGGCGCAAGCTCAACGAGTACCCGACCGAGGAGCTGCCGGAGACGGCGGCCGACGCGGACGCGATGCGCGGCACCGAATTGCGCGCCGTGCTGTGGCAGGCGCTGGTCCGGCTGCCCGAGACGCAGCGCACGATGCTGGTGCTGCGCTACTACGAGGGCCGCACGGACCCGGAGATCGCGGACATTCTCAACATCAGTGTCGGCACGGTGAAGTCGAGCATCTGGCGCGCCCTGCGCCGGCTGCGTGAGGACGAGGTCCTCAGCTTCGGCCGTGACGAGGAGGAGTCCTTCGGCGAGCTGGTGGCCTGAGGACGGGGGGAAGCCCGGGGGCAGGGGGAACGCCCGAGGGGGAAACGGGGATACGGGGGAGCCGGCCGAAGCGGAGTGATCCACGGAGGCCGGGCGTATCGGGGGATACGGGGAAGCAAGGGGGAGCAGGGGGAAGGAAAGGCGGGTTCGGACGGCCGGGGGGTCTGTCCGAACCCGCTTCTTCGTGTCTGCTCGTCGTGCTGTGCGGGTGCCGTCGCTGCCCCGCCTCGCCCTGCCCCGGTCCCGTCAGGAAGGGACGGCCGCGCCGACCGCGTTTGGCGCGCCCGCGGCCGATATACGGGCCAGCGCCTCCGGCTTGGCGCAGGGGTGCGCGCCCAGGGCCGTGTGCCGGGCGACGACCGACCGCTCGGCGCGCAGCAGCCGCAGGCCGCGACGGACGAGATACGGGGCGGACTTGCGGCCCTCGCGCAGATCCCGCGCCAGCCGCCGGCGGAAGGTGGTGGTGGGGCGGCCGCGCAGACACAGCGCGTCGGCCAGCAGCCCCGCGGCCCGGCAGTCCGCGATGGCCTCGGCCGCGAAGATGCCCTCCGCGATGAACAGCGGGGCGCCGCCGAGGTCGAGCCCCGACGCGCCGACCCGGGCGCTGGTCGCGATGTCGTACACCGGAACGTCGGCACGCCCCGTACGGCACAGTGCGTCGATCGCCGCGAGCGCGGCGCCGGCGTCCCAGGACAGCGGCGCGTCCCAGTCGGCGCCGCCGCCGTCGGGCAGTTGCGGCAGTGTCGGGTCCGTCCCCTCCTTGTAGAAGTCGTCGAGGTTGAGGACGGGGAGGCCGCTGCGGGCGGCCAGGGACGTCTTGCCGGAACCCGAGGGGCCGGTCAGCAGGACGACCCGGGCGGCAGGGGGCCGGGCGGCGGGCGGCCGGGTGGCGGTGTGGGAGCTCACGGGCACCCATTGTCGCGTATTGCGCCGTGTGGGGTACCCCTGGCGCGCGAGGTGGATCGACTCCCGCCCCTCAACTACGCTACGCAGTCAATTGATTACCCAGATGTGCTGTCTCGCACAGCACTTCGAACCCCTTCGATCCACAGGCAGGTGGCACATGCCCTCCCACGCGCGTCCCAAGCCCAGTCGTGTTCCGCGCGCTCTGCTGCGGGCGGGACTGGTGATTTCCGCCGCCGGTGCGGCGCTCGCGGCGGGCGGTGCGGCGACGGCGAACGCGGCGCCCGCCGCGTCGGACCTCGCCACCGACACCGGCGCCGCGGCCTCGGGACTGACCGGCGCACTGCTGCACTCCGCGGCCGGCGGCCTCGGCCCGGTCAAGAACCTGAAGCTGGACCCGCTGGCCAACACCTCCGTCGACCCGCTCGCCAATGCGGTGAGCACCCAGATCGCCGACTTCAAGCCGGTGGGCACCACGCTGCTGACCGGCGCTCTCTCGAACGGCGCCGCGCTCAAGGACCTGCCGCTGGTGGGGACGGTGACGAGGGTGCTGCCGGGGTGAACGGCCGGGGCCGGGCCGCGGTCCGGCGCGGCGGGCGCCGCCCCGGCGGCTCCCCCTGCCCGGACCGCTCGCGCCCGCCGCAGCCGCCCCGGCCGTCGGGCGGGCCGCGGCAGGCCCGGGATCAGTGCCCCTGGGCCTCGTTGAGGTTCTCCGCGACCGTGCCGACCGCCCGCGTCCCCCGACTGTTGACCAGCCGGTTGTCGAGCAGCCGGCCGCCGGGCCGGCTCTCGCCCGTACCGCTGGGCGGCCGCGACGCCCGGTCGAGCACCTCGCCCAGCGCCCCCAAGATCCCCTTCTTGCGCGCCGACCGCTTCCGGGGCGCCCGCAGAGGGGCGGGCACAAGTGGCAGGTCCGGGTACTCGGTGTACTCCCTCGCCTCCCACAACACCTCACCGGGGTGGAGGAACTGGCGGCAGGGCGTGACGTGATCAGGTTTCACGCCCTCATCTTCCCTGTCCGGTACACCACAACAGTGCGGGGCCCCGCCACATAGGCGAGGCCCCGCACTGTCGTTCCGCGGACGCCGTCCGGGCGCCGCAGCAGCCCTAAACCCCCATGGGGTGCCAGACCGTCTTCGTCTCCAGGAAGGCCAGCAGGCGGCCGGTGCCGGGGTCGGCGGTCCAGTTGACCGGGGCCGGGCGCAGGACGCGCTTGAGGTTGTCGGCCGCGGCCGTCTCCAGGTCCTTCGCCAGCTCGCCGTCCGCGCCCGCGAGGTCGAGGGCGTTGACGTCCTGGTGGGCGGCGAGCGGGGCGGACAGCTCCGCGGTGCGGCCGGAGAGGATGTTGACCACGCCGCCCGGGAGGTCGGAGGTGGCGAGCACCTCGGCCAGGGAGAGAGCGGGCAGCGGGGCGTTCTCGGCGGCCGCCACAACCACCGTGTTGCCGGTGACGATCGCCGGGGCGATCACCGAGACCAGGCCGAGGAACGACGACTCCTGCGGGGCCAGGACCGCGACCACACCGGTCGGCTCGGGGGCGGAGACGTTGAAGTACGGGCCGGCCACCGGGTTGGTGCCGCCGGCGATCTGGGCGACCTTGTCGGACCAGCCCGCGTACCAGACCCAGCGGTCGATCGCCGCGTCCACCTGCGCCGTGGCCTTCGCCTTCGACAGCCCCTCGGCCGCGGCGACCTCGGCGGTGAACTGGTCGCGGCGGCCCTCCAGCATCTCGGCGATGCGGTAGAGGATCTGGCCGCGGTTGTAGGCCGTGGCGCCGGACCAGCCGCCGAACGCCTTACGGGCGGCGACCACCGCGTCCCGGGCGTCCTTACGGGAGGCCAGGGGCGCGTTGGCGAGCCATGTGCCCTTGGAGTCGGTCACCTCGTACACCCGCCCGCTCTCGGACCGGGGGAACTTGCCCCCGACGTACAGCTTGTAGGTCTTGAAGACGGAGAGTCGGCCAGTCAGCTCAGACATTGAGGTACGCCTCCAGACCGTGCCGGCCGCCCTCGCGGCCGTAGCCCGACTCCTGGTAGCCGCCGAAGGGCGACGCCGGGTCGAACTTGTTGAACGTGTTGGACCAGATGACGCCCGCGCGGAGCTTGTTCGCCATCCACAGCATCCGCGAGCCCTTCTCCGTCCAGATGCCGGCCGAGAGCCCGTAGGGGGTGTTGTTGGCCTTCTCCACGGCCTCGGCCGGGGTGCGGAAGGTCAGCACGGACAGCACCGGGCCGAAGATCTCCTCGCGGGCGATGCGGTGCGCCTGGGTGACGCCGGTGAACAGCGTCGGGGCGAACCAGTAGCCGGCGGAGGGGAGTTCGCAGGACGGCGACCAGCGCTCGGCGCCCTCGGCCTCGCCCGCGTCGGCCAGCGCGGTGATCCGGGCCAGCTGCTCGGCGGAGTTGATGGCGCCGATGTCGGTGTTCTTGTCGAGCGGGTCGCCGACGCGCAGGGTCTGCATCCGGCGCTTGAGAGCGTCCAGCAGCTCGTCCTGGACGGACTCCTGGACCAGCAGACGGGAGCCCGCGCAGCAGACGTGGCCCTGGTTGAAGAAGATGCCGTTGACGATGCCCTCGACGGCCTGGTCCAGCGGCGCGTCGTCGAAGACGATGTTCGCCGCCTTGCCGCCCAGCTCCAGGGTCACCTTCTTGTCGGTGCCGGCGACCGTACGGGCGATGGCCTTGCCGACGTCGGTGGAGCCGGTGAAGGCGACCTTGTTGACGTCCGGGTGCGCGACCAGCGCGGCGCCCGTGGAACCGTCTCCCGTCAGGATGTTGACGACACCCTTGGGCAGGCCCGCCTGGCGGCAGATGTCCGCGAAGAACAGCGCGGACAGCGGGGTCGTCTCGGCGGGCTTGAGGACGACCGTGTTGCCGGTCGCCAGCGCCGGGGCGATCTTCCACGCGAGCATGAGCAGCGGGAAGTTCCACGGGATGACCTGGCCGGCGACGCCCAGCGGGCGGGGGTTCGCGCCGTAGCCGGCGTGGTCGAGCTTGTCGGCCCAGCCCGCGTAGTAGAAGAAGTGCGCGGCGACCAGCGGCAGATCGGCGTCCCGGGACTCCCGGATCGGCTTGCCGTTGTCCAGCGACTCCAGCACGGCCAGCTCGCGCGAGCGCTCCTGGATGATCCGGGCGATCCGGAAGAGGTACTTGGCGCGCTCGGCGCCGGGCAGCGCGGACCACTTCTCGAAGGCCTTACGGGCGGCCGTCACGGCGCGGTCGACGTCGTCGCCGGTGGCCTGGGCGACCTCGGAGAGGACCTCCTCGGACGACGGGGAGACGGTCTTGAAGACCTTGCCGTCGGAGGCCGGGGCGAACTCGCCGTCGATGAACAGGCCGTAGGACGGCGCGATGTCGACGACGGAGCGGGACTCGGGTGCGGGTGCGTAATCGAAGGTCATGGGAGCCTCAGTCCACCGTGACGTAGTCGGGGCCGGAGTAGCGGCCGGTGCTGAGCTTCTGGCGCTGCATCAGCAGGTCGTTCAGGAGGCTGGAGGCGCCGAAGCGGAACCAGTCGGCGGTCAGCCAGGGCTCGCCGAGCGTCTCGTTGACCATGACCAGGTACTTGATCGCGTCCTTGGTCGTCCGGATGCCGCCGGCCGGCTTCACCCCGACCTGCACGCCGGTCGTGGCGTGGAAGTCCCGGACCGCCTCCAGCATCAGGAGGGTGACCGGCGGGGTGGCGTTGACGGCGACCTTGCCGGTCGAGGTCTTGATGAAGTCGGCGCCTGCGAGCATCGCCAGCCAGGAGACCCGGCGCACGTTGTCGTACGTCTGGAGCTCACCGGTCTCGAAGATGACCTTGAGGTGCGCGGCGCTTCCGTCGGGGCGGGCACACGCCTCCTTGACGGCCTTGATCTCCTCGAAGACGTCCATGTAGCGGCCGGAGAGGAAGGCGCCCCGGTCGATCACCATGTCGATCTCGTCGGCGCCGGCCGCGACCGCGTCCCGGGTGTCCGCCAGCTTGACCGGCAGCGCGGCGCGGCCCGCGGGGAAGGCGGTGGCGACGGACGCGACATGGATGCCGGAGTCGCCGAGCGCCTCCTTGGCCGTCGCGACCATGTCCGGGTAGACGCAGATCGCCGCGACCTTGGGGCTGGTGCGGTCGGTGGGGTCGGGGTGGACGCCCTTGGCGCACAGCGCCCGGACCTTGCCCGGGGTGTCCGCGCCTTCGAGGGTCGTCAGGTCGATCATGGAGATGGCGAGATCGATGGCGTACGCCTTCGCCGTCGTCTTGATCGAGCGGGTGCCGAGGGTGGCGGCGCGGGCCTCGAGGCCGACCGCGTCGACGCCGGGGAGGCCGTGGAGGAAGCGGCGCAGCGCACCGTCGTCGGCGGTCACGTCCGCCATTGACGCCAGACGCCCCGCGGCTTCCTTGCCGTATGCGGGAACAGTGATGGGCATGGTCACGAGGGGAGCATATCTACGCGCGTAGCACCATGTCATCCCCCTCAGCCGTCCGAAATCCGGCCGGGCGGGCCGCGCCGATTCCGGCAACGTGCCCGGTGGCGGGCGCCGGAGGAGGCCCCCACCGGGGCCCGGACGCGGCCGCACCCCGCCCCCGAATGATGCCGTAACGCAATGTCCGGCATCCGGACGGTCGGGCAGAATCGGCCCCATGACGAGCCAGGACCGGACCTCCCCGCCCCCACAGCAGTACGCGGAGCGCAGCTACCGCTCGCCCGCGGCCCTCGTCGGCGGCGCGCTGCTCCTCCTGCTCGGACTCTGGCTCGGCGGCGACGCCCTGCTGCGGGGCGACGTGCGCACCAAGCTGACGGCGCTGTTCGCGCTGCTCCTCGGGGTGCCGCTGGTGGTCGCCTTCACCCTGCGGCCGCTGGTCAGGGCGGGCGAGGACCGGCTGACGGTGCGTAACCCGTTCCGTACGGTCACGCTGCCGTGGGGCGCGGTGGAGGACCTGCGGGCGGCGTTCTCCGCCGAGGTGTTCACCAGCGGGGGCAAATACCAGCTATGGGCCATCCCGGTCTCGCTGCGGCAGCGCAAGAAGGTCAGCCGCCAGGCGGCCCGGGGCTCCGCGCCCCGCCCCCGGTTCGGGCTCGACGCCGACGCCGGCCCGGTGCCGCGCGCCATGGCCGACCAGACCCTCGACGAGCTGCGCGAGATCAAGGAGCGCGCCACCCACCGCGAGAGCGCTCAGGGAGAACCGGCGGTGCGCTGGTCGTACGCGGTCCTCGCGCCGCTGGTGGTGGGCGCGGTGGGGCTGGCGGTGATGGTGGCGGTGTAGTTGCCTCGGGCCTGGCCGTAGTGGTGAGGCTGTGACTGCTCTGGGCCCAGGGGTGAGCTGCCTCGGGCCTAGGGGCGCGCCCCAGGGTTGTTTCCCCGCCGCCCACCCCCCTTCGGGGGGGGTGGGCGGGTACGGGAGGGGTGGTTCAAGCCCGCTGGGGGTGGCGGGTACGGGACGGGGCCAAGCCCGCTGTGGGTGGCGGGTACGGGGGAAGGGCGGTCCGGAGGCTGCCCCCGCCCCCTCAGATCCCCGCCGCCTCCGCCAGGTCCCGCTTGATCGACTCCAGCGCCGTGGCGGCCTTCGTGCGGGCCTCGGGCAGGGCCTGGGGTGCGGACACCGGGACCACGACCTCCAGGTAGCACTTGAGCTTGGGCTCGGTGCCGCTGGGGCGGACCACCACGCGGGCGGCCTCGATCCCGGCCGCCGGCGAACCGGACAGGTAGTAGCGCAGCCCGTCGGTCGGCGGCAGCGTCTCCGTGCCCCGGGCCAGGTCGTCGGCGCGGGTCACGGTCAGGCCCGCCAGCGCGGTCGGCGGCTGCTCGCGCAGCCTGCGCATGGCGTCGGCGATCAGCGACAGGTCCTCGACACGGACCGAGAGCTGGTCGGTGGCGTGCAGCCCGTGTTCCCGCGCGAGGTCGTCGAGCAGGTCGCCGAGGGTGCGCCCGGACTGCTTCAGTTCCGCGGCCAGCTCGGTGATCAGCAGGGCCGCGGTGATGCCGTCCTTGTCGCGGACGCCCGCCGGATCGACGCAGTAGCCGAGCGCCTCCTCGAAGGCGTACCGCAGACCGTCCACCCGGGCCAGCCACTTGAAGCCGGTCAGCGTCTCCTCGTACGGGAGCGAGGCGGCGGCCGCGATACGGGACATCAGCTGGGAGGAGACGATGGTCGTCGCGAAGATGCCGGCCGCCCGCTTGCGCACCAGGTGGGCGGCGAGCAGCGCGCCGACCTCGTCGCCGCGCAGCATCCGCCAGCCGTCCGGCGTGCCGGGGGCGGGGACGGCGACGGCGCAGCGGTCCGCGTCGGGGTCGTTGGCGATCACGATGTCGACGCCCGCGGTGTCCCGGGCGGTGGCGAACGCGAGGTCCATCGCGCCCGGCTCCTCCGGGTTGGGGAAGGCGACCGTCGGGAAGTCCGGGTCCGGCTCGGCCTGTTCCGCGACGACCGTCGGCGCCGGGAATCCGGCGCGTGCGAAGGCGGCGACGAGGGTGTCCCGGCCGACGCCGTGCATGGGCGTGTAGACGACCTTCGTGTCCCGGGGGGAGCCGGGCGTCAGGACCGCGTCCGTACGCGCCAGATAGGCGTCCAGGACCGCCTCGTCGAGGGTTTCCCAGCCGGCCTCCGGGCGCGGGACGTCGGCGAGCGACCGGACCGCGTCGATCTCGGCGGCGATCTCGCCGTCCGCGGGCGGCACGATCTGGGAGCCGTCGCCCAGGTAGACCTTGTAGCCGTTGTCGCGCGGCGGGTTGTGGCTGGCGGTGACCTCGACCCCGGCCACCGCACCCAGGTGCCTTATCGCGAAGGCCAGGACCGGGGTGGGCAGCGGGCGCGGCAGCACCGCGGCGCGCAGGCCCGCGCCGACCATCACGGCCGCCGTGTCACGGGCGAAGTCGGCGCTCTTGTGGCGGGCGTCGTAGCCGATGACCACCAGGCCCGAGCCGTCGCCCTGCGCCTTGAGGTACGCGGCGAGGCCGGCCGCGGCCCGGATGACCACGGAGCGGTTCATCCGCATCGGGCCCGCGCCCAGTTCACCGCGCAGCCCGGCGGTGCCGAACTGGAGGGTGCCGGCGAACCGGGCGGTCAGCTCGTCGGTGTCCTCGGCTGCGATGAGCTTGGCGAGCTCGTCCCGGGTCTCCGGGTCGGGGTCCTCGGCCAGCCATGCCTGGGCCCGGTGGGTCAGCTCCGCGGGATCGGTAGCCACGTGATGCTCCTGACGGTGGATGCGGGTGGGGGCGCGCTGAGGACGGCTGAGGAGGCAGGGCCCTCTCGGCTCGTCACGCATACCCGGTACGCGGGTACGGGGAGCCGCGAAACCGGCCAATGCCGCTGGATGGCAGCGCGCGGGGGAGGGCCGCGCCGCGCGGTGGGGTGGACCGGCGGGCAGGCGGCGGGCCCGGTGCGGACGGGGCGGCCCGGCGGGTGGGGCACCCGCCGTGGCCGTCAGCCGTCGTCGTCCGGTGCGGCGCCGTGGCGCCGCGGTGGCTCAGAGCTTGCCGAGCACCTGGGCGAGCAGGCTGCCCATCCGGGTCGCGGAGTCGCGGCCGGCCTGCAGCACCTCTTCGTGGTTGAGCGGCTCGCCCGTCATGCCGGCGGCGAGGTTCGTCACCAGCGACAGCCCGAGCACCTCGGCGCCGGCCTCGCGCGCCGCGATGGCCTCCAGGACGGTGGACATCCCGACCAGGTCGGCGCCCAGGGTCCGGATCATCTTGATCTCGGCCGGGGTCTCGTAGTGCGGGCCGGGGAACTGGGCGTAGACGCCCTCCTCCAGGCTCGGGTCGACCTCCTTGCACAGCGCGCGCAGCCGCGGCGAGTACAGGTCCGTCAGGTCGACGAAGTTCGCGCCGACGATCGGGGAGGTGGCGGTCAGGTTGAGGTGGTCGCTGATGAGGACCGGCTGGCCGGGGCGCATGCCCTCGCGCAGACCGCCGCACCCGTTGGTGAGCACGATGGTCTTGCAGCCGGCCGCGGCGGCGGTGCGGACGCCGTGCGCGACCGCGGCGACCCCGCGGCCTTCGTAGTAGTGGGTACGGCCCAGGAAGACCAGCGCCCGCTTCGCGCCGACCTGGTACGAGCGGATCTTGCCGCCGTGTCCGGCGACGGCCGGCGCCGGGAAGCCGGGCAGCTCGGTGACGGGGAATTCGTGCTCGGGCGCGCCCAGGGCCTCGGCGGCCGGGGCCCAGCCGGAGCCCATCACCAGGGCGACGTCATGGGTCTCGGCGCCGGTCAGCTCACGCAGACGGGCGGCGGCGTCGGCGGCGGCACCCTGGGGGTCGCGCGCGATGTCCGGAGTAACAGATGCGTTCACGCGGACGAGGGTAGCCGGTAATGCCCTACGCGCGTAGATGTCGCTGCTCACGGTGCTGGGATCGGATCGTTGTGGCATCTGCCAAAAGCAGGCTCCCGGGCGCGTCGCGGCACCGTACGGCGGCGTGCCCGCCCCGGCCGGCGCGGCGCCGCCCGTCAGCAGGGGCGCTTGCGCAGCTCCATCACATAGTCGTGCGGCGCGCCCGCCGACTCCGCGGCATCCGCGATCTCGCCCAGATAGCGGGCCGACGGCAGACCGCCCTCATAGCCGTTGAGGACATAGATCCATGCCGCCTCGTCGCCTTCGAGGGTGTGCGCCCGCACCCGCATCCGGCGGTAGATGTCCATGCCGACGCCCTCCCAGCGGTCCATGGACTCCTCGTCCATGGGCGCGATGTCGTAGAGCGCGACGAAGAGCTGGGAGCCGGGGGATTCGACGACCGTCGCCAGCGCGCCCTCCCAGCCCATCTGCTCGCCGCCGAAGGTGAGCCGCCAGCCGCTGAGCCAGCCGGTGCCGCGCAGCGGCGAGTGCGGTGCGCGGCGGGACATCAGCCGCGCGTCGAGGTTGCCGGCGTACGCGGCGTAGAGCGACATGGTTCCGAGGGTACGGGAGGTTGCCCGTCGGGCTCGTGGTACCCGAGGTCCGGACGGGAGACCCGGTGCGGCGCGCTCCGGTGCTCGTCAGAGGCGGAGGACGCCCCCGGGCGAGAGTGACGTACGGGCGTGCGGGACAATGGAGTACGTGACTCGGATCGTGATCATCGGTGGCGGACCCGGCGGATACGAAGCAGCCCTGGTGGCGGCTTCTCTCGGCGCGGAGGTGACCGTCGTCGACTGCGACGGTCTGGGCGGGGCGTCGGTGCTGACCGACTGCGTGCCGTCGAAGACTCTGATCGCCACGGCCGAGGTGATGACCACCTTCGACTCCTCCTACGAGGAGCTCGGCATCATCGTCGAGGACGACACTCCGCACGTGGACCGGCCCGCCCGGGTCGTCGGCGTCGACCTCGGCAAGGTCAACCGGCGGGTCAAGCGCCTCGCACTCGCCCAGTCGCATGACATCACCGCGTCCGTGACCCGCGCCGGCGGCCGGGTCATGCGCGGCCGCGGCCGGCTGGAGCCGGGCCAGGCGCCGGACGGTTCCCGCAAGGTGACGGTCACCGCCGCCGACGGCACCTCGGAGGGCCTGATCGCGGACGCGGTGCTGATCGCCACCGGCGCGCACCCCCGCGAGATCCCGGACGCGCTCCCCGACGGCGAGCGGATCCTGAACTGGACGCAGGTCTACGACCTCGACGAGCTGCCCGAAGAGCTGATCGTGGTCGGCTCCGGTGTCACCGGCGCCGAGTTCGCCGGTGCCTACCAGGCGCTCGGCTCCCGCGTCACCCTCGTCTCCTCCCGGGACCGCGTGCTGCCGGGCGAGGACCCGGACGCCGCCGCCGTCCTGGAGGACGTCTTCCGCCGCCGCGGCATGAACGTCATGTCGCGCTCCCGTGCCCAGTCCGCCAAACGGGTCGGCGACCGCGTCGAGGTCACCCTGGCCGACGGCCGCATGATCTCCGGTACGCACTGCCTGATGGCCGTCGGCTCCATCCCCAACACCGACGGCATCGGCCTGGAAGCGGCCGGCGTCAAGCTCACCGACTCCGGCCACATCTGGACCGACAAGGTCTCCCGCACCAGCGCCCAGGGCGTGTACGCGGCCGGTGACTGCACCGGTGTCTTCGCGCTGGCGTCCGTCGCCGCGATGCAGGGCCGGATCGCGATGTACCACTTCCTCGGCGACGCGGTCACCCCGCTGAACCTCAAGACGGTCTCCGCCAACGTCTTCACCGACCCGGAGATCGCCACTGTCGGTTACTCCCAGGCCGACGTCGACAGCGGCCGGATCGACGCCCGGGTCGTCAAGCTCCCGCTGCTGCGCAACCCGCGCGCCAAGATGCAGGGCATCCGCGACGGCTTCGTGAAGCTGTTCTGCCGCCCCGGCACCGGCATCGTCGTCGGCGGTGTGGTCGTCTCCCCGCGCGCCAGTGAGCTGATCCATCCCATCTCGATCGCGGTCGACAACAATCTGACCGTCGAGCAGATCGCCAACGCCTTCACGGTCTACCCGTCGCTGTCCGGATCGATCGCCGAGGTCGCCCGCCAGCTGCACTCGCGCAAGGCCGCCAGCGAGTAACCGGGGGTGCCGGGCGGGCGGCGGCCGATTCAAAAGTTTGTGCCCACCGTGCGTACTGGGGATGAAACGTCCCTGCATCGGACCGGGACCGGACCGCTCCGGTCCCGGCCGCCGCGGGCCGCGGCAAGGCGACTGACCAGGGGCCAAGCGGCCCGTCCCGCCCGGTAGTTCGACATCCGCACGACATATGCATACCGCATACCACGTCACGCTCCGCAGTGCGTACAACTTCCGTTAATTGGTGCAACCTGCTGAAAACAGACGGTCGTTGGCGTTACTGTCAGTTTCGTGTTCGCTGCAGAACGTCGCCAATTGATCCTTGAAATGGTGCGCGCCAATGGAGCCGTATCGCTCCGGGAGCTCGCCCGCGTCGTCCAGACCTCCGAAGTAACCGTACGGCGGGACGTGCGGGCGCTGGAGGCAGAAGGACTGCTCGACCGCCGGCACGGCGGTGCGGTCCTGCCGGGAGGCTTTACCCGCGAATCAGGATTCCCACAGAAATCCCATCTAGCGACCGCGGAGAAGACGGCCATCGCCGATCTCGCGGCCGGCTTCGTCGAAGAGGGCGAGGCCATCGTCGTCGGCGCGGGAACGACCACGCAGGAGCTGGCCCGCCGGCTCGCGCGGGTCCCCGGCCTGACCGTCGTCACCAACTCCCTGCTGGTCGCCCAGGCGTTGGCCCATGCCAACCGCGTCGAGGTCGTGATGACCGGCGGCACCCTGCGCGGCTCCAACTACGCGCTGGTCGGCAGCGGTGCCGAGCAGTCCCTCCAGGGCCTGCGGGTCTCCCGCGCCTTCCTGTCGGGCAGCGGACTGACCGCCGAGCGCGGTCTGTCCACGTCCAACATGCTCTCCGCCAGCGTCGACCGGGCGCTGGTGCAGGCGGCGGGGGAGGTGGTGGTGCTCGCCGACCACACCAAGCTCGGCTCCGACACCATGTTCCAGACCGTGCCCACGGATGTGATCACGCGGCTGGTCACGGACGAGCCGCCGGGCCATGACGACCGCGCCGCCACGGAACTCCAGGCGCTGGCCGATCAGGGCGTCCAGATCGCCGTCGCCAACGGTTCGGGCGTGGGCCACGGTCCGGGGCAGCCGGGGCGGGACGGTGCGCCGGGGGACCGCAGAGGGCCCCGGCGGGACGTCCCGCTCCCGGGCCAGCGGCGCAGCCATGCGCCGGGCGGCGGGGCCGGGGGGCCACAGCTCCGCTCGGCCCCGTCGCTGGGTGAGACCTCCGGCGGCCGGGTCGCCGATCTGGCACCACGGCGGCGCTGAGCGCAGTGTCGGGGGCGCGTCACCGTGGCGCGCCGGCCCGGCGCCGGGGATCGCTGCTCAGTGGTGGTCCCCCTTCAGCCCGCGCAGTGTGAGCGTCAGCAGCCGGTCGGCGAGCTTGGGGTCGTCCGGGGATTCCTCGACGGCCAGCGCGATGCCGTTGGTCAGCTGCATCAGATCGCTGATGCTCACATCCGGGCGTACGGCCCCGGCCTGCTGGGCCCGGGTCAGCAGCGCACCGCCGGCCTCCCGCATCGGCACGCTGCACCGGGCCATGCCCGAGCTGTCGTCGGCCGATGCCGTCATCAGCGCGCGGGACAGCCCGCGGTAGGTGGTGGCGTGGGTGATGATCGCACGCAGCCATTCGACCAGCGCGGCGCACGGCTGCGGCGCGTCGGCCAGTTCTCTGGCGTGCGTCAGCAGGGCGTCCACCTCGCCCTGGAAGACCGCACCCATCAGGGCGGTCCGGTTGGGGAAGTGGCGGTAGAGGGTGCCGATGCCGACGCCGGCGCGGCGGGCGATGTCCTCCAGTGAGGTGTCCGTGCCGTGCTCGGTGAAGGCCGTACGGGCCTCGGTCAGCAGCCGCTCGTAATTGCGGCGGGCATCGGCCCGCATGGGGCGTACCTCAGGCGTCCGCGCCGGTGCGGTCGCCGCCGGGCCCGTCGTCTGCGGCTGCCCTGCCGTCTCGGTCGCCATCGCCGTCCTCCCTCGACCCGGCCATGTGCGGCCCGGTGGGTCCAGGATGCCATTGCGTCGTCGGCCGCTGTCCCGGTGCGGTGGGCAAGGGTTACCGGACCGCCCCTCCGTATGGGCGGAACGTCTCCGCGGCCCCCGTCCGGTGGCCGTACGGCAGACCGGGGATGAAGTCCCGGCATCTCCCGGTGGGCGCGCGGCCGAACTCCTCTGCGGCCCCGCAACGCCGGGTCGGCAAGCGCCATCAAACCAGGCGCAATGAGGTCTTCCGGGGTCTTCCGGAGGACCGGGGAGGACGCCGTGCGGGGCCGCCGGGGAAGCGGGCGCGGCGCGGGACATCTGGGGAAGACGTCATGGGACTGACCAGCCGATCGCTGTTGTACGCCGTGGCCGCGGTCGCCGTGGTCTGTGTGGGCCTCACGCTCTGGCTGTGGCCGCGGTTCGCCGGGCGCGGGCCGCGGGCGCTGCTGGGGCGGCTCGGCTCGATCTTCGCGACCCAGCTGGCCATCGTGGCGGCGCTCGGCCTCGTGGTGAACGCCAACTTCCAGTTCTACGGCTCGTGGCACGAGCTGCTCGGCCTCTACGACGACGCCCCGGCCGCCGTCGGCAAATGGGGCGACCAGGGGGCGGCCGGGCCCGTCGGTGACCCGTCGAAGGGCTTGGTGCAGCCCTCGGGGCCGGAGGGGCTGGAGAAGGTGCACGGTCTGCCGAAGGGGGCGCCGGAGCAGGCGGGGAAGGTCGAGACCGTACGGATCGTCGGGAAGCGGACCCGGGTGGTGAACCCGGCGTATGTCTATCTGCCGCCGCAGTATTTCCAGCCGCAGTACGACCGTCAGCGGTTCCCCGTCGTCGTCGCGCTCAGCGGCTACCCCGGCGGCACCTTCCTGCTCGGCCAGCATCTGCGGCTGCCGCAGACCGCCGGGCGGCTGATCCGGGCCGGTCAGATGAAGCCGACGGTCATCGTGATGCTGCGGCCCACCATCGCCCCGCCCCGCGACACCCAGTGCGTCGATGTGCCGGGCGGACCGCAGGCCGAGACGTTCTTCGCGCGCGATGTGCCGGACGCGCTCCGCTCGCACTACCGCGTCGGCCACGACCCCGGCGCCTGGGGCCTGCTGGGCTACTCCTCGGGCGGCAGCTGCGCCCTCCAGCTCGCCATGCGGCACGACCGTACGTACTCCGCGGCGGCCGCCCTGTCGCCCGACTACAAGGTCAGCAACGACCCCACGACCGGCAACCTCTTCGGCGAGGGGCGGGACCGGGTGCGGCGCCGCCAGGAGCACGATCTGATGTGGCGGCTGCGGCATCTGCCCGTGCCCCGGGTGGACGTTCTGGTGGGCACCAGCCGCAGCGGCGAGAAGAACTACCCGGCGGCCCAGGCGTTCCTCGCCGCGGTCAAGCCGCCGATGACGGCGACATCCGTCGTCCTCCCGCACGGCAGCCACAACTTCGCCACCTGGCGGCGCGAACTGCCCGAGGCGCTGAGCTGGATGGACCGGTCGCTGACGTTCCCGGAGGACGTGGTGGGGAACTCGTAGCGCTCCGGAACGGACCCGAGGGGCTCCCGGCGGCAGTTGCCGGGAGCCCCTCGTCCGTCTGGCGGAACGCCGTCGGGTCAGTCCTTGATCTCGCAGATCACCGCGCCGGATGTGAGCGCGGCGCCGACCTCGGCGGTCAGGCCCTTGATGGTGCCGGAGCGGTGCGCGTTGAGCGGCTGCTCCATCTTCATGGCCTCCAGCACGACGACCAGCTCACCCTCGGTGACCTGCTGGCCCTCCTCGACGGCGACCTTGACGATGGTGCCCTGCATCGGGGAGGCGAGCGCATCGCCGGAGGCGGCGCTGCCGGACTTCTTGGCGGCCTTCCGCTTCGGCTTGGCACCGCCGGCGACCGCGGCCCGGGCCAGCGGCATGCCCAGCGAGGACGGCAGCGAGACCTCCAGGCGCTTGCCGCCGACCTCGACGACGACCGTCTCGCGGCTGTCGGCCTCACCCTCGTCCGCGCCGGGTGCGGCGAACGGGGGGATCTCGTTGACGAACTCGGTCTCGATCCAGCGGGTGTGGACCGTGAACGGGTCGCTGGAGCCGGTGAGTTCGGGGGCGAACGCCGGGTCCTGGACGACCGTGCGGTGGAAGGGGATGGCGGTGGCCATGCCCTCGACGGTGAACTCCGCCAGCGCCCGCGCGGCGCGCTGGAGGGCCTGCTGACGCGTGGCGCCGGTGACGATCAGCTTGGCCAGCAGCGAGTCCCAGGCCGGGCCGATGACGCTGCCGGACTCCACGCCCGCGTCCAGACGGACACCGGGGCCGGACGGCGCGTCGAACCTCGTGACCGAGCCGGGGGCCGGGAGGAAGTTGCGGCCCGGGTCCTCGCCGTTGATCCGGAACTCGAAGGAGTGGCCGCGGACCGCCGGGTCGTCGTAGCCGAGCTTCTCGCCGTCGGCGATCCGGAACATCTCCCGGACCAGGTCCAGGCCGGTGACCTCCTCGGTGACCGGGTGCTCGACCTGGAGCCGGGTGTTGACCTCCAGGAAGGAGATCGTGCCGTCCTGGCCGACGAGGAATTCGCAGGTACCGGCGCCCTCGTAGGCGGCCTCCTTGAGGATGGCCTTGGACGCGCGGTACAGCTCGGCGTTCTGCTCCTCCGTCAGGAACGGGGCCGGGGCCTCCTCCACCAGCTTCTGGTGGCGGCGCTGGAGCGAGCAGTCACGGGTCGAGACCACGACCACATTGCCGTGCTTGTCGGCCAGGCACTGGGTCTCGACATGCCGCGGACGGTCCAGGTAACGCTCGACGAAGCACTCGCCGCGGCCGAACGCGGCCACCGCCTCGCGCACCGCGGAGTCATACAGCTCCGGAACCTCTTCGAGCGTCCGGGCCACCTTCAGACCGCGGCCGCCGCCACCGAAGGCCGCCTTGATGGCGATGGGCAGGCCGTGCTCCTTGGCGAAGGCCACGACCTCCTCCGAGCCGGAGACCGGGTCGGGCGTGCCGGCGACCAGCGGCGCACCGGCGCGCTGGGCGATGTGCCGGGCGGCGACCTTGTCGCCGAGGTCACGGATGGCCTGCGGGGGCGGGCCGATCCACGTCAGCCCGGCGTCCAGGACGGCCTGGGCGAACTCGGCGTTCTCCGACAGGAAGCCGTACCCGGGGTGGATGGCGTCCGCGCCCGAATCGGCGGCGGCAGCCAGGACCTTGGCGATGTCCAGGTAACTGGTGGCAGGAGTGTCACCGCCCAAGGCGTACGCCTCGTCTGCCGCGCGTACGTGCAGTGCGTCCCGGTCGGGGTCGGCGTAGACGGCTACGCTGCCGATCCCCGCGTCCCGGCAAGCACGGGCAACGCGAACAGCGATTTCGCCACGGTTGGCGATGAGCACCTTGCGCACGATGGGTCCTTCCTTGGCGCTTCGCCGCATCTATTGGATGCCGCGATTTTAGGGACTGGCGACACCGCGTGCCGACCCGTTCCCTGGGGTGAGCTTGCCCACACGGAGTGTGCTCGGGGCGCCAGTGAGGAACCTAAGTCCCCTGGTATCCCAGGGTAGGCCCGGATTCCTGGGCTCCGGCTCGGGTCCTGGTGTGGCTTAGGTCTCGAACTTCGGGCGTCCAGCGGATCGTCAATTCTTTGTGGAGTCCCTACGAATGGGCGAAGGAAACTTTGCGGTCGACTCCGCCCGTCGGCGCGCCGTCGCCCTCTTGCCCGCAGTCGTCCACACCGACCCGTGCACAACCCTTGCCCCAGCTATTACCCTCCCCCAAGCTCTTCACGAGCAGGGGGGACCCCCAGTAGCGTGCCCGATGTCTTCCGGTACCCATGGGTAACCGGAGTAACGGCGGCAACAGGCGCCCACATGGCGCATCGGGCGGGGCGAACGGTGGAAGTGGGTGGACGGGGTGCGGGTGGCACGACGGCCGGTGGCCTTGGCCGCGGCGGTGGTACTGATCCTGGAGGCGTTCGGGATCGTGCTGCTGAACTGGATTCTGAGCATCGTCGTGGACCGCCAGCAGATGTCGCTGGCCGGGCTCCAGCCCCGCGCGATGTCCACCGGCTCCTGGGTAGGGGGCATTCTCTTCGGTCTCTACCTGCTGTTCTGTGCCGTGGTTCTGCTCCGCTGCGCCCTGCGCGACCGCGCCCCCGGCGGCTTCACCCGGATCGCCCTCATCAGCTGTGCGGTGGTGCACGGCATGCTGGGCGCCTTCGCCGTCGGTCTGGTCGGCTGGGTCGCCTTCCTCGCGATGATGGCCGTGCTGGCGCTGCTGGTGCTGACGCTGATGGCGTATGGCGAGGGCTTTTCGGGGGACGCGCGCGGAAACGCGGAAAACACCCCGAACGGCGGACCGCCGGTGGCCCCCACCTCCGCCTGATCCCCTGGCTTCCCGTCCGGCGGCGCGGCCGAGCGCCCCGGCCAGGCGCGAACTCCCCCTGTCCCGGGGCGGATCGGCCCGGCCGCTACTTCACCGGCGCATGCTCCCGCAGCACCTCCAGGAACGCCCGCATCCACTCGGGGTGGTCGGGCCAGGCGCGGGCCGAGACGACCTTGCCGTCGACCACCGCGGCGCCGTCGACGAAGGTGCCGCCGCCCATCTCCACGTCCGGTGCGCAGGCCGGGTAGGCGGAGGTGCGGCGGCCCTTGAGGACGCCGAGCGGGGCCAGCGAGAGGGCCGCGTGGCAGATGTGGGCGACGGGCTTGTCGGCGTCGAAGAAGTGGGTGACGACGCGGCGGTAGTCGGGGTCGTTGCGGAGGTATTCGGGTGCCCGGCCGCCGGGGAGCACCAGTGCCGCGTAGTCGGCCGGATCGACTTCGGACAGCGCGAGGTCGGCCGGCCAGGAGTGGCCCTCGCGTTCGACGTAGGTGTCGAAGTTGTCGACGAAGTCATGGACGACGAACTGGAGCTTCTTGCGGGTGAGGGCCGCGATCCGGGGCTCGTAGCCCTCCTCCAGCAGCCGCTGGTAGGGGTAGAAGAACTCCAGGTCCTCGGTGGCGTCACCGGCGATGAGCAGGATCTTCGGCATGGTGCGGACTCCTCATGACGGACCCGACCGGGGCGATCGAGTCGTTTCGGGTCAATCGGTTCCCCACTCGGTGACCTCGAATGCGTCGCCCACCGTCACCTTTCCGGTCCCCACCACCGCGAACTTCGATCCGAACGCCACCCCGCCCTCGGGCACCCGCCGGTACGCGGCGAGCGTGCGCAGCGGTTCGGGCCCGGCCTTGCCGCCCGTCTGCTGGTTGACGAGGGTGACCGCGCAGCGGATGGCCAGTTTGGTGAAGCCCAGCATCCCGCCGCCGACGGTGACCTGGCGCGCCCGGTCCTCGGTCTGCGGCGCTTCCCAGCCGTCCACCACGAGGTTGGGCCGGAAACGGTCCATCGGGACCGGGGTGCGGCCGGCGGCGGCGATCCGGCGGTTGAGGTCGTCGAGGGTGGCCCGGGAGAGGACATGCACGGCGCTGCTGTCGGCGAAGCCGGAGGTGCCGGGGGTGAGTCCGTCGGTCACCCGGTCGTGCTCCGGCGGTACGCGCACCAGCCGGCTCTCCGCGCCCAGGACTTCGGACAGCCAGCCCGCCACCCGGTCCCCCTGGTCGACCGCGCGGTACGGCGTTCCGAACATCTCGACCTCGGACCGCGCCGCCGAGCCGGTGCCGGTGTCGACGTCCAGGTGGAGGGGGTCGCAGTCCGGCGCGTGCAGGGTGAGGTGCGCCCCGCCGGCCTCGACCGCCGGCCGGATCACCGCCAGCCGGGGGTCGGTGCGCTGGCTGCGGAAGACGCCTTCGGGCCCGACGACCAGGAAGCTGCGGTCGTGGGCGAGGCCGGCCGGGGTGAGCTCCGCCTCGGTCGCCGGGACACCGGCGCAGCCCTTGACGGGGTAGCTGATCAGTTCGACAACGGTTGCCATACGGGCAGCGTAGGTACCGGGAGCCTGCCCGTGCTCGCCTTTGCCGTCTCTGGCCGTTTCTCGACCCTCGGCCGGACGGCCGGCGGAAGCGGGAGGCTCAGGTCCACAGATCCGTGATCGCGACGTCCAGGTCGGCGAGCAGCCGGCGCAGCAGCGGCAGGGAGAGGCCGATGACATTGCCGGGGTCGCCGTCGATGCCGTCGATGAAGGGGGCGGAGCGGCCGTCGAGGGTGAAGGCGCCGGCGACGAACAGCGGTTCGCCGCTTTCCACGTACGCGGCGATCTCCTCGTCGGTCGGCTCGCCGAAACGGACCGTGGTCGAGGCGGTGGCGGCCACCCGGCGGCCGGTCGCGGTGTCGATCACGCAGTGGCCGGTCTGGAGGATGCCGGAGCGGCCGCGCATGGACTTCCAGCGGGCGGTGGCGTCCTCGGCGTCGACGGGCTTGCCGAGCGCCCGCCCGTCCAGCTCCAGCACCGAGTCGCAGCCGACGACCAGCGCGCCGGCGGCCTCCGGGCGGCCGGCCACCGCCTCGGCCTTGGCCTCGGCCAGGACGCGGGCCAGCTCACCGGGCGTGGGCGCGGTGAGCGCGTCCTCATCGACGCCGCTGACGATGACCTCGGGGGCCAGCCCGGCCTGGCGCAGCAGGGCCAGCCGGGCGGGGGACTGGGAGGCGAGGACAAGACGGCGGGGGCGGGACTCTTCGGTCATGCCCGCCATCGTACGGAGCCCCCGCCGCCCCGCGGGCCCCCGGACTACTTGTTGAGCACCGCCTGCATGACCGACTTCGCGATCGGCCCGCCCAGCTTGCCGCCGGCGATCTCCGACCGGGGGATGTCCATCTCCGAGGGGTCGACGAAGACGGCGACCGCGACCGGGGAGCTGCCGTCGCTCTGCTTGGCGTAGGAGACGAACCAGGCGTAGGGGCGCTCGTCGTTGACGTTCGCGCCGTGCTGGGCGGTGCCGGTCTTGCCGCCGACGGTCACCCCGTCGATCGCGGCCTTCTCGGCGGTGCCCTTGTCGACGGTGTACTCCATCATCTCCTGCACCTTCTTCGCGGTGTCGGCGGAGACGGCCTGGGACATCAGCTTCGGCTCGGCCTTCTCCAGCGTCGACAGGTCGGAGCCGCGCACCTCGTCGACCAGGTGCGGCATCATCACCTTGCCGTCGTTGGCGAGACCGGCGGCCACCATCGCCATCTGCATCGGGGTGCTGGTGAGGCTGCCCTGGCCCATACCGGTCAGCGCGGTCTGCGGCTTGTCGAGCTTCTCCGGGTAGAGGCTCTTGGTGGCCAGCAGGTCGCCGAGGTCCTCGTCGTAGACGTTCTCGTTGAAGCCGAACTTCTGGGCGGTCTCGCGCATCTTGTCCTTGCCGACCTTGAGCGCGGCGTCGAGGAAGACGTTGTTGCAGGACCACTGCATACCGGTCTTGAGCGAGGCCTTGTCGCAGGGTGCGCCCGCGACATCGTTCCCGACCTTCGTGGTGCTCTGCGGCAGCTGGTACGGGGCGGGTGCTCCCGACGACGCGTTGATGTCGGAGACCACACCGTGCTCCAGGGCCGCCGCCGCGGTGAGGATCTTGAAGGTGGAGCCGGGCGGGTAGGTCTCGCGCAGCGCCCGGTTGTTCAGCGGCTTGGACTTCTTGGCGTCCAGCGCCTTGAACTTCGCGCCCTCGGCGTTGGAGATGCCGGTGAAGACCGACGGGTCGTAGGAGGGGGTGGAGGCGAGCGCGAGGACCCTGCCGTTGCGCGGGTCGAGCGCGACCACCGCGCCCTTGGCGTTGAGGTCGGTCAGGCCCTTGTACGCGGCCTTCTGCGCCTTGGGGTCGATGGTGGTGATCACATCGCCGCCGCGCGGCTTCTCGCCGGTGAGGATGTCCTTGGCGTTCTTGAGGGCGAGCCGGTCGTCCTTGCCACTGAGCACCTTGTTGTAGATGCCTTCCAGGAAGGTCGTTCCCTGGGCCTGGGAGGCGAAGCCGGTGACCGGCGCGTACATCGGGCCGTCCTTGTACGTCCGCTTGTACTTGAAGTCACCGGAGGTCGCCACCGACCCGGTGATCGGCTTGCCGCCGACGATGATGTTGCCGCGCGGGTAGGAGAACGCCTCGATCTTGACGCGGCGGTTGTGCGGGTCGTTGGCGAGCTCGTCGGCCTGGACGAACTGGACCCATGTCGCACGCGCCAGCAGGGCCAGCACCAGCACCCCGCAGAAGACGGCTATATGCCTCAGCGGCCTGTTCATCGCTCTCCCACTTCCGTCCGGCTGCCGCCCGGGCGGCCGGACGCCCGAATTGCGCTGTCAAGAGAGAAAGAAGGGAAATCGGGGGAAGCGGTTGCAGAAGGGAGCTGTGAGCGTCGCCTCTCCGGTAGCGGGAACAGCGAGGTGCCCCGCGTACGGGGGCGGCTACCACCCCGTGAGCAGGACCATCAGCACCACCGCGACCACAGCCAGCACGATGCCCATCCGTCGGAGCTTGGCCTGCACATCGCGCAGCTCCTCAGGAGGCTCATCGGGCGGATCTGACCACAGCATGTATCGATCCTGTGCCCATGACGCACGTGGCGCCTGAGTACGCGTACTCAGGCGCCACGGGGTAAAGGGACTAGTCAATGCACTATGCACCGACCTGGCGGCCCGATGGCCACCCGGTGTCAGCCGGTCAATGCGGCCAGTAACTCGTCCGCCAGGCCCGCGGCCCCGGATGCGGCATACGGGCCCGCGCCGGAACCGTGGACGCGGGGTCCGACCACTCGGTGCCGCGGTCCGTCGTTCCGGGCGCGACGGCAGCGGCGGCCGCCGCGCGGGCCTGAACCACCGCCAGTGCGGCGGCCAGCTCCTCAGGGGTCGGATTGCCCCGTACGACCTTGATCATCGAGAACGGCTCCCTTCGCCGGTTCCGCTGGTTCGGCTGGTTCCGCTGGTTCCGCTGGTTCTGCCGGTCAGAGCGGGATGTTGCCGTGCTTCTTCGGCGGCAGCGCCTCGCGCTTGTTCCGCAGGGTGCGCAGCCCGCGGACGATGTGCCGGCGCGTCTCGGACGGCATGATCACCGCGTCGACGTACCCGCGCTCGGCCGCGACATACGGGTTGAGCAGGGTGTCCTCGTACTCCTGGATCAGCTCCTGGCGCCGCTCGTCCTGCGCGGCCGGGTCCTCGATCGCGGCCAGCGTGCGGCGGTGCAGGATGTTGACCGCGCCCTGTGCGCCCATGACGGCGATCTGCGCGGTCGGCCAGGCCAGGTTGAGGTCCGCACCCAGGTGCTTGGAGCCCATGACGTCGTACGCGCCACCGAACGCCTTGCGGGTGATGACCGTGATCAGCGGGACCGTGGCCTCCGCGTACGCGTAGATCAGCTTGGCGCCGCGCCGGATGATCCCGTCGTACTCCTGGTCGGTGCCGGGCAGGAAGCCGGGCACGTCCACGAAGGTGATCACCGGGACGTTGAACGCGTCGCAGGTCCGCACGAACCGCGCGGCCTTCTCCGAGGCCTTGATGTCCAGGATGCCCGCGAACTGCATCGGCTGGTTGGCGACCACACCGACCGCATGCCCCTCGACCCGCCCGAAGCCGGTCAGGATGTTCGGCGCGAACAGTGCCTGGGTCTCCAGGAATTCGTGGTCGTCCAGGACATGCTCGATCGCGACATGCATGTCGTACGGCTGATTGGCCGAATCCGGGATCAGCGCGTCCAGCTCGCGGTCGGTGTCCGAGGTCTCCAGGTCCGCCTCCTCCGGGAAGGCGGGCGCCTCGGAGAGGTTGTTGGACGGCAGGTAGGACAGCAGCCCCTTGACGTACTCGATGGCGTCCTTCTCGTCACCCGCCATGTGGTGCGCCACGCCCGAGGTGGTGTTGTGCGTACGGGCGCCGCCCAGCTCCTCGAAGCCGACGTCCTCGCCGGTCACCGTCTTGATGACATCGGGACCGGTGATGAACATGTGCGAGGTCTGGTCCACCATGACCGTGAAGTCGGTGATGGCGGGGGAGTAGACCGCACCGCCCGCACACGGGCCGACGATCAGGCTGATCTGCGGGATCACGCCCGAGGCATGGGTGTTGCGGCGGAAGATCTCGCCGTACATGCCCAGCGAGGCCACGCCCTCCTGGATGCGCGCGCCACCGGAGTCGTTGATGCCGATGACCGGGCAACCGGTCTTGAGCGCGAAGTCCATCACCTTGACGATCTTCTCGCCGAAGACCTCGCCCAGCGCCCCGCCGAAGACCGTGAAGTCCTGGGAGAAGACGGCCACCGGACGGCCGTCGACCGTGCCGTAGCCGGACACCACACCGTCGCCGTACGGGCGGGTCCGGTCCAGCCCGAAATTCGTCGACCGGTGCCGCGCGAACTCGTCCAGCTCGACGAACGAGCCCTCGTCCAGCAGCAGATCGATGCGCTCACGCGCCGTCAACTTGCCCTTCGCGTGCTGCTTCTCCACGGCACGGGCGGAACCGGCATGGGTGGCTTCTTCGATCCGCCGTTGCAGATCCGCCAACTTGCCCGCGGTGGTGTGGATGTTTGCTTCCGGCTCGGACATCGGGATGCGGCTCCTGCTCGTCCTGGACTGGTGCTCGTACTGAGGGTGGTACGGGTTTGGCTACCGATCCGTAGCGTATCGGCGGGACTGCTCAGCGGCACTGCGTCGTTGACCACACCTAGGCTGTCCCCATGACGCCTCAACCACCGGAAAACCAGGACAAAGATGCCGGCCGCTGGAGCGATCTGGGCCGCCCGCCGCTGAACGCCACGGCGTTGCGCCGCGCCCTGGTACGCCCCGGTGCGCTCTGGACCGCCCTGGACGTCGTCCCCGCGACCGGCTCCACCAACACCGACCTGGCGGCCCGCGCGGCCAAGGGAGAGGTGGAGGAGGGCGCCGTCCTGGTGGCCGAGGAACAGTCCGCCGGCCGCGGCCGGCTCAACCGCAGCTGGTCGGCGCCCCCGCGCTCCGGCCTCTTCTTCTCCGTCTACCTCACGCCCCGGGTCCCCGTGCAGCGCTGGGGCTGGCTCCCGCTGCTCACCGGAGTCGCCACCGCGACCGCCCTGTCCCGGACGGCCGGTATCGACACGGCCCTCAAGTGGCCCAACGACATCCTGGTCAGCTGCCCCGGGGACGCCGACGCCGCGGGCCCGGACGGGACCCCCGGCACCGGCGAGCGCAAGGTGGGCGGCATCCTCGCCGAGCGGGCCGGCTCCGGCGTCGTCATCGGCATCGGCCTGAACGTCTCCCTCACCGCCGGCGAACTCCCGGTGCCCACCGCCGGCTCCCTGGCCCTGGCGGGCGCCCGCACCACCGACCGCGACCCGCTGCTGCGCGCCGTGCTCCGCTCGCTGGAGGAGTGGTACGCCACCTGGCAGTCCGCCGTAGGTGACCCCGGCGCCAGCCGCCTCCAGGAGACCTACGCGGCGGGCTGCGCCACCCTGGGCCGCTCCGTACGCGCCGAACTCCCCGGTGACACCGCCCTCACCGGCGAGGCCGTGGCCATCGACGCCGACGGCCGCCTGGTCCTGGCCACCGCGAACGGCGTACGGCACCCGGTGGGCGCCGGCGACATCATCCATCTGCGCGCCACGGCGTCCGGGCCGCCCGGAGGCGACGACTCCCCGGAACCGTGAGCCCGGACGAGGCCCGCGCCCCCGGCTCGGGCCCCTGTATCACGCCACCCGCCGCGCCGACGCGGGCCCGCCTCTTCCTTGGTCAGAGCCGACATGTGAGAGTGAGCCAGAGCACACCTGCCGTATCGTTGAGGCGGTCCGCCAGGGAGCGGGCCACCGGCGAGCAGTGATCGGAAGGGCAGTGCGCAGGGATCGGACAGGGAGCGGCCGGTGACCGCCGACGACTCGGGCGCCGCCTCGCGCGACACGGACACCGAGGACGAGGCAGTGAGCAACATCCCCGTCGACGACCCCCCAGGGGCCGGGGACGAGGGCGACGAGAACAACATCGCCGTCCGCCTCGAACAACTCATCCTCGGCGCCGACCGCCGCTACACGCCGTTCCAGGCGGCCCGCGGCGCCGGCGTCTCGATGGACCTCGCGGCCCGCTTCTGGCGCGCCATGGGCTTCGCCGACATCGGCCAGGTCAAGGCCCTGACCGAGGCCGATGTGCTGGCCCTGCGCCGCCTCGCTGGTCTGGTCGAGGCCGGACTGCTCAGTGAGGCCATGGCCATCCAGGTCGCCCGGTCCACGGGCCAGACCACCGCCCGACTGGCCGACTGGCAGATCGACTCCTTCCTGGAGGGCCTCACCGAGCCCCAGGACTCCGGCCTGACCCGTACGGAGATCACCTATCCGCTGGTCGAGCTGCTGCTCCCCGAGCTGGAGGAGTTCCTCGTCTACGTCTGGCGGCGCCAGCTCGCCGCCGCCACCGGCCGGGTCGTACGGGCCCAGGACGACGCCGAGATGGTCGACCGCCGTCTGGCCGTCGGGTTCGCCGACCTGGTGGGCTTCACCCGGCTGACCCGCCGCCTGGAGGACGAGGAACTGGGCGAGCTGGTGGAGGCGTTCGAGACCACCTGCTCCGACCTGGTGGCCGCGCACGGCGGCCGGCTCATCAAGACCCTCGGCGACGAGGTCCTCTTCGCCGCCGATGACGCCGGTATCGCCGCCGAGATCGGGCTGCGGCTGATCGAGACGATGGCCCACGACGAGACGATGCCGGAGCTGCGGGTCGGTATCGCGTTCGGCACGGTCACGACCCGGATGGGCGATGTGTTCGGGACGACCGTCAATCTCGCCAGCCGCCTCACGTCGATAGCGCCGAAGGACACCGTCCTGGTGGACCAGGCGTTCGCCGAGGAGCTGGGCCGGATCGGTGACGCCCCGGTCTCCGAGGCCGATGCCGCGGCGGCGGAGAAGGCGGCGGAGGAGGGCACCGGCGCCCCGCCCCCGACCTACCGCTTCGCCCTCCAGCCGATGTGGCAGCGCCCGGTGCGCGGCCTGGGCGTCGTCGAGCCCTGGCTGCTGAACCGCCGCGACTGACCTGGCGCCCGGTCACCGGGCCCCGGGCCGGGACCGCGTCATGCGGCCGGTCGCCGGTCCGGTGACGGTGCCGCGCCGCGGTTGTCCACAGCCCGGTTATCCACAGACGAAAGCCTGTCCTGTTCCTCCGGGCCGTCGGCTGACATGATCCCCCTGTCAGGTCAACGACCGTTAACAGGGAGGGCTGTATGCAACGGGAACGGCAGCTGTTCGGTGCGGAGGGCTGGGTCGCCGTCGAGCGGCACGGCTTCGTGGCGGAGCTGGTCATGGACCGCCCCAAGGCCATGAACGCCGTCTCGACGGCCATGGCCGACAGCCTGGCGCAGGCCTGCGCCGAGCTGGCCGCGGACCGCTCCGTACGGGCGGTGGTCCTCACCTCCACCCATGAGCGGGCGTTCTGCGTGGGCGCCGACCTCAAGGAGCGCAACTCCTTCACGGACGCCGACCTGATGCGCCAGCGCCCGCACACCCGGGCCGCCTACACGGGCGTACTGGAACTGCCGGTGCCGACCATCGCCGCAGTGCACGGCTTCGCGCTCGGTGGCGGCTTCGAGCTGGCGCTGGCCTGCGATCTGATCGTCGCCGACGGAACGGCCGTGGTCGGGCTGCCGGAGGTGTCGGTGGGCGTCATCCCGGGCGGCGGGGGGACCCAGCTGCTGCCGCGCCGGGTGGGCGCGGCGCGGGCGGCCGAGCTGGTGTTCACCGCGCGGCGGGTGCCGGCGCCCGAGGCCGTGGAGCTGGGCCTGGTCGACCAGCTGGCGGCGGACGGGCAGGACCGGGCCGAGGCGCTGGAGCTGGCGGCCCGGATCGCCCGCAATTCGCCGGTCGGGCTGCGGGCCGCCAAGCGCGCCATGCGGCTGGGGCACGGGCTGGATCTGCGGGCCGGCCTGGACCTGGAGGACGGCGCCTGGCGCAGTGTGGCCTTCTCCGGGGACCGGGCGGAGGGCGTGGCGGCCTTCAATGAGAAGCGGGATCCGGAGTGGCCCGGGGAGTGAGGCGGGCGAGGGGTGGCCGTCGTGCGAGTGCCGGGCCTTCCGGAAGGTTTGCGCGTAGTTACTCACCGTAATGGAGTCGCTTGCGCCCCTCCCGCGCGCCTCCCTGACCTCCGACCAGGAACGACGCGCATAACGCCCGGGTGTCGATCGCGCACGGAAAGGGGCGAAAGGGGTTAAACATTCCTACGCTGTAGTACAGAGCGTGCTCACGGTGACGGAATGCGAGGATCCGGTGGCGGGCGAGGGCGATGCGAGGCTGCGGGCAGTGGTGGAGCTGGCGCAGGCGATGGCGGCCGCGCACACGCCGCGCGAATCGGCGCACGCCGCGGCGCTGGGGGTGCGCCAGGCCCTGGGCGGCTCCTTCGCGGCGATCTCGAAATGGGAGCGCGAGCTGGGGAAGCTGCGGGTGCTGGTCAATACCGGCGAACTCGCCGAGGGTGAGGAGGAGTTCCCGGACGACGAGAGCTACCCCGTCCATGAATTCCCGGAGATCGTCGGCTTTCTGCACGAGCAGTGGGCGGGCGGCGGCGAGCCCAGCGCCTGGGTGGAGACCGCCGAGGGGGTGCACGCCCCGGCGCCGCGGGTGCCGGAGGAGGGGCCGGCCGGGGGCGGTGGCGGCAACCGCCAGCGGATGGCCGCGCTGCGCCGCCGCGGCCGGGGCTGCTGTGTGGTGGCGCCGATCGTGCTGCACGGGCGGGCCTGGGGCGAGCTGTATGTCGCGCGGCGAACGGGGGAGCCGGTCTTCGGCCGGGCGGACGCCGACTTCGCGAGTGTGCTGGCCGCGGTGACGGCCGCCGGGATCGCGCAGACCGAGCGGCTGGCGGAGGCCCGCCGGCTGGCCTTCACCGACGCGCTGACCGGCCTGGCCAACCGCCGTGCCGTCGATATGCGGCTGGACGAGGCGCTGGAGCTGCACCGCCGGGACGAGGTGGTGGTCAGCCTGGTGGTGTGCGATCTCAACGGGCTGAAGCGGGTGAACGACTCCCGCGGCCATGCGGTCGGCGACCGTCTGCTGGAGCGCTTCGGCTCGGTGCTGTCGTTGTGCGGCGCGATGCTGCCGGGCACTCTCGTCGCCCGGCTCGGCGGCGACGAGTTCTGTCTGCTCGCGGTGGGGCCGCCGGCCGACGAGGTGGTCAAGGTGGCCGGTGAACTGTGCGACCGCGCGGGGGAGTTGGACCTCGGGGAGGGGGTCGCGGTCGGGGTCGCCTCGACCGGGGACCCGATCGGCCCGGTGCGCAGCGCCCGCCGGCTCTTCCGGCTCGCGGACGCCGCGCAGTACAAGGCCAAGGCGGCGCGGTCCGGCGAGCCGGTGATCGCCGGGCGGCACGGGGGCAAGGACGACCCGGTCGTCCGGCTCGCGGACGCCCCGGACCGGCGGACGGGGCCGGAGCGCCGGCGCTTCCGGAGGTGAGGAGGTCTGCCCGCGCGGGGCCACCGGTCCGTCGCGGAGATCGGTAAGGGGTGATCCCGAAATCCGGTGGTGACATCCGGCGATTCAGTCTCTAGGGTGCCTGAATATGGATATGCACACTGTGGTGCTGGGGACGTCCGGCACGACCGCACAGGACGTCATCGCGGTGGCCCGCGGCGCGGCCCGGATCGAGCTGTCCGAGGAAGCCCTCACGGCCGTCGCCACCTCCCGCGCCTTCATCGACGAACTCGCCGCCAAGCCCGACCCCGTCTACGGCGTCTCCACCGGCTTCGGTGCCCTCGCCGTCCGCCACATCAGCCCCGAGCTGCGGGTCCAGCTCCAGCGCAACATCGTGCGTTCCCACGCGGCCGGGATGGGCCCGCGGGTCGAGCGGGAGGTCGTCCGCGCGCTGATGTTCCTGCGGCTCAAGACGCTCGCCTCCGGGCACACCGGCGTCCGCCCGCTGGTCGTCGAGACGATGGCCGCGCTCCTGAACGCCGGCATCACGCCCGTCGTCCACGAATACGGCTCGCTCGGCTGCTCCGGCGACCTGGCGCCGCTCTCGCACTGTGCGCTGGCGCTGATGGGCGAGGGTGACGCGGAAGGCCCCGACGGCGTCGTACGGCCGGCCGCCGAGCTGCTCGCCGTGCACGGCATCGAGCCCGTCGAACTGCGCGAGAAGGAGGGCCTGGCCCTCCTCAACGGCACCGACGGCATGCTCGGCATGCTCGTGATGGCCTGCGCCGATCTCGCCCGGCTGTTCACCTCGGCGGACATCACCGCGGCGCTCTCCCTGGAGGCGCTGCTCGGCACGGACAAGGTCCTCGCGCCCGAGCTGCACGCCATCCGTCCGCACCCCGGGCAGGCCGCCGCGGCCGCCAACATGGCCAAGGTGCTGGCCGGTTCGGAGTTCACCGGTCACCATCAGGACGACGCCCCGCGCGTCCAGGACGCCTACTCCATCCGCTGCGCCCCGCAGGTCGCCGGCGCCGGCCGGGACACCCTCGACCACGCCCGTCTGGTCGCCGACCGGGAGCTGGCCGCCGCCGTCGACAACCCCGTGGTCCTCCCGGACGGCCGGGTCGAGTCCAACGGCAACTTCCACGGCGCCCCGGTCGCCTACGTTCTCGACTTCCTGGCCATCGCCGCCGCCGACCTCGGCTCGATCGCCGAGCGCCGCACCGACCGCCTCCTGGACAAGAACCGTTCGCACGGGCTGCCCGCCTTCCTGGCCGGTGACCCGGGTGTCGACTCCGGGCTGATGATCGCCCAGTACACCCAGGCCGCGCTGGTCAGCGAGCTCAAGCGGCTGGCCGCGCCCGCTTCGGTGGACTCCATCCCGTCCTCCGCGATGCAGGAGGACCATGTCTCGATGGGCTGGTCGGCGGCGCGCAAGCTGCGCACCGCGGTCGACAACCTGACCCGGATCATCGCCGTCGAGCTCTATGCGGCGACCCGTGCCATCGAGATGCGGGAGGGCCTGACGCCGGCCCCCGCCACCCGCGCCGTACTGGACGCGGTGCGCGGAGCGGGCGTCCAGGGGCCGGGCGGGGACCGCTTCCTGGCGCCGGACCTGGAGAGCGCGTATGCGTTCGTCCGGGGCGGGAAGCTGGTGGCGGCCGTGGAGTCGGTCACCGGCGAGCTGGCCTGACGGCGGCCGGGGGCCGGCGGGCCGTCGCCGGCCCCGTCTCTCAGCCGGTCTCGCCGTGGGTGCGGCGGACGGAGTAGCTGACCAGGCCGGCGCCGAGCGCGAGACAGGCGGCGCCGCCGATCACATACGGCGTGGTGTCCGGGCTGCCGGTGTCGGCGAGGAAGTGCGGGCGGCCGGCGGTCCGGCCACCGCCGGTTCCGCTGCCCGCACTGCTGTCGTCCGAGGTGGCCGTCGTGGACCCGCTGACGGTCTCCTGCGCTTCGCTGACCGCGCGGTCGGCCAGGCCGGGACCGTCCGGTGCGGAGGCCACCCGCAGTGCGGAACCCGACGCACCGTCATCGTCCGCCGTGGCATTGGCGGAGGGTACGAACCACAGGGCGAACAGCACCGATCCCGCGGCCGTGGCGGTCAACAGCGGTCGTCGTGCGGTCACGGAAGCGATCCCCCTTGTGGGTTCGGCAAATTGGCCGTTGACCTCAGATGTTAATGACCGCCGCGGGTCGCGCGGAAGTCGGGAGTCGTCCATGCCTAACCTCCGTGCTATGAGCAATGGTGAGACATCACGGTTTGTGCGCCTTCATGTCGAATTGATCATGGAGGTCACCGACGCGGGCCGGCTGACCGGCGCCGCCGTCGACCACATCGACGCGGACCCCTCGCTGCCCGGCGAGGAGCGCAGACAGTCGCTGGAGACGGTCCGGGAGGACCCGGCGGAGGCGCTGGCCCATCTGATCGACCCGTTCGACCTCGTCACCAAGGTGCCGGGCGCCGAACTCGCACAGGCCTCCTGGAGCAGCGAGGAACTGACCGACTACGACCCGGACGCCGAGTGGGACGCGGCGGAGTGGGATCTGGCGGATGACGCGGACGGGGAGGGCTGACCGGCGCCCCCGATGGCCACGGCCCCCGTACGGCTCCCCGCCGTACGGGGGCCGACTACGTGGCTGGTGCGCCCGTGCCGGATGAGCCCCGTTTGACCGGTCCAGGCCATAAGTGGCCTTCCCCACACTTTGTGGAGGCATGGAACGGGCGAAACGGAAAAGGCGTTCAAATGGCGTCGGCCGGAATGCCGCCGTCCATATGAGCCGGCGTTCAGTTGGCTGCTCGCTCGGGGAAACGTGCGAAATCAGTAGCAATGGAGATGCGTGTGATGACGGACAGCAAGCGCCGGAAGGGCCTCATAGCCAGCGCCACGCTGCTCGGGGGCGTACTCACGCTTGCGGCGTGTGGTGGCAGCAGTGCGGCTGACCGAGGTCATGACGGTGGCGCTGAGGCCACCCGGCACGAGAACAGCCGCCAGGTGGACGAGGCGGCGGCCAAGGACGCCGCCGACGCCAAGATCACGATCCTCCCGGGGGACGGCGCCACCGACACGGGTCTCAACGACGCGAGTGTCGCGGTCAGTGACGGAAAGCTCACCGATGTCACCATGACCTCGGTCGAGACCAAGCAGCCGGTCGAGGGCGCACTGTCCGCCGACGGCAGCTCCTGGAAGCCGGACCAGCCGCTCAGCCGCTCCACGAAGTACAAGGTCACCGCGCATGCGGTCGACACCCAGGGGCGCAAGGCGGTGGAGAACTCCAGCTTCACCACGGTCGCCCCGACGGACAGCTTCATCGGAAACTTCACGCCGGAGGACGGCTCGACCGTCGGTGTCGGCATGCCGGTGTCGCTCAACTTCGACAAGCCGGTCAAGAACAAGGCGGACGTGGAGTCCGCGATCAAGATCGCGTCGAGCAGCAACCAGAAGGTCGTCGGCCACTGGTTCAACGACAAGCGGCTGGACTTCCGCCCCCAGAAGTACTGGCAGGCGAACTCCGAGGTCACCATGGAGCTCGGCCTGGACGGCGTCGAGGCGTCACCGGGCGTCAAGGGCATCCAGAACAAGACCGTCAGCTTCCACGTCGGCCACTCGCAGATCAGCACCGTCGACACCAAGGCGCACGAGATGACCGTGGTGCGGGACGGCCGGACCCTCAAGACCATTCCGATCTCGGCCGGCAGCGACGAGCACGCCACCTACAACGGCAAGATGGTCATCTCCGAACGGTTCAAGCAGACCCGGATGAACGGTTCGACGGTCGGCTTCAAGAAGCACAACGGCAAGGGCGAGTACGACATCCCCGATGTGCCGCACGCCATGCGCCTGACCAGCTCCGGCACCTTCATCCACGGCAACTACTGGGGCAAGGGCATCTTCGGCAAGGCCAACACCAGCCACGGCTGCATCGGCCTGGAGGACGCCAAGGGCGCCAAGGACTCCAAGACGGACGGCGCCTGGTTCTTCGACCACTCGCAGACCGGTGACGTGGTCGATGTCGTCAACTCCCCCGACAAGAGCGTCAAGCCGGACAACGGCCTGAACGGCTGGAACATGGACTGGTCGCAGTGGGTGGCCGGCAGCGCGGTGCAGTGACGCCCCGATGAGACGGCGGTGCCCGGCGCCCTCGGCGCGCGGGTGACCCGACCCGTCTCCGCCCGATGTGACCGATGCCCGGCGGCGCCGAAAATACGGCGCGCCGGGCATCGTCGCTGCGTACGGTCCGCGTATGAACATCGACACCGACGCCTGGTTCGCCGTGCTCGCCGCCGCCCGTGCCCACGACCGGCCGGACGGCCCCGCCCTCGAACGGGCCGCCGAGACCGGCCGGCTGCGGATCCCCGCCCTGCGCAGCCGGGCCGTCCCCGTCACGCTGCCCGCGCCCGAAGGCGCCACCGGCTACGCGGGCGTCGCCCTGCTCCGCCTCCACGACACCGAGGAGAACGCCGGCAACGCCTTCCTCGACACCCTGACGGTCCACCCCGCCCGCCGCGGCCGCGGGGCGGGCCGGGCCCTGTGGGAGAAGGTGCGCACCCGGCTCGCCGCCGAGGGGCGTACCTCGGTGAGCACCCTGGTGGAGCGGGGCGGTGCGGGCGAGCGGTTCGCCGTCGCCCGGGGCGCGGAGTGCGCGCTGCCGATGGTGGCCTACGTACAGGACGTCCGGACCGCCTCCACCCCGGCCACCGGCGTCCCGCTGCCCGCCGGCTACCGCTTCGCCGCCTGGAGCGGCGTCGTCCCGGACGCCCACGCCGCCGCCCACGCCCGCGCCCATGACGCCATGGAGGACGCCCCGTCCGGCGACCTGGACGAACAGCACGACCCCTGGGACGCCGAGCGGATACGGGCCGCGGCCCGGGTCGTCCTGGACCGTGGCGGGGTGCTGCTGACCGTGGCGGTCCTCGCGGAGGCCGACGGTGCGGTGGCCGGCTACACCGAACTCGTGCTGCCCACCCCGGACTCCGTCCAGGCCCTGCAGTACGACACCGTCGTCGTCCCCGCACACCGCGGCCGTGGCCTCGGCCGGGCCGTGAAGCTGCGGATGCTGGAGTACCTGCGCGCGCAGCGGCCGGGCGTACGAGAGATCGAGACGACGGTCGCGGACGAGAACACCCCGATGCGGGCGGTCAACGCCGCCCTCGGCTACCGCGCGGAGCGGAATCTCGGCTACTACCAAGTGCGGCTCTGACGCCGGGGCCCGGCGCGCCCGCCTCCCGGCAGGGCGCCGACGGGCCCTCCGTACAGTGAACGGGTGAGTGAGCGCGGAGGAAATGGGCGCGGCGGGCCGTCGCCGTCGGCCGGTGAACTGGTCGGGCAGGTGCTCGGCAGCGTCCGTTACGCGCCGGACGGCGAGCGGGCCGAGGACGCCATCGAGGCGGGCGCCTCGATGCTGGCGGCGGCCGAGGCCGGCTGGGCGGCGGTGAGCGCGGCGGTGGTCGAGGCCGCCGTGGCGGGCGTACGGCAGTGCTGGGCGGGCGGCTGGCACCCCGCCGACCTGGCACGGATCGTACGGCGGGAGGCCTTTGACACCGCACTCGTGGCGCTGGTCGTGGACGCCATCGCGGCCGAGGCGGCCCGGGCGGCCGCCCGCCCGGCTCCGGACCCGCGCTGGGCCGAGCAGCTGCGGCACCTCGGCGCCGAGGTCTGGTGGCCCGCCGACACCGGCTACCTCGACGCGCTGGCCACCCGCCGCCGCGCCTCCCGCTTCGAGACCGCCTACGACGTGCTGGCCGCGCTGCGCCTCCTCGCCCGGCTGCCCCGGATCACCCCGCTGCCGGCCCCGCCGCAGCCCGGCACCAGGAGCGGGCCCGCCGGTGACGCCGCGGCACGGGCCCTCGGGCGGATCCGCGGTCTGCTCGCCAAGGCGGAGGCGACCGACTACGCCGAGGAGGCCGAGGCGCTGTCCGCCAAGGCACAGGAGCTGATGGCCCGGCACAGCATCGACGAGGCGCTCCTCGACCGCGCGGACGGCTCCCCGGGCGGCCGGACCGACGGCCCGTCAGCGGTCCGTATCGGCATCGAGGGCCCCTACGAACAGGCCAAGGCGCTGCTGCTCGACGCGGTCGCGGCCGCCAACCGCTGCCAGGCCGTCTGGGCCGCCGACGTCGGCTTCTCCACCCTCATCGGCTTCGCACCCGACCTGGAGGCGGCCGAGATGCTCTACACCTCGCTGCTGCTCCAGGCCACCGCCGCGATGAACCGCGCGGGCGACGCCGTCCACGCCCGCGGCCGCTCCCGCCGCACCCGGGACTTCCGCCAGACCTTCCTCGTCGCCTACGCCGACCGCATCCGCGACCGGCTCGCGGTGGCCACCGCCGACGCCACGGCCGCCGCCACCGCCGAGTCCGCCCCCACGGCCCCCGACCTCCTCCCGGTCCTCGCCGCCCGCGCCCTCGCCGTCGAGGAGACCACCGGCGCCCTCTTCCCCGACACCGCCCCGGTCCGCCTCCGCGGCGTCCGCGACGCCGACGGCTGGCACCAGGGCAGAGCGGCGGCCGACCGGGCCAGGCTGGGGGAGGGGTGACCTCACGGGCGACGGCGGGCACGGCAGCGGGCACGCTCCGCGCCGTCCGCCGTCACGGGGCGAAGTACGCGCCCGGCGGCACCCCGACCGCCCGCCGGAAGGCCGCGACGAAGGCACTCGGGGAGGCATAGCCCACCCGCGCCGCCACCGCCGCCACCGTCGCGCCCCCGGCCAGCAGCGGCATCGCCGCCTGGAGCCGGATCCGGGTGCGCCACTGCCCGTACGGCATACCGGTGTCCGCCACGAACGCCCGCGCCAGCGTCCGGCCGCTCGCGCCCACCCGGGGGCCCCACTCCGCCAGCGTCCGCCCGTCCGACGGGTCGGCGCGCAGCGCCTCCGCGACCCGGCGCGCCCGGGGATCGCGCGGCATCGGCGCCTGCACCGTGGCCACCGACACCGGCCGCAGCTGATCGAGGACCACGGCCTCGGCCCGTTCGCGCGGCGCCGGGTCCAGCGTCCCGTCCGACAGATACGAGATCAGCTCGCGCAGCAGCGGTGAGACGCCGACGACGGTGGGCGCGGACCAGCCGACCGGGCAGCGGTCCGGCAGGAAGTACAGGCTCCGGAAGAGCGCCTGGCCCGCGGCGCCGGTGGCGTGCGGGGTTCCGGCGGGAATCCACAGCGCTACGGACGGCGGCAGCACCCAGGTGTTGCCGGTGGCCCGTACGGCCAGAACTCCCCGCCGCGCCCAGGCCAGTTGGTGGTGCTCATGGCGATGGCGGGCGAACCACTGCCCCCGGTCCATCGTGAAGCTCCCGACGACGACCGCCGCCCCCGCGGGCGGCCCCGGCGGCGCCACCTGACCGTCCGCCGCCTCGCGCCCGGCCGGCTGCGCCACCCTGCCCAACCCCGCGCTCCCGTCCGGCTGTTCACCGCTGTCCGTCCTGCGATACAACATGTCCCCCTGTCGCGTGGTGGTCACCGCGGCCGCTCCCTACGCTCGCCGCATGACCTCCATGAATCGCTATCACCAGTGGTTGTGCAACTCCCGGATGTGGGCTCGCGCGGTGGAGAAGGATCTGCTGCCCTGGGCGCTCGAAGACGTCCAACTCGGCGCTGACACCCTGGAGATCGGGCCCGGTTACGGTGCCACGACCCGGGTGCTGGCCCGTCGGACCGGCGGCCGACTGAGCGTCCTCGAAGTCGACGGGGGAGCGGCGGAGCGACTGCGTGCGGAGTACGGCGACCGGGTCGAGGTCGTGCACGGCGACGGCTGCGCGATGCCGTTGCCGGACGGCCGCTTCGACGCGGTCCTCTGCTTCACGATGCTGCATCATGTGCCGTCGCCGCGGCAGCAGGACCAGCTCTTCGCGGAGGCGTTCCGGGTGCTGCGGCCGGGCGGCGTCTTCGCGGGCTGCGACGGCCGGGCCGGCCGGGGCTTCCGCCTCATCCACCTCTGGGACACCTATGTCCCGGTGTCGCCCCGGACCCTCCCGGACCGGCTGTGCGCCGCCGGTTTCGCCACCCCCGACATCAGCCTCAGTAACGACAACTTCCGCTTCCGCGCCGTCCGTCCGTGAGCGGGCGGCAGGCGGCGGGCGGCGGGCGGCGGGCGGCGGGACGGGCCGGAGCCAGGGCCGGTCCGACCGACCAGGGCCGGACCGGCCCTACCCCAGCAACCCGCGCTCCAGGGCCGTGATCACGGCCGCGGTCCGGTCCGACACCTCCAACTTCTTGAACGCCCGCAGCAGATGGGTCTTGACCGTCGCCTCCCCGATGAACAGCTGCCGGCCGATCTCGCCATTGGTCAGCCCCTGACTCACCAGCCGCAGCACCTCGCACTCCCGGCCGGACAGCAGCGGCGCCTCCACCGCCCGCGCCCGGAACAGCTTCGGGGCAAGCGAAGGCGTCAGCACGGTCGCCCCGCGCGCCGCACCGTGCACCGCGTCGATCAGCTCCGCCCGGGAACTGCCCTTGAGGAGATAGCCGGCCGCGCCCGCCTCCACGGCGCGCAGGATGTCGGCGTCGTCCTCGTAGGTGGTGACGATGACCACCTTGGTGCGCGGCGACCGCCGCCGGATGTGGCCGGTGGCGGCGACCCCGTCCATCGCGCCCATCCGCAGATCCAGCAACACGAGGTCTGGGACCAGCCGCTCCGCCAGCGTCACGGCCTCCTCGCCGGAGCCCGCCTGTCCCACGACCTCGATGGCCGGGTCGGATTCGAGCATGGCGCACAGGCCCTCGCGGACGACGGGATGATCGTCCGCGAGCAGCACCCGCACCACGGCCGGGTCCTCAACGCCCTTCATGTGCCGCCTCCGTCCGCCGTTCCACCACTTCGGACGGCGGTGCCGACGGCCCGTCCGGCCGTCCCGCCGCCCCGTCCAAGGGCACCGTCACCTCGACGACGGTGCCCGCTCCCGGCGCGCTCACCACGCTCATCGCCCCACCGATCTCCGCCAGCCGGGCCGCCATGCCCCGCAGCCCGAACCCGCTGTCCTCGTCCCCGCCGCCGGGCCCGTCCTGGCCGTCCTCCGCCGCCCCGCCGTCCGCCTTCGCCTCCGCCGCGTCGAACCCACGGCCGTCATCGGTGACGTGGAGCCCGACGCGCCCGTCGTCGTACCGCAGCACCAGGTCGACCGCACGGGCCTCGGCATGCTTGCGCACATTGGTGCCGGCCTCCTGCGCGGCCCGCAGCAGGACGACATTGACCGCCATCGGCAGCGGCCGCTCGTCGCCCTCGACGGCGAACTGCGCCACGAGCCCGGTCTGCGCGGCCAGCCCGTCCGCCTGCCGCCGCAGCGCCTGCGCCAGCGAACTCTCCCGCAGCGAAGCGGGCGTCCGGTCGGCGACGAAGGAACGGGCCTCCGCCAGGCTCTCCTTGGCCATCCGTCCGACCAGCGCGAGGTGTTTCCGGGCGACGGCGGGGGCGTCCTCCACCTCCGCATCGGCGGCCTCCACCAGGCTGATGATGCTGGTCAGGCTCTGCGCCAGGGTGTCGTGGATCTCCCGCGCGAGCCGCTCGCGCTCGGCGGAGATCCCGGCCTGGTGCGACAGCCGGGCCACCTGCTCGCGGTTCCGCCGCAGCTCCTCGATGAGTTCGGCGTGCTCCTTGTTCTGCCGTACCACCCGCTTGATCCACAGCCCGAGGAGCACGGACAGGGCGATCCCGAGCAGCGACGCCAGGAGCACGAACAGCATCAGCGGGGCGGTGGCGCCGCCCCGGAGCCACAGCATCGTGACGGGGACGAGATTGCCGACCACACCGGCCACCACGGCCGGCCGGGTGTCCAGGCTCATCATCAGCATCGGGACCAGCGCGAACAGCGCGAACGCACTCGTCAGATCCACCGCGGTGGCGAGCCCGAACAGCCCGAAGAGCCCGCCGGCGAAGACCGTGTTCCGACGGTCCCGCTCATGACGCAGCATCAACGGCCGCCCGATCCCCGCGTACCAGGGCACGACCAGCGTCAGCGCACCGATGGCGATCAACCGCCCGGTCTGCGGTACGGCGGAGGTGAACACCAGCCCCGTGGTGACCAGATAGCAGATCACGAAGTAGCTGTCCCACAGCCCGAACCAACGCACCCGTGCGTCGGGCGCGCGCCGCGCCTCACGCGTCACCGTGTCCATCCCCCTGCATCCGAACGGCCCCGCACCGGGGCGCGGGCGCCATCGTGCCACCGCGGCCCCCAGTCCTATCACCCGGCTTCCGCCTCGGCCGCACTGTCCACCGACCGGTGGACAGCTGAATCCACCGGCCGGTCGTACCCCCATAACAAGGCGTCGCCATAACGTCGTTGACGGCGGCCGGCGGACAGCGCAGAAACCGCCGGAGCAACAGACCTCGCAGCATTGCGGAAAGGCCCCGGATTTCCATGAACCACCTGAGTCAGTTCGTTATCGCGCTGATTGCCAGCGTCTCCATTCTCACCATCATCCTGGCGACCGACCTGGGCCGCCGCCGGGTCACCAATATGCGGATGCTGCGCTCCGTGCTCGCGGTCGCGGTCATCATCGCGATCTTCGTGCACTCCTTCCCGACCTCCGGGAACGCCCCGTCCTTCCAGCTCATCGGCGTCGGCGTGGGCGTGATCTGCGGCCTGGTCGCCGGTGCCCTGCTCCCGGCCCACCGCGGCGCCGACGGGCAGATCTACACCATCGGCGGATTCGGCTACGCCCTGGTCTGGATTGTCCTTTCCAGCGCCCGCGTCCTTTTCGCCTATGGCGCCGAGCACTGGTTCGCCGAGGGCCTGATCCGCTTCAGCATCGAAAATGAGCTCAGCGGTCCGGACGTCTACTCCAATGCCTTTGTCTTCATGTCCCTTGCCATGGTGCTCACCCGCACCGCGGTGCTGGTGGCCAAGCGCCGCCGTATTCACCTTTCGCCCGCGGAACCGGCCGGGAAGGACGAGCAGACGGCCGCGGTCTGAGGGGCGCCCCGCGATATTCCTGCGCCGAATGCGAAGCGGATGTGCTCGGGGACAACCCGGGCACATCCGCTTCGCGGACCCCGATGAGGGATCAGGATTGAACCGAAGCCGCCGGCCGTCCGTACAGATAACGGCGGCCGAATCCCCGGTTCCGGTCCGCCGTGCCACCACCGGCCTCGCACGGAAGGACCTTCGGGTTGCCGCACTCCACGCGCCTCAGCCAGCCGCCGAACACGAAGAAGGCAACCACGACGGCGGCCCCGCCGCCGGACGGCCCTCCGGAGCAGGTGCCGGACGGGGCCCCTGTCGACGAGTGCGCTGTCGACGAGGCCGCTGCCGACACCGCGTCCGAGACCAGCGGCTCGACCGGCGGCGACGCGGTCGGCGGCTGGCGGGACCGGAATCCGGCCGTGGCGCGGGCCGTGGGACGGACCGTCACCGCGCTGGCCGCCGTACTGGTGCTCTCCGCGCTCCTGCTGCCGAATCAGCTCACCCGCCTCACCCCCGGCGAGTTCCTGCGCATCCCGGTGGAGGGCATCTTCGGTGCGGCCCTGCTACTGCTCCTGCCGCCGAAGGCGCGGCGGGTGGCGGCCGTGGTGGCCGGCGTCGGCCTCGGCCTGCGGACCCTCCTGAACTGCCTGGACATGGGCTTCTATTCGGTGCTCGCCCGGCCCTTCGACCCGGTGCTCGACTGGATCCTGTTCGACGACGCCGAGTCCTTCCTCAAGGACTCGATAGGTCAGGCGGGCGCGATCGGTGCCGTGCTCGGCGTCGTGCTCCTCGTGCTCGCCCTGCTCGTCCTCATGACGCTGGCGGTCGTCCGGCTCACCCGCCTCCTGGTGCGGCACAGCGCCGTGGCGACCCGTACCACCCTCGTCCTCGGAACCGCCTGGATCACCTGCGCGGCGCTCGGCGTACAGCTCGCCGGTGTCCCGGTCGCCGCCGCCAACACCGCCGACCTCGTCCAGGACAGCGCGGAGCGGCTGCGCGCGAGCCTGGCCGACCAGCAGGTGTTCGCCAAGGAGGCGCACGTCGACGCCTTCCGCGACACCCCGCCCGACCAACTGCTGACCGGACTGCGCGGCAAGGACGTCATCTTCACCTTCATCGAGAGCTACGGCCGCAGCGCGATCGCGGACCCGGCGATGGCGTCGCAGGTCGACGCGGTGCTCAAGGACGGGACCAAGCGCCTGCGCAAGGCCGGATTCGCCTCCCGGAGCGCCTGGCTCACCTCACCGACGGCGGGCGGCGGCAGCTGGCTGGCCCACTCCACCTTCATGTCCGGCCTGTGGATCAAGAATCAGCAGCGCTACCGCACCGTCACCTCCAGCGACCGCATGCCTCTCACCGACGCCTTCAAGCGCTCCGGCGCCTGGCGCACCGCCGGCATCATGCCGGGCGTCACCCGCTCCTGGCCGGAGGGCAAGTTCTACGGCCTCGACCACGTCTACGACACCCACCATCTCGGCTACAAGGGCCCGCAGTTCAGCTGGTCGCGGGTGCCCGACCAATACAGCCTGTCGGCCTTTGAACGCCTGGAACACGGCAAGCGCCACGACAAGCCGCTGATGTCGGAGATCATCCTCGTCTCCAGCCACAACCCCTGGGCGCCCATCCCCAAGATGATCGGCTGGGACGAACTCGGCGACGGTTCCGTCTACGACGCCATCAAGAAGGCGGGCAAGGACCCCAAGGAGGTGTGGAAGGACCCCGCACAGGTACGGAACGAGTACCGCCGCGCGATCCAGTACTCGCTGCACAGCCTCATCTCGTACATGGAGAAGTACGGCAACAAGAACACCGTGCTCGTCTTCCTCGGCGATCACCAGCCCGTCCCGACCGTCACCGGCGAGAACGCCAGCCGGGACGTGCCGGTCGCCCTCGTCGCCCACGACCCCGCCGTGCTGGACCGGATCTCCGGCTGGAACTGGCAGAACGGCCTGAAGCCCGGCCCGAAGACCCCGGTTTGGCGGATGGACACCTTCCGCGACCGCTTCCTGACCGCCTTCGGCCCCCGTCCGGGAGAGACGAAGGAAGAGGCGAAGGGAGGGACGCCGGGGCGGTCGGGGCACTGACCGCAGGGTCGGCGGACCACCGCCGCGAGGGCCCGCTCCGCGCCTGATGCCCAGGGCCGCTCCCTCCTCGGGAGCGGCCCTGCTCCGTTCGACAGCCATGGCACACCGCCGGAGAATTGGAGGTGTGAGGAGGGGCCATGAGTATCCGCATAGCCACTTTCAACTGCGAAAATCTCTTCCGGAGGCCCATCGTGTTCAGCGCCGGGAACGACCCGGTGCACAACGCCGTGCTGGAGGACTTCAGAAAACTCGTCGAAATCCTCGATCACCACACGTATACGGCCGACGACAAGACAAAGATCATCGAGCTTCTCAAGAAGCACAGCGTCGATGTCTCCCAGGAAATCTCCACCCAGACGATCCTGGTGAACGAGCCACGCGGACAAGCCCGGCTGCTCAAGGGCGAGGGCCGGAACATCGAGGTCAGGGCCGAGGTCACGGGACGGTCCGCCTGGGTCGGCTGGGCCGAACTGGCCAAGGGCGACCTCAGCTGGGACGCCGTCAAGAACACCGCCAGGGTGATCGCCGAAGTGAACGCCGACATACTGCTGACGGTCGAAGTCGAGGACCGGCTCACCCTGCACCGCTTCAACCGACAGGTGCTGGCGGGCCAATTCGACGCGGAACCATATCCGTTCAACATGCTGATCGACGGCAATGACATTCGCGGCATCGACGTGGGGCTGTTCAGCCGCCACCCGATCACCTCCATACGCTCGCACATCTTCGACAAGAAGGATTCCCGGGAAATCTTCAGCCGCGACTGCCCGGAATTCGAGATCGACATCGATGGCGAACCGCTCTGGCTCCTCGGGAACCACTTCAAGAGCAAGCTCGGCGGCGGCGCCGACAAGCGCAAGCTCCAGGGCGAGCGCGTCGCCCAGCTCTACCGGGCCGCACTCGAGCGCTCGGCCCATGTCGTGGTCGCCGGGGACCTCAACGACACCCCGGGCAGCCCGCCGCTCACGTTCCTGGAGGCCACCAGCCTGAAGGACGCGATGACCCACGCCAGTTACGAGGGACCGCCCGGCACCCACGGGAAGTGCACGAGCCACAACGACAAGATCGACTACCTGATGTTCTCGCCGCAGCTGTTCGCCAAGGTGGACACGGTCGAGGTGGAGCGGCGCGGGATCTTCGAGTTCGGCACCCCGTTCGACACCGTGACCGGACCCGGCAACCAGGCTTCCGACCACGCTGCCGTCGTCGCCGAACTCGACCTGTAAAACGGCCCGCGGCCCGTCGGGGCCAGGGCGAGTGCGGTGGACGGCCGCACCTCCCCACCCCTCACACCCCAGCCGTCAGCCCATCGATCATGCGGTCGAGAAGGCGTTCGAACACGGCCTGCGGTGCCGAGTCCTGACCCGGCACCGCCAACGCCTGCGCGAGGTGGGGATAGCGGCCCTCAGCGGCAACGGACCGGAGGTAGCGGTCCTGCGCGTCCAGGAGTTCGCCGGAGGCGGGCCCACCGGCTTCGACCGCCCGCTCCTGGGCGAGTTCATAGGAAACGTGACTGGCCACGAAGCCGGTGAGCAGGCTGAACGTCTCCAGCCGGGCCGGCGCCTCCAGCCCAACGGGGGCGAGGACGGCGAGGGCGTACTCCAGGGCGGCGAGCGCGTTCGGGCCGAGCGTCTGCCGGGCCGAGAGCGCCCCGGGGAGCCATGGATGGCGCCGCATGATCGTGCGCTGCTCCTGTGCGAACTGCCGCAGGTCGGCCCGCCAGTTGCCGGACGGCGCAGCCGGCAGCGCATGCTCGCCGCTCACCTGGTCGATCATCAGCTCCAGCAGCGTCTCCTTGGTGGGGACGTAGCTGTAGAGCGACATCGTGCCGGCCCCGATCCGGGCCGCGACCGCCCGCATGGTGACCGCGGCGAGCCCCTCGGTATCGGCGAGGGCAATGGCCGCGGTGGTGATCGCGGCGCGGCTGTGGGCGGGCGGCCGCCCCCGCCGCGGGCGTTCGGCCTGCGACCAGAGCCGCTCGGGATCCACACCGGCACCACGGCCGGCTGAGCCTGTACGGGGCACGGCAACCTCTCCTCACTCCTGGCGCCATCCAATCACCCCTCCTCCCACACACCGCACGCCGTACGGGAATTCGGCCGACCGTCAGCCCTGCGCGACCGGCCGGACGACGACCTCGTTCACATCGACCGTGGCGGGCTGCTCGATGGCGAACGCGATGGCGCGGGCGATCGCGTCGGGCGGTATGGCGATGTCGTCCCGCATCTTCGTGATCTCCGCCCGGACCCGGCCGTTGCTGGACGCTTCGGCGAAGTCGGTAGCGGTCACCCCCGGCGAGACGGTGGTCACCCGCAGCGCGTCGCCGGCCTCCTGACGCAGCCCTTCGCAGATCGCCCGGACCGCGAACTTGGTACCGGCGTAGACCGCCATGGCGGGCACGACACGAAAGGCCGCCGTGGAGGCGATGGTGACGAAGTGCCCGCTGCCCTGCGCGCGGAAGACCGGCAGCGCGGCGGCGATGCCGTGCAGCACGCCCTTCACATTGACGTCGACCATCCGGTCCCACTCCTCGACGCGCAGATCGTCGAGCGGCGAGATCGTGCCCACCCCGGCATTGCTGACCAGGACATCGAGCCGTCCGAAACGCTCACCGGCCAGCGCGACCAGGGCATGAAGATCCTCCCGCCGGGTCACATCGGTACGGAGCTGCACGGCCGCGCCACCCGCCCGCTCGATCCGCTCCACCACCTCCGCCAGCCGCTCGGACCGCCGCGCACCGAGAACCAGCCGCGCACCCCGCTCGGCGAGCAACAACGCGGTCGCCGCCCCGATACCGCTGCCGGCTCCCGTAACAGCCACCACTTTTCCTTCAATTCCAGCAATTCCTGCGATTCCAGACATGAGGAATTTCCTTCCTTCTCGGCGGGGGAGTCCCTGGAGGGGGCGTCGTAGCCGTCGCACACCGGCCGACCGCCGGGCCCTCGCACGCCCCGGCCAGCCGCCGGAGCCGTGCCGCGCCGCCTTTCGGCGTCCGGCCCTTTCGGCGTCCCGCCCTCGCCCACCACTCTCCACCACCCTTAGCCTGGTATCCAGAACGTACTTATTCTGGAACTGAGGCTGCTATGCCACCGCCATCGGACCGACGCCACCAGCTGAGTGCGTTCCTGCGCAGCCGCCGGGAACGCCTCACTCCGGCCGAGGTCGGCCTGCCGCAGACCGCCCGTCGCCGCACGCCGGGCCTGCGCCGGGAGGAGTTGGCGCTGCTCGCCGGCATCAGCGCCACCTGGTACACGTACCTGGAGCAAGGACGCGAGATCCGCGCCTCCGAACAGGTGCTGACCGCCCTGGCCACCGCACTACGGCTCGACCGCCACGAGCACGCCCACCTTCTCCAGCTGGCCGGCCACGCTCCCGCGGACGCACCCGACGACCGCGAACCACTCACCCCCGAGGCCGCGGCCGTACCGCTCCTGCTCCAGCCGCACCCCGCGTACCTCATCGACGGCACCTACGACGTCCTCAGCCACAACCAGGCGGCCGAAGCGCTCTTCCCCCGCCTCATCGACCACACGGCACAGCGCCCGCCCAACTTCCTCCGCTGGACGTTCCTCGAACCGGTGGCCCGCGACATCGTGCTCGACTGGGAAGCGGAAGCCCGCGCCCTGCTCGCCCGCCTCCGCACCCAGTCCGAACGCCACCCCGCCGACCCGCGCTACCCCCGCCTCATCGACGAGCTGACCACCCACAGCCCCGAAGCACGCGCCTGGTGGCCCCACTACGAGGTCCAGCCCCGCCACAGCGGCCACAAACGCCTGCACCACCCCCAACACGGCCCGGTCGCATACGCCTACACCGCCTTCCACCTGGCCGAACAACCGGACCAGACACTGGTGGTCTACGTGGATGCGGCGACGGCACCCGGGCAGTCGCTACCGGGGACTTGAGACCGTGACGTGTCAGGACGCGCGGTGAAAGCGGCGATGCAGTTCCCGCACCTGCTCCGCCAGGCCGGGAACCGGGCCCTCCACCACGAGGCCGGGAACGACGTCACGGATCGGGAGGGCGCGCACGGGAGGAGCCGGAACCTCCAACTCAATGCGCCAGGCCGTCAGTTGCTCGGAGGAGCTCACGTACACGATGCGCCCCAGCCCGGCCCAGCCGTGCGCGGCGGCGCACATCGGGCAGTGCTCACCGGAGGTGTAGACGGTCGCCGCCGCCCGTTCCTCGGGTGACATGTTCGCCGCGGCCCAGCGCGCCAGCTCGAATTCCGGGTGGCGGGTCCGGTCGCCCGAGGCCACCCGGTTGCGCTCCTCGGCGAGCACGCTCCCGTCCCCGCCGACGAGCACGGAGCCGAACGGTTCGTCGCCCGCCTCCAGCGCCTCGGTTGCCAGCTCCACACAGCGGCGCAGGTGCCGCAGTTCAGTCTCGTTCACGACGATGCTCCCCACACGCGGTCTCCGGGGATGCTAAGCCTTCGCGCGCCCTCGACATGCCCGGAACGTCACCGTGCGGGCCCCGTCAACTGACGCGGTTGGCCGATGCCGCTTCGCCGCCGACCGTTCGGCCTGCCCCGCCAGCCGGTGACTCACTCCACGGGCGGGTTTCCGCACTCCACGGGCAGCTCGGCCTCGATGAGGTCGGCCGCCCGCTGGGTGCCGCCCTCACCGGCCATCTCCCGCTGGATGGCTGCAAGGCGCCGCGCCACCTCCGGGTCGTCGACGAGCGAGAGCACCGCCTCGCGCAGGGTGTCGGCATCCGCCTCATCCATCGGCACATGGCGTGCCACCCCGAGCCCCTGAAGCATGTCCGCGTTACCGAACTGGTCGACGGCCTGCGGAACGGCCACCATGGGCGTGCCGGTGGCCAGACCCTCCTGGCTGCCCCCCGCCCCGGCATGCGTAATGAACGCATCGGCCTTCCTCAGGATCGCCAACTGCGGCACCCACTCCCGCACTTCCACGTTCCCAGGAACCTCCCCCAGCTCCTCGGCCGCGACATGCTTGCCCACCTGAAGCACGACATGCCAGCCCGGCAGATCACCGAACGCCTTGACGCACTCGCGGTAAAAACCGGGCTGCTTGGTGAAGGACGAGCCAAGCGAAACCAGCAGCACACGCTCGGCACCCACGGGCCGCTCCCAGTCCCCCTGCGCCGCCCGCTCCCCCTGGCAGGCGCCAACAAACGAGTGGACCTTCCCATCCACCCGCTCGGCATGCGGCTGTAGCGCCTTCGGGATGAGCACGATCGAACGCCCGGGCCGCCCGACGAACGGGTCGGGATGCTGCGAAATCCCGTTCTCCGAAAGCCAGTTGCTGAACTTCTCGTAGTACGCACGCCCCCGCTCGGTCTCCCTCGGCTCCGCCCACATCGGCTCGGCGACCTCCTCCTCATACCCCTCCCACGCCACGAGGTTCGGCGAGAGCGAGACCGCCGGCACCCCCCAGCGATGGGCAAGCACACGCGCCGGGTACGAGGTGATGTCATGCAGCACAAGATCCGGCTCATCCCCGCGATAAGCCTCGATGAGCTGCGGCAGCACCTGAATCGCGTCATCCAGAAACGGCTCGACATTGTCGAGGAGCGTGCTCCCCCACGCCGACGGATCGTCATCCGGCGACGGCAACGTCGTCCGATACAGCACGGGCTCCGCCCCGGTCTCGGCAACCTTCTCCGCAAAAACCTCCGGAATCGCATACGTAACCCGGTGCCCCCGGGCAACAAGCTCCCGAATCACTTCAAGACTCGGGTTCACGTGCCCGTGGGCGGCGATGGAGAACATGGCGATATGAGCATGCTTGGGGTGTTCCGGGCTCGTCATGCCGCCACACTAAACGAGACGATACGTCTCGTGCAATCAATTTCCGGTCGCCGCTCCCTGCCGCGAGGGCTGCGCGACGGACAGCTCATGACGGATCTGGTGGAACGCTGATGCCGAACGGGACGCGGGGGCACCCCGGCGGAGCGAAGGCAGGTCCACAGACTGCCCGACGCGCCGGAAGCTTACGGGGCCATGATCACTCGCCCCAAAGCAGCTCCAGCCCAAAGCCGCTCCGCCGACCGTTCGTGAGGCTTGCCCCGAAACCAGGTCATGGTCGCGAGTGGGAGGGGCGTCACTCTGAAGGCGCAACCTGACGTGCGTGAAGCCTCCTTCGCGCCATCGTGGAAACATGACGACCCTGCCTGTGATTGGGCAAGCACAACCCGATGACAAATTGTCGAGAAGATGGCTACTGCTGATCTGGGGAGTGTTGATTCTCGCCGCCGCAGAATTTGCGTGGCTAGGATCAGCAGACTTCAATGGCGCCCTAAGCTACGCCGGACGCCTAGATGGCGCTCTCTTGCTCCTGTCGGCGGCCGTTGTAATCGTCGCCGCCCTAGCACTGCTGGACCACAAGAACCCACTAAACGCCAGAAAACACAAGTACTCTGGCTACTGGGTGGCGATTGGAGTATTTCTTTCTTTTATCGTCAACCTGGGGCTACTCATCCTACAAATTGAGAGCATTAGCCTCACTGAATTCATCCCGAGCCTCACCGGCTTCATCCTGCTTTGGATGGGCCTCACAGCGGCAGCATCTGCATGCCTTTTCAGGCTTTACCGCCAACATAAGAGCGAGGCGCTCAAAACGCCAAAATATAAAACATTCACCCTCGGTGCGGTTATCACCACTTTGATCGGAGTTGGCACCTTCGCATACACGCAGGTGTATCAACCGTACACGACCCCCGCCCTAGTGGTCACGACGATTGATCTGGGGCGAGCAAAAGTTAAAGACGGAACGGTAACCGTGCCAATCCACCTGAAGACCAAGAATATCGGTCAGGTTGGCGTATTCGTGCTCGGCTCGCTATATCAGGTTTCCGCCAGAGGGCCTATCTATAGCCAAGTCGCCCGCTCAGACAAAGAATGGCTCCAGGATCTTAACGATGGCCAATCTTCTCTACTTCGATACGGGAATGAAAAAGGTCATAAGTATAACCTCCTGGCAGAAGGCCTGTTCGTACGCCAAGGGCGCAAGCTCGAGCCAGGATCAGAGGCTACGTCAGATACCATTGTGCAATTCCCGGTCAGCAATTCCTATGATGTACTTGATGCCACGAGTGATGTGGTGTTCCTGCGGGCAGACAGGGCGGTACTCACCAGTGACGAATACCGCCAGTCCGGGCGAAGCTCATGGCATAAAGACAAGAGTCACGCCGAGAATCTTACGGCACCAGCCTGGGTGGCAAAGGGAAAAACCGAAGCATTCCGGTACAAGTCAAGGATCATCCACAGCAGTGCCGTTCTCGAATATACGCGAAGCAATAGAGAGGTGTCCGTTTGGTGGGTTCTCGAAGAGCCAAGCAAGTCCTGGAATGGCCCCTACCTAGTGGCCAGTATCGCCCCAGAAGGCGAGGGGTCCCAAACACCTGATCCCGGCTCGGCGCAACGGCTCACCGATGAATACGGTTTGGATCACTCGTCAAGCGGCAGGATGCAAAAGACTATGCAGCAGCTCATAAATTAGACTCCGGAGCGGCGCGTCCCCAGGAACGATCCTGTTTTAGGTCGCCAGACGCCGCCAATTGAAACTGTCAATTGTGGGGCGCTTGCCGTTACGGAGCTGGGGTGCATGTTCCGGTCTTTCCTGACAGCCGCTGTGGCCGGTCCCTTCGGTGCTGCGGTGTTCACGTGGCTCTGTCGCCCACGGCAGTGACGGCAGCGCTGACGGCAACGACCGCGGACGGCGGCGGCACTCGGGAACCCAGAATGGCTCAGATGCAGTGTCATCGGACTGCCCCACCGCGGCTTGCCCGCATCTTCTAAGCGCCCGGCCTGGGCCGTCCCTGGGCCGTCCGAGGCCGACCAACGTCGACAGACGCCGCCCACGGGTGGCCACCCCCCACCCCGCTCTGGCCTGGGCAGCCGGAGTTGATCTGCGACACTGGAAGGGTTATGCCTGCACCCGTCCAACTTACTTTTGGACAATGAGGGCCTCGCCAGAAGGCATCAGACCCGAGTCGCAAGCGATTGCCAAACTACGGGCCGGGCTTGAAAAACTCGGCCAGCGGCAAGTACCGATGCCAGTGACGCCCGAACAACACCAGCAGCGCCAGGATGCCGACAGCGGCAACCATCACAACCGCAGGCATGTCCGGGAGGCCCAACAGGGACACAACGACAGCCGAGCCAGCAATAAGAGTGACCGCGGTCCCGATCCGCAGCAACTCGCGGTCGCGGACTGGTTCGAACGTCGTCAGTGTGGCTGGCGAAAGCAACGCACCAACATGGCCGGAAACGTAGTTCTCTGTGATTGTGACAATCAGTCCTGCCAGCTCTTCCAGCGCCTGGGCCTGATCACTTCCGTCCAGGCGGGATTCAGCGGCGCGCAGTCTGGCCACTACCTGACCAGCATGCCGACGTAGCTCCGCGCGCCGCGGAGACAGGTGCGGAACTGTTCTGCGTGTGCGGTACGCCCGCAGGACAATCCTTTCCAGGCTTCTCAGGGAACCAGACAGAGCACGCAAACGACCCGTGCGACGTTCACCCCCCGCGCCGTATGCCTCCGCGCACGCTTTGATGGTCTCGATGCACTGCATCACTAGTCGGCATCGGTTGGCAGCTAGGTGTGTGTCTCTGGTCACGGCAGCCGTTGAAGCGATTAGTAACGTCCACGCAATGAACTCGATGGCCGCCCGCAAGGGAACGTATTGCGCTTCCGTGGTGAAGCCCCAGTACAGGTAAATGGCAGCCGTGCCAGCTCCGAGCGCCAATGCCTCTGCATAGAGGAGCGCGCCAAGACTCGTTCCACTGATCTGACGTATGGCGGCGCGTAGGGAAAGCGGCACGGGCCACCAGTCGTAGCCGAGCCGGTCCAATGCCGTTCGCAGTTCCGATATGCGTTTGTCAGACGCGCGCCGTACACGTACCCGCCGCCGGCGCCGGATGAAGCCCGCAATGGTCATGAATGGTGAGGATGCCACAGATAGGGCCGGAGACAGCGGCCGTAACGGCGCTATCGGCCAGAGCTACAAGCTGGCAGGCCCTGCACCACAACCGCACTAGATCGAGCGGGGAGCAGCGGAGAATCACGGTGAGCAGCAGAGCCCGAAGGGGTTGTAGAGCTGCCACACACCCATGTCAGCACCCAACTCGCTCCAGACGTCCGCAGCTTCGCAAGCTGAGGGCTTCAGCAGCACACGGAGGCTCTGTGCTCTTGTAACGGTTCGGCTGGCAGGCTGCTCTGGCCGACGCCAAAGGTCAGTAGCGTGGCTGAGGCTGGTGGGGGTGCAGCGAGGCATACGCGTGCCTGATCGGTCGGCACATCCTCCGTCGTGGCTGACTGTCGTCGGCTGAGGTTCAGGCGGGCAGCTAACCAAGCCGTGCCAGATGCGCGCCAGAACAGAGGGGCAATCGTGGTCAACGAGGGTGCTGAACAGCCCCTGCACCCATAGTGAGGCCGGTGTTAGCCGCCCGCCTACTGACCAGCACATGCACCGCGCAGATCACCACCAGGCTTACAAAGCAGCGATTGTGAAGGCGGTGCACAGCCGCATCAGCAGCTTCGCGAACCCTAAGCGCCAGCCTTGCGCCACCTGAGCGCGTCTTCTCGCGCTGCGTTGGCCAGAGCTAGCGCAGCCTGCACGGGAAGCGACAGCCGGAGTACCCCCGAACCATCCGTTGTTGTCGATGCCGTCGACATGACCTCGGTTGTGTCGATGCCCGCCTCATCCATGGCTCCCTTCAGCTCAGTCGCAGCGTCCACTGCGCTCCGCCAGCCGGCCACGTAGTCCACGCCGCGTACCCACATCCAGCCGTCCGGTTCCAGAGCCTCGTCGTTGAAGTTCGGGTCCATCGGATCGTGCTGCACAGAACGTCACTCCCAGGAGCAGTAGTTGATTGCCTGGGGATGTCCACCCGCCGGTCAACGGGCATGACACCGGCCCCAGTACCCTCGGCACCGGGGTCCGCGAGGGCTCCTGGCCGGACCACCCCGGATGCTGTCCAGGCGAGGGGTGGTCCGGTCTCACATGTCTTGGGTCAGCCGTTGTCAGGGGTGCTGATGACGACAAGCGGCATGACTGTCGCCGCCCAGAAGACCACGATCAGAACGCTGAATAATCTCTGTCTCACAGGCACTCACCGTCCGTCGGTGTCATGCGCCAGAACCGTGTGACGGTCTCGCGGTACCCGCGGTGCGACGGGTGCTGGCCGGTGTGAGAGAAGGCCCAGTTGCGTGTCGTCTCGAATTCTTCCGAGGGGTCTGCCGCGGAGTCGCAGGACATGCACTCCAACTCGTGCACCATCTCGGGAGCCTCCGGAGCGGACTCCGGTCCCATCGTCCATCTGAGGTAGCGAAAGACGGACCTGGTCACAGCCCACTCCTGCTGTGAGCGTTGAGTTGTGCCACTCGTGAGCTCAGATCGTCACAGGAGCCGAGTGCGCGTAGATCCTCCGGACGTGCGCCCCATTCGATCCCGCCTTGTGGTGGACGCAGTTGTACGTGCGACCACATGACGTCCATGACCCGGCCGACCCGGCCGCTCCTGGTGTCCAGCGTCAAAGTGCCCACCGCAGGGGCGTTCTTGTCGCTCATGCAAGGAGGATCACGGTGATTCCCAGGACGTAGGAACCTCGCCCAAAACCCATTTTGGGACGTCCCAGAGGAGGTAGAACGTCCCTAGCAACGTCCCAACTTCCAGGGAGAGACTGCGGATGCCGAACGAGAGGCTTCGAGCCGCCATGGCAGCCGGAGGGTGGACCCATGCCACCCTCGCAGCCAGGGCTCAGGTGGACCCCAAGTCCGTTGAGCGGTGGGTCAACTTGGGCCGGACCCCTCGCCGGGCGACGGCCCTGCTGGCGGCTGAGACGTTAGGAGAAGACGTGCATGCACTTTGGCCGGCGCTCAGGCAAGCACGCTCTGCCCGCGCTGTGAGCTCTGAGCTGGTCGCGTTGTACGACCAGCGGGCGGACGTTCCCGTGTCCACGTACACGGACATGCTGGCGGAGGCCCGCGAGACCATTGACGTACTCGTCTACGCGGCGGTCTTCCTGCATGAGGGGTTTCCCCGTCTGAATGAACTGTTTCGTGAGCGCGCTGCCGAAGGGTGCTCGGTACGCATCGCGCTGGGCGATGCGGAGAGCGAGAACGTGCGGCAGCGCGGGGAGGAAGAACGGTTCGGGCACGGCATCGAGTCGCGTTGTCGTCTCGCCGTCATGCACTATCGGCCGCTCCTCGGCGTACCGGGAATCGAGATCCGAACTCACGGAACCACGCTGTACAACTCCATCTATAGGGCGGACGATCAGCTCCTGGCCAATGCCCATGTCTGGGGCGTGAACGCCTACGCAGCACCCGTATGGCACCTTCGCCGCTGCGAGGCCGGTGGAGTCTTCGACACCTACGTCCAGAGCTTCGACGCGGTCTGGACGACGGCGAAGCCCGTACCCGAGGAGTGAACCCTGTCGCGTACCGAGTATTACGACGATCCCGATGCCCCCGAGCCCAACAGTCTCGTTGTTGCTGCTTCAGCTGTGGTGACCGACGACGAGGGCCGCATCCTGCTCCAGCGGCGCCGGGACAACGACCTCTGGGCCCTGCCCGGCGGCGGCATGGAGATGACCGACTCCCTTCCCGGTGCCGCGGTCCGGGAGGTCAAGGAGGAGACGGGGCTTGATGTGGAGATCACGGGACTGGTCGGGACGTACACCGATCCCCGTCACGTGATCGCCTACACGGACGGGGAGGTGCGGCGGCAGTTCAACGTGTGCTTCACGGCGCGGGTGGTCGGGGGGCAGCTTGCCATCTCGGATGAGTCCACGGATCTGCGGTTCATCCACCCCGACGAGATGAGCGATCTCCCGATGCACCACACGCAGCAGCTCCGTCTCCAGCACTTTCTGGAGTGTCGGAAGCGCCCGTACCTGGGCTGATGCTCCCGAGTTAGTCCCCGGCCGGAGCCACCCCCACCGGGCAGCTCACGCCCGTCCCCCCGATCCCGCAGTACCCCGTCGGGTTCTTGTCCAGGTACTGCTGGTGATAGCCCTCCGCCGGGTAGAACGGGCGGCCGGTGGCGGGGAGGATTTCTGTGGTGATGTCGCTGTGGCCGGCGTTGTGGAGGACGGTGCGGTAGGCGTCGCGGGAGGATTCGGCGGCTTGTTGCTGGGTGGGGGAGTGGGTGTAGATGGCGGAGCGGTACTGGGTGCCTGTGTCGTTGCCCTGGCGGAAGCCCTGGGTGGGGTCGTGGGACTCCCAGAAGAGCTTCAGGAGGGTCGTGTACGGGACGACCTTGGGGTCGTAGACGACGCGGACGGCCTCGGTGTGGCCGGTGTGGCCGCTACAGACCTCTTCGTAGGTGGGGTTCGGGGTGTGGCCGCCCTGGTAGCCGACGAGGGTGGTCCAGACGCCCTCGGTCTGCCAGAACTTCCGCTCGGCGCCCCAGAAGCAGCCCAGCCCGAAGTCGGCGATCTCCAAGCCGTCCGGGTACGGGCCGAGCAGCGGGTTGCCGAGGACGGTGTGCCGGTCGGGGACGGTGAAGGCCCGCTCGGGGCGGCCTTCCAGCGCCTCCTCCGGGGTGGGGAGCTGGTTCTTGAAGCGGGAGAACAGCACGGGGATCAGCTCCTGAGGGTGAGGGAGGGAAGGGAGGCGAGGGAGGGGAGGGACGACCTGGCGGGCGGTGGGGTGGGGCTGGGGCTCGGGCGGGGACGCTGTGCGGTCGGTGTTCCGTGGCGTACGGCGTGCGGTGAGGCCGCACTCCGAGGAACGCCCGCAGGGCAGTAGGCATTCCGGCCTCCGGACTCGGTTCCCGGGTGTCCGGACTCAGCTCCCGGGTGGCGGAAAGCCCGCGGAGGTGCCGCCGAGCTGTTCCCAGCCGGCGATGGCCAGGGCGCGGTAGGCGGCGTATTCGGCGGCGGGGCTGTGGCCGTAGGACCAGGGGACGGCGCCTACGTGGCCGTCGACGAGGCGGAGCTGTTCCATGGCCTCGGCGTAGCGCTCGGCGCGTACCAGGAACCAGACGAGCAGGTGGCGGACGTGCGGGGCCATGGGGTGGTCGGCGGGGGCCTCGCGGAGGGCGAAGTGGGCGCCCTCGATGGCGCGCTCGACGACCGCGCTCTGGTAGAGGCTGCGGACCATGTTGGCCTCGGGGAGGTGCTCGTAGACCGCGAAGAGCGGGAGGGCCGGGAGGAGGGTCCCCTTGGGGGCGGCGGCCGCGGCGCGCTCGGCGAAGGACTCGGCCTGTTCGCGGGAGCCGTGCCACTTCTGCGACCAGTAGGGGAGCGCGGCGAGGTGGGCGCCCATGTGCTGCGGGGCGCGCTGGGCGACCTTGGACCAGAGCTCCTCGTAGTCGGCGGGGCGGTCGTGCAGGCCGCGGGCGATCGCGAGCTCGGTGATGTACGGGATCGGGCTGCCGGGGGCCAGCAGCGCCGCTTCCCGGCAGACCGTACGGGCCTCCTCCAGAATCATCCGGAAGTCCTGGGAGCCCGGGTCGCGCAGCGCCTGGACGACGAGGAACTGGGCGTGGGTCTGGGCGCCGCCGGCGTCCTTGGGGGCCTCCGAGCGCCAGGTGCGCAGCCAGATCCCGCCGGTCCGGCCGCCGTCGCCGTACCCCGGGCCCGTACCGCGCAGCTGCTGCTCCGACGCCTGCTCCGCGGCCAGCTCGAAGGCCGCGGCACCGGCCAGCGTCTGGACCCGCTGCCAGCGGCGCTCCCAGTCGTCGCCGGTGGACTTCAGCAGCTCGGCGGCCGGGCGCCAGTCGTGCGTGCGGCGCATCTCGGCGAGCGCGTCGGCCAGTTCCTGGTCCGGGCCGGGCAGGCGGACGTCGAGCTCCTCCAGCGGTACGAAGCCGTAGCCCGCCATCGGGTCGGAGGCCACCACCAGGCCCTGCCGGGTGTGCTGCACGGCCCGTCGGCGCCGCATCCAGGGCAGGAAGACGAGGCCGCCGAGCGCGAGCGCGGCGAAGAGAACCAGCAGAGCGTCCATGTGGGGTGTCCTGTACCTGAAATTCTTGTCACGGCTGCCTGGGAGCTGCGGTGCGGCGGAGACGTGGGCGGCGGGTGCGAAGGGCGGTGTGCGGCGGGCGACGACGGGAACCGCTGTGCGGATCCTCGTATGTATCCACTATCCAGCCAACCAGAAAGTTCCGGAAAGTTCGGTTGCGCGGACGACTACCCTCGGCAGGCATGAGCGATCAGCGCGAAGAGCGCCACCAGCATTTCGAAACCCGTGCCATCCACGCAGGTCAGGAGCCTGACGAGGCGACCGGTGCGGTAGTACCTCCCATCTACCAGGTATCCACGTACAAGCAGGACGGCGTGGGCGGGCTCCGCGGCGGCTACGAGTACAGCCGCAGCGCCAACCCGACCCGTACCGCCCTTGAAGAGAACCTCGCAGCCCTGGACGGCGGCCGCCGCGGCCTGGCCTTCGCCTCCGGCCTCGCCGCCGAGGACTGCCTGCTGCGGACCCTGCTGGTCCCCGGCGACCATGTCGTCATCCCCAATGACGCCTACGGCGGCACGTTCCGTCTCATCTCCAAGGTCGTCGAGCGCTGGGGCGTGGAGTGGTCGGTGGCCGACACCTCCGACCCGCAGGCCGTGCGCGCCGCCCTGCGGCCCCGTACGAAGGCGATCTGGGTGGAGACGCCCAGCAACCCGCTGCTGGGCATCACCGACATCGCGGCGCTCGCCGCCGTCGCCCGGGACGCCGGGGTCAAGCTCGTCGTCGACAACACCTTCGCGAGCCCCTACCTCCAGCAGCCGCTCGCCCTCGGCGCCGATGTGGTGGTCTACTCCACGACCAAGTACATGGGCGGGCACTCGGACGTCGTCGGCGGCGCCCTGGTCGTCGGCGACGACACCTTCGGTGAGGAACTCGCCTACCACCAGAACGCGATGGGCGCGGTCTCCGGCCCGTTCGACGCCTGGCTGGTGATGCGCGGCATCAAGACGCTCGCCGTCCGTATGGACCGGCACAGCGCCAACGCGGAGCGCATCGCGGAGCTGCTGAGCAGCCACAACAAGGTGACCCAGGTCTACTACCCCGGGCTGGCCGAGCACCCGGGCCACGATGTGGCCACCAAGCAGATGCGGTCCTACGGCGGCATGGTGTCGTTCCGGGTCGCCGGCGGCGAGCAGGAAGCCGTGGAGGTCTGCAACCGGGCCAAGCTGTTCACCCTCGGTGAGTCGCTGGGCGGCGTCGAGTCGCTGATCGAGCACCCGGGGCGGATGACGCACGCCTCGACGGCCGGGTCGCTCCTGGAGGTCCCCGCCGACCTCGTGCGCCTCTCGGTCGGCATCGAGTCCGTCGACGACCTGCTGGCCGACCTCACGCAGGCGCTGGGCTGACGGGACACCCGCCGGCTCTGCCGTTCACCACCCCTCCGTGCGAGGGGTGGTGTGGGCCGGCGAGGGCAGCCACGGCTGGGCCGCGGCCGCCCAGACCAGTGCCGCCAGCACCAGGAGCGCGAGCAGCCGGCCGAGGCGCCGCGCCCGCCTGCGGTGGATCATCAGGCGGCGGCCGCGGGCGGTGGCGCGCGCGGCCAGATCGGTGGGGACGCGCGGATGCGGCCCGGCCAGCATCCGCCGTACCTCGGTCTCCTTGCGGTCGGCGGGACTCATGGGGCCGTGGGGTCCGGTGTGGTTCCCGTTGCCGGTGCGGGGGCTGAGTCCGCTGCCGGGGACGGGGCCGGTCCGGGGCGGCGGCTGCGCAGCTCCCCGAGGGCGTGCAGGCACAGCGCGTGCACCCGCTCGGCGGGCAGGCCCAGTTGGGCCGCGGTCTGTTCCTCGGCCACGTCCTCGTAGAACCGCAGCACGAGGACCAGCCGCTCCTGCGGGGACAGCCGGTCCAGCAGCCCGCCGCGCGGCCGGCGGTGGCGCCGGGCGGTGTGCGCGAAGCGGGCGGCCAGCTCCTGGCGGGTGTGCGCGTACGGATCGTCGCCGCGCAGCCGGTCCCAGTCGGCGTACGTCCGCGACAGCGCCCGGAGCAGCAACTCCTCGGCGGCCGGGGCGGGCCGGGCGGCGGGCTCGCCGGTCAGCAGGGTGGCGGTGTGCAGCAGCCGGCCCGCCGCGCCCGCCACGAACCGCTCGAACTCCCGGGCGTGGCGGCGCTCCTGCTCCGACCGCCGCTCTCGCACCGCGCCTCCCGGATGACGGACGCACGACCTCCTGGGCTCCTATGGCACGCCAGTACGGTCGGCCGGTCAAGAGGCGGGACGGGCCCGCGGCGCGAGATCCGGGGCCGCGTCAGGTCAGCCGGTGCGCGCGGGCGTCAGGACGTCGGGCCCGCCGGCGGCAAGGACGCGGTGATGTCGCAGAGGGAGGCGTTGAAGCGCGTCAGGAGTGTGGTGAAGGCGGTGCGCTCCTCCTCGGACCACTGCTCCGTCACCAGGGCCATCAGCGCACGGCGCGAGGTGCGCACCTCTTCCAGCCGGGCGTGCCCGCGCTCGGACAGCTGGAGCACCACGGCGCGGCCGTCCTCGGGGTGGGTGGCGCGGCTGACCAGACCGGAGTCGACCAGCGGGGCGACCTGGCGGGTGACCGTCGAGGAGTCGATGCCCATACCGGCGGCGAGGGCCTTGACGCCCATCGGGCCTTCCTGGTCCAGGCGGTTGAGCAGCAGATACGCGGCGCGGTCCATGGAGTTGCGCGCCTGTCCGACGCCGCCGAGCCGGCTCTGTTCTGCACGGCGGGCGAAGACGGCCACTTGGTGCTGTAGCGCGTCGAGGAGAGCGGGGTCGGTGTGGGTCGTCATGTCCGAAGAGGTGGGCATGGCCGGAAGCTCGCTTCGGTGGAAGTGCGTATGGATGGGAGGACAGCGTACGCGGACCCCGCGCGGAGCGTACCTGTGCTGCCCCTTCCGATAACGCCCCGTAACCCCGGGGGGGGGGCGTACGGGACGCCATCCCGCCCCCGCCCGCCGCGTGCCTGATCACCATTCGGGCAGAAAAGGCCCTCCGGTGGGCGAACTGCGAGACTGGCGACATGGCCGACCACACGCCGCGTACGCCGCCTGAGACCGCCGCCGCCGCGCTCCCCGAGGAGGGTCGGGCGGCCGCGATCACGGTCGATGACATCCGGGCGGCGCACAAGATGCTCTCCGGTGTCTCCCGCGCCACCGCGATGGAGGGCAGCCGCTATCTGACCGGGCTGGTCGGCGCGCCCGTGCACCTGAAGTGCGAGAACCTCCAGCGCACCGGCTCCTTCAAGATCCGTGGCGCGTACGTACGGATCGCCGGGCTCTCGGCGCAGGAGCGGGCGGCCGGTGTGGTGGCCGCGAGCGCCGGCAACCATGCCCAGGGGGTGGCGCTGGCGGCGTCCCTGCTGGGGGTGCGCTCGACGGTGTTCATGCCGGTCGGCGCCCCGTTGCCGAAGGTCGCCGCGACCCGTGAATACGGGGCGGAGGTACGGCTCCAGGGCCATGTGGTGGACGAGACGCTGGCCGCCGCCCAGGAGCACGCGCGCGCGACCGGTGCGGTCTTCATCCACCCCTTCGACCACCACGACATCATCGCCGGGCAGGGCACGGTCGGGCTGGAGATCCTCGAACAGTGCCCGGAGGTACGGACCATCGTCGTCGGGGTCGGCGGCGGCGGGCTGGTGGCCGGGATCGCGCTCGCGGTGAAGGCGCTGCGGCCGGATGTCCGGGTCGTCGGGGTGCAGGCGGCGGGCGCGGCCTGCTATCCGCCGTCGCTGGCGGCCGGGCGTCCGGTGGCGATCGAGGGGCTGTCGACGATGGCCGACGGCATCAAGGTCGGGCGGCCCGGCGAGGTGACCTTCGGGATGGTCGAGGAGCTGGTGGACGAGGTCCGTACGGTCACCGAGGACCAGCTCTCCAGTGCGCTGCTGCTGTGTCTGGAGCGGGCCAAGCTGGTGGTGGAGCCGGCCGGGGCGAGCCCGGTGGCGGCGCTGCTCGCCGACCCGGAGTCCTTCGAGGGGCCGGTGGTCGCGGTGCTGTCCGGCGGCAATGTCGACCCGCTGCTGATGCAGCGCATCCTGCGGCACGGGATGGCCGCCGGCGGCCGCTATCTCTCGCTGCGGCTGCGGCTGACGGACCGGCCGGGGGCGCTGGCGACGCTGCTGGGCGTGCTGTCGGTGGCCGATGCGAACGTCCTCGATGTGGGCCATGTGCGGACGGATCCGCGGCTCGGTCTGACCGAGGTCGAGGTGGAGCTGCATCTGGAGACCAAGGGGCCGGCGCACTGCGGCGAACTGCGGGCGGCGCTGCGCGAGGCGGGGTACTTCGTCACGGAGTGAGGCCGCTGCGACGGATGCGCCAAAAGGGATGGGGCCAGGGGGCGTCACGGGTATACGGTGGCGCCCCGCACGCGTCGGCGAACGTCTGTTTCCCTCCGCTTGCCTCCGCCGCCGCGCGCGAAAATCTGGAAACTGTATCGCGATGTATCGCGTCTGACCGTAGTATCGCGGCTGCGGGGTGCCGGTGCGTCATGGCGTTCCGCTGCGGACAAATGCCCACGGAGCAGGCATAGACCGCCAACCGTAATATTCGACCTGGAACTGACCCAAGTCATGGGAGTACCCCTATGCCAGGCGCCATTTACGCCGAAGGTCTGGTCAAGACCTTCGGCGACGTGAGGGCACTGGACGGCGTCGACCTCGACGTCCCCGAAGGAACCGTCCTCGGAATGCTCGGCCCCAACGGTGCCGGCAAGACCACCGCCGTACGGGTCCTGACGACCCTGCTCCAGCCCGACCGGGGCAAGGCGGTCGTCGCCGGGATCGATGTGCTGGCCCACCCCGATAAAGTGCGGCGCTCCATAGGTCTGTCCGGCCAATTCGCCGCCGTCGACGAGTACTTGACCGGCCGCGAGAACCTGATCATGGTCGGCCAGCTCTACCAGATGAGCGGGCGCGACGCGAAGCGGCGAGCCGCTGAACTGCTGGAACGCTTCCATCTCGGCGATGCCGCGGACCGCACCGCCAAGACCTACTCCGGCGGTATGCGCCGCCGGCTCGACCTCGCGGCCGCATTGGTCGTCAGCCCGCCCGTGATGTTCATGGACGAGCCGACCACCGGCCTGGACCCCCGTAACCGCCAGGGTCTGTGGGACGTCATCCAGGAACTGGTCGCCGGCGGCACGACCCTGCTGCTCACCACGCAGTATCTGGAGGAGGCCGACCGCCTCGCCCACGACATCTGCGTCGTCGACCACGGCAAGGTCATCGCCCGCGGCACCTCCGACCAGCTCAAGGCCCGCACCGGCGGCGAGCGCGTCGAGGTCGTCGTGCACGCCCCCGAGCACCTCACCGTCGCCGACGAGGTCCTGCGCGGCTTCGGCAAGGGCGAGGGCACCGTCGAACCGCACACCCGCAAGCTCACGATCCCGGTGACGGGCGGCGCCAAGCTGCTCGCCGAGGTCATCCGCGAACTGGACCTCCGCGGCGTGGAGATAGATGACATCGGGCTGCGCCGCCCGACCCTCGACGATGTGTTCATCTCGCTGACCGGCCACGCCGCCGAGACCGCGGACGGCGACGGCAACGGCGCGGGCGCCGCGGATGCCGGTCCGGGCGACGGGGGCTCCGTCGGGAAGCAGAAGAAGCGCGGGAAGGCCGGAGCGGCGGCCGACACCCCGGACGCGGACGTGACGACCGACAAGGAGGGCGTGAAGTGACCACGGTGACCGAAGCGGCCGACACCGCCCCCATCCGGCCCCCACGGCCCCGCGGCGGCTTCAGCCGGTCCGTACGCGACTCCCTGGTGGTCGCCAGGCGCAATCTGATACGGATGCTGCGCATTCCCGAAGTGGTGATCTTCGGGCTGATCCAGCCGATCATGTTCGTGGTGCTGTTCACGTACGTCTTCGGCGGTTCCATCAACATCCCCGGCGCCCCCGTGGGCAACGCCCAGGCGTATCGCGAGTTCCTGATGGCCGGGATCTTCGCGCAGACGGTCACCTTCGCCACGGCGGGCGCCGGCGCGGGTATCGCCGATGACATGCACAAGGGCCTCATCGACCGGTTCCGGTCGCTGCCGATGTCCCGGGGCGCGGTGCTCACCGGCCGCACCCTCGCCGACCTCGTGCAGACCGCGCTGACGCTGGTGGTGCTGGCCGTCGTCGCGCTGCTGATCGGCTGGCGCACCCACGAGAGCCTCGCCGAGGTGCTGGCCGGCTTCGCGCTGCTGCTCCTGCTCGGCTACGCCTTCTCGTGGATCGGCGCGCTCATCGGCCTCTCGGTGCGCACGCCCGAGGCGGCCACCTCCGGCGGGCTGATCTGGCTCTTCCCGCTGACCTTCATCTCGAATGCGTTCGTGCCGGTCAACGGCATGCCGGCGTTTCTCCAGCATGTCGCGGAGTGGAATCCGTTCAGTGCGACGGTGGCCGCCGCCCGGGAGCTGTTCGGCAACACCATCGACCGGGTGCCGAAGTCGGTGACCGGAGCCTGGCCGATGGAACATCCGGTGATCGCCTCGGTGATCTGGTCCCTGGTGATCATCGCGGTCTTCCGGACGCTGGCCGTCCGCAAATACCGATCGGCCGCGGCCTGAGCGGGCGGGACGGCCCCCGGCGGGCCCTGCGGCTCAGGGCGCAGGGGAGCCCGGCGGCGTACGGCATCGGACCGAGCGGCGTACGGAACGGCGTACGGAACGGCGAAGCGGCCCGGAGCATCACGCTCCGGGCCGCTTCGATGTCTGCGGTGTCTCGGCCTCAGCCCGTGTACGGCTTGGCGTCGAGGATCTTCACGGTCGCCTTCTTGCCGTTGGGGAGCTCGTACTCCGCCTCGGCGCCGACCTTCTTGCCGTTCACGCCGGTGCCCAGCGGTGACTGGGGGGAGTAGGTCTCGATGTCCGAGCTCGCGTACTCCCGGGAGGCCAGAAGGAACGACAGCGTGTCGTCCGGGTCCCCGTCGAACGCGATGGTGACGACCATGCCGGGCGCGACGACGCCGGTCTCGGCAGGCGCCTCGCCGACCTTCGCGGTCTGGAGCAGCTGGGTGAGCTGGCGGACGCGCAGCTCCTGCTTGCCCTGCTCTTCCTTGGCCGCGTGGTACCCGGCGTTCTCCTTCAGGTCACCTTCCTCGCGGGCGGCCGCGATCTTTTCGGTGATCTCGGCGCGTGCGGGACCAGACAGGTGCTCCAGCTCGGCCTTGAGCTGGTCATACGCCTCCTGGGTAAGCCAGGTGACGTTCTCGCTGGTCTGGGTCACAGGTGCTCCTCGTCGGTACTGGGGATAAATCAAACGCCCTACCAGGAAGGTTTGCGCCTTCACAGGTGGGCGAAACCACGAGCCTAACAATTCCGGCACAAAACGGGGAAGAGGAAATTCACAGCGACCGCACAGCAGCGCATCATCCCTGCTCAGAGGCGGTAACGACACGCCCCGTGCCGGCCGTGGCCCAGGTGGTACGGGTGGGGCGGGCGGTGCGGTTGACCCGGCCGGTGGGCGTGTGGCGGGTGGGCCGGGCGGTCGGCGATGGGGGTGCGTGGGTCGGGCGGTGGGGTCAGCCCGTACCGGACGCCGTGCAGCCGACGAGTACGGCGTTGGTGGCCCGCTTGGTCGTCCGCAGGGTGACCTCGGTGTCCACCTGGCCCGTGCGCTGGTCGACGGTGACGTCCTTACGGCCGACCTCGGAGCCGTCCTCGGCCTGCGAGCGGAGCGTGCACACACCCTTGGCGCCGGTGTCCTTGACGACTTCGAGATGGACCTTGACGGCGTGGTCGGAGACCGCGTCCCAGGCGATCACGCGGCCGCTGAGGTCCTGCCCCGTGATGTAGGAGATACCGGACCAGCCGATCACGCCCAGCAGCGCGGCGCCGAGCACCGCGCCGATGATCTTGAGCTTGCGGTCCGCGCGCTGATCCGCGGAAGGGCCGTAGCGTCCGCCGGGGAGCCCGTCGCGCACCGCGGTCATGATCAACTCCTCCTGGATGCAGGGACCTCACTCGTGAACCCCCGGGGGGTCCCCGCCCCTGGGAATACAGCGCCCCTCGCTTCGGTCACTATAGGAGGCATCTTCTCCGGCCCTTCATTGAGGATCGAGTCTTGACTGAGCAGCTGCGATTGATGGCGGTTCACGCCCACCCCGACGACGAGTCGAGCAAGGGTGCGGCCACCATGGCCAAGTACGTGTCCGAGGGGGTGGACGTGCTGGTCGCCACCTGCACAGGCGGTGAGCGAGGATCCATCCTCAACCCCAAACTCCAGGGCGATCCGTATATCGAGGAGAACATCCACGAGGTACGGAAGAAGGAAATGGACGAGGCCCGGGAGATCCTGGGCGTCAAGCAGGAGTGGCTGGGCTTTGTCGACTCCGGGCTGCCCGAGGGCGACCCGCTGCCGCCGCTGCCCGACGGCTGCTTCGCCTTGCAGGACGTCGAGGAGGCGGCCGAGCCCCTCGTCCGGCTGATCCGGAAGTTCAAGCCGCAGGTCATCACGACCTACGACGAGAACGGCGGCTATCCGCACCCGGACCACATCATGACCCACAAGATCACGATGGTGGCCTTCGAGGCGGCCGGCGACCCGGAGAAGTACCCGGAGGCCGGTGAGCCCTGGCAGCCCCAGAAGCTCTACTACAACCAGGGCTTCAACAAGCCGCGCACGATCGCGCTGCACGAGGCGCTGCTGGCGCGCGGGATGGACTCGCCCTACGGCGAGTGGCTGGAGCGCTGGAAGCAGTTCGAGCAGCGTGAGCGCACGCTGACCACTTATGTTCCGTGCGATGAGTTCTTCGAGATCCGTGACAAGGCGCTGATCGCCCACGCCACCCAGATCGACCCCGACGGCGGGTGGTTCCGGGTGCCGATGGACATCCAGCGCGAGGTCTGGCCGACGGAGGAGTACGAGCTCGCGAAGTCGCTCGTGGACACTTCCCTCCCCGAGGGCGACCTCTTCGCGGGCATCCGCAACAATTGACCCCATGATGAGCGCGACCAGCACCCTCGCCCTGACGCACTTCGTCACCCTTGCCGACAGCTTCGACAAGAACAAGGTGACGCCCGGCGTCCTCGGCTTCATCGTCTTCGCGGTCATCGGCGGCGCCGTGTGGCTGCTGATGAAGTCCATGAACAAGCACATGAAGAAGGTGGACTTCGAGGAGCAGCCGGAGGGCGGCGAGGCAGGCACCACCACCACCGCCGCGCCGGCGGCCGAGCCGAAGACCAGCTGAGCGCGGGGCCCGCCGGCCCGCCCACAGCGAGGACCACTCGGCCCACGGGCCGGCCGCTCCGTGCGGACCGGCCGCTCCGTGGAGCCCGGTGGTCCGCAGAGACCGGGTGGCGGTCGACGGCCGGCCGATGGACACGGTCGGCTGACCGGCCCGGCGGCTCGTCGGTCCGAGCGGCCGGCGAGCCGGGCCCGCACGCCGTCGCAGCATCACCGCGCACGGCCGCGGCGGCGCGCCCCGGCGTACCCCGCAGCGCACCCGGCCAGCCCGGCATCGTTCCGCCCGCACCCGGCATCGCTCCCGGCCCGCCCGGCCGTCACTCCGCGCCGGCCGGGGCGATCAGCACGCCCATGACCTCGCGCGCATGGCGGTGCGGCACCATGCCCAGCCGCCAGGCCTGCCAGCCCGACTCCGGCTCCACCCCGCGCTCCAGCAGCAGCGCGAACGCCTCCACGCAGTCCTCCAGCTTGGCGTCGCGGGTCGCATGCTTCTCCCGGACCAGCTGCGCCAGCTCCTCCTGGGCGACGGCCGTGCCCACCACGGAGCCGCCCGGTGAGGCGAGCGGCAGCAGCGTGCAGCGCAGGAACCGCGCCCAGTCCTCACCGCGCCGGTCGCCGTAGCCGGCGAAGAGCCGCGCCGCCTCGTCGGCCAGCTCCAGGGCCTGCGCCGCCCGGCCGTTGCCGGCGTCGATGATCAGCAACTCCAGGCAGGACCATGCCTCCCCGTGGGGCACCCCGATCCGCTGGAAGTCCTTACGGGCGTCCTGGAGCAGCTGCCGGGCGAAGCCGCTGTTGCGCAGCGAACCGGTCTGCTCGGCCCGCAGATCGCGGGTGACCCGGCCCGAATGATGCCGGGCGCAGGCGAGTCCGTAGCCGTCCTGCATCCGGCTGAACATCGTCCGGGACCGCTCCAGCTGCCGCAGCGCCGCATCGCGTTCACCGCGCTCCTCCAGCGCCTGGCCCAGGTAGTACATCGTCCAGGCCTCACCGCGGGCGTCCTCGTGCTGGTGGTGCAGCGGCAGCGCCTGCCGCAGCTGGTCCACCGCGGGCCCCGGATCGCCGTCCACCAGCCGGGCGCGCGCCAGCTGCGTCATCGCCCAGGCCTCACCACGCTCGTCGTGCGTCCGGCCGTAGAGCTCCATCGCCGCCTGGAGGGCATGCTCCGCGGCCGGTACATCGCCCCTGCGCAGATGCACCTGGCCGAGCTGGAAGTGCGCCCAGGCCTGGCCGTGCACGCTCTCGCTCTCCTCGTGGAGCTCCAGCGCCTCGCGCAGCATGGCGACGGCGTCGGCGAGCTGTGCGCGGTCCCGCTCCACCGCGGCCAGGGCGTGCAGCGTCCACGCCCGGTCGCCGTGCATGTCCGCGCCGGACTGGAGCTCCAGCGCCTCACGGAGCTTGGCCGAGGCCTCGGTGAGATGGCCCTGCTGCTGGAGCGTGATGCCCAGATCGCGCAGCGCTCGGGCGGCACCCGCCGGATGCTGCGCCTCGAAATACAGATCCACCACCGACGACAGGGTCGTCCGCGCCGTGTCCAGCTCGCCGAGCTGCCGGGCCGCCACACCTGTACGCCACTGCACCGAGCGGACCAGCAGCCCCTGCCCGACGGCCCGGGTCAGCTCGCTCAGCTCGCCCAGCCGGTAGAGATCGCCGCGCAGCAGGCAGTAGTCGGCCAGCGCGCCCAGCAGATGCGAGACCGCCGCCTGGTCCACCCCGTGATCGGCATGGCGCAGCGCGGAGGTGATGAAGCTGCTCTCGTCGTCCAGCCACTGGAGGGCTGCGTCCAGGGAGGTGAAGCCGTGCGATCCGAAGCGGTCGGCGCGGGTGGACGTACGGCCGTCGACCAGCCGGATGACCGAGTCGGCCAGCTCCGCATAGCCGCGGATCAGCCGCTCCTGGGCCGCGCTGCGCTCGCCCGGTTCCTCCTCGTCCACCAGCCGGTCGTGCGCGAAGCTGTGCACCAGGGCATGCAGGCGGTAGCGCTCGCCGCGGACGTGCTCGATCAGCCCCGCGCGGGCCAGCGTCGTCAGCTGCCGGGCCGCCTCGGCCTGTTCGACGCCCAGCAGCGCCGCCGAGGCCGCCGCCCCCAGGCTCGCCCGGCCCACCAGCGCCAGCCGGCGCAGCAGCCGCCGGGCCGTCTCCGACTGGTCGGAGTAGCGCAGCCACAGGGCCCGCTCCACCGGCGACCGCTCCTCATGGGCCGCGAGATCCGTGGCCAGCGCGGCGGGGGTGCGCGTACCGAGCGAGGAGCCCGCCACCCGCAGCGCCAGCGGCAGTCCGGCGCACAGGCCGGAGATCTCCTCGATCGCCCGCGAGTCGTACGGGCCGGCCGGGTCCGGGGCCTCGCCGCCACCCGCGGCGGTGGCCCGCAGCAGCTCCTCCGTGCCCGCGGTGTCCAGCGGTCCCACCGGCAGCTGATGCACCCACGCCTGGAGGTCCTCGGGCAGCTCCAGCGGCGTACGGGAGGTGACCAGCACCAGGCTGTCGGACCGCTCCGGCACCAGCGTGCGCACCTGCTCCGGATCCGCGGCGTCATCCAGCAGCACCGTCACCGGCAGGCCGGTCAGATGGTGGTGATACAGCTCGGCGAGCCGCTTGACCTGCTGTTCCTGGGACGGCCGCTCGCGGAACAGCAGCTGCTCGCGCGGCGCGCCCAGCCGGTTGAGCAGATGCAGCAGCGCGTCCCGGGTGGGCAGCGGCACCTCACCGGGGGTGTCACTGCGCAGATCCACCACACACGCACCACGGAACTGATCGCGCAGCTGGTGGGTGGCCCGCACCGCCAGCGCCGTCCGGCCCGACCCCGGCTCGCCGTGCAGCACCACCACGGTCGGCTTGGTTTCCGTGCTCGCCCGGGCCGCGTGCACCCACTGGGCGATCTGCGTCAGCTCCGCCCGCCGCCCGGCGAACGGGCCGTCCGGACGCGGTAGTTGGGCGAACGAATGCTCCAGTACGGACCGCTGGCGGGCCGCCGCGCTGCGGTCCGCGCCGCGCAACTGCGGCCCACGGGTGGACGCCGAGGCGGCCGGCTGGGACGCCGTGCCGCCGCCGCGGGCCGCAGCCGTCAGCATCCGCTGCTGGTCCAGGAACGGACGGATGCCCCGCACCTCCAGCGCCGTCAGCCACTGGAGCCGCAGCTGCTGGGCGCCGCCCGGCTGGCCACGCTTCCCGGCCTCCTGGTGGGCCGCCGGCCAGTGCCCCGCGGTCAGCTTCAGGACCGTGGCCGCCGCCCCCGCCACCACCACGACCGCCCCTACGCCCAGCGCCGCGCCCGCGCCCGTGCCGTACGCGAGGTCCGCGCCGCAGGCCGCCACCGCCGCCGCGGCCGTCGCCACCGCGGGGGTCCCCAGCTCCTTGCGGGAGAGCCGCCGGCCCAGCGAGGGCTGACCGGCGGCCGCCTCGTCCAGCGCCCGCACATATGCGGAGTACTCCTCGGTGGCGCTGCCCGCGAGCTCCTCCAGCGCCGAGCGTGCCCTGCTGAGCAGCGTGTCCCCGTCGAGCCGTCCGCCCGAGCGCCGCACCTCTTCCTCGACCGCCCTGGTCAACAGCGCTTCCGCTTCCGCCCGGTGGCCGTCGCGCAGCACAGCCAGTGAGCCCGGCATGCCATCCCCCTCCAGCAGTTCCAGCAGTCTCCAGCGGTGATCGTCGCCGCACGCACAGTGTTCCGCGTCCGCGCTGATTCCGGCAGGGCTGTGGACAACTCCCTCCGCTCCCGGCTCACCGGCCCCCGTTGGGAGAGGATGGACCCATGCCGAACCGCCTGGCCCATGAGACTTCCCCGTATCTGCTCCAGCACGCCGACAACCCGGTCGACTGGTGGCCCTGGTCCGCCGCCGCGTTCGAGGAGGCCCGGCGGCGCGGTGTGCCGGTGCTGCTCAGCGTGGGGTACAGCTCGTGCCACTGGTGTCATGTGATGGCGCACGAGAGCTTCGAGGACGCGGCCACCGCTGAGCTGCTCAACGAGCACTTCGTGGCCGTCAAGGTGGACCGCGAGGAGCGTCCGGATGTCGACGCCGTCTATATGGAGGCCGTGCAGGCCGCCACGGGCCAGGGTGGCTGGCCCATGACCGTCTTTCTCACGCCCGACGCCGAGCCGTTCTACTTCGGTACGTACTTCCCGCCCGAGCCCCGTCACGGCATGCCGTCCTTCGGGCAGATTCTCGACGGGGTGCGCAATGCCTGGGCGGACCGCCGTGACGAGGTCGGTGAGGTCGCCGGCCGGATCGTCGCCGATCTCGCCGGACGTTCGCTGACCGGGGCGCTGCCCGCGGACCGGCGGCCGCCGGGGCCCGAGGAGCTGCACGGCGCCCTGATGGGGCTGACCCGCGAATTCGACGCGGTGAACGGCGGATTCGGCGGTGCGCCCAAGTTCCCGCCGTCCATGGTGCTGGAATTCCTGCTCCGCCACTACGCGCGCACCGGGTCCGCCGGGGCCCTGGAAATGGCGCAGGCGACCGGCGCGGCGATGGCCCGTGGTGGCATCTACGACCAGCTCGGCGGCGGTTTCGCGCGCTATGCGGTGGACGCCACCTGGACCGTGCCGCACTTCGAGAAGATGCTCTACGACAACGCCCTGCTGTGCCGGACCTACGCCCATCTGTGGCGGGCCACCGGCTCGGACCTGGCCCGCCGGATCGCCGTCGAGACGGCCGACTTCATGGTCCGCGAGCTCCGTACCGACCAGGGCGGGTTCGCCTCCGCACTGGACGCGGACAGCGACGACGGCACCGGAAAGCACGTCGAGGGCGCCTACTACGTCTGGACGCCCGGGCAGCTGCGCGCCGTACTGGGCGACGAGGACGCGGAGTTCGCCGCCACGTGCTTCGGGGTCACCGAGGAGGGCACCTTCGAGGAGGGCGCCTCGGTCCTCCAACTCCCGGACACCGAGGGCCTGGTGGACGCCGAACGGGTGGCCTCCGTCAAACGGCGGCTGCTCGCGGCGCGGGAGGAGCGGCCGCGCCCGGGGCGTGACGACAAGGTCGTCGCCTCCTGGAACGGGCTGGCCATCGCCGCGCTCGCCGAAACCGGTGCCTACTTCGACCGGCCGGACCTCATCCAGGCCGCCACCGACGCCGCCGACCTGCTGGTTCGCGTCCACATGGACTGGCACGCCCGGCTGCACCGCACCTCCCGCGACGGCACCCCGGGCGCCAACTCCGGGGTCCTGGAGGACTACGCCGATGTCGCGGAGGGCTTCCTCACCCTGGCCTCGGTCACCGGGGAGGGCGTCTGGGTGGAGTTCGCCGGGTTCTTCCTGGACACCGTGCTGCTCCAGTTCACCGCCGAGGACGGTTCGCTCTACGACACCGCGGCCGACGCCGAGGCGCTGATCCGCCGCCCCCAGGACCCGACCGACAACGCGACGCCCTCCGGGTGGACCGCGGCGGCCGGGGCGCTGCTCTCGTATGCGGCGCTCACCGGCAGCGGCCTCCACCGGGACGCCGCGGAGCGGGCCCTGGGCATCGTCACCGCGCTCGCCGGGCGGGCCCCGCGCTTCATCGGATGGGGCCTGGCCGTCGCCGAGGCCGCACTGGACGGCCCGCGCGAGGTCGCGGTCGTCGGCCCGCAGGGCGACCCGGCCACCGTCGCGCTGCACCGCGCCGCGCTGCTCGGCACCGCCCCGGGAGCGGTCGTCGCGCTGGGCGCCCCCGGGGCCGACGAGGTACCGCTCCTCCAGGACCGCCCCCTGGTGGACGGCCAACCGGCCGCCTACGTCTGCCGCCACTTCACCTGCGAGCGGCCGACCACCGACCCGGAGGAGCTGACGGAGCGCCTCCGGGGGTGAGCATCCGCCGGTGAACGGCTCGGCCCGGCGCACGGTTCACCGGCGCTTCGGCGGCGGCCCCCTGGGACGTACGGCACAGCGGCCGTCCCAGGGGGCCGCCGCCGGGTCCTAGGACCAGCGACGGAATTGCCCCTGACGTGCGCGTCAAGTTCTAGCCTCACCGCATGACACACCGCACACACCGCGAAGTCCGCCTGACCGCCCGCCCCCAGGGGCCGGTCACCGATGACCTCTTCGAGCTCGTGGAGGTGCCGGTCCCGGAACCCGGACCCGGCCAGGTGCTGGTACGCAACACCGTCATGGGCGTCGCCGCCGTGATGCGCACGCTGATGGATGAGACCAGCGTCGTGCCGATGCCGCCCTTCGGGATCGGCGAGCCGCTGAACGGACCCGCCGTCGGCGAGGTGGTGGCCGCCCCGGGGACCGGCTTCGCGCCCGGTGACCTGGTGGAACACCACCTCGGCTGGCGCGAATACGCCCTGCTGGACGCCGACCGGGTACAACGGCGCGACCCCGGCCTGATGCCCGACCCGGCCGCCTACCTCTCCCAGGGGCCCACCGCCTGGATGGGCGTGGTGCACGGCGCCGAAGTGCGCCCCGGGGACACCGTCTTCGTCACCGGGGCAGCGGGCGGCGTGGGTTCCCTGGCCGGCCAGATCGCCCGGCTGCGCGGCGCCACCCGGGTCATCGGCAGCACCGGATCGCAGGAGAAGGCGGACCGGCTGATCAAGGAATTCGGCTATGACGCGGTGGTGCTCCGCGGCGCCGGCCCCATCGAGGAGCAACTGCGGGCGGCGGCCCCGGAGGGCATCGACGCGCTCTTCGACAATGTGGGCGGGGAGCAGTTGCGGGCCGCCATCGCCGTCGCCAACCGGGGTGCCCGGCTCGCCCTCGTAGGGGCGCTGTCCAGCCAGCTGTCCCAAGACAGTGCGGCCCACACGGTCGAGATCGACACCCTCGCGCTGCTCGGCCGCAGCATCACCCTGCGCGGTGTCGCCCTGTACGACCACCTGGACCTGATCCCGGAGTGGAACCAGCGGTTCGGCGAGGGGCTGCGCGACGGCACCCTCACCTTCCCGCACACCCGGCTGCACGGTATCGAACAGGCGCCGCGGGCCCTGCGCGAGCTCACCGAAGGGCGCCATCTGGGCGCCGTCCTCGTGGAGTTGTGAGACACGGCCCCGGGACGCCGTGGCGGAGCCGCGCCAACCCGCCACTGTCAGAGGCCGGTTGTAGCCTCGCAGCGTGACGAACTTGCTCGGGAAGCGATCCCTCGTCCAGGAAGCCGCGGCGCTGCGGGCCGGCACGGACGACCCCGTCGACGCGGTCCACCGCACCTGCGACCGCATCGACGCGGTCGATCCGGAGGTGCGGGCCTTCGTGCCGGAGGAGGGGCGGCGTACGCGGCTCCTGGAGGCGGCGCGGCGGGCCGCAGCCGGTGGGGACCCCGCCGGCCGGCCCGTCCTCCATGGCGTCCCCGTGGGCATCAAGGACATCGTGCGGGTCGACGGGCTGCCCACCCGCGCGGGCTCGGCGCTGCCGCCCGAGGTGCTCGGCGGCCCGCAGGCCACCGTCGTCGACCGGCTGTGCGCCGCCGGGGCGCTGATCGCGGGCAAGACCGTGACCGCGGAGTTCGCGGTCACCGCCCCGGGCCCGACGCGCAATCCGCACCACCCGGCGCATACGCCGGGCGGTTCGAGCAGTGGTTCGGCGGCCGCGGTCGCCGCCGGGATGGTGCCGCTGGCCATCGGGACACAGACCGTCGGCTCGATGATCCGGCCCGCCGCGTACTGCGGAGTGGTCGGCTTCAAGCCGGGCTACGGGCGGATACCGGTCGACGGGGTGATCCCCAACGCCGCGAGCTTCGACACGCTCGGCTGCTACGCCACGGACGTGGCGGGAGTCGCCCTGGCGGCGTCGGTGCTGGTCGACGGATGGCGACCGGAGGCCGCGGCGGGGTCCGGGCCGCGCCCGGTACTGGGCGTGCCGGCCGGTCCGTATCTGGAGCGCGCCGACGACGCGGCGCTGCGCGCCTTCGAGGAGCAGCAGGAACTGCTGCGGTCCGCCGGGTACACCGTCCACGAGGTGCCGGTGATGGACGACTTCGAGCAGATCGTCGAGCAGCTGTTCACGATGAACCGCTACGAAGTCGCCCGTGCGCACCGGGACTGGTTCGCCCGCTTCGGCGACCGCTATCGCCGGCAGACCACGGCGGCCATCCAGGAGGGCCGGACGATCGGGGACGCCGCCTACGAGGCGGCCCGGATACGGCGGCGCGCCTTCCGCGCGCGGCTCGCGGCGGACCGCGCCGCGGCCGGTGTCGACCTGTGGATCGCCCCGTCGGCCACCGGCCCCGCGCCCGCCGATCTCACCACCACCGGCACCTCGATCATGTGCCTGCCGTGGAGCAACGCCGGGCTGCCGTCCGTCAGCCTGCCCGCCGGCCGCGCCGCCAACGGGCTGCCGCTCGGACTCCAACTCATCGGCGGATCCGGCACGGACGAAGAACTGCTCCATGGGGCGGCAGGAATCGAGCAGGCACTCAGCGGGGAGGCGCGGCACTAGGAGTTGTCTTCAAATGTCACGCCCACATCAGCAGGGATGCGAGGGTGACGGCGGCTTGGTAGGACTCGGCAGTCTTGTCGTACCGGGTGGCAATGCCGCGCCACTGTTTCAAACGGTTGAAGCAGCGCTCCACCACGTTGCGCCGCTTGTAGAGCTGCTTGTCGAAGGCCGGCGGGCGTCCGCCGTAGCTGCCGCGGCGAAGCCGGTTGCGGATCTGGTCGGCCCGTTCGGGAATGGTGTGGCCGATGCCCCGTCGCCGCAGCCAGGTGCGGATGGCCTTGGAGCTGTAGCCCTTGTCGCCCAGTACGTGGGCGGGCCGGACCCGCGGGCGTCCTGGGCCGATGCGGGGCACCCGTATCGCCTCCATCACAGCGGTGAACTGGGTGCAGTCGTTGTTGTTTCCGCCGGTGACGGTGAAAGCGAGCGGGCGGCCCACGGCGTCACAGGCGAGGTGAATCTTGCTGGTCAGACCGCCTCGGGAGCGTCCGAGTCCGGAGCTTTGGAGCCCCCTTTTCGGGCCCCGGCGGCGTGCTGGTGGGCGCGGACGACGGTGGAATCGACGGAAACGAGCCAGTCGATGTCCCCCGCCTCGTCCGCCCTCGCCTGGGCGGCCTGCAGCATCCGCTCGAAGGTGCCGTCCAGGGCCCACCGGCGGAAACGGGTGTGCAGCGTGGCCCACGGGCCGTATCGCTCGGGCACGTCCCGCCAGGCCGTGCCGGTCCGGAACTTCCACACGATCCCGTTGAGCACGGTGCGGTCGTCCAACCGCTTCCGCCCCCGCAACGATTCAGGCAGCAGCGGTCGGACGAACTCCCACTCAGCATCAGACAGTTCATGGCGACGTATCACCCGACCATGATCCACCACCCGAGATCATTTGAAGACACCCCCTAGGACGTACTCAACGGGGGCGCAGGGAACGGGGACGTGGCCGGCGAAGGTTGCACGGGACGGCGGCAGCATTGAGGACAGCGGCAGCGGACGTCGCTATGGCGGCGGATGGAACGACGGCGGCGGCCGGAACGACGGCGGCGGCCGGGACGGAGGCTGCGGCCGGGACGGAGGCTGCGGACGGCGCGAGGACGGCCGGCCGGGCCCGGTGCGGGCGGGCTGAGCAGAGTGGCGAAGGAGGGGAGATGCGCATCGGGGACGCCGCGGCGGCCGCCGGGATGACACCGCGGGCGCTGCGCTACTACGAGCAGCGGGGGCTGGTGACGGCCCGGAGGACGCCGTCCGGGCACCGGGTGTACGACGAGGAGGACATCCGCCGGTTGCGGGTGGTGCGCGAACTGCGGGACGCGGGGCTGACGGTCGGTGATGTGCGGGCCTTCGCCCATCTGCTGCGCACGGTGCCGGCCGACGGGGTGCCGGATCTCCTCCCGCAAGCACCCAGCTCGGGCGCCTGTTCGGCCGCGGAGGCGGTGGCCCGGCGCCGGCTCGCGGACCTGGACGCCCGTATCGCGCGGCTGTCGCTCCTGCGGGCACGGCTCGCGGCACGCCTGGGCGAACCGGAGGCACACCTGGGCGAACCGGCGGACGGGGTGACGGAGCCGGCCGAGACGGGTGGCACGGGACGTGCCGGGGCGGACAGCGGCCCGCTCTTCCGGCTGGAGACCGGGCCGGCCCCGGACGGGCGCGCCCTCAGAGTGTGAGGCCCCGCGCCAGCACATCCATCGTCCGGTGGACCAGCGCCTCCAGTTCGGCGCGCTGACCGCCCGCGACCCAGCTCAGCATCGCCTCCTGGAGTGCGGCCAGGATCGCGGCGCTGATCACCCGCAGCTCCAGATCGTCGGCCGGGCGGCCGGTGCGCTCCGCCAGCACCGCGCTGATCAACGCGGTGTCCCGGGCGATGTTCTCCGCCGTACGGCCCCGGATGGCGGGTACGTCGCGGACCAGCTGGATGCGCTGGACGAGTTCGCCGCGGTCCGCGGCGGTGAGCTCGCGCAGCGCCTCGACCGCGACCCGCCGCATCGATTCGACCATCGGCTCGTCCGTGGGACGGGCCCGCAGCCCGGCCTCCCACACGGTGTCGTACTCGTCCGTGAGCACGATGTCTTCCTTGGTCGGGAAGTAGCGGAAGACCGTGCTCGGCGAGACATCGGCGGCCTCGGCGATCTGGTCGATGGGGGTCGCCTCGTACCCCTGCGCCTCGAAGAGCCGGTAGGCGGCCCGCCGGATCGCCTCCCGGGTCTGGATCTTCTTCCGCTCCCGCAGCCCGATCTTCGGTGTTCCGGGCGGCGCGGTGGCAGGGGTACGTGCGGAAACCATGCGCAGCATTGTCGGGCATCGGGCGCCCGGGAGGCCACGCCCCGGCCCGTGCGGGGGACGGCGCCGCGGAGCGCGACTTCGGCGGTCAGGGCGGTCAGGGCGGTCAGGGCTCTCCGCGGCCCCAGCGCCAGCGGTCTCCGTGCTCGCGGCGCCCTCAACGCTTCCCGTGCTCGCAGCCCTGCCAGCCCCGTCAATCCTGTCAGCGCTGTCAGTGGGGTGTGTCGCGCTGAGGCGTGGGAATGGTTACTGTGAGTGATGAACGGGGGTGGGGGCGTGCTCGCTAAAGGTCTCGATACGGCGCATGGCCGCGGCCGGGAAGGCCGCGGCCATGGGGGCGCGGGGATATCGGGTGGTCGGCCGCCCGGGCCGGGGGCCTCAGGTGTGCGTATAAGCCACCAGGGAGATGCCGACGTAGTGGACGACGAAGGCCGCCAGGGTGAGGGAGTGGAAGACCTCGTGGAAGCCGAACCACCGGGGTGAGGGGTTGGGGCGCTTGAGGCCGTAGATCACGCCGCCGGCGCTGTAGAGCAGCCCGCCGACGATGACCAGGACGAGGACGGCGACGCCGCCGGTGCGCAGGAAGTCGGGCAGGAAGAAGACGGCGGCCCAGCCCATGGCGATGTAGCAGGGGGTGTAGAGCCAGCGTGGGGCGCCGACCCAGAAGACCCGGAAGAGGATTCCGGCCAGGGCGGCCGCCCAGACCGCCCAGAGCAGGGCTTCTCCGCGGGAGCCGGGCATCAGCAGCATCGTCAGCGGCGTGTAGGTGCCCGCGATGATCAGAAAGATATTGGCGTGGTCGAGCCGGCGCAGGACGCCATCGGCCCGCGGGCCCCAATTGCCGCGGTGGTACAGGGCGCTGACCCCGAAGAGCAGGCAGGCGGTCAGCGTGTAAATGGCGCAGGCCAGACGGCCGCGAGGGCTGTCGGCGAGGGCGGTGAGCAGGACGCCGGAGAGGAGGGCGGCGGGGAACATCCCGGCGTGCAGCCAGCCGCGGAGTTTGGGCTTGACGGGCGCGGTCGCGGCGGCGACCGCCGCGATCGCGGGCGGCGCGGAGGGGGGCTGGCTCTCGGCGGCGTCGGGCGCGGATGTCATGGCGCAATGCTACCTACGCGACCGTAAGTTACAGATCGGTGGCGGAGTGGTGACGGTCACGAAGTCGCCCTCTGGACAGAACACCACAACGGTCGGATGATCAAATGAGTGCGGTCGGCACCGGATGAGCGGTCACGAAGCATCCGGGTCGCGGCCCCCAAGGGGCAGACATCTAAAGAAGCGGATTTTCCCGGTCAAATCGGGCATAAATCTGTCCATACCCTCATCTAGGAGCGATCGTGGCGCGCGACAACGCGGCTCCCTCTGCCCATCCGACCCGTCACCAGGACCTCATCTCCTGGGTCGACGAGATCGCAGCGATCACCCAGCCCGACCGGGTCGTCTGGTGTGACGGCTCGGAGGCGGAGTACGAGCGTCTGTGCGAGGAGCTCGTCGACAAGGGCACGTTCAAGAAGCTCGACCCGATCAAGCGCCCCAACTCGTACTACGCGGCCTCCGACCCCTCGGACGTGGCGCGGGTCGAGGACCGCACCTTCATCTGCTCCGAGAAGGAGGAGGACGCCGGCCCCACGAACCACTGGAAGAACCCCGCCGAAATGCGGGAGATCTTCGCAGGTGAGCAGGGCATCTTCCGCGGTTCGATGCGCGGCCGGACGATGTACGTCGTCCCGTTCTGCATGGGCCCGCTGGGCTCCCCGCTCTCCGCGATCGGCGTGGAGATCACCGACTCCGCCTACGTCGCGGTCTCGATGCGCACCATGACCCGCATGGGGCAGCCGGTGCTCGACGAGCTCGGTACGGACGGCTTCTTCGTCAAGGCGGTGCACACCCTCGGCGCCCCGCTGGCCGAGGGCGAGGCCGACGTGCCGTGGCCGTGCAACTCCACCAAGTACATCTCGCACTTCCCCGAGGACCGGGAGATCTGGTCCTACGGCTCCGGCTACGGCGGCAACGCCCTGCTCGGCAAGAAGTGCTACGCGCTGCGCATCGCCTCCGTCATGGCGCGCGACGAGGGCTGGCTCGCCGAGCACATGCTGATCCTCAAACTCACCCCGCCGCAGGGCGAGTCCAAGTACGTGGCCGCCGCCTTCCCGAGCGCCTGCGGCAAGACCAACCTCGCGATGCTGGAGCCCACGATCTCCGGCTGGACCGTCGAGACCATCGGCGACGACATCGCCTGGATGCGCTTCGGTGAGGACGGCCGCCTCTACGCGATCAACCCCGAGGCCGGCTTCTTCGGTGTCGCGCCCGGCACCGGCGAGCACACCAACGCCAATGCCATGAAGACGATGTGGGGCAACTCCGTCTTCACCAATGTCGCGCTCACCGACGACGGCGATGTGTGGTGGGAGGGCATGACCGAGGAGAAGCCCGCCCATCTGACCGACTGGAAGGGCAACGACTGGACCCCGGAGTCCGGGACACCGGCCGCCCATCCCAACGCCCGCTTCACCGTCCCGGCCGGCCAGTGCCCGATCATCGCGCCCGAGTGGGAGGACCCCAAGGGCGTGCCGATCTCGGCGATCCTCTTCGGTGGCCGCCGCGCCAGTGCCGTGCCGCTGGTGACCGAGTCGCTGACCTGGCAGCACGGCGTCTTCCTCGGCGCCAACGTCGCCAGCGAGAAGACCGCCGCGGCCGAGGGCAAGGTCGGCGAGCTGCGCCGGGACCCGTTCGCCATGCTGCCGTTCTGCGGCTACAACATGGGCGACTACATGGGCCACTGGGTCAAGGTCGGTGCCGACAAGGACCAGGCCAAGCTGCCGAAGATCTACTACGTCAACTGGTTCCGCAAGGACGACAAGGGCCGCTTCGTGTGGCCGGGCTTCGGCGAGAACAGCCGGGTGCTCAAGTGGATCGTCGAGCGGCTGGACGGCAAGGCCGAGGGCGTCGAGACCCCCATCGGCGTGCTGCCCACCAAGGAGTCGCTGGACACCGCGGGCCTCGACCTCGACGACGCCGACCTCGACTTCCTGCTCACCGTCGACAAGGACGTGTGGCGCGAGGAGGCGGCGCTGATCCCCGAGCACCTCAACACCTTCGGTGACCACACGCCGAAGGAGCTGTGGGACGAGTACCGCGCACTGGTCCAGCGGCTCGGCTGATCACCCGTAGCGCACACCGGCCGGGGCCCCGCACAGGACGTGCGGGGCCCCGGCTCGTAGCTGTGGGTGAGCTGATGTGGCGCGGACCTGCTGGGCCGGTCGGGTGAGGCGGGACGGGACGAGGGCCCCGGCCCCCGGCTCAGGCCGTGGCGAGATTCCGTTGCGGCGCGGCGTGCGCCGCCATCCGCTCGGCGGCCAGCTCCCGCGCCGCCGCGTCGTCACGGGTGGTGGCGACCGCCAGGGCGTTCCCGGCGAGGGTGTGGGCGCGCTGCTGGAGGGCCTCGATCCGGGCCGGGGTGCCGCCGTCGGTGGGCTCGGCGCGCAGCGGATAGTGGCCGCCGCTCAGCCGGGCGACCTGCTCGGCGATGCGCTCGGCGGCGGTGGCCAGCTCGGCGCCGTCCAGCCCGGCGTCCTGCGGCGCACCGCCGTTCGTCCGCGTCGCCAGCGCATGCAGCTCATCGGTGACGGTGAGCAGCGCGGTCAGCTGTCCGGCGAGCCGGATGTCCAGCTCCTGCTCGCGCGAGCGGTGCGGGATCTCCGGGGCGGCGGCCATGGTGTGGACCGACTTCGTGCGGATCGGTTCGTACATGGGACGGCCTCCTGAAAACGTTCAGGAGACCAGCCTAGCTTAGACGCAGTCTAAAGTTGTGACTCGTACAGAAAATTACCCCGGGTCAGTACTGTCCGTAACCGTCGAGGAAGGAGCCGATCCGGGTGACGGCATCGGCCAGATCGTCCGTGCTGGGCAGCGTGACCAGGCGGAAGTGATCGGGCTCCGGCCAGTTGAAGCCGGTGCCGTGCACGATCATGATCTTCTCGGCGCGCAGCAGATCCAGCACCATCTGCCGGTCGTCCTTGACCTTGTAGACCTTGGGATCCAGCCGCGGGAAGGCGTACAGCGCGCCCTTCGGCTTGACGCAGCTGACGCCGGGGATCTGGGTCAGCAGCTCATACGCGGTGTCGCGCTGCTCCAGCAGCCGGCCGCCGGGCAGCACCAGCTCGTTGATCGACTGCCGGCCGCCGAGGGCGGTGGCGACCGCGTGCTGGGCCGGCATATTGGCGCACAGCCGCATATTGGCGAGGATCGTCAGCCCCTCGATGTACGAGGCGGCATGCGCCTTCGGGCCGCAGACCGCCATCCAGCCGCTGCGGTAGCCCGCCACCCGGTACGACTTGGACAGCCCGTTGAAGGTCAGGGTCAGCAGGTCGGGGGCGAGCGAGGCGAAGGGGGTGTGGGTGACGCCGTCGTAGAGGATCTTGTCGTAGATCTCGTCGGCGCAGACGATCAGGTTGTGCCGGCGGGCGATCTCCGCGATACCGCGCAGCAGCTCGTCGTCGTACACGGCACCCGTGGGGTTGTTGGGGTTGATGACGACGATGGCCTTGGTGCGGTCGGTGACCTTGCGCTCGATGTCGGCCAGGTCCGGCATCCAGTCCGCCTGCTCATCGCAGCGGTAGTGCACGGCCGTGCCGCCGGAGAGCGAGACGGACGCCGTCCACAGCGGGTAGTCCGGGGCCGGGACCAGCACCTCGTCGCCGTCGTCCAGCAGCGCCTGCATCGACATCTGGATCAGCTCGGAGACGCCGTTGCCCAGGTAGATGTCGTCGACGGAGAGGTCGATGCCCTGCGTCTGGTAGTGCTGCATCACCGCGCGGCGGGCGGAGAGCAGGCCCTTGGCGTCCCCGTAGCCGTGCGCCGTGCCGACCGTGCGGAGGATGTCCTCCAGGATCTCCGGCGGGCACTCGAAGCCGAACGCCGCCGGATTGCCGGTGTTGAGCTTGAGGATGCGGTGACCCGCCGCCTCCAGCCGCATGGCCTCCTCGAGCACCGGGCCACGGATCTCGTAGCAGACGTTGGCGAGCTTCGTTGACTGGATCACCTGCATGTCCGCCACCTTACGGGCGCGTATCGGCGGCCGCCCGGTGTTTTTCCCCACGTTGATCACCGGACGGTGTGGAGTTCCTCACGCCAGGTGACCATTCCGGGGGTGCGGATTCCGCGGAGGCCCCCACGGGCGGGGGCGCGCGCCGCTACGCTCCGGCACATGTCCGCCTCGGCACCGTTACCCCTGGCCGCACCGGCCTCGCCCGCTCCCGCCGTCTCCGCGCCCCGCGGCCCGTTCGCGCTGCTCAACGACGAGCCGGTGGCCGATCCCGGCGCGGATCTGCTCGGCGCCGGCCGCGCCGCCCGCCGACTCGCCGGACTCCTGGTCGCCTCCCGCGCCGCCACCCCGTTCACCCTCGCCGTCGACGCCGGCTGGGGCATGGGAAAGAGCAGCCTGATGCGGCTGGTCGACGCGGAGCTGGCGGACGCCCCCGAGGTGCACACCGTCTGGTACAACGCCTGGACCTCGACCGGCGACGACGCGCTGGAAGGGCTGATCAAATCCGTACTGCTGCGGTTCGACCGGCGGGTGCTGCGGCGCGGACTCCAGCGGATCTCCGAGCGGCGCGCGCTGCTGCGGGCCGTACGGGCCGTGACCACGGTCGCCGCCGGGCCGCTCGGGGTGGCCGGCCTGGTCGACGAGCTGTGGCGCGGTCTGTCCGTCAACGCCCAGGCCCGCAACGAGATGCGCGAGGCGATCGGCGCGCTGGTCCAGGAGTGGTCGGAGACCGCCGAGTTCCGGCCGCGCCGCCTCCTGGTCGTCTTCATCGACGACCTCGACCGCTGCTCCGAGGACACGGTGCTCGCCGTCTGCGAGGCGGTGAAGGTCTATCTGGACGTGCCGGGGCTGGCGTTCGTCATCGGCTGCGACCGTTCGGCGCTGGCGCCCAACGGGCTGTTACGTGACCCGTCGCCCGCGGCCTCGGCGTTCATGGAGCGGATCTTCCACACCAGCTACCGCATCCCGGTCGCCGACCAGCAGGACGTCCGGGAGTACATCGACCGGTGTGCCCGCGCCGTCGGGATCGACCGGCTTCTGGACGAGCGGCTGACCACCCTGCTCGCGGAGCGCTCGGCCCGTAATCCGCGCCGCATCAAGCGCCTGGTGAACGGCTTCGTGCTGGAGGCGACGCTCAATCCGATGTGGGAGGACTTCCCGCCCGAGGCGGTGGTCAGGACGCTGCTGCTCCAGTACTTCTACGCCGACTTCTACCGGATGGTGGCCGGCGGCGGGGGGCCCCGCGCCGGCGATGTGATCACCGAGTTCCGCACCTACCAGCAGGTGCGCCGGCTGCTGCGGGCCCCGGGACCGGTCCCCGACGCCGAGCTGCCCCGCGTCAACCGCTTCCTCCACGAACACGACCTGCCGGAACAGACCATGGCCACCGGGACCGAGACGCTGAGCCGGCTGGAGCGCCAACTCCCCAGCGGCTTCCCGGAGATGGTGACCGACCAGGGCTTCACCTCGCTGATCGACGGTCTGGTGGCGCTGCCGCGCTCCGAGGAGCTGCTGCGGCGGCTGCGTGAGGGAGCCGCCCTCCCGGCCCCGGTGGAGCCGGAGCCCGCCTCGTACCTCCAGGCGCGCCCGCCCCGGACCGCGTCCCCGGCGGGGTCGTACGGAGCGGCGCCCGGGGCCGGGGCGCGCCACACCGCGGATGCGATGCTGCACGGTGTGCACATCCTGTGGGTGGACGACCATCCGCGGAACAACGAGTCGCTGGTCAACGCCTTCCGGGCGGCGGGCGCGGTGGTCCGGATCGCCGAGGACTCGGCCGCCGCGGACGCCGCCCTGGCCGTCGAGCGGCCGACGATGATCGTTTCCGATATCGACCGGGGAGGCAATCCGCGGGAGGGCCTGGAGCACATCGGGCGGCTGCGGCAGGAGGGCCGCTACACCGGCCCGGTCGTCTTCTACGCGGGCCGGGTCACCCCGGAACGGACCACCCTGACCCGGCAGTTGCGGGCCCATCTGACGAGCAGCGGACCCGAGATCGAGCGGCTGGTCCTGCGCGCGGCCGCGGGGGAGCTGCCGCCGCCCGGCTGACCTCAGCCCCGGCCCGGCGCCGTCCGCCGTACCGCCCGGCCCGCCAGTACGTCCGTCCGCCGCCCGTCCTCCATCACGAACCGGCCGTCGATCAGGACATGCGGAATGCCGGTGGGCAGCGTGCGCGGGGCGTCGAAGGTGGCCCCGGCGGCGACCGTGTCCGGGTCGAAGAGGACCAGGTCGGCGCGGTAGCCCTCGCGGACCAGGCCGCGGTCGGGGAGCCGCAGCCGGGCGGCCGGACGGCCCGTCAGATGCGCGACACACTCCTCCAGCGACAGCACCCCCAGCTCGCGGACGTATCTGCCGAGGTACTGGGGGAAGGTGCCGTACGCCCGCGGGTGCGGCTTGGCGCCCTGGAGGATGCCGTCGCTGCCGCCGGTGTGCACCCGGTGCCGCATGATCCGGCGGACGTTGTCCTCGTGGCCGACGTGTTGCAGGATCGTCGGGCCCAGGCGGTCCTCGATCAGCAGCCGGCGGGCGGTCCGCCACGGCTCCTCACCGCGCTCGGCGGCGCTGCGGGCCAGGGTCTTGCCGACGTGGTCCGCCAGCGCGGGGTCCGACACCCCGGAGATCTCGATGGTGTCCCAGTCGATGGGCACCCCGTGACAGCCGTCGGCGCCCTCCACCTCCATGACGTGCCGGATCCGGGCGGCCGTCGTCTCGTTGCGGAGGCGGGCCAGAATCGCCTCCGGACCGCCCTCGCTCGCCCAGCTCGGCAGCATGGCGACCAGGGTCGTACAGCCGGGCGTGTACGGATAGGTGTCCAGGGTGAGGTCCGCGCCGGCGTCCAGCGCCTCGTCCAGGAGCGCGAGCAGCTCGGGCGCGCGGCCCTCGTTGACGCCGAAGTTCATGGTGGCGTGCGCCAGATGCAGCGCACAGCCGGCCTCGCGGGTGAGCGCCACCATCTCCTCGTACGCCTGGAGGGCACCGGCGCCGTAGGAGCGGTGGTGCGGGCAGTAGTAGCCGCCGTAGCGGGCCACCACCCGGCACAGTTCGGTCAGTTCGGCGTCCGAGGCGTACATGCCGGGGGTGTAGGTCAGGCCGGCGGACATCCCGACCGCGCCCTGTTCCAGGCCCTCGGCGACCAGCTGCCGCATCCGGTCCAGCTCGTCGGCGGTGGCCGCGCGGTCGTCCCAGCCGACGGCGAGCATCCGTACGGTGCCCTGCGGGACGAGATAGGCGGCGTTGACGGCGATGCCCCGGCCGTCGAAGCCGTGGTCGAGGCGGTCGAGGTAGCCGCCGACGGTGCGCCAGCTGAAGTCGACGGAAGTGTCCCCGGGAGCACCGCCGTTCCAGCCGGTGATCTGGGCACGGACCTCGGCGAGGGTCCGGTCGTCGACCGGCGCGTACGACAGACCGTCCTGGCCGAGGACTTCCAGGGTGACCCCCTGGGCGGCCTTCGCCTCGTGCCCGGGGTCCCGCAGCAGTGCCAGGTCGCTGTGCGCGTGCATATCGATGAAGCCGGGGGAGAGGGCGAGGCCCTGGCCCTCCACCACGCGGGTGGCGCCCGGCCGCGGGCCACCGTCCGACTCGCGGTGGATCGCGGCGATCCGGCCGCCGGACAGGGCGACATCGGCGCGGTAGGACGGACCGCCGGACCCGTCGAGGACGCGTACGTCGCGGAACACGGTGTCCATGGCCGGTCCTGCCTCTCTCGGCGCCCCGGAGCGTCGGCGACCGGGGGACGTACGGTCGCGGGGTCCGGGGCCGGCGGCGCGCACCGCGGGGGATCGGCGCGCACCGCCGGCGTCCGGGGGGCGGGAGCGAAGCTCCGGCCCGGGAAGCCGGCCGGGCCATGGCGGCCCTGCCGGGCAGGTCCTAGAAGAAGGTCCGGATGAAGTCCGTGACCGTGCCGTCCTGTTCGACGAGGGGGATCAGCTGCCACTTGTCGAAGATGGTGCAGGGGTGCGACAGCCCGAGGGCGACCCAGTCGCCGACCTCCACATCGCCGGCCCGCTCGGTGTCGACCCAGGCGTGCTGGTCGGACAGCTTGCGGACGGTGAGGCCGTCCGCCGGGCGTTCGGTGCCGTCCCGGCCGGACCGGACTACCTGGGCCTGCGGCAGATCCAGGTCGTACGCCGCATCGCGCTTGCCCGCGTTGAGGAACGCCTGCTCGGTCGTGGGGCGGGAGACGACCTGGGCCCACAGCCGGAAGGCGGGGTGCAGGGCGCCCTCGTCCGGGACGCGGTTGAAGGGGGTGAGCCGGCGGTAGTGGGCGTCATCGTGCGAGACATACGCGCCCGAGCGCAGCAGCTTGAGGACCGGCGCCGACAGCGCGGGGAGGTCCGCGAAGACCTCGGCGACCGCGTCGAACCAGGCGCTGCCGCCCGCGCTGACCACGATCTGGTCCAGGTCGGCGAACCGGCCCGCCTTGTCGAACGCCTCGGCCAGCGCGACCAGTCGGCGCAGGTAGGCGGTCACCCGCTCCGGGGTGGCCTCGGGCACCTCGCCCTCGTAACCGGCCACGCCCACCAGGCGCAGGGTGTCCACCCCCGCGATGGCGTCGGCGAGTTCCAGGCACTCGGTCTCGGTGCGCACGCCGGTACGCGCGCCCTCGCCGGCGCACAGTTCGACGACCACATCCACCGGGCGGGTGGCGCCGGCCTCCCGCAAGGTGCGGTCCATCAGCTCGATACCGCGCAGCGAGTCGACGTAGCAGATGAGCTGGAAGCCGGGGTCGTCGGCGAGTTCGGCGGCGAGCCAGCGCAGCGCGGCCGGGTCCACGACCTGGTTGGCGAGGAAGATCTTCTGGATGCCGAACGCGCGGTAGACGCGGACCTGGTGGGGGACGGCGGCGGTGATGCCCCAGGCGCCGTGCTCCAGCTGCCGGGCGAAGAGCTGCGGGGCCATACAGGTCTTGCCGTGCGGGGCGAAGGCGAGGCCGTGCCGGTCGGCGTAGGTCTCCATCAGGGCGAGGTTGTGCTCGACCGACTCGGCGGAGAGGGCGAGGACGGGGGTGGTGAAGCCACCGTCGAAGAGGTTGCGGCGCTCGGCGGCCAGTTCCCCGACGGTGAGCCCTTCGGCGTCCGGCGGGAGCGCCTTGAAGCGGTGATCGACCCGTTCGTCCGCGAGTCCCTTGAGTCCCTGCGCGAGCCGCTCGCCGGCCATGGGGCCTCCTCCAAGTTCCTGTTGCACTCTCTGCAACACTCATTGCGCATATCGCGTACCGCTGTCTAACATCCGGGCCATCGCACGGTCAATGGTGAGAAGCATGGCGGGGAACGGGCCGGAACGGGCCCTGTGCACCGCCCCGGACGACACCCGGACCGCCGCTCCGGCCGCGCCCGGGTGAGCCGTACAGCGAAGGAGCACATCCGCTCATGACCAGGTCCTCGAACGCCGGCGACGGTCAAGCCCCGGACGGCGCACCCGTCCCGGACATCGATGTCGTCTGCCTCGGCGAGTCCATGGTCACCTTCCTGCCCCGCCTGCCCGGGCGGCTCGCCGATGTCCCCTCCTTCGACCGCGCCATCGGCGGTGCCGAATCCAATGTCGCCTGCACCCTCGCCCGCACCGGCCACACCACCCGCTGGATCTCCCGGGTCGGCACCGACGGCTTCGGCGACCATCTGCTGGGCGCCATCGCCGACTGCGGCGTCGACGTCCGGCACGTCCGGCGCGACCCGCTGCGCCCCACCGGCGTCTACTTCCGCACGGCCGGCGACCGCGCCACCGGCACCCACGAAGTCGCCTACTACCGCGCCGGTTCCGCCGCCTCCGCCATGACGGCGGCCGACCTGGACCCGGCCGCCCTGTACGGCGGCCGGATCCTGCATCTGTCCGGCATCACGGCGGCGCTGTCCGCGGACTGCCTCGGCCTGCTGACGGAGCTGACCACCCGCCGCCCCGGGCGCCCGCTCCTCTCCTTCGACGTCAACTACCGGCCCGGGCTGTGGCAGGACACCGCGCGGGCACGGGTACTGCTCGACCTCGCGCGCGGCGCCGACCTCGTCTTCGTGGGCGATGACGAGGCCCGGGACGCCTGGGGCCTGCACGGTCCCCGGGCCATCCGCGAAGCGCTGCCGGAACCGCACACCCTGGTCGTCAAGCAGGGCAAGGCCGGAGCCACCGTGTTCCGGCGGACGCGGGAGCCGGGCGGCTGCTGCGACGACGCCACCGGCACCGCCACCTTCGTCCCCGCTCTGGACGTCGACCTCGTGGCGGCCACCGGCGCCGGAGACGCCTTCGCCGCCGGCTTCCTCTCCGCCACCCTCCGCGGCCTCCCGGACCGCGCCCGCCTCCGGCACGGCCATCTGTGGGCCGCCGCCGCCCTCACCGTCCCCGGCGATCTCGCCACCCCGCCGAGCCGGCCGTACGCCGACCGTTTGGCCGCCCTCGACGACCCGGCCTGGGCGGGACTGCACCTCGCTCCCGGCTGGACCGACGCCGCCACATCCGGCCACAGGGCCGACGAGGAGGTATCCACGCATTGAACGAGCCACGAGCGAGAGCCATCGAGCGGTGCGCCCCGGGCGACCGGCGGGCCCGGCGGAACGAGGTGCCGGTATGAGCCAGACCGTCGACCGGGCGCTGAGCATCCTGCCGCTGCTCGCCGAGGGGCCCGCCGACCTGGGCCAGGTCGCCGACCGGCTCGGCGTCCACAAGTCCACCGCCCTCCGGCTGCTGCGCACCCTCCATGAACACGGCTTCGTCTACCGCCAGTCCGACCAGCGCTACCGCCTCGGCGCCCGGCTCTTCGTCCTCGCCCAGCAGGCCGTCGAGAACCTCGACGTACGCGAGATCGCCCACCCCCACCTCGTCGCACTCAACGAGAAGTGCGGACACACCGTCCACCTCGCGGTCCACGAGGAGAACGAGGTCCTTTACATCGACAAGGTGGAGAGCCGCTACCCCGTCCGGATGTACTCCCGGATCGGCAAACCCGTCGCGATCACGGTCGCCGCGGTCGCCAAGCTGCTCCTCGCCGACCTCCCCGAACCCGAGCGCCGCGCCCTCGCCGAGAAGCTCGACTACCCCCGCTACACGTCCCGTTCGACCCATGACGCCACGGCGTTCCTCGCCGAACTGGCCACGGTCCGCGAACAGGGCTGGGCCACCGACCTCGGTGGCCACGAGGAGTCCATCAACTGCGTCGCGGCCCCCGTCCGCGGCGCCGACGGCCGTCTGGTCGCCGCCATGTCGGTCTCCGCACCGAATGTCGTCGTCAGCGCCGGGGAGCTCCTCGGACTGCTCCCGCTGGTCCGCCGCACCGCCGACGCCATCAGCCGGGAGTACTCCGGAACCGCCGTCCCCTCATCAGCCACCGACCCCGCAGAGGAAGCCCGCACCCCATGACCGAGAAGACCGCGCTCACCCCGGCCACCCACACCGCCCCGCCCGCGAAGTTCTCCCACGGCGTCAGGAAGGGCAATATCCTCCAGGTCGCGGGCCAGGTGGGCTTCCTCCCCGCCGTCGAGGGCCAGGCCCCCACCCCGGCCGGCCCCACCCTGCGCGAGCAGACCCTCCAGACCCTCGCCAACGTCAAGGCCATCCTCCAAGAGGGCGGCGCCAGTTGGGACGACGCGATGATGATCCGCGTCTACCTCACCGATGTGGCGCACTTCGCCGAGATGAACGAGATCTACAACGCCTACTTCGAGGAGCAGGGCCTCAAGGAGGCCCCCGCCGCCCGCACCACCGTCTACGTCGGTCTGCCCAAGGGGCTCCTCATCGAGATCGACGCCCTCGCCGTCCTGAGCTGAGCCACCCGCTGTGCCGTTAGTACGCCCGCACCATCCGCCGCACGGCAGGGCATCCCGCACCGACGGGGCGCCCTGCCGCGGTCCGCCCTGCCTGGAAATCCGCTGACTGCCACCGGAGTTCTCGTATGTACCTCGCTGCCACGACCGCCGCCCCGGCCACCCCGCCACCACCACCCCACACCGGTGGACTGCTCGCCCTGATACCGGGCACCGCGGGCCTGCTGACGGTCGCCGCCCTGGGCATCGCCCTGCTCCTCGTACTGATCATCAAGGTCCGGCTCCAGCCGTTCGTCGCGCTGCTGACCGTCTCCATCGCGGTCGGTCTGGCCGCCGGGCTCTCGGTCACCGAACTCTTCGGCACGGTCCAGAAGTCCGACGCCGTCTCGCTGATCGAGACCGGCATGGGCGGCATCCTCGGGCATGTCGCGATCATCATCGGCCTGGGCACCATGCTCGGCGCGATCCTCGAAGTCTCCGGCGGCGCCGAGGTGTTGAGCGCCCGGCTGCGCCACCTCTTCGGCGAGCGGCGCGCCCCCCTCGCGATGGGCCTGACCGGCCTGATCTTCGGCATCCCGGTCTTCTTCGACGTCGGCATCTTCGTCCTGGCCCCGATCGTCTACGCGGCCGCCAAGAGGTCCGGCAAGTCGATCCTCCTCTACTGCATGCCACTCCTCGCGGGCCTCTCCATGACGCACGCGTTCCTGCCGCCGCACCCCGGCCCGGTCGCCGCCGCCGGCCTCTTCAAGGTCGACCTGGGCTGGGTCATCCTGATGGGCCTCGTCTGCGGCCTCCCGGCGGTGCTCGCCGCCTGGGGTTACGCGGCCTGGATCGGCAAGCGCCTCTTCGTCGCCGTCCCGCAGGACATGGTGGACGCGGCCGACGAGGCCAAGGCCGCCGTCGCCGCCGAAAAGCCCGCCGCCGGCGCTCCCGCCCACGAGAAGCCGGTCGCCCTGACCACCGTCCTCACCATCATCGGCACCCCGCTCCTGCTCATCCTCCTGGCGACCTTCTCCTCCATCGCCCTGGCGCCCTCGCCCGGCCGCTCGGTGATCGAGTTCTTCGGGCACCCCTTCGTGGCCCTGACGCTCGCCCTGCTGCTGTCGTACTACCTGCTGGGCATCCGCCGCGGCTGGTCCCGCACGTCCCTGGAGCGGGTCTCCACCGCCTCGCTCAAGCCGGTCGGCAACATCATCCTGGTCGTGGGCGCCGGCGGTATCTTCGGCGCCGTCCTCAAGGGCAGCGGCGTCGCCACCGCCCTCTCCGACACCTTCCACCACGTCGGCCTGCCGGTCCTCGTCCTCGCCTACCTGCTCTCCCTCGCCCTCCGCGTCGCCCAGGGCTCCGCCACGGTCGCCATCGTCACCACGGCCGGCATCGTCGTCCCCCTCGTCGAGGGCCAGGGCATGTCCCAGGCCCACCTCGCCCTGATCATCATGGCCATCTCGGCAGGCTCGATCTTCGCCTCGCACGTCAACGACGGCGGCTTCTGGATGGTGAGCAAGTACTTCGGCATCTCCGAACGGGACACCCTGAAGTCCTGGACGGTGCTGGAATCGGTGCTGTCGGTGGCGGGGTTCGCGGTGGCGGCTGTGGTGAGCCTGGTGGTGTAGTCACCGGATTCCGGGTCCGGCAGACCGTGGTGCACTTTCGGCACCCATAAGGCAGATCGAGCAGGAACTGGCCGAACCCTACGTCAGGTGACGGATGTCTATCTCCTGTCGCAAGCCTACGTTTCGGACAGCGTTCGGCCGGCTGAGGTCGGCCCGACTGAGAAAGCCTGCCGAAGGAGCCCGCGTCATGATGACCGCTGAACCGATTCCCCACCGATCACGCCAACGGGGCACTGCTCTGTTCCTCGCCACCGCTCTGGCCGGCTTGGGTATGGCGGCATTCCCGCTCGCCGGAACAGCCCAGGCGGCCGACCCGCAGTGCGACCAGACGGCTGTCCTCGGGTGCCTGGACCTTTCGCCGGCACCGATGAACCCGGACTTGCACATGGGGTTTCAAGATGACGCACCAACCAACGGCAGTGGGCTCTACGCGCGAAAGGGCAGCGCCGCCGGCAACTGGAGCTTTCGTGGTAACGACGACGGAAGCTTCCAGATGGTGAACAACGGCACCGGAAAGTGTGTCGAGACCGTGCAACCCGATTCGAGCATCAGCCTCCACTTCCCTCAGCTGGCGGACTGCTCCGGCGCAGACGTGCAGAAGTTCTACGCGCAAAAGGAAGACGACCAAGGCAACTACCGCATCCGGAGCGTGACCACCGACAAGTGTCTGGATGCCAGGCGCGCGTATTCCCCGGAAAATCGCCCGGAACCCGTGCTGGAACTCTACGGCTGTATTGCCGAAAGCAGCGGCCAGATATGGAACGTCGCGGGAATGACTCCCGGGCAGGACAAGCCGTCGTCCGCGCTCGACGCCATGGCGACCCGGTACGCCCTGAGGCAGTTCGACAACGGGTCCGGCGTCATCAAGTCGGCGACCTACGACATCACCGATTCCTCCCAGAAGGTGACCTGGAAGAACGAGCTCGTCTCACAATCCAGCAGTGAGAAGGGGCAGGGCCCGTACTGCAGCAACCCGGGCCCCGCGGGAAGTGGCGACCTGACCTGCACCATGAACTGGACGCAGACCACCTCGAAGGAAACCAACTGGTCCAACACCTTCAACGTCGGCATTACCGCTGGATTCTCGGGAACCCAGAAGACTCCTGTGACGGCCCAGCTCTCCATTGGCTACTCCCACACCTGGGGTGGAAGCGTCACCGAGGCTGAGATGTCCGGTAACGGCGTCCTGGTTGTGGTGCCTCCCGGGTACAAGGGATGGCTGGCGCGGAAGGTGCCCTACAAGGCGACGACCGGCGACTGGACGATCACCACGGACATCGGAAAGAGCTGGAAGGGCACCGGCACGGTCAATCAGGCCGTCAGCGGAGTCGAGGGCTACTATCCCGAACTCGTGAAGTGCACGGACCAGACCACCGACGAGGCATGCACCTCCACGAGCAACGGGCAGTAGTGCGGGCCCCGGCCGCACGGACGATCAGCCGGCCCTGAGGCCTGCCGGGAAGCATCCTCGCGCTTCCCGGCAGGCCCTTGGGCTCGAAGGAGCAGGAGCGGGGCGATCAACTCCCCTTGCAGTACTGCCCTTCCTTGCCGATCGCCCGGTACGGGCAGTCGGCGATCTCCAGGAACCGCAGCACCGCCTCCCGGTTCCGGGACGTCTCCTTCGGGATCACCGAATCCTTCGGGTAGAAGCCGCCGGACCCGAACGAGGACGGGAACATCTCAAAGGTGTAGGCGAAGATGCGCTGGTCGCCCCAGAGCCAGTCGTCGATCGCGCCGTCGGTGATGTACAGGTCGCTGGACTGCTCGGGGGTGTAGCCGTTGGTGGCGGCCATGTTTTTGCCGAGGGTGGCGAAGGTGTCGTGTTCGTCCTTGGTCATGCCGTCGCCGGTGTCGTCGTTGGTGAAGCCGAAGGGCCACAGGACCAGTTCGCTGTAGGTGTGGAAGTCGATGGCGGCCGTGATCTGCTGTTTGCCGCCCACCTTGCGGTCGTGGACGAACTTCGAGACGACCTGGACCTCGGGGGCGGAGGCGGCGGAGGCGCCGCGGTAGGTCTCGGAGGAGGGGCTGGACGAGGAGCCGCCGCAGCAGCCCCACTTGAAGTCCCAGTTGCGGTTGAGGTCGGTGCCGACCGCACGGGAACCCGCGTTGGGCTGGCGGTTCTTGCGCCAGCTGCGGAAGGAGCCGGAGGCGATGTCGTACTCGCCGCCGTCCGGGTTCAGGTCGGGGATGATCCAGATCTCGCGGGAGTCGAGCATCTTGGTGATGCGGGAGTCGCTGCCGTACTTCGAGGTGAACTCGTTGAGCAGGTAGAGGGCCATCTCGACCGTGAGGTGTTCCCGGGCGTGCTGGTGGGCGGTGAAGAGGACCTCGGGCTCCTGCTCGTCCTTGGTGACGTTCTTGCTGAGTTTGAGGGCGAGGAGGTTGCGGCCCTCATGGGAGGTGCCGATGACCTGCTTGCTCAGGATGTCCGGGTGCTTGGCGACGAGGGCGTCGATCTCCTTCGTGGCCTCGTCGTAGGTGTGGTAGTTCGTGTAGCCGGCCGGGAAGTCCTTGCCGCGGGGCTTGTGCGGGGACGTGGCGAAGCCCGGCGGGTCGGGCAACTTGCGCAGTGTGTGCCCGAGTTGTCGGACCGCGGTGGCCTGGGCGCGGGTCGCGGTGATGACGACCGCGCGGGCGTGGACCTCGTCGATGCTGACGCCGGTCGCGGCCAGGGCGGTGCGTTCCGTACGGGTGGCGAGGCCGGTGACCTCGTATTGGTGGGGGAGTTCGGCCTGTTGGGCGGGGCCGGCGGTGGGCCCGGCCGATGGGGCGTTCTGCGCCTGGGCGGCGGCGATGGGGGCGGCGAGCGCGAGGGAGAGGAGTGCGGCGAGGACGGTCGTACGTCCGCCGCGGATACGTGGTCGCATGCGGTCTCCTGTGGGGTGTGAGGCGAAGCGACGGTGTCAGCTTTGGGCGATGTCATGGCCGTGACAAGGCGTCTGACGGTCAATTCCGGGCCCGCGGGAATCGGCCACCGGAAAGTGGCGAATCCCTCAACTTGCTGCTGACGGGCGGAAATTGATTGCCAGGCGGTGCCGAGTCGCCAACAATGCGCACGACAAAACCGAAGTTCCCCGCAAGGGCTTCGGTGACAGACGCTGAGAGGACCCCCACATGAATCGACCTCTCGTCGGCACCCTGGCCACGGCCGCACTGGGCGCCGCAACCCTGCTGGGCACCGTCGGAACGGCGCACGCCGCGCCGCAGGACGGTGGCCGGTACCCCACGCAGCACAAGAAGACCAAGGCGGTGGACTTCGCCGGCAGTGTCGCGCTGAGCAACTGCTCCGGCTCGGTCGTCCGGATGCCCGGTTCGAAGCCGGAGGACCCGGCGCTGGTGATGTCCAACGGCCACTGCCTGGAAGGCGATATGCCCGGCGCCGGTGAGGTCGTCGTCGACAAGCCGTCCAGCCGCAGCTTCACCCTGCTGGACAAGTCGGCCGGCAAGCTGGGCACCATCAAGGCCACCAAGGTCGCCTACGCCACGATGACCGACACCGATGTCTCGTTCTACGAGACCGGGTCGACCTACGCCGAGATCGAGAAGAAGTACAAGGTCAAGCCGCTGGAGCTGGCCACCGAGCACCCGGCCAAGGACGCGAAGATCAGCATCGTCTCCGGCTACTGGAAGAAGATCTACTCCTGCGGCATCGACGGGTTCGCCGCCACCCTCAAGGAGGGCGAGTGGACCTGGAAGGACTCGGTCCGCTACACCCCGGAGTGCCAGATCATCGGCGGCACGTCCGGCTCGCCGGTGGTCGACACCGCGACCGGCAAGGTCACGGCCATCAACAACACCAGCAACGAGAGCGGCGAGGAGTGCACCCTCAACAACCCCTGTGAGGTGGACGAGAACGGCAAGAAGACGGTGCACAAGGGCATCGGCTACGCCCAGGAGACGTACCAGATACCGAAGTGCTTCGGCGACGGCAACAAGCTGGACCTGAACGCCGAGGGCTGTGTGCTGCCGAAGCCGAAGGCCGCGCGCCGGTGAGCTGAAGCAGGAGCCGCACCCCGGGTCCCGTGCGCGAGGTGCGCGGGACCCGGGGCGGGGCCACGTGGTGCGGGCGGGCGGTGTTACGGGAGGCCGTGGACGTGCGCGCCCACCTGGGTCGCGAAGGCGTTGCCGTTGGCCGCGTCCCAGTTGGTGGACCAGGTCATCGCGCCACGGAGGCCCGGGTAGGTCCTGGAGGGCTTGAAGGAGCCGCAGTTGCTGCCCCGGGTGAGGCAGTCCAGCGCGGCGTTGACGACGGACGGGGCCACGTAGCCGCCGCCGGCCGCCCGGGCCGAGGCCGGAACCCCGATGCCGACCTGGGACGGGTCGAGCCCGCCCTCCAGCTGGATACAGGCGAGCGCGGTCAGGAAGTCGACCGTGCCCTGGGCGTAGACCTTGCCGTCGCAGCCGTTCATCGAACCGCTGTTGTAGTACTGCATATTGACCGCCGTCAGGAAGCCCTTGATCCCGAGCGCCGTCTTGAAGTACTCGTTCTGCGGTGACTGCATATCGATGGTCTGCGGGGCCATGGTGACCACGACATCGCCGTGCCGGTCGTGCAGGGCCTTGAGCGCCTGTGTCATATAGGTCGCGTGGAGGCCGTTCTCCAGGTCGATGTCGACGCCGTCGAAGCCGTAGGTGTCCATCAGGCCGCTGACGGAGTCGGTGAAGTTCCGCGCGGAGGCGGCGTCGCTGACGGACACCGCGCCCCGCTCGCCGCCGACGGAGAGGATCACCGACGTGCCGGCCGCCTGCTTCGCCTTGATATCTGCCTTGAATTCGTCGGTGGAGCCATACCCGACGGCCGGGTCGAGGCGGAAGGTGACCGCGCCGGGCTGCCCGGCCGCCTCGGCGAACGAGACCGCGATGATGTCGTAGGCGCCGTCGACGTCCTTGAGCTTCTGCACCGTGGCGCCGTTGTCAAAGTTCTGCCAGTAGCCGGTGACCGCGTGCCGGGGGACGGCTGCGGCGGTGGTGGCGGCCGCGGCGGAGCGAGCCGGGCGGTGTGTCCCGGCCGCCTGGGCGGTGCTCGCCCCGACGAGGGCGGCCGTGGTCAGCACCGCGGCGGTGAGTCCGGCGAGCAGCCTCGCGGGCAGTCCGGTCGACGGTCCGTTCTCCGGCCCGGCATTCGGCCCGGTGTTCGGCCCGTTCCCCGGCCGGGTCTTCGGTCTTCCTGAGCGTGCGCGAACCACGACTGCCTCCGTGTGGGGGGAAGTTGGGGAGAGTGCGGATGCGTGTTCAGGGGCCCCTGGGTGTGCCGTACAACGTGGTCCAGACCAATCACTCTGTCAAGAGTCCGCGCGGAGACGGATGTTCCCGTGCGGGACGCTTGGCCGGTATCCGCCATTTCCCTGCGGGGTGATGGTCATGACGAGTAGCCCAGAACGTGTTCTCTGGGACGTATCTCTGTGGATAAAGTGCTGAGCGAATGGCGCCGATGGCGCAGAGCTGTGCCGATCCGCGGTCCCGGGACCCCCGGCGGCCGGAGGGAGTGGGGGAGCGACGTGCCGACCGCGATTGCAGTCACCAGCCCTGACCTCGCGCTGCCGGCGACCGACCGGCAGACCCCCGCCGCCGTCGTCCTCCAGGCCCCGCATCTCCAGCCGCTGGACGACGCCCTGACGGAGACCAGCGCGGTGCTGGAACACCACGGCCACCTCGTCGCGCTCTACTCCTCGGTCTGTCCGCCGGAACACATCCGCCGGCTGCACACCCTGCGTGCCGTCCTGGAGAGCGACCGGATCGCCATCGTGCCGCTGTCCCTGCCGCCGCTGGGGGTCGCCTTACTGGCCCGACAGCTGCGGCAGTTGTCGTTGTGCGACGTCAGCCCCGGGGTGCTGGCCAGCGCGGCCCGGCTGCTGGCCCACTACATTCACGCCGGCGCCCTGCTGGGCAGCGTCAGCGGCCTGGACCGGGTCGAGGTCGATCTGCGGGCCCATATGAAGTCCTGGCTGCCCGGCGCGCACTTCGCGGTACTGGCTCACCCCCAGCCGCAGTTGCTGCACCTGGACCGGCACAGCACCGAGGCCGGACTGCCGGGTCCCCAGTTCGCCACCCAGCTCGCGGTCGCCCGCGGCCAGCTCGCCTCGGAGTGGGTCACCGGCGCGCTCGCCCCGGCCTGGCAGGTGCAGGGGGTGTACGAGACCCGGCTGCCCGCCGAGTCCGCCCGGTGGTGGGGCACGCCGAAGCTGATCGAATTCGCGGCGGCCATACCGGATGTGTCGGTCCTCCATCAGCTGGTGGCCTCCGTACGCCGCGAGGAGTGCCGCTGGTGCGGCCTGGAACTCCTCGGTGACCGCTGTGCGTTCTGCGCGGCTCCGCTGGCGAGGGAACGGGCGACGGGGGGTGGCGGCTCGGGCCAGGGGCCGGCGGCCATAGGCGGGACGGCATCCGGGCGGGTGGGGGGCGGGGCTGTGGCTCCGGCTCCGGCGGTGGCTCCTGGGGCCTCTTCTGCTGTCGCTCCGGCGTCTGGCGGCGCTCCGGCTCCGGCCGTTGCTCCGGCCTCGGCTGTCCCTTCGGCTTCGCCCGTTGCTCCGGTCTCGCCCCTTCCTCCGGCCGCGCCCGTTCCTCCGGGTTCGGGCGCCGCGTCGTCACCGGGCGCTGGGGCAGCGGCCGCGCCCGCACCGGCTCCCGGCCCTGCCGCACCGGCTCCCGGCCCGCCCGCACCGGCTCCCGCCCAGGACCGGCCCCAGCCCCGGGATCAGGCTGCCGCCCCGATGCCCGGCCCGATGCCCGCCCCGGCCCAGGCCCCGGCGCGGGAGGACCACGCGCTTTCGCCGCCGGCCCCGTCGGGCGGGCCCGGTGCACCTGCCGCACCCGCCGCACCGGGTGTGGTGGGCGTATGGGGCGGCCGCCCCGGCGGTCGTGCCGAACCCGGGCAACTGGACGTACGCGGGCCGGATCTCACGGCGGGTGGCCAGGCCGTACCGGGGAACCCGTACGGGTCCGGCCGTCCGGTGCCGGGCAACCCCTACGCGTCCGACACCCCCCGCGCGCCCGGCCAGTGGGATCTGCCCGGCCACCCCGACTTCGCCGGTCGCTCAGACTTCGCCGGTCACCCCGATTCCGTCGGTCAGCCGGATCTCTCCGGCCGCCCGGACGCCCCCGGCACCCCGCGGACGGTGGCCCGCGTGCGCTGAGTCCGACCGGGCCGCCGTGGCCCCGCCCCTCCGGCCGGTCCCCTCGGCCGCCCGCCGGGTTCCTGCCCGGTGACTGCCCACCCCCGTCCCCCGCCCGCCCCTTCTCCCCGTCCCGATCGAGGTCCTTCCCCCATGAACTCACGCCAGCGCCGCGGAGTGATCCTGCTGCTCCTGTCGGTTCTCTGTGCGGTCGGCGCGTTCGTCGGCGTGCTGTCGGTGATCAAGAACGTCGAGTCCAAGGTCGGTCCCGAGAAGACGGCGTACCGGCTGAAGAGCGATGTCGCGGCCTATAAAGAGCTGAATCCGGGGCAGTTCGAAAAGGTGCAGATGCCGCAGCGGTGGCTGCCGCCCACCGCCGTGACCGACCTGGACCAGGTCAGCGGCAAGATCGCGGTGACCCCGCTGAAGAAGGGGTCGCTGCTCCAGGACGACATGATCGTCGAGCGGCCCGCGCTGAAGGCCGGGCAGCAGGAGATCGCCATCATGATCGACGCCGCCACCGGTGTGGCCGGCAAGATCAACCCCGGTGCCCGGGTGAACATCTACGCCACGTTCGAGGGCAAGCGCCCCGAGGACAAGCCGGTCTCCAAGGTCATCGTCGCGGGCGCCCAGGTCATCGACGTCGGCAAGCTGACGCCTCTGGAGGCCAAGGACCCGGGCGACACCACCACCGCCAACAGCCGGCAGGCCGGTGAGGCCGTCCCGATCACCTTCGCGCTGAACACGCCGGACGCCCAACGGGTCGCGTACGCCGAGTCCTTCGCCTCCCATGTACGGCTCGCCCTGCTCGCCCCCGGCAACGAGAACGCCATACCGCCCGGCCAGCGCAGCTACACCCTCGACGGCGACAAGTGACCCGGAGCCTCAGGTGACCATCCGCATCCTCCCGGCCATCGGTGACCCCGACGCCGCACGTGCCGTGTCCTCGCTGCTCCACCAGCTGCCGGACGCCGAACCCGCGCCCACGGTCGGGGACTCCGCCGCGCTGCTTCACGCGCTGGCCGGAGCCGCCGCGCAGGGGGCCGGCGCAGCGGCCGCGGGTGTCCCGTCCGCCGCGGGCCAGCCGTCCGCCGTGGAGGCGCTCCCCGAGGTCGTGCTCGTCCACGAGCGGATCGGGCCGACGCCGGCGCTGGAGCTGATCCGTGAGGTGGCGCTGCGCTTCCCCGCCGTCGGCGTCGTACTGATCACCACGGACGCCGGGCCCGCGCTGTTCTCCGCGGCGATGGACGCCGGGGCCCGGGGCATCGTCGGGATGCCGCTCGGCTACGACGAGCTGGCCGCCCGGGTGCAGGCCGCCGCGCAGTGGTCGGCGGGCGTCCGGGTCCACCTAGGGGGCAGCCCGGAGGCGGTTTCCGGCCCGGCCGGGACGCTGGTGACCGTGACGGGCGCCAAGGGCGGGGTAGGCACCACCGTCACCGCGGTGCAGCTGGCGCTGGCGGCGCGGACCGCGGGCCGCAGCGTCGCGCTGGTGGACCTGGATCTCCAGTCCGGTGACGTGGCCTCCTATCTGGACGTCCAGTTCCGCCGCTCGGTCGTCGATCTGGCGGGCATTCAGGACATCTCCGTACGGGTTCTCCAGGACGCCGTGCACGACCATCACACCGGCCTCGGCCTGCTGCTGGCGCCCGAGGAGGGCGAACGCGGTGAGGAGGTCGACGACCGGGCGGCCCGGCAGATCATCGGCGCGCTGCGCTCCCGCTATGAAGTCGTGCTGGTCGACTGCGGCTCCCAGATGCAGTCCGCCAACGCCGCGGCCGTCGAACTCGCCGATCTGGCGCTGCTGGTGACCACCCCGGACGTGGTGGCCGTACGGGCCGCCAAGCGGCAGGTCCGGCTGTGGGACCGGCTCCAGATCCGTAAGGCGGAGGACACCACGACGGTGGTCAACCGCCTCACCCGGAACACCGAGATCCAGCCGCCGCTGGTCGCCAAGGCCACCGGCACCCAGGTCGCCCGGACCCATGTGCCGGCCGCCTTCAAGGAACTCCAGCCCTGTGTCGACGCGGGCCGGATGCAGGATCTGGACAGCCGGTCCACGGTCAAGCAGGCGCTGGGTGCGCTGGCCGGTGAACTCGGCCTGGTCGACTCGCCGTCCGTACGGCAGGGCCGCGGCAGCCACCGGGCCCGCCCCACACTGACCGGGCGCAAGCGCAAGGCCATAACGCCGGGGGCGGCTCCCGCTTCCGGGGGAGTTCCGGGGCAGTCGTCGGGGTCGGCCTCCGGGGCGGGCCCCGGTCCCGGCCCCCGGTTCGGTGTGCGGCGGGGACCCGCGGCGGCGGCCGGCCCGGGGCCGTTCGATCCGTCCGGCCCGTACGAGGAGGGCTGAGCGGTGCGGCGCCCGCTGGGCGGCGACGACCGGGGGCAGGTGGCCGTGGAATTCATGGGGCTGCTCCCGCTGATCCTGCTGGTCCTCGCCCTGCTCTGGCAGTTGGTGCTGGTCGGGTACACCTACTCGCTCGCCGCGCACTCCGCCGACCGCGGCGCACGGGCCGCCACCGCCACCGAGGGCGGCGGCGAGGGCGCCTGCCGCGCCGCCGCCGAGGGCGAACTCCCCAGTTCCTGGCGCGCGGGCGCCTCGACCTCCTGCGGAACGGAGTCGGGCCTGTGGAAGGCCACCGTACGGATCGAGGTCCCGGTGCTCTTCCCCGGCGCCGGCAGCTATCCGTGGAAGGTCACCGGCTCGGCCGGCGCCGCGAAGGAGGCCACCGGATGAGCGCCGTACGCCTTCCCGCCCGGTTCCGCGGTCACGGCCGCGACCGGGGCCAGGCCTCCATCGAATTCCTCGGCTTTCTGCCGATCCTGCTGGTCGTCGGGCTCGCCGTGGTCCAGCTCGGCCTGGCCGCCTACACCGTCCAGCAGGCCGGGACCGGAGCGCGCGCCGCGGCCCGCACCGCCTCGATGGACGAGGCCGACCGGGAGACCGGCCCGCAGGCCGCCGGACGGGCCGCGATGAGCGGCTGGGTCGCCGACGACGCGACGATCTCGGTGGGCGGCGGGGGCGCCGAGGTCAGCGCGACGGTGCGGGTACCGATCCCCTCGGTCATCCCCGGCGTCGACAGCCTCGGTACGGCCAGCCGCACCGCCACCATGCCCCGCCCGCAGGAACCCGGCGCGCTGGGCCCGCGCGCCGCGGACACGTACGAAGGAGCGCCCCCGCGATGAGTCTGAAAGCCCGGATCGTCGCACCCGAACCGGCCGGTGAGGCGCGCGAGGACAGCCATCTGGTCGCCGTCTACCGCGCCAAGCTGCTCGAAGAGATCGACCTCGCCGAGATGTCCTCGCTGGCCGCGGTCGAGCGCCGCTCACGGCTGGAGCGGGTGCTCGGCCACATCATCAGCCGTGAGGGCCCGGTGCTCTCCACCGCCGAACGCGCCCAGCTCATCCGCCGGGTGGTGGACGAGGCGCTGGGCCTCGGGGTGCTGGAGCCGCTGCTGGAGGACGCCTCGATCACCGAGATCATGGTCAACGGCCCGGACCAGGTGTACGTCGAGCGGGCCGGCCGGGTCGAGCTGCTGCCCGTCCGCTTCGCCTCGCACGAGCAGCTGATGCAGACCATCGAACGGATCGTCTCCACCGTCAACCGCCGGGTCGACGAGTCCAATCCGATGGTCGACGCCCGGCTGCCGTCCGGCGAACGCGTCAATGTCATCATCCCGCCGCTCGCGCTGAACGGCGCCACCCTCACCATCCGCCGCTTCCCCCGCGCCTACACCCTCGCCGAACTCATCGGCATGGGCACCCTCGACGAGCAGATGCTGATGCTGCTGGCGGGGCTGGTGCGGGCCAAGTTCAATGTGGTGGTCTCCGGCGCCACGGGTGCGGGCAAGACCACCCTCCTCAACGCGCTGTCCGGGCTGATCCCGGACGGCGAGCGGATCATCACCGTCGAGGACGCCGCCGAACTCCAGCTCCAGCAGAGCCATGTCATCCGGCTGGAGTCCCGGCCGCCCAACGTCGAGGGCAAGGGCCGGATCACCATCCGCGACCTGGTCCGCAACTCCCTGCGGATGCGCCCCGACCGCATCATCGTCGGCGAGGTGCGCGGCGGCGAGACCCTCGACATGCTCCAGGCGATGTCGACCGGCCACGACGGCTCGCTGGCCACCGTGCACGCCAACAGCGCCGAGGACGCCCTGATGCGGCTCCAGACCCTGGCGTCCATGTCCGACGTCAAGATCCCCTTCGAGGCGCTGCGGGACCAGATCAACAGCGCCGTCGACTGCCTCGTCCAGCTCACCCGGCACGCCGACGGCTCCCGCCGGATCAGCGAGATCGCCATCCTCGACTCACGCGGCCACGAGGACTACCGGATCGCCACGGTCTGCCGCTTCGACGCCGAACCGATGGGCGCCGACCGCATCGTGCACGGCCAATTCCGCTACTTCCCGCTGCCGCGCCGGGTCGCCGAACGCCTCTTCATGGCCAGCGAGCCCACCCCGCCCGCCTTCGGCGTCGCCACCCACGACGCCCAACTCGCCACCCGGAAGGCCCACTCATGACCGGCGGGAACGACCTCGCCCTGCTCGCCATCGGCGCCACACTGCTGTGCGGGCTGCTCGCGATCGCCGGCGCCCGGACGTACGCGGCCGGGCGCGCCCAGCGGCAGGCCATCGTCGACCGGCTGGCCGACGAGCGCGGACTGCCGGTGACCGGGCGGCGCCGCTTCCCGTCCGTCGACCGGGCGCTGCGCGGCACCCGCTTCGGCCGCCGCCTCGAACTGCGGCTGACCGCCACCGGCCTGGACGTCACCCCCGGCGAGTTCGTCGTCTACATGCTCGGCACGGTCCTCGCGCTGTGGCTGGTCGCCCAGGCCACCCTCGCCCCCTTCTTCGGCCCGATCGCCGCGCTGGTCGCCATCTGGGCGGCGTTCGCCTTCCTCAACTGGCAGCGGCAGAAGCGCATCGAGAAGTTCATCAACCAGCTGCCCGAACTCTCCCGGATCCTCGCCAACGCCACCCAGGCGGGGCTCGCGCTGCGGACGGCGTTGGGCATGGCGGCCGAGGAACTGGAGGCCCCGGCCGGTGAGGAACTGGCCAAGGTCTCCGACAAGCTCTCCGTCGGCCACTCCATCGATGAGGCGCTCGGCGAGCTCGCCGAACGCCTGCCGTCCCGGGAACTCGTCGTGCTCGTCACCACGCTGGTGCTGGCCAACCGCGCCGGCGGCACCGTCGTCGGCTCGCTGCGCAACCTCACCAAGACCCTGGAGGAGCGCAAGGAGACCCGCCGGGAGGTCCGCACCCAGCTCTCCCAGGTGGTGGTCACCGCCTATGTCGTCCCGCTGCTCGGTATCGGCACCCTGCTGCTGATGAACCGGATCGCCCCGGGCGCCATCGACCGGATGACCTCCTCCTTCCTCGGCCAGCTCGCGGTCGTGGTGGCCTTCGCCCTCTACGGGCTCGGGTTCTTCCTCATCCGCCGCCTCTCCAAGATCGACGTCTAGGTATCGGTATCGCCATGGCACTCGGAATCCTGCTGGCCCTCGCCTTCGCCCTCTCGGTCGCCGGTATCTGCTGCGGTATCGCGCTCTACCGGCGCGAGGCCCGGCTGCCGCCCGACCTGGCGCTGTCCCTGGAGGTCGGCGCGACCCGCACCACGGCCGTCGGGTCGGCGGTGGACCGCGCCGGGATGCGGTACGCGCCGCTGGTGCTGCGGCTGATGGGCGGCAAGCGCACCGCCCGGATCCGCCGGCGGATCGACCTGGCGGGCAATCCGGGCGGGCTGACCGTCGACCGCTACGCCGCCCGCCGCGCCGTCTACGGGGCCCTCGGCCTCTTCGGCGCGCTGGTGATGTTTCTGCGCGGTCAGCCGCTGCTCGGCGTGCTGATGGTGCTCTTCGGCCTCTTCTGGACCGAGGTCGGCATCTGGGCCGCCATCCGTCAGCGCAAGGACACCATCGAGCGCACTCTTCCGGACTTTCTGGATGTGCTGGCCGTCGTGGTCAGCGCCGGCCTGGGCTTCCGTCAGGCCCTGGACCGGGTCGCCGAGAAGTATGAGGGGCCATGGGCGGATGAACTCCGGATCACGCTGCGGCAGATGGACATGGGCGTCAGCCGCCGGGCGGCCTTCGAGGAACTGCGCAAACGCAATGACTCCGAACAGGTCGCGCAGTTCGTCACCGCCCTCCAGCAGGGCGAGGAACTGGGCTCGCCGATCGTCGAGACGCTGATCCAGATCGCCGACGACATGCGCCGGACCGACGCCCAGAACGCCCGGCGCCGGGCCGCCCGCGCGGTCCCCAAGGCCACCATGGTCGTCACCACCTTTATGGTTCCGGCCACGATGATCCTGCTCATCGCCGGTTTCTTCCTGGGCTCGGGCACCAACTTCGGCTCGCTGATGGGCAGGTGACCCGTCTCACGCGGCCCGGCACCGGACCCGCCCGCGGCCGTCCGGCGCCACGGGACCGGGCCCCGCGGATCCGCCCCGACGGCCCCCGGCGCGCCGCCCGTCCGACTCCCTGTGACCTGCTGCGCCGCCACCCGCCATGACGGCCGCCGCTCCGGGCCGTCCTTGCGGTTGCACATCCGGGCCCGTCCGGGCGACGGCGGCCCGTACTCGGCCGGATGAGTGCGTTACGGGCCCGGCTTCCCGTCAACTCCTTCGCAAGAGCAACGAGTTGTGTCACAGTGGGTGGGCGGACGGTTGCGCTCGCACTATGGTGCGGAAGGACCGTCCGGTCTGCATGGGTAACGGAACGGGGCACGGTCCCGGAGGGGGAACGGGGGTGGGTAGGGTGCGACTGAGTGGCCGAAAGACGACGTTGTGCCTGTCATCCGGGTTCCCGAAAGAGGATGGGATACGGATTCCCTGTTCCGGGCATGCGGTTCCGGCGTACTTTTCTGGTGTCGTGAGCGCGGCCGACCGCGCCGGCACCACGGGGACAGACCAGCCGGACCAGAGCGGTACGGCCGCCCATGGAGGGGAAGACGATGGCGAAGCGGATTTTGGGGAACGACCGGGGACAGACCTCGATCGAGTACCTCGGCATCATCGCGGTGGTCGTGGCGATCGTCCTGGTCCTGTCGACCACGGACTTCGGCAGCCAGATCGCGAACGCCATCGCCAACAAGATCTCCGACGTCGTCGGCATTTAGCCCGCACCGCCACCGCCGTGCCGGCCACCACCCCACCCCGCCGCCGGCGCGACGAAGGGCAGGCCTTCCCGCTCTACATCGTCGCGGTCGGTGGCCTGCTCTTCCTCGCGCTCGCCTTCTTCGCCGTCGGGCAGGCGGCGGCCAGCCGCAACGGTGCGCAGACCGCCGCCGACGCGGCCGCGCTCGCCGCCGGCCAGAAGTACCGCGAACTGCTGCGTGAGAGCGTGCTCGACGGCCTCCGCGACGGCAGCTACCGGACCGACCCGACGGCCTGGGAAGAGCTGCTGAACGGGCGCGGTGTCCTGTCCCCGGCGGCCTGCGAGAGCGCGGCCTGGTTCGCCGGACGCAACGGCGCCTATCTCTCCGGCCCCCGCTGCACCCCGGACTCCTGGCCCACCTCGTTCGCCGTCGAGGTCACCACCCGCAAACCCGTGGGGGATTCCGTCATCCCGGCGACCAGCAACGAACATGCGTCCGCCGCGGCGAAGTCCGTCGTCGGTCCCCGCTGCACCCTCGACCCCGCCCAGGACGACACCGGCGACACGGACGGCGAGGACGGCACGGACGACGAGGGCGGCAAGGGCGGCAAGGGCGGCAAGGACGACGACGCCCCGGCCCCCGTCGAGATCACCTGCGACGGAAAACGCTGGACGCTCGACCCCCGCCGCCTGACGGAACTGCCCGACGCCGCCGACCTGTTCTCCGTACGCCTCGCCCATTGACCGCCCGCACCCGACCACCCCCCTCGAGACGACCAGACGACGATCAAAGGAATCGCATCCCATGAGCATTCGGCGCACCACGAAGGCCGCCAGGGGAGCGGTCGCCATGGCGAGCGCTGTCGGCCTTGCGCTCGTCGTGGCCGGCTGCGGTGGTGACAGCGGCGGTGCGAAGGCGTCGGACGGCGACAAGCCACCGGCCCGCAGCACCGCTCCCAAGGACAGCGGCCCCGGCGCCCCGGCGGCCGACTCCGACAAGGTGATCGGCGAGATGAAGGGGCCGGACGGCGTGGTGGTCACCCTGCACTCCGTGGTCCGGGACTCCGGCGGCTTCGTCACCGTCAACGGCACGGTCACCAACCGCGGCACCCGCGCCTTCAACGCCATCGACTGGCGCTCCAACGAGACCGAGCTGCGGTCCCGTTCCTCGATCTCCGGGGCGACCCTCGTCGACAAGGCGGGCAAGAAGCGCTATCTGGTGCTGCGCGACACCAACGGCGAATGCCTGTGCACGACGGGCCTCAGCGGGCTGATGCCGGGGGCCAGCCGCCCGATCTTCGCGCAGTTCCCGGCGCCGCCGGCCAAGGTCACCGAGGTCGATTTCCAGCTGCCGACCCTGCCGCCGGCCAGCGTGCGGATCACGGACTGAGCGGGCACCGATGACCGCGACCCAGATGACCCGAGGACACCGGGTGCGCCGAGCGCCCCGGAGCGCCGCCACCGCCGCCGTCGCGCTGCTGCTCTCCGCGGCGCTGACCGCCCCCGTCGCCCATGCCGATCCGCCGGGCGTGACCGAGGACTCCAGCCCGCCGGTGCACATCGACACCGGCGACCCCGATCTGCGGATGGTCCAGGGTGCCAAGCTCGCGCCGTCCAAGGTCCTCAACATCAAGTCGATCGTCGAGGCGGACGACGGCTCCGAGCGCCGCCAGGACACCAACGACAATGTGACCTTCGCGCTCCAGGCCGAGGTCCTCTTCGGCAAGGACAGCGCCGAACTGTCGTCGGACGCGCTGTCCCGGATCGGCACCATCGCGGCCGAGATCAAGAAGCAGAACGCCACCAGCCTGCGGGTCTTCGGCTTCACCGACAACCTCGGCTCGGCGGGCCACGGCCTGGTGCTGTCCAAGAAGCGCGCCACCGCCGTCCAGCAGGAACTGGCCAAGGACCTCGGCTCGTCCGTCGGTTTCCAGATCCGCGGCTACGGCGAGCAGTACCCGATCGCCGACAACGGCACCGAGGAAGGCCGCAAGAAGAACCGCCGGGTCGAGGTCAGCTTCCCGCGCGCCTCGTAAGCGGGGCCGCGGCGGCGGCCGCCGGTAGCGGCGAGTAGAGAAAGAGCACCCCGGCCGCCCTCACCGGCCGGGTTCCACCCCCAGGCGCAGTCCGGGCCGCAGCCCCCAGCGCGCCATCGCGCCGGCCTCCGCCTCCAGGACGTGCCGGGCGCGGAGGCGGGGGCGCCCCAGCCGCCCGGGGCGCATGGTGCGGACGGCGAGCACGGTGAAGTCCCGGCTCAGATAGGCGACATCGATCGCGAACCGCATCCGGAAGGTGTGCACCCCGCTCGCCGGGGTGAGCAGTAGCGCCCCCTCGATACCGTCACGCCCCAACAGCCCGCGGGCCCGGGCCCGGTAGGACGCCGCGATCTCCACCGGAACACCGCTCCCCGCCCCGTACAGAACTCCCGGACCGTTCTCCCAACGCGCCATGGGCAGCGTTCTATCAGCTCCCGCACGCACGCAATCCCGCAGTCCGGCACTCCCGCACTTTCCCGGCGGACCGCCACCGGGCGCCTCTAGGGTCGACGCGTGTCCGTGATGCTGATGTTCCTCGCCGCCGTCTACGGGGCCGCGGCCGGGCTGCTGATACCGCGGCCCGTCCACCGGTTGGCCGTCGATCCCGAGGAGGAGTGGCGCGCGGTCTGTCCCGGGGGGCATCCGATCACCGGGCCGGCCCGGGGCTGGCTGGGGCGCGGGTGCTGTCCGGACTGCGGGGCGTACGGGCCGGGCCCGCTGCCCACGGCGGCGGCCACCGCGCTGGTCTGCGCGGCCCTGGCGGCGGCCACCGGGCCCCGGCCGGAACTCGTCGCCTGGCTGGTGATGGCGCCGGTCGCGGTGCTGCTGGCCGCCGTCGACTGGCGGGCCCGGCGGCTCCCGGACGTGCTGACGCTGCCGCTCGCCGCGGCCGGCGCGGCACTGCTGGGGTCCGTCGGCTGGCTCACGGGCGAGACCGCGGCGTGGCGGCGGGCCCTGCTGGGCGGCCTGCTCCTCGGCGCCTGGTACCTCGTCCTCTATCTCGTGAACCCACGGGGCATCGGGCTGGGCGACGTCAAGCTCGCGGTCGGGCTGGGGATCGCCCTTGGGTGGTACGGCTGGCGCACCCTCGTCACGGGCGGCGCCGCGGGGGTGCTGCTCGGTGCGCTCTACGGCGCGGGGCTGCTGCTCGTACGGCGCGAGGCGCGGAAAGCGGTCATGCCCCTGGGGCCCTTCATGATCATCGGGGCGTTCTGCGGGCTGCTCCCGGGCGCCGCGGCGGCGGCCTGACCCACTCCGGGCCGGAGCCTCCGGGAGCGCCCGACCCGCCGCGGCCACGCCGGTGCACGCAGCACCCCTCCCGCGGGGTTATGGTGGAAACCCCCCCTCGGGCCGGTCCGTATCCCCCCCACGGACCGGCCCGCTTTTTGTCCGGGGCGCGGGAACCCCGTGACCAGTCACGACGCAGCCGCGGCCGCACGACGGCTCCCCGCGTCGCCAGCGCGCGAAGCGCTCAGCGGCGGGCCCAGATGTTCACGCCGTCCGTGGTCCTGGCGAACTCATCGATCTCGGCCAGCTCGGCCTCGGTGATCGCGGGGGCGTCGAGGGCCGCGATATTGGCCTCCAGCTGGGCGACGCTGCTGGCGCCGATCAGGGCGGAGGTCATCCGCTCGTCGCGCAGCACCCAGCCCAGGGCGAGCTGCGCCAGCGACTGGCCACGGCGGGCGGCGATCTCGTTGAGGCCCCGGAGCCGGCGCACGACGTCGTCGGACAGCAGATTCGGGTCCAGCGACTTGCCCTGGGCGGCGCGCGAGCCCTCGGGGACGCCGTGCAGATATTTGTCCGTCAGCATGCCCTGCGCGAGTGGCGCAAAAGAGATGCAGCCCATGCCCTCCGCTTCGAGGGTGTCCAGCAGCAGATCGTCCTCGGTCCAGCGGTTGATCATCGAGTACGAGGGCTGGTGGATCAGGGCCGGTACGCCCATCGCGCGCAGGATGCCGGCCGCGTCCCGCGTCTGCTCCGCGTTGTACGAGGAAATCCCGACATACAGGGCCTTGCCCTGCTGGACGGCGGACGCCAGCGCGCCCATCGTCTCCTCCAGCGGGGTGTCGGGGTCGAAGCGGTGCGAGTAGAAGATATCGACGTAATCGACGCCCATCCGCTTCAGTGACGCATCCAGCGAGGAGAGGAGATATTTCCGTGAACCCCATTCGCCGTACGGGCCGGGGTGCATCAGATATCCGGCCTTCGTGGACAGAATCATCTCGTCGCGGTAGCCGCGGAAGTCCTGTGCAAAGATCTTTCCGAAGTTGAGCTCGGCGGACCCGGGTGGCGGACCGTAGTTGTTGGCCAGATCGAAGTGGGTGACGCCCAGGTCGAAGGCGCGGCGCAGGATGGCGCGCTGGGAGCTCAGGGTGCGGTCGTCCCCGAAGTTGTGCCAGAGTCCAAGGGAGATAGCGGGGAGTTTGAGTCCACTGCGACCCGTTCGCCGGTACTTCATCGAGTCGTAGCGGGATTCCGCCGCGCGGTAGTCGGTGCCAGTCATGCTCATCTCCCTATCACGTACTTGTGACCTACCTGATTGGGCTGTCGAGACAGCCGAGAAGTAAAGTTGCCCACTTGAGGCGACGGGGCGACCGCCATTGGCACGGAGGGGCTGGACCACACATGCTGCGATCTTCCGGGGTGCGCATCCCGTATCCGCCTGCACTGCGCAATCTGGTCTATCGGCTGTACGCGCGCAGGGTGGAGGGTCGCCTGGATCACACCCAGGTGCCCAAGCACATCGGCGTCATCCTGGACGGCAACCGGCGCTGGGCGCGGGCCGACGGGCGGACCACCGAGCAGGGCCACCAGGCCGGTGCGCTCAAGATCAGTGAGCTGCTCGGCTGGTGCGAGGAGACCGATGTCGAGGTGGTCACGCTGTGGCTGCTGTCGACCGACAACCTCGACCGGCCAGAGGACGAGCTGAAGCCGCTGCTCGGCATCATCGAGAACACCGTCCGGGACCTGGCCGCCGACGGCCGCTGGCGGGTGCACCACGTGGGCAACCGCGATCTGCTGCCCACCGCCACCCAGAAGGTGCTCAAGGACTCCGAGCAGGCCACCCAAGACAACACCGGCGTGCTGGTGAACGTGGCGATCGGCTACGGCGGCCGGCAGGAGATCGCCGACGCGGTGCGCTCGCTGCTGCTGGAACACGCCGAGCGCGGCACCTCCTTCGAGGAGCTCGCCGAGATCGTCGACATCGACCTGATCTCCGAGCACCTCTACACCCGCGGCCAGCCCGACCCGGACCTGGTGATCCGGACGAGCGGCGAGCAGCGGCTGTCGGGCTTCATGCTGTGGCAGAGCGCCCATTCGGAGTACTACTTCTGCGAGGTCTTCTGGCCGGCGTTCCGGAAGGTCGACTTCCTGCGCGCCCTGCGCGACTACGCCGCCCGGCACCGGCGCTACGGCTTCTAGCGCGAGTCCTCCCGGGGCCGCTCCCTTTCCGCCAGGCGCGTTACGCCCCATACAACCCTTACGTCCCGGACGCCCTTGATTGTCACGGTACGTCACCAGGCCCCGCCGGCCCCATGCACCGCCGGCGGGGCCTCTTCTGACGCACCATCCCCTCGGGGCTCACCCGAATGGCTCCGCCGCTCGGTGATCACGTGTCACCCAAGGTTCATCGGCTGTGCGTCATATGCCGTGGCATGGCGACGAGGGTTCGAGGGAATATCCCTTCCAGGTCGGCGTCAGGAACAAGCCATCAGACGCCGCATCTCAGCGGGCGGCATGGGGCCGTCCGCCCGGGAGGCCCTTTGCACATCACGGAGGTCCGTGCGCACAGCACGGTCGACGCGGAGGGCCGGCGCTCGGCCCGCGCATCGTGGCCCGAGCCCGGTCCGGTCACTAGATGGCCGGGGGTCCCGGGGACGCCGCCCCGAAGCGGTGGCCCCGGGAGAACACCGCCCCGCGACGCCGTCGCACCCCAACCTCATCCGAGGGGGTTCGTCCATCCGTGGTGAACATCAAGCAGCGCCGTGATAACGACCGGCGCACTTATGTCCTCGACACCAGTGTCCTGCTGGCAGACCCAGGCGCCATGGCCCGCTTCGACGAGCACGAGGTCGTGCTGCCGGTCGTCGTGGTCACCGAGCTGGAGGCCAAGAGGCACCACCCCGAGCTCGGCTACTTCGCGCGGCAGGCGCTGCGCCTGCTGGACGAGTACCGGGTGCAGTTCGGGCGGCTGGACTCGCCCATCCCCATCGGGGAGCTCGGCGGGTCACTCCGGGTCGAGCTGAACCACTCCGACCCCGGGATACTGCCCGCGGGCTTCCGGCTCGGCGACAACGACTCGCGGATCCTCGCGGTGGCGCGCAATCTCCAGGCCGAGGGGTATGACGTCACGGTCGTCTCCAAGGACCTGCCGCTGCGCATCAAGGCGTCCTCGGTCGGGCTGCTGGCCGAGGAGTACCGCGCCGAGTTGGCGATCACCGACTCCGGCTGGACGGGGATGGCCGAGCTGACCATCTCCGCCGAACAGGTCGACGATCTGTTCGCCGCCGAGACCACCCATGTCCCGGAGGTGGCCGAACTTCCGGTGCATACCGGACTTGTGCTGCAGTCCGAGCGCGGCAAGGCGCTCGGCCGGGTCACCTCGGACGGCGCGGTCCGGCTGGTGCGGGGCGACCGGGAGGCCTTCGGGATCCACGGCCGCAGCGCCGAGCAGCGGATCGCGCTGGATCTGCTGCTGGACCCGGATGTCGGCATCGTCTCGATGGGCGGGCGGGCCGGCACGGGCAAGTCGGCACTGGCGCTGTGCGCGGGCCTGGAGGCCGTGTTGGAGCGCCGCCAGCACCGCAAGGTGATGGTGTTCCGGCCGCTGTACGCCGTCGGCGGGCAGGAGCTGGGCTATCTGCCGGGCAGCGAGGCGGAGAAGATGAGCCCCTGGGCGCAGGCCGTCTTCGACACGCTGTCCGCGGTGACCAGCAAGGAGGTCATCGAAGAGGTGGTGGGGCGCGGCATGTTGGAGGTCCTGCCGCTGACCCATATCCGCGGGCGGTCGCTGCATGACGCGTTCGTCATCGTGGACGAGGCCCAGTCACTGGAACGGAACGTCCTTTTGACGGTTCTGTCCCGTATCGGCGCCAACTCCCGTGTCGTGCTGACCCATGATGTCGCGCAGCGCGACAACCTCCGGGTCGGGCGGTACGACGGCGTGGTCGCGGTCGTCGAGAAGCTGAAGGGGCACCCGCTGTTCGCGCACGTCACGCTGAACCGCTCGGAGCGCTCGCCGATCGCGGCGCTGGTGACCGAAATGCTGGAGGAAGGCCGGATCTGACCGGTAGTGGAGACGGCGCCGCCCGGCGAAGCGAAGGAGCTTAGCCGGGCGGCGTTGTGCTGCGAGTGGATATCCGAAAATCGTTTGCCGTAAACGAGGTGTGAGCTTTCACACCCAGTGGGGAATTGCCTCCCGGCATCCCGGTCGGGCAGAGTCTGGGTCCTGTCAGGCCCCGCATACGGCAGCATCAACACCCCCAGCGGTGTGGAACGAACACGAACTTCATAGCGAAACGCCGTATGCCGCCCGAGCACCACGCGGACCCCGAGGGGGACGTACCGGGCCAGTGCCTCCCGTGACCAGCCGGACCCATCGTTCAACCGGGCCCGGAACAAGGGGAGACCAGCGCCAGGGGCACGATTGCGTCCGCGAGGTCACCTATGCGGACGATGCTGGAAGGAAAACGTGTGAGCCGGATCTCGGTCCGGGGACTCGCCGTGGCATCCGCCACCGCGGTCACCGCTGTCGGCGCCGTCGCCGGTGTCGCTTCGGGCAATGCGCTCCCCTCGGTCGATAACACCGAGGCCGCCGCTGCCGATGCGACGATCGCCGACATTCCCGCGGGCGCACAGGCCCAGGTGCAGACGGCTTCCCTGACGCAGCAGGCGGACGACCAGTCCACCCAGGCGGACACGGCAGCCCTGAAGTCCGCCCAGGAGTCGGCGCGCAAGGCCGCAGCTGAGACCGCGAAGAGCAAGAAGGACGCCGCGGAAGAAGCGAAGGCGAAGAAGGCCGCCGAGAAGCGCGAGAAGACGCTGGCCGCTTCCCGGTCCGCCACGCGCGACGCGAGCGACTTCGTCTCCAAGGGCTCGTACTCGATCTCCGAGACGCAGTCCATGGCCCGCCAGATGATGGCGAGCGACCAGTTCCAGTGCTTCAGCAACATCGTGGACCACGAGTCCGGCTGGAACTACAAGGCCACCAACGCCGGGTCGGGTGCCTACGGGCTCGTCCAGGCGCTGCCCGGCTCCAAGATGGCCTCGGCCGGTGCCGACTGGCAGACGAACCCGGCCACCCAGATCAAGTGGGGCCTGAACTACATGAACGACCGTTACGGCAGCCCCTGTGGTGCCTGGTCGTTCTGGCAGGCGAACAGCTGGTACTAGGCCGTAAGCCGCACCATCGCACTTCCGAAACCCCCGAACGCGCCCGCGTCGGGGGTTTCGCGCGTGCCGCACAGGTAACGTCGTGCCGTCAGCTTGTGGCGCGTGGGAGGGGAAGAGGAAGGACATGTCCAGATTGCCTCAGTGGGTCGGTGGCCTCGGCGCCGGTCTGACGCGGCTCTCGCAGCGGCTGGAGGAACAGCGCCGCCGCGCGGAAGCCGCGGCGGCGGCCGACGACCCGGAGCTGAGGCGTGCCGAGCACGCGGACGCCTCCGCGGCCGAGAGCTCGGCGGTCGACGGCCCGGCGGGTGACGGCCCCGCGGGTGACCGTTCAGCGGGCGGCCGTTCGGTGGGCACGCTCACCGTTCCCCGTACGCAGCTGCCCACGGCGGTGGACGGCGTGCCGGGGCCCGGGTCGGAGCAGGAGCCCGAGCCGGCCGCGGGCCGCCCGCCGGAGTCGGTGCCCGCCCCGCCCTCCTACGCCCCGGCCGTCGCGGCCCGCCCCGATCCGGTCGACGCGGTGCCGTGGGGCGTACGGGTGGCCGCCGAGGCGAGCTGGCGGCTGCTGGTGCTGGCCGCCACCCTGTGGGTGCTGGCGCGCGTCATCACCACCATCGAACTGGTCGTACTGGCCTTCATCGCGGCCACGCTGATCACCGCGCTGCTCCAGCCCACCGTGGGCTGGCTGCGTGCGCGCGGGCTGCCGCGCGGGCCGGCCACCGCGCTGACCTTCATCAGCGGGTTCGTGATCATGGGCCTGGTCGGCTGGTTCGTCGTGTGGCAGGTGCAGGACAACATCGACTCGGTCTCCAGCCGTATCCAGGAGGGCATCACCGAGCTCAAGGGCTGGCTGCTGAAGAGCCCGTTCCATGTGACCGAGAGTCAGATCAACCACATCGCGAAGAATCTCCAGGATGCGGTCGGCGCCAACACCGAGGCGATCACCTCGGCCGGTCTGGAGGGTGTCACCGTCATCCTGGAGGTGTTCACCGGCATCCTGCTCGCGATGTTCACCACGCTCTTCCTGCTCTACGACGGCCGGCGGATCTGGAACTGGCTGCTCAAGCTGGTCCCGAGCGCGGCCCGTGAAGGCGTGGCCGGGGCGGGGCCGCGGGCCTGGCGCACCCTGACCGCCTATGTGCGCGGCACGGTCGTCGTCGCCCTGATCGACGCCATCTTCATCGGCATCGGGCTCTACTTCCTCAATGTGCCGCTGGCCGTCCCGCTAGCCGTCTTCATCTTCCTGTTCGCGTTCATCCCGCTGGTCGGCGCGGTGGTCTCGGGCGCACTGGCCTGTGTCATCGCGCTGGTCGCCAACGGGGTGTTCACCGCGCTGATGGTGCTGGCGGTGGTGCTGGCCGTCCAGCAGATCGAGGGCCATGTCCTCCAGCCGTTCATCCTGGGCCGGGCCGTCCGGGTCCATCCGCTCGCGGTGATCCTCTCGGTGGCCGCGGGCGGGCTGATCGCGGGCATCGGCGGCGCGGTCGTCGCGGTCCCGCTGGTGGCGGTCACCAACACGGTGGTCGGCTACCTCCGTTCGTACTCCAGGGAACAGGCGCTGCGGATGTCGGTGGCCCCGCGCGGTGCCACCGCGCTCGGGGTGGCACCGACGCCGCCGCCGGCGCCGCGCCCGTCCGAGGAGCCCCGGGAGTAGGCCCCTGCCCGCCGGACGCACAGAACCCCCGCAGACACCAGGTCTGCGGGGGTTCTTGTGCGGGTGTCCGCGCGCCGGAATTACTCGGCGAGCGCGGCCTCGGCGTCCAGCGTGGCGCCGACGGCCTGGAGGACGGACGCGATCTTGACGGCCTCCTGGATCGTCTCGCGGTCCACACCGGCCTTGCGGAGCACCTGCTCGTGCGAGTCCAGGCACATACCGCAGCCGTTGATGGCCGAGACGGCCAGCGACCACAGCTCGAAGTCGACCTTGTCCACGCCCGGGTTGCCGATGACGTTCATCCGCAGACCGGCGCGCAGGTTGCCGTACTCCGGGTCCGACAGCAGGTGCCGGGTCCGGTAGAAGACGTTGTTCATCGCCATGATGGCCGCGGCCGACTTGGCGGCGCCGTACGCCTCGGCGGAGAGGTTGGCCTTGGCCTCCGGCTCCAGCTCGCGCAGCACCTTCGGCGAGCGCGAGGCGATCGCGCAGGCCAGCACGGTGCCCCACAGCTGCTGCTGCGGCAGGTCACTGTTGCCGATGACCGAACCGAGGTTCAGCTTGAGGTCCTTGGCGTAGTCCGGTACCGCGGACTTCAGTTCGTCGAGAGCCATGTCAGATCTGCCTCCAGTTCGCTAGCGGAGTGTCACTCGCCCGAGAGCAGCGCGACCGGGTCGAGGGTGTCCTCGCCCTTGGACCAGTTGCACGGGCACAGCTCGTCGGTCTGGAGGGCGTCGAGGACCCGCAGGACCTCCTTGGGGTTACGGCCGACGGAGCCGGCGGTCACCATGGTGAACTGGATCTCGTTGTTCTGGTCGACGATGAAGACGGCGCGCTGCGCGAAGCCGTCCTCGCCCTCGATGCCCAGGTCGCGCATGAGCTCGTGCTTCGAGTCGGCGAGCATCGGGAAGGGCAGGTCGGTCAGGTCCGGGTGGTCCTTGCGCCAGGCGTGGTGCACGAACTCGGAGTCGCCGGAGAAGCCGAGGATCTGGGCGTCACGGTCGGCGAACTCGTCGTTCAGCTTGCCGAAGGCGGCGATCTCGGTCGGGCACACGAAGGTGAAGTCCTTGGGCCACGCAAAGACGATCTTCCACTTGCCCTCGTAGGTCTTGTGGTTGATCTGCTCGAACTCCTGGCCCTTTTCCAGCGAAACGCAGGCGGTCAGGTCGAACTCGGGGAACTTGTCACCGACAGTGAGCACGTACTCTCCTTGTTGCGCAGAAAGTCCCTTTTGGGGACTTTCCTTGAGGCTTGGACGGCTTACACAGTGGCACAGCAGGCATTGATCAGGGAAATAGCTAGACTGGTTGCTGTTGATCGGAGGTGGTTATCAGTGGCGTCACCGGCAAACCTGGGCGGCCGGCCCCGCCAGCCCAGCCTGGCGCAGCTGCGCGCGTTCGCGGCGGTCGCCGAGCATCTGCATTTCCGCGAGGCGGCGGCCGAGATCGGGATGAGCCAGCCCGCGCTGTCCGGGGCGGTCTCCGCGCTGGAGGAGACCCTCGGAGTGCAGCTGCTGGAGCGTACGACGCGCAAGGTGCTGCTGTCGCCCGCGGGGGAGCGGGTGGCCGCACGGGCCCGTGCGGTCCTGGAGGCCGTCGGCGATCTGATGGAGGAGGCGGAGGCGGCCCGCGCGCCCTTCACCGGGGTGCTGCGCCTCGGCGTCATCCCCACCGTCGCGCCCTACCTCCTGCCGGCCGTGCTGCGGCTGGTCCATGAGACCTACCCCGACCTGGACCTCCAGGTACACGAGGAACAGACCGCCTCCCTCCTGGACGGCCTGGCCCATGGCCGCCTCGACCTGCTGCTGCTCGCGGTCCCCCTCGGCGTCCCCCAGGTCGCCGAACTCCCGCTCTTCGACGAGGACTTCGTCCTGGTCGCCCCCAAGGAGCACTGGCTCGGCGGCCGCGGCGACATCCCGCGCCAGGCCCTCCAGGAACTGGACCTGCTGCTGCTCGACGAGGGCCACTGCCTGCGGGACCAGGCCCTGGACATCTGCCGCGAGGCCGGCCGCGACGAGAACACCCCCGTGACGACCAGCGCAGCGGGCCTGTCCACCCTCGTCCAGCTGGTCGCCGGCGGACTCGGCGTCACCCTCTTGCCCCGCACCGCCCTCCGCGTCGAGACCGGCCGCAACGACCAGCTCACCACCGGCTACTTCGCGGACCCGGCCCCCTCCCGCAGAATCGCCCTGGCCATGCGCACCGGCACCGCCCGCCACCAGGAATTCCAGGAGTTCGCGGCGGCGCTGCGCGGGGCACTGCGGGGGCTGCCGGTGCGGATCGTGAAGGAGTGAGGGTCAGGGCGGCGGCCACGGGGTAGGGCCCCGCGAGGCTCAGGCCGCGCCCGCCCGCGTATACGTCAGGAAGGCCGCGCCGCTCTGGAGGACGGTGTGTTCGGTCAGTTCCCAGGTGCGGGGGTCGAAGGGGGTGTCCGGGGAGAAGAGGGGGAGGCCGGTGCCGAGGGTGAGGGGGCTGAGTTTGACGATCAGCTGGTCGATCTCCGGGTAGAGGGCGCCGGCGAGTGTGCTGCCGCCCAGCAGCCAGATGTCCTTGCCGTCCGAGTCCTTCAGCTCGCGCACCTTCGCCACCGGGTCGGTGGCGATCAGCTCCACCGCCGGGTCCGGGCTCTGCGTCAGAGTCCGGGAGAAGACCAGATGCCGCAGATGGGGGTAGGCGTCGGTGATCCCGGCCCGGAGGCCGAGTTCGTAGCTACGGCGGCCCTCCAGGACGGTGTCGAAACGGGTGCCCTCACCGGTGAGGCCGAACGCCGACCGGGCCTGGACGGGCAGCACCTCGGGGAGTTCGGCGGCCAGATGCTTGAGGTAGTCGTCGGCGATCGGCCAGAAGCCGTCCGGACCGGTGGGGTCCGCGCCGTCAGGGCCCGCGATGAAGCCGTCGAGAGTGGAAGCGATGCAGTAGACGAGTCGACGCATGGAGGGCCCCCCTTGGGCAGTTGATATGCACTGCTGCGCCGGAATGATCTCGCAGATTCACTCCGTCCGCAGGCCGTCCGGGCGCATCAGGCGCCACAGCCGCGGCAGGGAGAGCGCGGTGATGCCCAGGACGACGGCCGTCGCGGTGCCGGTGAGGGTGAGGATGCCCCACCAGTCGAGCCGCAGCGGGCGGTCGGCCATGTGGAGGAGCAGGGCGCCGAGGGACAGCCCGCAGCCGACGGCCAGGGTCAGCCCGAGGGCCACCGGGACGGCCGTCTGCCACAGGACCGAGCGGCCCAGCACGGCGCGCGGTGTGCCGAGCGCCGCCAGGGCCGACAACATCCGGGCGCGGTCGCGGAGTTGCTCCAGGGTGCTGATCAGCAGACCGCAGCCGATCAGCAGCAGTACGGCGGCGGCGCTTGCGGTCAGACCGAGGCGGAAGACCGTGCCGGCTTCCTCGGTGCCGTCGCGGGAGGACACCACGTCGGTCCGCACGGAGATCCGGGCGGCCGTGTTGCGGACGTACTCGATCGCGTCGGGGGTGTGCGGGTCGAGCCGCAGCAGGACGGCGACCCCGGGGCGGCGCAGCAGGGTCGCGTCCAGCGCCTCGGGGGTGGCGTACACCCCGGGGCCGGCGAAGGCGGGGAGGCGGTCACGGCGCACGGAGGTGGTGTGGCGGGCGCTTCGCGGGATGGTCCAGCGGGCGGGCGCCCGGTGGGCGTCCCGGCTGCCGACCGGGTCGAGGGCCAGCCGGGTGCCGGGGGCCGGGAGCGGGGCGGAGCTCTCGGGGCCCGTGACGAGGAAGACATCGCCGGCGGAACAGGTGCCGAGGTGGGCGAGTTGGCGCAGCATGCCGCAGTCGGCGACGGTCACCGGATACGGCTCGGGGTCCCCGCGGTCCTCGGGTGCGGTGTGTGCCAGGGCCCGGTGGTGGCGGACGGAGTCCGCGTAGCCGGAGATCAGGAGGTGCGCCTCGCGGACACCGGGGGTGGCACGCAGCCGGGCGGCCATCTGGGGGGCGCGGGCGGCCGGCACCGCACCGGCGTACGCGTCGACCTCGGTCCAGCCGGGCCGGGGGGCCTGCTCGTTGAGGCTCCAGGTGCCGTTCAGCAGCACCTGCACGGCGACCGCGCCGGCCACCGCCACGGTGATCCCGCTGACCGAGCGGCTGGTCGTGGCGCCGCTCAACTGGAGCCGCCGTACGGCAAGGTGCCAGGACGGGCTGCTGAAGCCCGCACGGCCCAGACGGGCCACCACCGCGTCCAGCAGCCAGGGCAGCAGCGCCGCCACCCCCAGCAGAAGCAGCGACATCCCGACGATCACCTGGGCGTTGGCGGCGTCGCCGGAACCCCGCCCGCCGATCACTTGCGGCAGCAGCAGCGCCACTCCGGCGGCCGGCAGCAGCACCCGCCACCACAGCCGGCGGCGCAGCGGCGGTGCCGTACGGGTGACGCCCAGCGGCTCCATGGCGACCCGCCGCAGGGCGAACAGGGTGACGCCGACGGAACAGAATGGGACGGCCGAGGCGACGCAGCAGACGAGTGCGGGGTCGGGCACCACGTCGGCGGGGAAGACGCCGAGGTCGAAGAGCGAGAGGCCGGCGAGCGGGACCCGGACGGCCAGGAACAGCGCGGCGCCGGTGAGCAGACCGAACAGCGCACCGGCCAGCGCCTCGCCCGCGGCGATCCGCCGGATGGTGGCCCGGTCCGCGCCCACCAGCCGGAGCGCGGCGAGCCGCCGGTCGCGGCGCTCCCCGCCGAACCGCACCGCGGTCGCGATGAAGACGGTGACCGGGGCGAGCAGCGCGACACAGCACACGAGGATGCTCAGCACCGCGAGGGGACCGGCCCGGAACGGGGTGCCGCGCTCCCCGAACGCGCTGATCCGCTCGACCGCGTTGCCGGGCGCGGGCCCGGGCCGCGGCAAGGTGTCGCTGCCTTGGTAGAAGAAGAGTTCGCCGGGGTGGGTGAGGCCCTCGGCGCCGATGGTGGCGGTGATCCGCAGCTGCGCGAAGCGGCCCTTGAGCAGCGCGCCCTCGGGCGAGGACAGCAGGTCCGAGAGAGCGGGGGAGACGGCCATCTCGCCGGGGCCCGGCAGCCGGGACAGGCCCGGCGGAACGGGCGGGTGCGGCCCCTCGGCCGCCAGGACCCGGCCGTACAGCGGCAGTTCGCGGTAGTCGCTGTAGGAGGAGACGGTCAGCAGCGAGCGGTCCGAGGGGCCGGTGCCGTCCGCCACGGGCACGACGGTGCGGGCCGACTGCCGGCTCATGGCGGCGTTCAGCGCGTTCGGGACGGCGGACGCCAGCAGCAGGACCACGACGCCCAGGCCGACGCCGAACGCCGACAGAGCCGTACGGATCCAGCCCTCGCGGCCGCCGGTGACGGCGAACCGGGCGCCCATGGCGAGGTCGGCGCACCAGCGGCGGGCCGTCCGCGCCCGGGTGCGGTCCGGGTGGGAGGGGTGGTGCATCGCCGCGCTCACTCCGTCCGCAGCCCGTCGGGCCGCATCATCCGCCACAGCGGCGGCAGGCTCAGTGCCGTCACGAAGAGGATGACGCCGCCGCCGATGCCGGTCATCCCCGCCACCACCGGGAGGTCCACCGTCACCGCGGTGTCGAGCATCGTCAGCAGCAGGGTGCCCAGCGCCAGGCCGCAGCCCAGTGCCAGGCCCAGGCCGAGGACGACCGGGAGGGCGGTCTGCCAGAGCACCGACCAGCCCAGGGTGCTGCGGCGGGTGCCGTAGGCGTCGAGCGTGGACAGCAGGCGGCGGCGCTCGTGGAGCTGTTCGACGGTGGAGATGATCAGGCCCGAGCCGATCAGCAGCAGGGTGATGACGGCACCGGCGAACAGGCCGTTGCGGACGCTGGAGTACTGCGCGTCATGCGGATTGTCGACCGCGGAGAACTCGTTCATCGCCGGGTCGATATGGGCCGCGGTGTTGCGGATCTGCTCCACCGCGTCCGGGGTGTCACGGTCGAAGTCGACCTGGTACTCCGCACTGGGGTTCTGGAAGCGGCCGATGTCGACCGCCGCGGGGGTGGCCAGCAGGTCGTAGTGGACGCGGCCGGGGGCGGGTCCGGGGTGGCGCAGCGGGGCGTCGCGGGCCGTCGTGGGGATCTTCCAGGGGTGCGGCCGCACCGGATCGTCCTCGGAGTACCGGGGGTTGAGGTCGACGGTCGCGCCGGGCGTGAGGGCGTGGCCGCGGGCACCGGTGAGGTAGAGGTCGCCGTCCCGGCAGGAGTCCAGCCGGGCCAGGGTGCGCAGCTCGGCGCAGCTGCCGATGGCGATCGTCGCGAAACGGTCGGTGGACCCGGGCTGCCCGGTGGTGTGCGACAGGCCGGCGTCGATCGTGCCGCGGGCCGCCGTCACCCCGGGGGTGGCGCGCAGCGCGGTGAGCGCCCGCTGGACCTGTGGCCAGTCACGGGCGTTGCCCCACAGGCCGATCCGCGGCAGCTTGCCGGACTCGGCGTACGCCTGGGCGAAACCGGCCTGCATACCGGTCAGCAGCATATGGATCGCGATGGCACCGGCCACCGCGACGGTGATGCCGCTGACCGCGCGGGTGGCCGAGCCGCTGTTCAACTGGAGTCTGCGGACGGCCAGTTGCCAGGAGACGGGCCCGCCGTGCAGCCGGCCGACCACCGCGTCGACCAGCCAGGGCAACAGCGCGGCGACCCCGAGCAGCAGCAGCATCGCACCGGCCGCGAGCCGGACGGTGTTGAACAGGGTGTCCCGCCACGGGGATTCCCGGACCAGCGGCACCAGCAGCAGGGCGCCCACGGCGGGCAGTGCCAGACGCCACCACAGCCGGCGGCGGACCGGCGGGCGGCGGCGGACGATGCCCAGCGGCTCGACGGTGACCCCGCGCTGTGCGAACAGCGTCACCGCCACCGCCGCGGTCGGCACCAGCACGGCGATCAGCGCCACGGCGAGCGGGCCCGGGGCCACGTCCGAGGGAAAGACATTGATGTCCCACAGCGTGATCACCGAAGCGCACTGCCGGCCGCCCAGGAACAGCGCCCCGCCCGCCACCAGCCCCAGCAGCGAGCCGAACAGCGCCTCCCCCGAGGCGATCCGGCGGGTCGTCGGGACATCGGCGCCCACCAGCCGGAGCGCGGCCAGCCGGCGCTCCCGGCGCTCGTTGCCGAACCGTACGGAGGTGCCGATGAAGACCAGCACCGGCGTCATCAGCGCCACACACGTCATGATCAGCAGGACCACGGCGGGCGCCCGCATCGGCGGCGGGTGCCAGTCCTTGCCGAAGTGGTCGATGCGATAGCCGTCCGGCGCGGCGAGGGTGCCGCTCTGGGCGACGTAGGTGAGTTCCCGCGGGCCGAGCAGCCCCTCGTCGCCGATGATCCCGGCCACCCGGTAGTCCAGCCGCTCGCGCAGCAGTGCGCCTTCGGGGGAGTCCAGCAGTTCCTTGAGGGCGGGGGAGACCAGCATCCGGCCGGGGCCGGGGAGCCGGCGGACGCCGGGCGGCACCGGCGGATGCGCGCCGTCCGGGCGTACCAGGCGGCCACGGATCGACACCCCGTGGAAGCGGGTGTCGGTCGAGGTGTAGCGCACGGTGTCGTCGGCGGGCGGCGGCTCGTGCGCCTGGCCCAGGTTCTCGCGGGCCTTCTCCCGGCCGTGCCAGGCGTCCATCAGGGTCGGCACGGACGAGCCGAGCAGCAGGACGGCCACGCCCAGGGCGACACCGGCGGCCGTCAGCGCCGTACGGATCCAGCCTTCGCGGCCGCCGCCGGCCGCGAGCCGCATCCCCATCGCGAGGTCCCGGGCCCAGGCGCCGGGGCCGGTAGCCGGGGACGCGGACGTGCCGGGCGCGCGGTCGTCGCCGGGCCCGCCGTCGCCGGGCCCGCCGTCGCGCCCGGCTCGCGAGCGCGGCAGGCTCATATCAAGCCCGCCGGCATGTCCTTCACTTTGCCGTCGCGGACGACGATCTCCCGGTCGGAGTACGCGGCGACCCGGGCCTCATGGGTGACCAGGACCACCGCGGCGTTGCTCTCCCGGGCGGCGTCGGTCAGCAGGTTCAGCACACGTTCGCCGTTGAGCGAGTCCAGCGCGCCGGTGGGCTCGTCCGCGAAGACGACCCGCGGCCGGGTGACGAGGGCGCGGGCGACCGCGATCCGCTGGCCCTGGCCGCCGGATATCTCCCCGGGGCGCCGGTCGTGCACGGACTCGACCTCCAGCCGCTCCAGCCACTCGCGGGCCTGCCGCTCGGCCTCCTTGCGCTTGGCGCCGTTCAGCCGCAGCGGCAGCGCCACATTCTCCAGCGCGGTCAACTCCGGTACCAGCTGACCGAATTGGAAGACGAAGCCGAAGTCGGTACGGCGCAGGGCGCTGCGCTGTGCGTCGCTGAGGCCGGTCAGGGTGTGCGGCCCGTAGCGGACCGTACCGGCGTCCGGGCTGATGATCCCGGCCAGACAGTGCAGCAGGGTCGATTTGCCGGAGCCGGACGGCCCCATGACGGCGACGACCTCGCCGGGGTGGATGGAGAACTCCACGCCGTCCAGCGCCGGCGTGGCCCCGTAGGACTTGTGCAGCCCCTCCGCCGCGAGCAGGGACCCCTCCGGCGTCATGGGCGGACCGCTTCCGCCAGCTTGTCCAGGCGTGCGGCGGTCAGCTCCAGCCAGCGCAGATCGGCTTCGAGGTGGAAGAGCGCATGGTCACAGATCAGCTGGTCGGCGAGGTCGCCGGTGCGCTTGCGCTCGGTCAGCCCGCGCATCAGCCGCAGATGCTCGGCGCGCTGGCTGTCCAGCAGCTCGGCGGCGTTCCGGCCGGTCATCAGCGCCAGGACGATCTTCGTGTAGAGCGTCGACTGGAGATACGGCTCGGGCTTCTCCGGCCGGGCCAGCCACTGCGCGACATCGGTGACCCCGGCGTCGGTGATCGCATACCGCTTCCGCTCCGGCCCGGCCCCCGCCTCCACGGCGTCCACCTCGACCAGCCCGTTCTTCAGCAGCCGGGACATCGTGGAGTAGACCTGCCCGTAGTGCAGCGGACGGTCCTGCCCGAAGTGTTCGTCGAAGGTCCGCTTGAGGTCGTACCCATGGCGCGGACCGGACTCCAGAAGGCCCAGCAGCGTATGACCGATTGACATGGCGAACACCTTACTCGGGGGTGTGTCGGCGGTGTATACGCGCGGCGTATAGGGGCAGGGTGCGGGCGCGCGGCGGCGGGGCGGTCACTCCGTGCGGAGGCCTTCGAAGGCCACCAGGACCGACAGCAGCTCCGTAGCGCGCTTCAGCCCCCGTCCGGCTCCTTGGGCGGCCGCCCCCGTCGCGGTATCGCCCCTGCTCCCTTCGGCAGGCGGCCCGCCTCCAACAGGGCCTTGCGGAGCAGGAACTCGATCTGGGCGTTGGCGCTGCGGAGTTCGTCGCCGGCCCAGCGGGCCAGCGCGTCATGGATCAGCGGGTCCAGCCGCAGCAGCACCTGCTTGCGCTGCTGCGGCCGTCGCGCGGGGGGCCGCTCGCTCTCGGCGCCGGTCCCCCCGGGGCTGTCGGCACTCACTGGTAGAGCGAGCCCGTGTTCAGGACCGGTTGGGCGGCCCGGTCGCCGCACAGGACGACCATCAGATTGCTCACCATGGCGGCCTTGCGCTCCTCGTCCAGCTCGACGATGCCCTGTTCGTTGATCCGTGCCAGTGCCTGCTCGACCATGCCGACGGCGCCCTCGACGATCTGCTGGCGGGCCGCGACCACCGCGCCGGCCTGCTGGCGCTGGAGCATCGCGGAGGCGATCTCGGGGGCGTAGGCGAGGTGGCTGAAGCGGGACTCGATGATCCGTACGCCGGCGGCCTGGACCCGGGCGGTCAGCTCCTGGGCCAGCTTCTCGGTGATCTCCTCGGCGTTGCCGCGCAGCGACAGGGCGTTCTCGTCGTGCGCGTCATAGGGGTACTCGATCGCGATGTGCCGGACGGCCGCCTCGGTCTGGGTGGCGACGAACTCCAGGAAGTCGTCGACCTCGAAGAGCGCCTGGGCGGTGTCCTCGACCTGCCAGACCACGATCGAGGCCAGCTCGATGGGGTTGCCGTAGGCGTCGTTGACCTTCAGTACCGCGGTCTCGTGGTTGCGCACCCGGGTGGAGATCTTCCGTGCGCTGGTGAGCGGGTTGACCCAGCGCAGTCCGTCGGTGCGGATGGTGCCGACGTAGCGCCCGAAGAGCTGGATGACGCGGGCCTCGCCGGGCGCGACCATCTTCACGCCGGTCATGCAGAAGAAAGAGGCGAGCAGCATCGGGATGCCGACGATGATCATCGGTACGCCGACGGCGCCGTTGCCGCCGTCGCCGAGTATGCCGCCGACGATCAGCAGGGCGATGCCCAGCGCGACCCCGAGCACGGTCAGCAGCAGGGCCAGTCCGCCCCCGATGCTGTGCGCCGGGACCTCGCGGACCTGTGGTCTGGGCATCTCGGGTGCGTCGGCGGTGAGGTCGCCGCCGGTGCCGCCGGTGCGGTCGGCCGGTGTCTGCTCGGTCATGGGGTCCCCGTTTCTCCAGGTGTGGCGGGTGATGTCCGCCGCATTTGGTGATGTCGCTGGTCTAGCAAAGTGTTATCACTTTAACGCTGAGCGAGCCGCGGCGTCCAGTGCCGTGCGGGGACTCTTTGGCGACAAATCCCCAGGTGAGGGCGGGGTGACGCGCAATACCCACCCCGTGGTTCCGTCGCGACGGGTGCTGTTTGTCACGTCAGGAAAAGCCTTGATCGATGAGTATTTGTTTACAGATGCGGTGTTAGCTTCAACAGCTGAGTTAGCTGGGGGCGGAACGACTGGAGTTGCTGAAGCGATGGGCCGAGCGGACGCGAGACGAGCGCGAGAAGGAAGCGCTCGCCGGGCCAAGCGAAACGACAAGAAGTCCGGCATACGCCGCTTCTTCACCTGGAAGAAGCTCCTCGGAGCCTTCCTCGGGGTGTGCCTGCTGGGCATCCTCGGTTTCATCGGCCTGTATCTGTACGTGGACATCCCCAAGGGCAACAGCGCTGCCAAGTTGCAGAGCAATGTCTTCAAGTACTCCGACGGCAAGGTCATGGCGCGGGTCGGCGAGCTCAACCGCGAGAGCGTCCCGATCACCCGAATACCCAAGGACGTCCAGCACGCCTTCGTCGCCGCGGAGAACAAGACCTTCTACGACGACTCCGGCGTCGACCTGAAGGGCACCCTGCGCGGCGTCCTGAACACCCTGCGGGGCCAGGGCAAGCAGGGCGGCTCGACGATCACCCAGCAGTACGTCAAGAACTACTACCTGAGCCAGGAGCAGACGGTTTCCCGCAAGCTCCAGGAGATCGTCATCTCGCTCAAGGTGGACAACAAGTTCAAGAAGGACGAGATCCTCGCGGGCTACCTCAACACCAGCTACTACGGCCGCGGCGCCTACGGCATCCAGGCCGCGGCCCAGGCCTACTACGGCGTGGACGTCGAGAAGCTCACCGTCTCGCAGGGCGCCTACCTCGCCTCGCTGCTCCAGGCGCCGAGCCAGTACGACTGGACCTCGGCGACGCCGGCCGGCCAGAAGCGGGTCAAGGAGCGCTGGGCGTACACCCTCGACAACATGGTCGACATGAAGTGGCTCCCGGCGTCCGAACGGGCCAAGCAGACCTTCGACAAGCCCCAGGCGCCCAAGCCGCTGCGCGGTGTGAGCCCGCAGACCAGCTACCTGGTCAAGCAGGCCAAGCAGGAGCTCTTCGCGCAGGGCGTCGACGAGAGCGAGTTCGAGGCCGGCGGCTGGACCGTCACCCTCGGCATCGACAAGAACAAGCAGAAGGCGCTGGAGCGGTCCGTCAAGCGCAAGCTCACCGACGACCTCGACCCCAAGAAGCGCAAGGTCGACGCTGACGCCCAGCTCGGTGCCACCTCGGTGGACCCCAAGACCGGCCACATCGTGGCGATGTACGGCGGCGCGGGCTACCCCAAGCACTACACGAACAACGCCACGCGCTCCGACTACCAGCCCGCCTCCACCTTCAAGCCGCTGATCCTGGCGTCGGCGATGGAGAACAACGCGATCACCCAGGACGGTGTCCCGATCACCCCGAACACGATCTACGACGGCCGTAACCGCCGCCCGGTCGTCGGCGGGGACATCGCCTTCGCGCCGCCCAACGAGGACGAGCACCAGTACGGCAAGATCAGCGTCCAGACGGCGACCAACAACTCCGTCAATGCGGTCTTCGCGCAGATGGGCGCGGACGTCGGCCTGGAGAAGATCAAGAAGACCGCGGTCAGCCTGGGCATGGACGGCTCCAAGATCGATGCCAAGCCCGCGATGACCCTGGGCACCATGGGCGCCAGCCCGCTCCAGATGGCCGGGGCCTACGCCACGCTCGACAACCACGGCAAGAAGGTCACCCCGACCCTGGTCAAGAAGGCGGTGCACCCCGTCGACGGCGTCGAGACCGCGGTCCCGCTCAAGGACCCGATCGGCGAGCAGGTCCTCAGCCGCCGGACCGCCGACACCCTCACCTCGGTGCTGACCGGTGTGGTCAATGACGGCACCGCGACGCAGTCCGTGAAGAACACCGCGTACGAGGCCGCCGGCAAGACCGGTACCTCCGACGACAACAAGTCGGCGTGGTTCGTGGGTTACACGCCCAAGCTGGTCACCGCGGTCGGCATGTTCGGCGAGTCCCCCAAGGGCGGCACCCAGGTCACCCTGAAGGGCACCGGCGGCGGCGGCCGGGTCAACGGCGGCGGCTACCCGGCCCAGGTCTGGGCCGATTACACCGCGTCGGCGCTGGGCGGCAACACCGGCGCGGAGTTCGACCTCGAAACCGACCTCGGTGCCGGTGTCCCGCCGACCCCCACCCCGACGCCGAGCAAGACCCCGTCGGAGAGCCCCACCCCGTCCGGGACGCCGAGCAAGAGCGCGTCGCCGACCCCGTCGAGCCCGAGCACCTCGCCGTCGCAGTCCGGGAGCGGCAAGCCGTCGGACCCGGCCACCCCGACCGACCCCGGCTCCTCCCCGCCGCCCGGCGGCGAGGACGGCGGGGACACCGGCGGCAGGCCGACCGGCGGGAACGCCGACGGCGGCAAGAGCACCGACAGCCTGCCCGGCTTCAACTGACGCCGGTCCCTGGCACATCGCACCGCGGCCCCCACCTCACCGGTGGGGGCCGCGGTCTTTTGTGTGGGAAGGCGCCGCCTCAGCCCCCGTTCACCTTGTGGGCGATCCGGTCGCCCACGTTCTTGTCGATGTTGCGCCAGTACTGGACCGCACGGTCCAGCACCGGACGGCTGACGCCGTTGCGGAGATGGCCGGAGACATTGCTGACCAGCCGGTCGCGGGCGGCGTCGTCCAGGACCTGGCGGACCATCGTGCCCGGCTGGCCGAAGTCGTCGTCGTCCCGGCGCAGCGTGTACGCCGCGCGGACCATCTCACCGCCGGTCTCCCAGCCCGCGGGCTCCCCGTAGCGCAGGGTGTCCGCCGTCGGGCCGCCGTAGCTGTTGGGGGCGTACGGCCGGGCCGCGCGGGACGGCTCGTACCGCATCGGGCCGTCCTTCGCGTACGAATGGACGGGCACCCGCGGCCGGTTGGGCGGCAGCTGGGCGTAGTTCGGGCCGATGCGGTACCGGTGGGTGTCCGCGTAGGAGAACAGCCGGCCCAGCAGCATCTTGTCGGGCGAGGGGCCGACCCCCGGCACCATGTTGGACGGCTCGAACGAGGCCTGCTCGATGTGGACGAAGTAGTCCTCGGGGTTCTTGTTGAGCGTCATCCGCCCGACCTCGATCAGCGGGTAGTCGCCATGCGGCCACACCTTCGTCAGATCGAACGGGTTGAACCGGTAGTCCGGGGCGTCCGCGAACGGCATGACCTGCACATACAGCGTCCACGACGGGACGTTCCCGCCGTCGATGGCCTCGAAGAGATCACGCCGGTGGTAGTCGCCGTCCTCACCGGCGATCCGGTCCGCGTCCTCCTGGGTGAGGAAGTCGATGCCCTGGTCGGTCTTGAAGTGGTACTTGATCCAGAACTTCTCGCCACCGGCGTTGACCCACATATAGGTGTGCGAGCCGTAGCCGTTCATGTGGCGGTAGGTCTTGGGGATACCGCGGTCGCCCATCAGCCAGGTCACCTGGTGCGCCGACTCCGGCGAGAGCGTCCAGAAGTCCCACTGCATGTCGTTGTCGCGCATCCCGTTGTCCGGGCGGCGCTTCTGCGAGCGGATGAAGTCCTGGAACTTGATCGTGTCGCGGACGAAGAAGACCGGGGTGTTGTTCCCGACCAGGTCGTAGTTGCCGTCCTGGGTGTAGAACTTCAGCGCGAAACCACGGGGGTCGCGCCAGGTGTCGGGGGACCCCTGCTCACCCGCGACGGTCGAGAAGCGGGCCAGCATCTCGGTGGTCTTGCCCGGCTGGAAGAGATCCGCCTTCGTGAACTGGCTGACGTCGTTGGTGACCTGGAAGAAGCCGTACGCACCGGCGCCCTTGGCGTGCACCACCCGCTCGGGGACCCGTTCGCGGTTGAACTGGGCCATCTTCTCGATGAGGTAGTGATCCTGGAGCAGGATGGGGCCGTCGGGACTCACGGTGAGTGAGTGCTCGTCGCTCTCCACCGGGATGCCGGCGTTGTTCGTGGTGCGCGGGTCGTGGTGCGTGCTGGTCATGGAGGAATGCCTCCTGTCTCGACGGCGGGGAGCCGGGGCGGCACGGCCCGAATTGGGGCCGTCAGTCCCTTACGTCCACCCAAGCAGTCAACTCCCCCGACGGCCTGTCGGCAAGAGTTGGACCCCGTCCGGTCTCAGACGGGGTCCAATATGCGGGACGGGTGCCGGGCGCCCGGCAGACCTCAGCGGCGCGGCGTCCCCGGCGGCATCGACAGCTCGAACCAGACGACCTTGCCCATGCTCAGACGGGTCGCGCCCCAGCGCCGCGCCATCCGGTTCACGAGGTAGAGACCGCGCCCGCCCTCGTCCGACGGCCGGGCCTGCCGCAGCCGCGGCAGCTGCGGAACATCGTCACCGACCTCGCAGCGCAGGACGTCCGTGCGCAGCAGCCGCAGCGTGATCGGCCGCTCCGCATACCGCACCGCATTCGTCACCACCTCGCTGACCAGCAGCTCCAACTGGTCGGTCAGCTCCTCCAGGCCCCAGCGCGCCAGCGCCCGCCGGGCCAGCCGCCGGGCCTGACCGGCCGTCTGCGCCTTCGGGTCCAGATACCAGTACGCGACATCGCTGGGCGCGATCCCGTCGAACCGGGCCGCCAGCAGCGCGATGTCGTCATCGCGGTCGCCGGGGCCCAGCATGTCCAGTACCTCGTCGCACATCGGCTCCAGCGGCGGCGGATTGGGACCCGTCAGCCGGGCCGTCTCCGCCAGCCGCTCCCGCAGCTGCTCGATCCCGGTCCACACGTCCCGGATCCGCGACTCCACCAGACCGTCCGTATAGAGGACGAGCGTGGCGCCCGCCGGGGCGTCCAGCTCCACCGCCTCGAAGTCCACCCCGCCGACGCCGATCGGCGCACCCGACGGCACCCGCAGGACCTCGGCGCGCCCGCCGCGGTGCAGCATCACCGGCGGCGGATGGCCCGCGTTGGCGATGGTGATCCGGTGCGCGACCGGGTCGTAGACCGCGTACATGCAGGTCGCCATGCGGTCCGAGCCCAGCCGCTGGGCCTGCTCGTCGAGGTGGTGCAGCACCTCCTGCGGCGGCAGATCCAGCCCGGCCAGCGTCTGGGCCGTGGTCCGCAGCTGGCCCATGATCGCGGCCGAGGTCATCGAGTGCCCCATGACATCGCCGACGACCAGCGCCACGCGGCTGCCGGGCAGCGGGATCGCGTCGTACCAGTCGCCGCCCACCCGGGCCGTCTCGGCAGCGGGCAGATAGCGGCTGGCCAGCCGGACGCCGGTCGGCTGCGGCAGCGAGTCCGGCAGCATCGTGCGCTGGAGCGCATCGGCGATATACGCCTCGCGGCCGTAGAGCACCGCCTTGTCCACACCCAGCGCGGTGTGCGTCGCCAGCTGCGCCGCCACCAGCAGATCGTCCGGCTCGAACGCCGGCCGGTCCGGGCGGCGCAGGAACACCGCAGCGCCGATCACCCGGCGGCGGCCGCGCAGCGGCGCCAGGATCACCCGGTGGCCACTGGGCAGCCGCGGATCCGGCCCCAGCAGCTCGGGCAGCGCCGTCCGCGCCGCCTGCGCCTCACCGAACAGCGGCCGTACGCCCCGCAGCACCTCGGCCAGCGGACCGCCGGGCTCCACCTCGGCCAGCTCCGCCGCGCTGCCGCCCATCGCCGGGCCCAGATCGGGCTGCGCGGGCAGCATCGGCAGCCGGCCGCCGTTGGTGTCCGGCTCCTCCGGAATCCGGTCGGTACGGCGCAGCCGCAGTACCACCGGACCGGTCGGCCGCTCATCGCCCACCGGCAGCGGATCCCGCAGATAGACCAGGATGGCGTCGGCGAACGTCGGCACCGTCGCCCGGCACAGCCCGAGCACGATCTCGTCGAGGTCGATGCCCCGGGCGATCCGCCGGGTCGCGGCCCCGATGAAGCGCAGCCGGTCGCCGCCCGCCTGCCGGGCCGCGGCCACCTCACCGCTCTCGCCCGGATGTGCCGAGCGGGCCGGGGGAGTGGGCAGCGGGCCCGTCGGCGGGCCGGCCGGCGCGGGCACCTGCTCCCCGGCGGCCTCCCCGGCCGCCGGCCGTGACACCTCACCGTGCGGGGCACCCGAGGCCGCCGACCGTCCGCCGTGCGGCGCCTGCTCCGGCACCGACCCGCCCGGCTCACCGCCGCGCGGCCGCGACCGCCCGGCGCCGGACGGACCGCCGCCCTCCCGCGGCCGCCCCACTCCGTCACCGCCGCGGTGCGGGCGCTGCCCGTGGCGCGGCTCCTCACCCGGCTCGGGCGCCTCGGCGCGGCCCACCGCGCCCTGCGCCACCCGCCGTCCGGCACGGGCCGTCTCCCGGTCCGCCCCCTCCGGCCGTCCGCTCGCAGGCATGGACACCTCCCCGTACGAGTCGCCGTACGCCTCCCCATACGGGACCGAGGCGTCGCGTGCGGCGGGATGGCCGCCGCGGTGCGTGGCGGAGTGCTCGGTGGCACGCCCGCCGGAGTGCCCGGCGGCGGAGCTGTCCGCGTCCGCCGACGGGTCCCGCCGCGCCGCGCCGTGGTCCGCGGCCGGCTCGCCGTCGTCACGGCCGGCCGGCGAGCCCGCCGAGGCCGTGACGGTGACACCGGCGAAACCTATGTCGTCACCGCCGCGCACCGCGAAGCCGGTGCCGGGCACCGGCACACAGCCGGCCGTGCCGGGCTGCTGGAGGGCGCTGCGCGGGTCGGGGACCGCGCCCAGCGGCGCCGTCCCGGCCGGCCCCCGGGCAGGGGACAGCGAGGACGCGGCGGTCGGTACCGACTGCCGCGATTCGTGGGAGGTGGGGTGCTCCGTCACGCGTGGGATTCCATCCGTCCGGGGCTGCGCGCCCGACGCGCCGCGTTCCGAGCGCGCCGTCCGTGCGGCCGCGCCCGACGCGCTGCGTCTCAAGCGCGTCGCAGGTGCAGAAAGAGCTGGATCTCGGGTGGTACGTCCGTACTTGACGGGGCGTATGCGTAGGCATCTTCCCCGACGACGTCGAAACCCGCGTCGTGCACGACCCGGCGCAGGTCGTCCCGCAGGTAACCCGATACCCGGATCGAGTTGCCCAGGAACGGAATCGTGAAGTCGTCCACATCCGCCTCGACCATCGACAGGGCGAGCAGCCCCTCAGGACGTAGCAGATCATGGAGCATGCCCAATGCGTAAGGGATTTCGGCACGGGGCAGCATCAGAAGGGAGAAAAAAGCGGCAATACCGTCGAAGGAGCCGGGCCCGCCGAGCCGGCCGCCGCGCAGATCGGCGATGTCCAGCCGGTGGAAGTCGGCAGCGGGGACCTGCTGCCGGGCCAGTTTGATCATCGAGGGGGAGAGATCGATACCCACCACACGATGCCCGGCGTCCGAGAGCTGGTGGGCGCTCGGCAGGCCGGTACCGCATCCGAGGTCCAGGATGCGCGAGCCGGCCGGCAGGTTGTCGGCCAGCCAGGCGCCCGAAGCGAGCTGGCCCTCCTTGTGCGGAAAGGCGTCGTCATACCGGTCACCGATCGCGTCGAACGCCTCGGCCTGGCCGGCCCGGTCAAGTGCTAACCGGTTCAGCCCCTCATATCCGTCGTAGCTAGTCGCGCTCACGACCTCGCCCCTCCTGCGACCGCGGTCAAGTTCGTTTTCCAGTTCTGGAGTTGCGCCTGTGCAGTCTTGCGGAGGACGATCCTACGTTTGAAGGCCGGGGGCGCAGCAAGGGGGCTCGGCCCCGCCTCCCGCCCCGCGGGAAGCGGCTTTGCCCATAGGCGCACCTTTCCACGGTTCGCCCCCTTCACTCACGTCGTTTCACTTCACTCCCTCACGACCGCAAACGCTCCGGCGCGCGGTCCCAGTCCGCCGGGAGCCGGGGAACGCCCCAGGCCGGGTCGGGCCGCCAGTCCTCCCAGCCGTCGGCGTACGGTGCGCGCCAGGCCGAGATCTGTGCGATCGCGGCCCGGCCCGCCGACCGGACCTCGGCGGCCTGAGCGGCCGTCATCAGCCCGTCCCGCTGCGCCTGGGCGAACTCGTCCTCGTCCCGCCACTCCCAGTGCCGGTCCGGAAAGACGCAGATGTCGAGAAAGTGGTCCTCGGAGTCAATGCCGCCCGCCCAACGGCGGCGCGGCTCCTCCAGATTGACGTACCAGTTCTTGAACTGCCAGCCGCGCTCCCAGAACAGCCACACCGACCACGGGTCGCCGGGTCGGGCCAGCTTCAGCACACCCGTGCCGAACCAGTGGTCCCGGGCGGTGCGGCGCGGTTTGGTGTAGCGGGTGGACAGCGGCTCGCGGTGCACCGGTGTGCCGTCGGCGAGCACCGGCTTGATGCAGGCGGTGCCGGGCGCCATCCACACCGCCAGCAGATCGTCGGTGTCCTGGACGACGGTCATCGGCCGGCAGATGTGGAACCGCCCGGCGTCGGCGTTGTCGCGATATCGCCACAGGACGTGGTCCCCCGGCGCCCAGCGCGCCCCGTCCGCCGCCCGCTTCGCCCCGGCCGCCCCGCGACCGCCGGCCGCCTCGCCTTCCGTCGTGTCCACCATGTCCGCTGTCATGCGCAGATCTTAGAGGCGCGGCCCGCAGCGCGCCGTGACGTGAGCCGCACCGGGCGTAACGAACGTGCTGTCCTGCGCCGCGCCGCGTTACGGGTGCGTCATCCGCAGCACATCCAGCGCCTCGTCCAGCTGCTCCTCGGTCAGCAGCCCCCGCTCGACGTAGCCGCCGTCCAGGACCACCTCACGAATGGTCTTCCGTTCGGCGAGCGACTTCTTGGCGACCTTCGCCGCCTCCTCGTAGCCGAGGTACTTGTTGAGCGGGGTGACGACCGAGGGCGAGGACTCGGCGTACTCCCGGGCCCGTTCCACGTTCGCGGTGATCCCGTCGACCGTACGGTCCGCCAGCAGCCGCGAGACATTGGCGAGCAGCCGCACCGACTCCAGCACATTCTTCGCGATCACCGGCAGCATCACATTCAGCTCGAAGTTGCCGGCCGCCCCGGCCGCCGCCACCGTCGCGTCATTGCCGGTGACCTGCGCCGCCACCATCAGCACCGCCTCCGGGATCACCGGGTTGACCTTGCCCGGCATGATCGACGAACCCGGCTGGAGATCCGGCAGCGCGATCTCGGCGAGCCCGGTCCGCGGCCCCGAGGCCATCCACCGCAGATCGTTGGCGATCTTCGTCAGCCCGACCCCGATCGTCCGCAGCTGCCCGCTGGTCTCGACGATCGCGTCCCGCGCCCCCTGCGCCTCGAAGTGGTTGCGCGCCTCGGTCAGCGGCAGCCCGGTCACCCGCGCCACCTCGGCGATCACCGCGGCCGAGAACCCGGGCGGGGTGTTGATCCCCGTCCCCACCGCCGTACCGCCCAGCGGGAGTTCCGCCAGCCGCGGCAACGAGGCCCGCAGCCGCTCGACGCCGTACCGCACCTGGGCGGCATAGCCGCCGAACTCCTGACCCAGCGTCACCGGCGTCGCATCCATCAGATGCGTCCGCCCCGACTTCACGACCTCCGCGAACTCCTCCGCCTTCCGCTCCAGCGCCTCCGCCAGATGCTCCAGCGCCGGAATCAGGTCATGGAGGACCGCCGACGTCGCCGCGATGTGGATCGACGACGGAAAGACATCATTGGACGACTGGCTCGCATTGACATGGTCGTTCGGATGCACCTCCCGCCCCAGCCGCTCACCCGCCAGCGTCGCGATGACCTCATTGGTGTTCATGTTCGACGACGTGCCGGACCCCGTCTGGAACACATCGATGGGGAAGTGCTCGTCCCAGAGCCCCTCGGCGACTGCGGCGGCGGCCTCCTGGACGGCCGCCGCGATCTCCTTGTCCAGCACCCCCAGCTCGCCGTTGACCAGGGCGGCCGCCCCCTTGATCCGGGCCAGCGCCGCGATGTGCGCCCGCTCCAGCCGCTGCCCGGAAATCGGGAAGTTCTCCACCGCCCGCTGCGTCTGCGCCCGCCATTTGGCATGCGCCGGGACCCGCACCTCGCCCATGGAGTCGTGCTCGGTCCGGAAGCCGTCGGAGTCGCCGAATGCGCTGTTGTCGCTCATACCTATGTCAGTGCCCGGGAAAGGCGATCTGTTCCCGGGCACCGCCGGATCTCACCTGCTTGCGGGGCGCCCGCCCTTCGGCCCCGCTACGGAGGCCGTCCGGGCCCGGTCGGGGATGAGGAGGGCAGGGCCGCGGGACTCGCCTCCCCGGTCAGCTCAACCTCCGCCCAGAGGCACGGCCTTGAGCGACTGCTCAAAACGCTCTACGCTGCGTTTTGAGCAGTCGCTCAAACGTCTGGGGCGGAGGAAGTCGCATGGGGTTGTACGTGGAGGCGCGCATCCGCGCCGGGATCGACGAGGTGTGGGACCGGAGCCAGTTGCCGGACCGGCATCAACGCTGGGACCTGAGGTTCAGCGAGATCGACTACCTGCCGTGTGAGCCGGGGGAGCCGCAGCGCTTCCGCTACGCCACCCGCGTCCTGCCGCTGCTCACGGTCGACGGCACCGGCGTCTCGGCCGGTGAGCGCAACCGGCCCGACGGCACCCGGACTTCCGCCCTCCGCTTCGCCTCCGCCCATCCGCTCTCCCTCATCGAGGAGGGTCGCGGGTACTGGCGGTATGTCCCGGACGGCGCGGAGCTGCGGTTCCTCACCGGATATGACTACCGGCCGCGCTGGGGGCGCTTCGGCAGGTTCGCCGACCGGCTCGTCTTCCGGCCGCTGATGGGCTGGGCCACCGCCTGGTCCTTCGACCGGCTGCGGCTGTGGTGCGAGCGCGGGATCACCCCCGAACGGTCGCTGCGCCAGGCTCTCGCGGAGCTGTTCGTCCGTATCGCCGCCGTCGTCGCCACCGCGGCCCTGGCACCCGTGGCCCCCGTCGCCCCGGCCGCTCTGCTCGCCGCGACCGTACCCGCCGTGGCGGCCGCCGCGCTGCTGCTGCCGCCCCTGCCCACCACCCCCGCGGCCCGCCGCTGTCTGCGCCGCCCGCTGGAGCGGGCCGCCGGACGTGGCGGGAGCGCCGCCGCCCCCACCGCCCTCCTCGCCACTCTGGAGCAGTCATGACCTCGATATTCCAGCGCGTCCTGGGCGCCGACTTCGACCGGCTCCACCCGCAGATCCGGCGGCGCTTCTCCGTCGGGCTGGACAGCGGTGAGGCCTGCGTCGGGCGCGGCACGATGGACCGGATCTGGCACGGCCGCAGCTTCGTCCGGCCGTTCCTGGCCCTCGGCGGCAGCCGCAACATCCTCGTCCCGCAGACCGGCCGGGACATCCCCTTCGTCATCGAGAACGTCCCGTACCGGGACTCCTTCGGCCGCGAGACCGTCACCTTCGTCCGGACCTTCGCCTTCCCGCGCCGCTCGCACAGCCCGCACGGCCCGCGCCGCCCCCGCCGCTTCGACGCGACCATGATCTACAGCCCCGAGCGCGGCTGCATCGTCGACTACCTGGGCACCCACCAGCACCTCGCCACCGACCTCCACTTCACGGTCGACGACACCGGCGCCCTGGTCATCCGCTCCGGCGAGCACCGCTTCCGGGAGGGGCCGGTCGACGTACGGGTGCCGGACCTGATCGGGGGCGACGCCGTGGTGCGCGAGTCGTACGACGAGGCGGCCGGGCGCTTCCGTATCCAGGTGCGGGTCGGCAACCGGCGATTCGGGCCGCTCTTCGGCTACGAGGGGTCCTTCGACGCCGAGTTCGTGAACGTGGCCGAGCGCGGAGTGCGCGCCGGGCTGCGGCCGGTGCGCGAGGAGGCGCGCACGTGAGCGCCGACACCCGTACGAAACTGCTCGAAGGAGCGCTGCGCACGGTCGCCGAGCAGGGCATCGCCAAGACCTCGGCCCGCACCATCGCCGCCGCCGCGGGCGTCAACCAGGCCCTGGTCTTCTATCACTTCGGCAGCGTCGACGAACTCCTCGCCGCTGCCTGCCGCTACGGCGCGGAGCAGCGCCTCGCGGGCTACCGCGAAGGCCTCGCCCGGGTCGACACCCTCGCCGAACTCCTGGAACTGGGACGGCACCTGCACACCGAACAGCGGGCCGGCGGCCATGTCGCCGTCCTCGCCCAGCTCCTGGCCGGCGCCCAGACCCAGCCCCGCCTCGCCCCCGCGACCGCCGCCGGACTCACCCTGTGGATCGACGAGATCGAAAAGGTCCTGGCACGCGTCCTCGCCGACACCCCCATCACCGCCTTCGTCGACGTCCCCGGCCTCTCCCGGGCCCTCGCCGCGTCCTTCGTCGGCCTGGAACTCTACGAGGGCGTCGACCAGGAGGGCGCCCTGGCGGCCCTGGACGCACTGGAACAACTCTCCGGCCTCCTCGGCGTCCTGGAGGACCTGGGCCCGGTAGCCCAGCGGGCCGTACGCGCCCGACTGCGGCGGAGCGCGGGGCGGCGGGGGCAGGGCGGTCCGCGCGCGGGTGCGTGACCGGCCGGCCTCGCAGCAGAGCCCCTGACAAAACGTCAGGGGCTCTGCTGGTTGCTCAGGGACGGTGCCGGTTCGTCAGCTCCCCGAGCGCACCGGAATGCTGGTGAACGTCGGGGCCGGGGCCGGGTCCTGGAAGAAGTCGTTGCCCTTGTCGTCGACGACGATGAAGGCGGGGAAGTCCTCGACCTCGATCTTCCAGACGGCTTCCATGCCGAGCTCCTCGTATTCGAGGACCTCGACCTTCTTGATGCAGTCCTGGGCGAGGCGGGCGGCCGGGCCGCCGATGGAGCCGAGGTAGAAGCCGCCGTGGGTGCCGCAGGCGTCGGTGACCTGCTGGGAGCGGTTGCCCTTGGCGAGCATGATCTTGGAGCCGCCGGCCGCCTGGAACTGCTCGACGTAGGCGTCCATCCGGCCCGCCGTCGTCGGGCCGAAGGAGCCGGAGGCGTAGCCCTCGGGGGTCTTGGCCGGGCCCGCGTAGTAGACGGGGTGGTTCTTCAGGTACTCCGGCATCTCCTCGCCGGCGTCCAGCCGCTCCTTGATCTTCGCGTGCGCGATGTCGCGGGCGACGACCAGGGTGCCGGTGAGGGAGAGCCGGGTCTTGACGGGGTGCTTGGTCAGCTCGGCCAGGACCTCGTCCATGGGGCGGTTGAGGTCGATGGCGACCGCGTCGAGGTCCGGGCCCGCGCCCTCGGTCAGCTCCTCGTCCGTCGTCTCCGGGAGGAAACGGGCCGGGTCGGTCTCCAACTGCTCCAGGAAGACGCCCTCGGCGGTGATCTTCGCGACGGCCTGGCGGTCGGCGGAGCAGGAGACGGCGATGGCGACCGGGCAGGACGCGCCGTGGCGGGGCAGGCGGACGACGCGGACGTCGTGGCAGAAGTACTTTCCGCCGAACTGGGCGCCGATGCCGATCTTCTGCGTCAGCTCGAAGACCTTCTCCTCCAGCTCCTTGTCGCGGAAGCCGTGGCCGGTGGGGGAGCCCTCGGCGGGCAGCTCGTCCAGGTAGTGCGCGGAGGCGTACTTGGCGGTCTTCATCGCGTACTCGGCGCTGGTGCCGCCGACGACGATCGCGAGGTGGTACGGCGGGCAGGCGGCCGTGCCGAGCGAGCGGATCTTCTGCTCCAGGAACTTCATCATGGAGGCCTCGTTGAGGACCGCCTTGGTCTCCTGGAAGAGGAAGGACTTGTTGGCGCTGCCGCCGCCCTTGGCCATGAAGAGGAACTTGTAGGCGCCGCCGTCGGTCGCGTACAGCTCGATCTGCGCCGGCAGGTTGGAGCCGGTGTTCTTCTCGTCCCACATCGTGAGCGGAGCCATCTGCGAGTAGCGCAGGTTCAGCTGGGTGTAGGCGTCGTAGATGCCGCGGGAGAGCGCTTCCTCGTCGCCGCCCTCGGTCAGGACCTGCTGGCCGCGCTTGCCCATGACGATCGCGGTGCCGGTGTCCTGGCACATGGGGAGGACGCCCGCGGCGGCGATGTTGGCGTTCTTGAGCAGGTCGAGCGCGACGAAGCGGTCGTTGGCGCTGGCCTCGGGGTCGTCCAGGATCTTGCGGAGCTGGGCGAGGTGGGCCGGGCGCAGATAGTGCGAAATGTCGTGCATCGCCTCGGCGGCCAGCTTGCGCAGCGCCTCCGGCTCGACCTTGAGGAACGTCCGGCCGTCGGCCTCGAAGGTGCTCACGCCCTCCGAAGTGACGAGGCGGTACGGGGTGTTGTCCTCACCTACGGGGAGCAGGTCGGTGTAGGCGAATTCCGGCATCGAAGGTCATTCCTTACTCGGAGAGGTCCGGCTGGCATCTACGGCAGCGCCTCCACAGCGTAGAACCCTGGCGCGCGGACGCCGCTGTGAGGTAAGGCTCAGTCGGCGCGCGGCCGGATCTGTTCGCTTCCAGGGGCCGGTCCTGCGGACTCTAGTCGCGATCTATCGCGTTTCGGTACGCTGGGCCGGTGGATGCAGACAACGGGGGACGTCCGGGCCCTGAGACCCCGCCCGGACCGCTTCAGGAGCAGGACCGGCTCCAGGAGCGGAAACCGCTGAACATGACCAAGCCGGCGGCCCGGGCGCCGGCCCCGCCCGCGGTGGCCGAACGCGATATCCGGGCGTCCGACGCGGACCGCGACCGGATCGCCGAGATCCTCCGCGAGGCGCTGGCGGAGGGCCGGCTGGACCCGGAGGAGCACGCGGAGCGGATCGACGCGGTCTACCGCGCCAAGACCATGGGCGAACTGGAGCCCGTCGTACGGGATCTGCCCGCGGCGGGCGGCAGCCGCCCACAGCCGGACCAGGGCGGGTACGCGCACGGGCCCGCCGCCCCGGCGCCGGACCAGAACCTCGTCGCGATCTTCAGCGCCGCCGTCCGCAAGGGCCGCTGGCAGGCCCCGGCGCGGATCAACGCCGTGGCGTTCTTCGGCAGCGTCGAGATCGATCTGACCGAGGCGGTCTTCCCGCAGCAGCAGATCCAGATCAATGTCACGGCCCTCTTCGGCAGCGTGGAGATCCGGGTCCCGGAGAACATCACGCTGCGCAGCAGCGGCTCCGGCATCCTCGGCAGCTTCGAGGTCGAGACCCATGAGGCGGGCGACGCCGACGCCCCGCAGGTCCACGTCAACGGCTATGCCGTGCTGGGCAGTGTGGAGGCCAAGCCCAAGCGCGGCGCCTGGATACGCGATCTGCGCGACCGGCTGCGCGAGGGGCACCGGGAGCTGCGCCGGCAGGTGTGGGAGGACCACCAGCAGCTGCGGCAGGAGCAGCGGGAGTGGCACGAGCGGCACCGCGCCGAACGGCGCGAGCGCCGGGACCGGTTCCGCAAGGGTTTTGACGGCTGACGGCTGACGGCTGACGGCGGCGGCGGACGGGCCGCGGGGGCCAGGGAGTTGGGGCGGGCCGGCCGGCGTTCCGGGAGGGCGGGAGCCGGTGTTCCCGGAGGGCGGCGGCCGGTGTTCCCGGAGGGTTCGTCCGCTGACGCTTTTCTCGTTGTCGCACGATCGCCACGGTGTGCATAAGCGTGCGTACAGCGGGTAGGGCTGGTGCATCGTCTCTCGTACGGCTGCGGGGTGCGGAAAAAGGCCGTGCGCAGCGAGACGGGCAAGGGTGATTCTCGCGCCGAAGCCGTCGTCAGGAGTAGACCGTGCTGCTACCGCAACAGCCCCTGCAGGATGCCGCTGTCGTTCCGTCCCAGCAACTGCCTGCTCGCGACGAGGCCGGCCCCTGGCATTCGGAGGCGGTGTGCCGCCGGGACGAAGCCGGGCTGTTCTTCGCCCCGTCCAAGGAGCCCACCGCCGCCCGGCTGGCCAGAGAAGAGGCCGCGAAGCGGGTCTGCGCCCGCTGCCCCGTGATGGTCGAGTGCCGGGAGCATGCGTTGCTCCAGCCCGAGCCGTACGGCGTCTGGGGAGGTCTGACCGCGGCCGAGCGCCGGGTCGTGCTGACCCGCCGCCGGCGCCGGGAGAGCGAACTCCAGCGCACGGCCCATATGCCCGCGGCGGGCTGACCGCCGCGGCACCGGCTTCGGCCCGTACGGCGCACCCCGCACGCAGGGGTCACTTCGCCCCCGCCGGAGACTCTCCGGCGGGGGCGAAGTGTGTGTACGCGCGCGGGCCGGACAGGGCCCGCCGGGCGCCGCTAGCTGGGGCGCTCGAAGTCCACCGAGCTGTAGGCGCGCAGCTTCGACAGCCGGTGCTGGGAGTCGATCTGGCGGATGGTGCCGGACTTGGAACGCATCACCAGGGACTGGGTGTAGGCGTTCTCGGCGCGGTAGCGGACCCCGCGCAGCAGCTCGCCGTCGGTGATGCCGGTGGCGACGAAGAAGACGTTGTCGCCGCGGACCAGGTCGTCGATCTCCAGCACCTTGTCCAGGTCGTGCCCGGCGTCCAGCGCGCGCTGGCGCTCCTCGTCGTCCTTGGGCCACAGCTCGCCCTGGAAGGCGCCGCCCAGACACTTCAGCGCACAGGCCGCGATGATGCCCTCGGGCGTCCCGCCGATGCCCAGCAGCAGGTCGACGCCGGTGCCCTCACGGGCCGCCATGATCGCGCCGGCGACATCGCCGTCGGCGATGAACTTGATCCGGGCCCCGGCTTCCCGGACCTCCTTGACCAGTCCGTCGTGGCGGGGACGGTCCAGGATGACCACCGTGACGTCCTCGACCGCGGACTTCTTCGCCTTGGCGATCCGCTTGATGTTCACGGCCACCGGGGCCGTGATGTCGACGAAGTCGGCGGCCTCCGGGCCCGTGGCGAGCTTGTCCATGTAGAAGACCGCGGACGGGTCGAACATCGAGCCGCGCTCGGCCACCGCCATCACGGACACGGCGTTCGCCATGCCCTTGGCGGTCAGCGTCGTCCCGTCCACCGGGTCCACGGCCACGTCGCACTCCGGGCCGGTCCCGTCGCCGACGCGCTCGCCGTTGTAGAGCATCGGGGCGTTGTCCTTCTCGCCCTCCCCGATGACCACGACGCCGTTCATCGACACGGTGTGGATCAGGGCGCGCATGGCCTTGACCGCCGCGCCGTCCGCGCCGTTCTTGTCACCCCGTCCCACCCAGCGGCCCGACGCCATGGCACCGGCCTCGGTCACCCGGACGAGCTCCAGGGCGAGGTTGCGGTCCGGGGCCTCGGGGCTGACCTCGAGTGGGGACGGGAGATGATGCTCGGTCATCGAGCGCACCTTTCTGTACGGCGACGGCCGTGAAGGATGAGGGTGATACCGACCTTATCCGTACCTCGCCAAAATGAGCAGAGGGCCCCACGCATGAGCACCCCGGGAGGAGTCGGGCGTCGATGCATTTGCGCAGGTCGCAGCCCTGACCGGGGGGCCTGTCGGGTCCGCGGCGGCCATAGGGGACCATAGGGGCGTGGCAGGTATGCGAGGCAGGCAAACGGTGCGGGACATGGTCCTGTCGCTGGCGGTGATCGGCATCCTCGTCGGGGCGATCTACATCTTCATCCCGCACGACGAGAGCGCGGACGCGGCGCGGAGCGCGGTCAAGCGGGTCGACTACCGCGTGGAACTGATCACGGCCCGGCGGACGGCGCCGTACGCGGTCGCCGCGCCCGAGGGGCTGCCCAAGACCTGGCGCGCCACCTCCGTCTCGTACAAGGCGAGCGACGACGGCAAGGGCGGCGCCTGGCATCTGGGCATGCTCGACCCGGAGCAGGAGTACGCGGCCGTCGAGCAGAGCGATGGCCTGCCGCGGAAGTTCATCAAGGACGTCACCCTCGGCGCGGCCAAGGCCGCAGGCAAGCAGGCCGTCGGCAGCAAGAAGTGGGACCGCTACCAGGGCGACAAGTACCGGGCGCTGGTCCGTGAGGAGTCCGGGGTGACCACGGTCGTCACCGGCACCGCGCCGTACGGGCGGCTCGCCGATCTGGCCGCCGCGCTGGTGGCGAAGAAGGGCTGAGCAGCCGCGATACCGCTGAGGCCGCCGCACCCGGGAGGGGTGCGGCGGCCTCTTGCATGGAGTGACTCCCGCGCGGGAAGTCCGGGCCGGCGTGCTCGCCAGGCGGACTCAGACGGCGGTGACGGCCTCGTCGAAGGCCAGCCGCGGCGAGCGCGGGTGGAAGGCGTCGGCGCCCGGCTTGCCGATGTTGATGACGAGGAAGGACTTCTGCTTGCCGTCGCCGAAGAACTCCTTGTCGATGCCGGAGAAGTCGTAGCCGGTCATCGGGCCGGCGGCCAGACCGGCGGCGCGGATGCCGACGATGAAGTAGCCGGCCTGGAGGGTGGCGTTCTGGGTGCCGGCCACCTCGCGGGACGCGGCCTCGGAGAAGAACGCGTCCTTGATGCCCGGGGCGGCGGGGAAGAGCGTCGGCAGCTTCTCGTGGAAGTCCAGGTCCACGGAGAGGATGGCGGTCAGCGGTGCGCTCAGGGTCTTCGGGCCATTGGAACCCATGGCGTGCTGGACCAGGCGCTGACGGGCCTCCTGGGAACGGACCAGGGTGATCCGCAGCGGCGTCTGGTTGAAGGCGGTCGGTCCGTACTTCACCAGGTCGTAGACGGCCTGGATCTGCTCGTCCGTCACCGGCTCGTCCGTGAACGTGTTGGCGGTCTGGGCCCCACGGAACAGGAGGTCCTGAGCGGCGGCGTCAAGGGCGAGAGACATAAAGGGCACCTCGGTGAGTCGGGTGGGGGGTTCGGTTCGGCGGCCCTGCGGGCGCCGCGGTGGTGCGGTTCCGTGGCAGGGAGCTACGGCTACCACTGTAAACGAGATATGTTAAGTTTCAACTAAAAATGGATCTCTGTGAGTGGGGTCACTGTGGGCGGGATCGCTGTGAGTGGGTTCACAGGGGCGGACCGGCGTCGTTCCGGGGTTCCGGCCGTCCGCTGCGGCCGGCCCTCAGGTCCCGTTTGGTGGCTCCGGCTCTAGGCCCTGTCGTCAAACTCCCGTCGTCTGCCCGAAGGGCAGGTCCCGCGGCGTCTGGTGCGTGCGCTCGCAAGGCGGAGGGTCGTCCTCGTAGTGGGTCTACGTGGACGATCCGACAACGCAGCGAGCGTGCGTGCCAGGCGTCGCGGGGCAGGCGGGAGTTTGACGACAGGGCCTAGGCGCGCTCGGCTCCGCCCTCGTCCTCCGCCAGCGCCGCGTCCAGCCGCGCCCGGGCGCCGTCCAGCCAGCGGCGGCAGACCTTCGCCAGCGCCTCGCCGCGCTCCCACAGCGCGAGCGACTCCTCCAGCGTCGTGCCGCCCGCCTCCAGGCTGCGGACGACCTCGATCAGCTCGTCCCGCGCCTGCTCATAGCCGAGTGTGGAGTCCACCGGGGGCACCTGCGCCACCCCGGCCGCCGCACCCTGCTCCGCGTCCGCCGCGTCGTCCGTCTTCGCCTTCGCCATGTCTCCCACCCTAAGAGTCCGTCCGTGCACTATTCGGCGGCCGTGGCAGCGCCCGGGGCGCCGTCCACCCGCACCCGGAACTCGCCCTCGGCCACCCGGGCCCGCAAGGCGTCGTCCGGCTCGACCTCCTGCGGCGAGCGCACCGCCGTCCCGTCCGGCCTCTGGAGGACCGCGTAGCCGCGCTCCAGCGTCGCCTTCGGGGAGAGCGCGACCACCCGCGCCAGGGTGTGCGTCAGCTCCGAGTCGGCGCGGTCCAGCAGATGCCCCAGGGTCCGCCGGCCGCGCTCCAGCATGGCCGTGACCTGCTCCTCGCGGTCCTCGACCATCCGCTGCGGGCGCTGTATGCACGGCCGGTGCAGCGCCGCCGCCAGCCCCCGCTCCTCCCGCTGCACAAAGCCGTCGACCGCCCGCCGCGCCCGCTCCCGCAGCTGCTGGACCCGGGCCAGCTCCTCGCCGACGTCGGGCACCACCTTCTTCGCGGCGTCCGTCGGCGTCGAGGCGCGCAGGTCGGCGACCAGATCCAGCAGCGGGCTGTCCGGCTCATGGCCGATCGCCGAGACGACAGGGGTCACGGCCGCGCCCACGGCCCGTACGAGCTGTTCATCGGAGAACGGCAGCAGATCCTCCACACTGCCGCCGCCCCGGGCCACGATGATCACGTCCACCTCGGGCAGCGCATCGAGCTCCTGGACCGCCGCGACCACCTGCGGGACCGCATGCACCCCCTGCACCGGCACATTGCGCACCGCGAAGCGGACGGCCGGCCAGCGATGCCGGGCGTTCTCCAATACGTCCCGCTCCGCGGCGCTGGCCCGGCCGCAGACCAGGCCGATCAGCTGCGGCAGGAACGGCAGCGGCTTCTTGCGGTCGGCCGCGAACAGGCCCTCCGCCGCCAGCGACTTCTTCAACTGCTCCAGCCGGGCGAGGAGTTCACCGACGCCGACCGGCTTGATCTCGGCGGCCCGCAGCGACAGCTGACCGCGCGGGGCGTACCACTCCGGTTTCGCGTGCACCACCACCCGGGCGCCCTCGCTGACCACCTCGGCGACCTTGTCGAAGACCTGGCGGTAGCACGTCACGCTCACCGAGATGTCGTACGACGGGTCACGCAGCGTCAGAAACACCACCCCCGCGCCGGGCCGCCGCGAGAGCTGGGTGATCTGCCCCTCGACCCACACCGCGCCGAGCCGCTCGATCCAGCCGCCGATGAGCCGGGACACCTCGCCGACCGGGATCGGCGTTTCCGGGGACGTAGAAACAGCCATACGAGCGAGAGTAGCGGCGGGCACTGACAGTGGCGGCGGCCGCGCGGTCGGTGGCCGGGCGGGAGCTGCCGGGGAGCTGCCGGGGAGCGTGGGAGCAGGGCCCGGGGCCGGGCTTGCATGCGGCCCGGCGTCCGGCCGGCGTCCGGCGGGCGTTCGGCGGCGCCCGGCCCGCCGCCTGCCCGCGCCCGGCCGCCTGCCGCAGCTCACCGCCCGCCACTCCCACCTCGGCGCTCGGCCCCCGTCACCCCCGCGCCCCACCCGCCCGCGCCCGCCCCCCGTACTGCACCGCCAGCACCACGAGCCCCGCCACCAGCCAGACCCCGCCCACGAGCTGCGCCGTGGCGGACGCCTCGACGACCACCGCGATCACCACCGCCAGCCCCAGCAACGGCACCACCGCATGCCACAGCACACTCGGCGCCCCGGCTCCGGGCGCCCGGCTCCGCCCCCTCCCGCGATCCCCCCGCCGCCCCCGGATCCAGAACCAGCCGAGCACCGAGGCGTGCAGCAGTCCGAACGCCGTCAACGCGCCCACGTTCACGATCGACGACAGCTGGTCGAGCCCGTCGTCCCGGCGGGCCGCGCCCACCGCCGCCACCAGCGTCACCAGGGCCGCCCCCAGCAGCGCCCGGCGCGGCGCCCCGCTGGCCGCGTCCACCTTCGACATCGCCCCCGGCAGCCGCCGGTCCCGGGCCATCGCGAACAGCAGGCGTCCGGCCGCGGCCTGCCCCGCCAGCGCCGCGAACGCCGCGCCGACCGCCTTGCTCACCGCCACCAGAGCGTGCAGCCACCCGCCCACCGCCGAGTCGACCGTCGTGTAGAACGCCGTGCCCTGCTCGGCAGGCCGGGCCGCGAGATCCGCGGCGCTCATCGGCATCAGCAGCGCCGCCAGATACGTCTGCACCGCGAACAGCACCCCCGCCACCACCAGGCAGGTGAGCAGCGCCCGCGCCACCCGGTCCGCCCCGCCCCCGGCCTCCTCCGCGAACGAGGCGATCGCATCGAAGCCCAGATAGGACAGCACCGCCACCGACACCGCCGACAGCACCGCCCCCGCCGAGAAGCCGCCCTCCCCGGTCAGCGGCGCGGCCCACCCACGCTGCGCCCCGTGCACGATCAGCACCACGACCGCCGACACCACGAACACCGCGAGCACCACGATCTCCATCGCCAGCACCGCGAACCCGACCCGGGCCGCGGTCCGTACACCCGCCAGATTCAGCAGCGTCGTCACCACCACCGCCAGCGCCGTCCACACCCACGGGTGCACGGCCGGCACCAGTGCGTGCAGCGCGATCCCGGAGAACAGATACGCCACCGCCGGAATCAGCAGATAGTCCAGCATCGCCATCCATCCGGCGACGAACCCCGCACCCTCGCCCAGCCCCGCCCGGGCGTACGCGTAGACCGACCCGGCCCGCGGGGCCACCCGCACCATCTGGGCGTACGAGGAGGCGGTGCACGCCATCGCGACGGTCGCGACCAGGTAGACGACCGTCACCGCACCGTGCGACCTGGCCTGGAGCGTGCCGAAAATCCCGACCGGCGCCATCGGGGCGATGAACAGCAGGCCGTAGACGAGCAGATCCCGGAAGGTCAGCGTCCGCCGCAGCCCACCGGGAGCCCCGGCGTCCGCGCCCCCACCGGCGGCGCCGTCCGCCGCGCCGCCCGCTCCGCTGCCGCTCGTGCCCGGCATCCGTGCCTCCTCGCTGCCTGCCGCCCTCAGTCTGGGCCAGCGGCCGATCTTCGGGGCCGGGGGCGCGCCCTTACGATGGGACGCATGACTTCCTCGCCCAGCCCGACTCCCGCCACCACCCCGGGCGAAGCCGCTTCGCGCCGCAGGGTCCTGCTCGCCGCCCCGCGTGGCTACTGCGCGGGCGTGGACCGCGCCGTCATCGCCGTCGAGAAGGCCATCGAGCAGTACGGCGCGCCCGTCTACGTACGCCACGAGATCGTGCACAACAAGTACGTCGTGAAGACCCTTGAGAAGAAGGGCGCCATCTTCGTCGAGGAGACGGAAGAGGTGCCCGAGGGCAACATCGTCATCTTCTCGGCGCACGGCGTCGCCCCGGCCGTCCACGAAGAGGCCAAGCGCGGCAAGCTCGCCACCATCGACGCGACCTGCCCGCTGGTCACCAAGGTCCACAAGGAAGCGGTCCGCTACGCCAACGAGGACTACGACATCCTCCTGATCGGCCACGAGGGCCACGAAGAGGTCATCGGCACCAGCGGGGAGGCGCCCGAGCACATCACCCTCGTCGACGGCCCGAAGGACGTCGAGAACGTCGAGGTCCGCGACCCGGACAAGGTCGTCTGGCTCTCCCAGACCACCCTCTCGGTCGACGAGACCATGGAGACGGTGGACGCCCTCAAGGGCCGCTACCCCAACCTCCTCTCGCCGCCCAGCGACGACATCTGCTACGCCACCCAGAACCGTCAGATCGCGGTGAAGCAGATGGGCGCCGAGGCCGATCTGGTCATCGTCGTCGGCTCCAAGAACTCCTCGAACTCCGTGCGCCTCGTCGAGGTGGCGCTGGGCGCCGGCGCCCGCGACGCCCATCTGGTCGACTACGCCGACGAGATCGACGAGGCCTGGCTGGAGGGGGTCGGCACGGTCGGCGTCACCTCCGGCGCCTCCGTCCCCGACATCCTCGTCCACGGTGTCCTGGACTGGCTCGCCGCGCGCGGCTACGAGGACGTCGAGACCCTCACGGCCGCCGAGGAGTCCATCCACTTCTCGCTGCCCAAGGAGCTCCGCCGCGACCTGCGCGCCGAGGCCAAGGCGGCCACCGAGGACTGACCCCGCCGCTGACCGGTTCGCCATCCGGGCCATGAGTCGCCTCATCCCGGGGGCGAGCCGCCCCGTCGGCGCCTAGCCTTTTCCCATGAAGGTCTTCGGTGTGGACATCGGCGGATCGGGCATCAAGGGTGCCCCGGTGGATCTGGCGCGCGGCGATCTCGCCGAGGAGCGCTACAAGGTACTGACCCCGCACCCGGCCACCCCGGAAGGGGTCGCGGACTGCGTCAAGGAGGTCGTGGACCACTTCGGGTGGACGGGGCCGGTCGGTGCGACCTTCCCCGGAGTGGTCACCGACGGTACGACCCGTACCGCCGCCAATGTCGACCAGGGCTGGATCGGTCTCGATGCCGACGCCCTGCTCACCGGCCGGCTGGGCGGCGAGTCCGCCGCCCGCCCGGTCACCCTGCTCAACGACGCGGACGCGGCCGGCCTGGCCGAGATGCGCTACGGCGCGGGCCGCGACCGGCCCGGCACGGTCATCGTGCTCACCCTCGGCACCGGCATCGGCAGCGCGGTCTTCACCGACGGCCGCCTCGTGCCCAACACCGAGCTCGGCCATCTGGAGCTGCACGGCCATGACGCCGAGAAGCGCGCCTCCACCAAGGCCAAGGAGGACGAGGGGCTGAGCTGGCAGCACTGGGCGCACCGGGTCCAGAAGTACCTCGCCCATGTGGAGATGCTCTTCTCGCCCGAGCTGTTCGTGATCGGCGGCGGGGTGAGCCGTAAGGCGGAGAAGTTCCTGCCGCTGATCGAGGGCATCAGGGCCGAGATCGTGCCGGCTCAGCTTCAGAACAATGCGGGGATTGTGGGGGCCGCGATGGCTGCGCACGCCGCTCGGGCTGGCGAGCCACCTGCCGCGGCCGGTTCCCGGGCCGCGGCCGGGGCCGGTCGGCAGCCCGCGACGGCGGCCGGTTCCGCTGCCCGCGCGGTCCGCTCTGCGGTCGACTCACCGGTCGGCTGGCCCGACGCCGGGCGATGAGCAGCGCCCGCCGGAGGATCGCGAGCAGCGCGCAGACCAGCGTGCCCGCGTAGAGCCAGCCCGCGTTCAGCGCGAGGACGGTGAAGAGGCCCATCAGCAGCCCCTCGAACCCGTCCCCGCCGTGCTGGATCGGCAGCGCACCGAGCGCGAAGGCGATCGGCAGGGTGACCGGCGCACAGATCAGGTCGTACGGCCTGATCCACAGCGCCGCACCGATGCCCACCAGCAGGTAGCAGACGCCGTACGCGGTCGGTGCGCCGCCGAACAGCAGCCGGTCCACGAGGGCGAACGCCAGCAGCGCCAGCGTCGCCAGCAGCCAGCAGCCGAGACCGGTCAGCTTGGCGGCCGGCATCCGGCGCCGCGGGCCGTCCGCCGGGGCGGCGGCCGGGGGCCGGGACCCGGCACGGTAGACGGCGGAGGATTCCGGGCCCGCCGGCGGGGTCGCGGAGTGCCCGGGGGCCGCGGAGGCCGCCGGACGGGCGGGCGCCCGGAGGGCCCCGGCGGGCGCGGGGCCGCGCGGCGGGGCGTGCACGGCGGCCGTCGCGGAGACCGGTACGGACGCGAACCCGGAGGCCCGCATCGCGGAGAGAAAGGCGTCGTCGGGATCGGGGGTCACGGCCTCCGCGGGGCGCGGGAGCCGGGCGTCCTGGCCCGCGGGCGGCCGTCCGGACCGCGGCGGGATGTGCTGGGGCGTGCGCGCTTCGTGTTGCTCCACCCGGCCACGGTAGGCCGCTAAGTGGTATTAACCGGTCGCGGGACACGCGCTTTCGCCGAGCTTGCGGCCGAGTTCGTTACGGGCCGGCGGCCGGGCGCTCCCGGTGGCGGCCGCTCGGCCGCCGCCGCCCCGTAGACTGGTGGATCGGCCCTCCCGGGGCCGTGCCCACCCCACCACCTCGCTCGGAAGTCGAGTCGCCACGTGTCGCTCACGATCGGAATCGTCGGTCTGCCGAATGTCGGCAAGTCGACCATGTTCAATGCCCTGACCAAGAACGACGTGCTGGCGGCCAACTACCCGTTCGCCACCATCGAGCCGAACGTCGGCGTCGTCGGCGTCCCCGACCCGCGCCTGGCCAAGCTCGCCGAGATCTTCGCCTCCCAGAAGATCCTCCCGGCCACCGTCGACTTCGTCGACATCGCGGGCATCGTCCGCGGCGCCTCCGAGGGCGAGGGCCTGGGCAACAAGTTCCTCGCGAACATCCGCGAGTCCGATGCGATCTGCCAGGTCATCCGCGCCTTCAAGGACGAGAACGTCGTCCACGTCGACGGCAAGGTCTCGCCCAAGGACGACATCGAGACCATCAACACCGAGCTGATCCTCGCCGACCTCCAGACCATCGAGAAGGTGCTGCCGCGCCTTCAGAAGGAGTCGCGGATCAAGAAGGACGTGGCCCCGAAGGTCGCGGCGGTCGAGGCGGCCAAGGAGATCCTGGAGAAGGGCGACACCCTCTTCTCCCAGGGCATCGTCCAGGGCTCGGGCAAGGAGGAGCTCCTCCACGACCTCCACCTCCTCACCACCAAGCCCTTCCTCTACGTCTTCAACGTCGACGAGGACGAGCTGACCGACGAGGACTTCAAGAACGAGCAGCGCGCCCTGGTCGCCCCCGCCGAGGCGATCTTCCTGAACGCCAAGCTGGAGGCCGACCTCGCCGAGCTGGACGAGGACGAGGCCCTCGAACTCCTCCAGTCCGTCGGCCAGGAAGAGCCCGGCCTCGCCACCCTCGCCCACGTCGGCTTCAACACCCTCGGCCTCCAGACCTACCTGACGGCCGGCCCCAAGGAAACCCGCGCCTGGACCATCAAGAAGGGCGCCTCGGCCCCCGAGGCGGCGGGCGTTATCCACACCGACTTCCAAAAGGGCTTCATCAAGGCCGAGGTCATCTCCTTCGCCGACCTCGTAGAAACCGGCTCCGTAGCCGAAGCCCGCGCCGCCGGCAAGGCGCGCATGGAGGGCAAGGACTATGTGATGCAGGACGGGGATGTGGTGGAGTTCCGGTTCAACGTCTAAGACGTCCGGCGAATGGCCGTCTGACCTGCGGCGGAGCGGGTTGGGCGGCCTTTGCGGTCCGCACAGAGTCCGCAGCGTGCTGGATAAGTCCGGCACGCGGGGGAGCGGTTACGCCGCTTCGTCGACCTGTGGCTGGGCATGGGCGGACTGGTCCGCGTACGCCTTGTCGACGGCGGCCCGGGTCCGCTCCTCGGAGTCGGGCCACAGGTGGGTGTAGATGTTCAGCGTCATGGCCGCGTTGGTGTGGCCGAGACGCTCGGAGACCGTCTTCACGGACTCGCCGTGCTTGATCAGCAGGCTGGCGTAGTGGTGCCGGAGGGCGTGGGGTCCGGTGCCCTTCGGTATGCCGGCCTTCGCGCAGGCGGGCCGCCAGGACCCGTCCATGAAGTGCGTGTAGACCACAGGCCCGCCTTGCGGCGCCGTGAAGATCCAGCTCTCGGGCCCATCGGCGGGGAAGTCCCGCAGGTGGGCCTTCATCGCATCCACTGCCATGCGGGGGAGCGGAACCGTGCGGTGTGAGCGCGCGGTCTTCGGCGGTCCGACGTACACCCCATGCTTGGCGGCCTGCTGGATCTGCTGCTCGACCGAGACGGTCGCGTGCAGCAGGTCCACGTGCCGGAGTTGGAGGCCGAAGAGCTCGCCGGGGCGGAGCCCGGTGGCCGCGCCGAGCAGCACGAGGCCCTTGTATCGGGCGGGTATCTCCTCGGACAGCGACCGCACCTGCTCGACGGCCAGCGGCACGACCTTCTTCCGTGGTACCGACGGCAGCTTCGCCTCGGCGCACGGGTTGTGAGGGATCATCCGGTCACGGACGGCCGCCCGGAAGACGGCGTTGACCGTGTTGAAGACCGTGCGTGAGGTGCTGGCGGCCAGCCCGTGCGTGGCGGTCAGGCTGGTGACCCAGCTCTGTACGTCGCCGGGCTTGATGGCGCCGAGCGCCCGCTTCTCCCAGGTCGGGTAGACATAGCAGCGCAGGTGCTGGGCCACCGCCTTGGCTGTAGAAGGCCGGTGCGGCTGGATGGCCCGCCATTCCTCCGCGTACTCCTTGAAGGGCTTCTTCGCCGACCGCGGGTCGACGTACTGCCCCGTGACCACGCTGGCCGTGACCTCGTCGAGCCACCGCTGAGCGTCGATCTTGCGATCGAAATGGCGCGCGTGCTCCTTGCCGTCGAGGTCGCGGTAGCGGGCCCGCCATTTGCCGTTGGGGCGCTTCTGGATGTTGGCCAAGTGGCTTCTCCTTCGTGTCGGTTGTCAGTAGTAGCCGCCGTCCTCGATGTCACTGGTGAGGGTGCGAGCGTCCCGCTCGTCGCCCATGAGGCGGAGACACTGCTCGTGGATCGCCCGCGAGCTGTCGGGGCGAGCTTTGATGTGGTCTGCGATGGCGACCACTGCGTGGTGTAGACGGTCGCGCGCGTCTCGGGCCTCGTAGAACGCCTCGACGGCTTCTTGGACGAGCCGTCGACTGTCGATGTCGAGGCCCTCCAGGGGCGGTGACATGAGTTCTTCGAGGGGGAGTTCGAAGACCCGCGTAAAGGCGAGGGCCTCGTCGAGGTTGATGCGCCGGCGAGGCGTGCCGTTCTCGATGCGCCAGACCGCTGTCTGGTTCAGCTTGACGCCAGCCCTGGTCACCCGCTCGGCCAGCTCGGTCGTGCTCCACCCTCTGACCTCGCGCTCTAGGGCCACGCGCGCGGCCACGTTCCCTTCGCTGTAGAGAAGCGGCACCTCGCTGCCGTCGGGCCTGTCGCCTGCCATCGAACCTCCATCGTCACCGTCGCTATCCCAATTGAAACATGAGCTTCCCGATTTGGGTAACCGCCGATCCTGGGGTACAACTCTATGCAGATCGAATCACTGCCTAGCCGAATGGGAATGCATGCGATATCTGACCACCGCCGAGGTCGCCGAGCGCTACCGCACAGCCGAGAGCACTGTCCGCTACTGGCGCCACATCAAGAAGGGGCCGCGCGGCGTCAAGGTCGGCAAGCGGGTGCTGTACCCCGAGGTCGAGCTGCTGCGCTACGAGCGCATGCTGATCGACGGCCAGAACGAGTGGGGTCTGGCTGCGTGAGCCGCCGACAGCCCCGGACACAGCAACGGCCCCCGGCGCGCCAACGCCGAGGGCCGGAGATTCCCCTGCACGTCGCCCATCCCTGAACGAACGAACCGGTGAGGGGCGGGACTTTGCCCGTCTCGCCCCTCACCTGAGAGGAACGTCTATGGAGGACCCTACGTCCCCCGCCACCTCGAAAGCACCCTCCGAGGTTGTCTGGCCCGCCATCGCGGTCCCCGGCCAGGGCATCCCCTGGCGCAAGGGGGACCGAAGCGGGGACCGAACGGAGTCACGGTCCCCTGCTTCGACGGGTGTTCCGGCCGGGGACCGAAACTCCCCCAGCGCGGAACATATGCAGGTCAGTGCCTTGGAGGCCGGTCCCGCAGGAGCGGAAGCCGGGGACCGGGCGGAGACTGTCGGTCCGCGGGTCCCCGAACCCGGTCCCCGAATCCCGGGCGAGCACGCCGTGCTTCGAGCCGGTGGCGAGGGCAACGGTCCCCACGCATCTGCGGGGACCGTTGTCCCCGACGGCGGATCGGGGACCGGGGACCGCGCTGGCACGAGCGATGAGACGACCGACGACGGAGCCGCGCTGCTGGATGACCTACATGCGGCTATTGGTCGGTACGTGGTGCTGCCGAGTGACGAGGCCCTGACGGCGGTCACGCTGTGGGTGGCGGCCTCCCACATCCAGCCGGCCCTCCAGCACGCGCCTCGTCTGGCGGTGATGGGGCCGACCAAGGGGTGCGGCAAGTCCCGTGTTCTGGACGTGCTCCACGAGACCGTGCATCAGCCGATGATGACGGTGAACACGTCGCCCGCGGTGGTCTTCCGTGTCATCGGCAAGAACCCACCGACGCTGCTGGTGGACGAGGCCGACACCATCTTCGGCCCCAAGGCCGGCGACAAGGAGGACCTGCGCGGTCTGCTGAACGCCGGGCACCAGCGCAACCGACCCGCCTGGCGGATCTCTGGGCCAGAGCACAAGCCGACGGCCTTTCCCACCTTCGCCATGGCCGCGCTCGCCGGGATCGGCAACCTACCGGACACGATCACGGACCGGGCGGTCGTCATCCGCATGCAGAAACGCAAGCCGGGCGAGCGGATCACCCCGTTCCGCTCGCGGTACTCGCTGCCCGAACTGCACGCTCTGAGCGACCGGCTGGCCGCCTGGCTGGCCCCGCTGCGGAGCACCGCCGCGGGCTTGGTTCCGAAGATGCCGGTCGAGGATCGCGCCGCCGACACCTGGGAGCCGCTGGTGATCGTTGCCGACCTGGCCGGCGGTCACTGGCCCTCGCGGGCCCGTGCCGCCTGCCTGGCGATGACGCGCAACGAGGTGGTCCAGGACGAGCAGACGACGCTGAAGACGCGGCTGCTGCGCGACGTCCGCCGCGTGTTCGAGCAAGAGGGCAACAAGGAGGCTCTGCGCAGCCAGGACCTGCTCGCCGCCCTCGTCCAGGACGCCGAGGGGCCGTGGGCCGAGTACGGGACCAAGGGTCTGAACGCCTACCACCTGGCCAACCTGCTGCGCGACTTCGGCATCAGCCCGGCCAACCACCGTTTCGAGAACGGCAGGCAGGCCAAGGCGTACGCCCGTAACCAGTTCTTCGACGCCTGGGCTCGCTACTGCCCTGCCCCTGCCCAGCCGGCCCCCACAGCCGACGAGGCCGCGCTCGCACGGCCAACCCACGGCAAGCCGCCTGTCCCTCCGTCCGGGACGCTGCCCATCGGCCCGCCCAGTGGGCCTGCCGGCCCCAGGCCCACTCGCTGACACAGCTCCGTATCAATCCGTCGCATCCGTCCCCGCGCAGGTCAGCGCGGGGACGGAGTTCCTTGCCGATACGGATCACTCCGTACCTGCGAGCGCCTCCGTACCTGTCCTGACCAGCTACGGGACGGATGCAACGGACGTGACGAAGCCCAACCGCACACGACCACCGGAGCGCCACCATGTCCGAAACGAGCACCGACAACGCCCCCACCCGCCGCCGCAAGGGATTCTTCGGCCTGACCCGTCGATCAGCAGCAAGCTGGAGCGAACGAGCCTCTAACGAGGCTTCGTCCGCGCTTGCCCCCGCCCCAGGGGTGGCGGAGGAGAAGGCCGAGCGCCAGGGGGCGCACGAGCCGGAGGAGGGCATAGCCGAGATCGGCTGCCTGCCCGCAGCAGATTCCGTCGCCCCGATCACTCAGCCGCCCGCCGAAGTCCAACCGCCCGTCGAGCAGCCCTCCTGGCGGGATCTCGACGCCCCCGTCCTGCCCGCGCTGATGAACCGCAAGCGCACGGTTGAAAAGCGCGACCAGGAGAAGACCATCCGCTTCACGCGGACCGCGGTCCGCGTGATCAGCGCCGCCGCTCACCAGCGCGGGCAGAAGTTCGCCGGATTCGTCGGGGACGCCGCCCTCGCCGTCGCCCTTGGCAAGGCGGGGCTGGTTGGCAGCCCGGAGGACGATCCACTCCGCCCGCTGATCGAGGCCGTCGAGGCACACACGGTCGCGCTGAACCGCATCGGCGGCAACCTCAACCAGATCACCGCAGCCATCCACCGAGGAACGGTGCCCGAGCGTGCCGAGGCCGTGCTGGACCGCGTCGAGCAATCAGCCGAGAAGAGCTACCGACTGATCGACCAGCTTCTGGCAGAGGGCACCGCTCATGGTGCCTGACGTCTCCACCGGTTCCGACTCCCGCGGACTGATCGTCTACCTCTTCGGCCCCGGCCGACGCGACGAACACACGGACTCTCATATCGTCGCCGCCTGGGACATGGCCGGCGCCCCTGACCCCGGCCGCGACCCGGCGGCCACCTACTCCCAGCTCGCCAAGCGCCTCGACCACCACGTCGACCTACGCACCCGCGAGCTGGGTGGCAAGAAACCACCTCAGCATGTCTGGCACTGTCCGGTCCGTACCGCGCCCGGCGACCGCTACCTCACCGACGCCGAGTGGGCCGAGGTCGCGCGCCGCATCGTTCACACCGTCGGCATCGCCCCCGAAGGCGACGAGAAGGCATGCCGGTGGATCGCGGTGCGCCACGCCGACGACCACATCCACATCATGGCCACCACCGTCCGCGCCGACGGGCGGCGCCCGCGCACCCACCGCGACGGACAGCGAGCCCAAGTCGAATGCCGCAAGATCGAAGCCGAATTCGGCCTGCGCCGTCTGAAGTCCGGTGACCTCACCGCTCCTCGCACCCCCACCAGCGCCGAACGCGCCAAGGCCGAGCGCCAGCCAGGCGGTCACGGCACGGCAGTGGCTGCGCGAGCAGGCGTACGCGGTCGCTGCCGCCGTACACAAGGAAGCCGACTACTTCACCGTGCTCCAGTCCCTCGGCATCAAGGTCAAGACCCGCCTCGGACCCGAGACCGGTGACGTGATCGGCTACAGCCTCGCCGCACCCGGCGACACCAACGCGGTGGGCGAACCCGTCTGGTACGGAGGCTCAAAACTCGCCCCCGACCTCTCCATCAACCGGCTACGGGAACGCCTCCCCAACCAGGAAGTGGCCGACCGCCCGCAGTATGTGGCGGACCCTGCCGAGCCATGGAGGCACACCACCACCGCCATACACACGGCACGCACCGTCCTCGACTCCGGTGACGATGCCGCCGCCCAGGGCTACCTGGCCGCCTTCGGCGATGCCCTGTACAACATCGCCAGCGCCACGACCGGCCCACACTGGGCAGAACTGCGGGCGGCGGCTGCAGCGTTCAACCGCGCCCGCCGCTCCGCCATCCGCGCCGACCACCAAGGCGCCATCGCCTTGCGCAAGGCAGCCAAGGAACTCGCCTACGCCTCCAGCGAGCCGGGCGGGCTCGCCATCGCCCTGCTCTTCGCCACCGTGCATCTGGCCCGCGCCGCCGCCAAGTGGCACGAGCAGCGCGGCCACGAGCAGCAGGCCGCTGCGGCCGAAGAAGCCTTCCGCCACCTTCAGGTGGGCTACCAGCAGGCCGTGGCACCCGTCTTGGCGGACTTGGCCGACCGCGCACCGCGAGCCGCGACCGCCCGCCGCTTCGAGCAGGACGTTCGCGTGGCCCTCCCCGACCACGCCCACCGGATCCTCGCCGACCCCGCTTGGACCGCCCTCACCACAACCCTCGCTCGCGCCGAGACCGCCGGCCACACTCCCCGACGCCTTCTGGCGGAGGTGGGCTCCGAGCGAGAGCTCGACAGCGTCGAGCACCCCGCCGAGGTCCTCAACTGGCGCATCACCGCTCAACCGAACAAGCGGGCGCAAGCCGCTCGCGGACGACGCACCACCAGCGGCGCCTCATCCGCAGCTGCCACATTGCATCCTCCGGCCACGTCACCAATGGCCATGAGGCCCGAAGAACGCGGTCGGCACCGCTGACCCGGCCAGATGCCCTCGCCACGTCGCGGCGGGGGCATCGGCCCTTTGCCCCCGGGTTCGCGTCAGGCTGCTTCGGTTTCGTTCGGAGCAGCGGGTGCAGTAGTCCGCGCAGTGAGCAGCCGCCCTACCCACGTCCGGGCCTCGATCAGGTGCTCTGCTTGGAGCCCGGTACGGGGGTCAGGTTGGATCAGGCGGGTCGCCGCGCCGCGGGCGGTGCGCTCTGCGGCCCAGGAGTGGTCGAGGGCGGTGAAGTCGTCGTCGATCCAGACCGCGGGGGCATCGTCTAGCCAGGCGTCGACATGGTCGCGTTTCCACAGGTAGCCGTTGGGGTGGCTGGTGGTGATCTGCGGATGCGGCAGGTCGACGTGCGGCAGAGGCGGGAGGTCGAGAAGCGGTCCGATCAGGGTGGTGGCGTCCTGCCGCCAGCTCGTGCACCAGACCGGGGTGACGAGCCCCGTACGGATCACGTCCATGAGCATGGGGCCATGGGCGGGGTCGAGCCAGACGGTGACCAGGTTGTCGGCGTTGCGGCCAGTAGGAACGACGTCGTGGCGGGAGTGGGTGGTCGGGATCGAGCCGTCTGCGTCGGGGAAGGGGATGAGGACGCCGTCGATGTCGAGGAGCAGGTAGGGCGGGCGCATCGGTTCCTCCAGGGGAAGCCGGGGCGAATGGCTGTCAGAGCCTGCGAGCGCGGATCAGCAAGGTGGTGGGCCAGTGGCCCATGCGGGGGTCGTGGAACTCCTGGGACGCGGTGAGCCAGAAGCCCGCCCGGCTGAGGTGCTTATCCCAGTAGTCGGTGGCGAACTCCCAGCGGGCGATGGGGAGCCGGGTTCGGTCAGGGAGGGTGACGTGGTCGCGGCGGGGCCTGTCGTCGGCGGCGGGGCTTCGGCCGCCGCGTTGTGGGTGGGGGACGGAGAAGGCGAGCACCCGGCCGGGCTTGAGGCGCTGGGCGATGGCCGGGAGAAGGAGTTCGGGGGCGATTAGCCCGACGGCGCCGAAGACGGAGTAGATCGCGTCGAACTGCTCGTCCGAGGCGTGCAGGTAGTGCAGGGCATGGCCGGCGACGAAGGCGAGGTTGTTCAGCCGTCCGTAGTGGGAGCGGGCGCGGCGGACCTGGAGGCCGACCAAGTCGACGCCGGTGACGTGTGCGCCGTTGCGGATGGTGAGGTGGGCAGCGTTGTGACCGGGGCCGCAGCCGAGTTCGAGGAGTCGCTTGCCGTGCAGGTCGGGGCCGAGGATCTCGGCGCCGGGCCCTTGCCCGGGTCTCGTGGTCCACTCCATCCGGGCGGGTATGGCGAGGGGTTCGGCGAGTCCGGCGGCGGTGCGCTGAAGGGCGTGGGCGTGCCACGGGGATGCCTGGGCGAGCACGTCAGATCTCCAGGAGGTGGAGGACGTCGCTGAGGTGGCGTCGGACGACCTTGATGCAGGTGGGATCGGTGGCCGGGTCGTCGATCCAGCGGATGGCCTGCTCCATGAACCACTCGACGGCCCACGTGCGGTGCCAGCCCAGGGCCCAGTTCTCGGCGGTGAGCCCGCCGCGCGGGGCGAGGGCGTCGGGGGTGCCGCCGGCGGTGACGTACTGCTCCAGGAACACGCGTAGGCGTACAGGGTGCGGGGGCTCGATGGTGCCGTGCCAGCTGGCGAGGTCGAGCAGGCCGGGGCCGCTGAAGGCGCGGGCGAAGTCGAGCAGTCGCCACCCGCGTTTGCCGATGTGGAGGCTGGTGGGGTGGAACTCGGAGTGCACCCAGCCGAACGGCGCCAGCGTCGCTCCGGCCGAGCGGGCTTCGGCTGCTTGGGCGATCCTGCCGAGCGTGTCCTCGACGTCGTCGGCGTCCTGCCACCGGTCGGCCTTGCGCAGCCGTCCGAGGTGCTCCAGTGCCCGGGCCGGCAGATTGCGCAGCCGCTCCTGGCCCAGGACGGGCAAGGGAGGAGCCGTGCGGGTGCCGTGCAGGACCACGGCTGCGGCGACGCCGTCCAGGTCGTCGGCCTCGCGCACGGACGGTCCGAGGTCCTCCATGAGCATGCCGAGCCAGCCGCCCAGGACGGCGGAGGCGTGGACCTGGGGGACGGGAACGTCGAGGGAGTGGGCCAGGCGGAGGGCCTGATCCTCGCTGTCGAACGGCTTCTTGGCGTACTTGAAGATGGCCATGGAGCTGTCGGGGAAGGTCACGCGCTCGACTCCGGACATGGACCACACGCGCACCTCCTCCCGTACAGCGGCGGCCTGACCGGTCACGGTGAGCAGGTTGTCGAGGAGTTCGGCGCTGGGGTTCGGGCTCATTGGGGGCTCCGGTCGGTTGGAGGCGTCCGGGGCGGGTAAGGGGGCCGGCCCGCCCCGGAGCCTGATCGGGGGGGTGGGTTACGCGGCGGGGTTCACGCGGTGGGCGTAGACCTGCTCGATCCAGCCCGCCTTGAAGTCTGCGAGGTCGTCGCGGAAGTCGGCCATCGAGGCGCCGTAGGGCGCGACGACACCACCGGTCTGGTCCGGTACGGACTGGCAGCCGTGCACCAGGCGTCCACCGAGCGCGGCGTGGGCCTTGATGGACTCGATCCGGCGGTGCTCGTTGAACCAGCCGCCGTGGTAGACCTCGTCGAGCATCCCTCCCATCTCGTCGCTCAGGTCGAAGACGACGGAGGTGGCGGCGGGGAAGAACCAGCACGGACCGACGTTGGAGATGTGCCCGTCCAGTTCGACCTTGTTGAGCGCCATGAGCGTGGCGGCCTCGCGGAGCATCCGCAGGTGGTCAGCGGTGATCTGCGGGAGTCCGAGACCGGCCAAGTGCTCGTCGCGGAAGAGGTAGGCGTACACCTCGTACGCGGTGGCCAGGACGCGAGCGGCGTCAGAGGTGGACTCGCCGTGGTTCTTGATGAAGTCGAGCGCGAGCTGCTCGACCGCGCTCTCGGTCGTCTCGTCCACGCCGAGGAGCTGGGCTTTGACCAGCTCCCAGTTGGCCACGAGCCAGGTGTTCGACTCGAAGCGGAAGAAATACTCGGCCGGGTCGATGGTGATGCGCCGGCCGTCGACCTGGATGCCGGGCAGGCGGCTCCAGCGCGGGTCGAACGATTCGGGCAGCTCGACCGTGATGGCCGTGGTGTCGATGGTGGTCACCGTGTCTCCGTCTCAGATCGTCCGGGCCGGGCACAGGAATGCCCGAACCTGGTGTGGGCGTACGGAACTTCGGGGAGCCGCCTGGACCAAGGGGGAGCCTGGATCACGGTTGCGCCGTTCCGGGCGGCTGCTGATAAGTGAACCGGTGGTCACGCTCAGTGGGTACGGTGGAAGGCAGTTGAAGCGGTATACGCGGTTTACAGCTCCGGAGTGGAGGCGATCGTGGAGGCGCAGAGAGGCCCCAACTCCCGTCTGCGCGACGTCATCGACGCGGTCGGCTGCACCTACGAGGCCCTCGCCCGTGACGTGCGGCGCATTGCCGCCGAGAACGGCGAGATCCTCCAGACCAACAAGTCGGCCATCTCGCACTGGGTGAACGGCACCCGCAGCCCCTCGGGCCGGGTAGGCCAGTACCTCGCCGAAGCGCTGTCCCGCCGAGCGGGACGAGCGATCACTCAGACCGAGATCGGCCTACGCGCTGGCGAGGCCGAGGAGCCGGCGGAAACCGACCCCGTCCTCGCCGTCACCGACCTGGGCCGCGCCGACGTCGAGCGCCGACGTTTCCTCGCCATCGCGGCCTTCACCACCGCTGGCGTAGCCATGCCGCTCGGCTACGACCACGAGGCCACCGCCCGCATGCTCCGTGCCCGCACCGGCACGTCCGTGGTAGGCGCGGAGGACGTGGACGTCGTACGCCAGATCACCGCGGCCTTCAGCGCCGCTGACGAGTGCCTCGGAGGCGGGCACGGTCAGACCACCGTCACTGCGTACCTCGCCGACACCGCTGCCCCGATGCTCCGCGGACGTTTCCCCTCGGAGCCGTTACGCCGCGCCGCCTTCGGCGCCGTAGCCGAACTCGCCTATCTCGCCGGGTGGAAGCACCACGACCTGGGCCACGAGGGCGCGGCCCAGCGCTACTACCAAGTCGGTTACCAGCTCGCCTGCGAAGCCGACCCCAACGGTCACGCGGCCTGGATGATGCGCGCCCTCGCCCACCAGGCCCTGAGCCTCAAGCTGCCTCACCACTGCATCGACCTCGTCGAAGGTGCCCTGCGACGCGGCCTTGGCCACGTCGACGGCCAGACTGAGGCCCTCCTCCACATCACCCACGCCCGCGCCTACGCCGCCACTGACGAGAACCCCCTGGCCGCGCGCGCCCTGCTCGCTGCCGAAGACGCCCTCCTCCGCGATGACGGCCCCCAGCCCAGCTATTCCCGCGTCAGCGGCCCCGCCGCCGGCACCGTGGCCAGCCACACCGCCCGCACCCTCACTGACCTCGCCGACCACATCGGCACCGAACAGCAGCACCGCGAGGCTCTCACCCGCTGGGACCCGGACAAATACAAGCGCGTCCACGCCCTCACCCACGCTGACCTCGGCGACAGCCTCGCCGCCCAGGCCCGAGCTGATGAAGCGGTGGCCGCTTGGACCCAGGCCCTTGTCCTCATGGAAGGGATGACCTCCGACCGCACCCGCAAGGCGATCTCCTCGATCCGCTCCACCCTCGCGGTCTACCAGCGCCGTCGCGTCCCCGGTGCCGCCGATCTCGCCCGCCGCGCCCGCGAGGCCCTCGCCTAACATGCCCAACAACCCGCCCGACGAAGGGAACACCGTGGCCCAGCAGACCGACGACCGCTCCCAAGCCCTCAAGCCGGCGCTCGACTCGATGACCCTGCTGGTCGCGGCCGTCATCGTCCACGACAGGGCCACCAACCGCGTCGTCCTCCTCCAGCGCAGCGAGAACGCCAAGTTCGCCCAAGGCATGTGGGACCTCCCTGTCGGCAAGAGCGAACAGGGCGAGCCCATCACCGAGACTGCGGTGCGCGAGCTGTATGAGGAGACCGGCCTCACCGTGAAGCCCGAGTCCCTAAAGGTTGCCCACATCATCCACGGCGCCTGGGGCGTCGAGGCCCCCAACGGCTTTCTCACCGTCGTCTTCGCTGCCCACGAATGGACCGGCGAACCGGAAAACCGCGAACCTTGCAAGCACTCTCAGGTTCGCTGGGTCGACGCCGGTGCCGTCCCCGAAGCCTTCGTTGACACCACGGCCAGCGCGCTGGGGAACTACTTGTCAAGCGGCCAGGAGATTTCCTTGCAGGGGTGGGAGCGAATTTCTTGAAGGTCTTCGAAGGCGGTGGGAAGGAATGGATCTCGGCAGATGGATAGCGATGGCGAAGAGAGATCACGATTCATTCGTGACGCATATGATGCAGTGCCGGCGATTGGGCACGGCCGGCGTTGGTACGATCTCCCCTATAGGGGGCTCTCGGCTCTTTCGAGGTCGTGGCTGGGGCAGCGATTCCCTCTTTCTTGGCGCCAAGCGCTAAATTTCGGCGTCAATTATCTAATTCCGTTTGATGAGCACAGGCGGAATATCGCATGGAGCCGGGATGACTCGTCGAGAAATCTGACAGTACCGGATGCGGAAGTTGTCGAAAATCCAGCGATTTGGCTGGTGGAATTCTTCCCGCCAAGTGAATTTGAGAGGCTGAAGAGGTCTCTGCGGCGGAATTCGTGGGATCGCCGCCGGGTCTGGAGTGGGATCGGGCAGGGGAATCAGGAGTATCTGGAGAGGTCTCGGGGAAACTCCGGCAGCTCCTGGTGGCGTCTGGGCGAAGTGCACTCTGCCACTGCATCGTGGTATCACCCGGATGGCGTGACGCGAAGACTGCCATGGCGGTTTTCATCCATCGAGCTGACGGCGATCCAGATCGGAGGTGGGCTGACAGCAGTTGTTGCCTGGTTTCGGATGTCATCCGCTGGGTCTTCATGTGTTAACTCGGTTTGGCACGGACCTCATGAGCCGCGGATGGTGATGAGGCCGGGACGTCCTCGGGCTGAGAACCGCCTTTGGGCTGGCCTCGGCGTCACTCAACAGGAAAGGGCGTCGCTGCACGATGCGGCTCGCGCATGGCTTGCGGAGCACTGTCCGGGTTGGTTCGAAGCCAAGAGTGTGCCTCAGCCGACCATTGACCTTATGTTGCTGAGGGAGTTTGATCCGACCGACCCGCAGGCTGACGCATCTCAAATGAGAGACCCCTTGAGGGCGCTAGGGGTAACAAAAAGCGAATTCAGGCACTGGGTGTCAGATGATTTTCCTCGAATGCTCTTGGAGTCGGTTGATGAGGGCTTGTGCCCTGCTCTGAGGAATTGCTCGACGCTCTGGGGTGGCGTGCCTCAAATCACGTCTGAAATTGGGGACCTCCAATTTCACGGAGGGGCAAATCCTTCTGGGCTCGCGGGGTATGTGGCAATGCGTATAAACGGCCTCGCCGTCCTGTTGGGTGTCTCGCATATGATCGACGCCATGTCGCAGGAACGTGCCTCTCTGCGAGATCGTGCCCGAAATCGACACGGAAGATTCTCGGGCAAGAGGCTCGCATTGCTGCGCGATGATTTTCTGACTGCGAGTCTTGACTTGGCAAGCGTCGAGCGAGACGTACGCTTGCGAAATGCGTCGCATTCCTCTTTTGAGGAGGAGGCTGAGGTCGTAGTAAGGGACTCCCCCGCCCTGGAGGAGCGCCTCCGACTGGCTGGGCGCGATGCGAGGGAGCCGCAAGGTCTTAATGCCCTGATTAGACGCAACCAGGAAAATCTGCTCGCCGAGCTACTTGAGGCTGACAAGGGGTACCGAGAAATCCTGGCTGCAGTCGCATCGATGGGTGCTTCAATCGACACATTCAGAATGGGGCGGATTGCCCTGTTCGTTGCGGCAGTATCGCTCCTCGTCTCTGCTGTCGCATTGTCTCTCGCTAGCTACAGCGAAGAAACTGTCATCAGTCGCTTGTGGCAGTACCTGACAGAGTAATTGCGTGGTTGGGCAGAGCCGGAGCGCGCTAGATGAGTTCGGCACGGCCGGTCGAGAGGCGGGCTGCGGCTTGGCAGGCCCCGTCACTGGGCACTCTGAGGCGGTAGATCAATGCGCAGCAACTCTCCGTTCCCCTGGGAGCGGGGAGAGGGGGATGAGGGCGAATCGGTGCCAGCCCCGCCTGGGCTGCTGCTGGTGCTGCCTGTGCCGCTGGCGAGCGTCAACAACAGGGTGGCTACTGCCACGCCGACCAGGAGGGCGGCGCCGAGTCGCTCATCTCTGTACGCCTCGCGTACAGAGATGACGACCACGGCAGCTATCAGAACGACCGTGAGTGCGTCTGGCATTCACGCCTCCGGCCGTTCGTCTTGGCCGCTATGACCGGCTGAGGTGCCGCCGATTGGGCCGGCTTGGGGGAGTGCATTCCTATCCGAGAGCTCCACCTGTCCTGGCGTGACTCCGTCGGGCCGCTGGATTTGGGCCCTGGCGGAAGCGTGGCGGGCGGTGTGTCGGTCACCAAGTCGCTTGAGCTTACGGCGCACCCGCTCACCCAAGGCTTGTGCGTCGAGGCCGGCGTACTTGCGGTGGCCGGGACTGATAAGGGCGTCAAGGGCCAAGACGCCTGCGGCGGCTTCTGCCCAACTGGTGGTGCCCGGCTGAGACCAGGTCAGTGCGACCGCCCGTTCCAGAGGGGACAACTGATTCAGAACACTGAGTACGCGCGGGTCGTCGGGCAGTGTGCCTCCGAGGGCATCGGCGGGGTCAGGACCGCTCGCTATGAGATCGCCCAGAGTTAGGCCGCTATCGAGGACGGGGACGTCAAGGCTGAGCAGCCGCTCTCCGGCACAGCGCCGTCGCCATAGCGGGGTGAGCTGGCGGTGGATCTCACGTACGTCACGCATCAGTTGGTCCAGGGCACCGCGGCGGATGGTGCCGTGGGTGTAGAGAGTGCTCGCCCATCCGCCCATTAGGGCGGTGGCCACCGGCTCCTGCCAGCGGGCTCCCCGCCATAAGCCCAGGTCGGAGGCCATGAACCTTTCGACGAGGTCCATGTTGCCCAGCGCGGCCTCATTTCGAGCCTCCACTGCCCGTGCAGCCTGCAAGGCTTCGCCCCGATAGGGGGTGCGAGGCCATTGGCCGTCATCCCCATGCCCCCAGGTCCGGACGATGTCACCTGGGGAAAGCCTGGAAATCGTTGTATCGATGAACAGTCGCCCGGCCAGCAGGCGGCCGCCGACCTGCTCGGTGCCGAAGTAAAAGTACGAGCTGTCCCGGATGCCGTTCCCGGGGCCGGTGTAGGCGATCAGATCGTCCTCCTCCAGCTTGGGGTGCCCGGTGACGGACTCGGAGGCGGGCGGGACGAGCACCGGTTCGGGAAGGTTGCTCCATCGTCTGATCAGTCCGAACTTGGCGTAGTAGGCGTCAAGGTCCTCATCGGGGGATACGGCAGTTTCCGATGCCGCGGTCGAGTCGTCCGAATCGGGTGTCTCGGCCGCGTCGGTTCCTTCAGGGGCTTCGGGTGGCACAGGTCCAGGCGCTTCGAGTGTCATGGGTGGTGCCTCCAGGAATAAAGGTCGAGCCTGTCTCCCTTCGGCCCCCGGAGCCTCGGGAAGCGGCAATTAATCCCTCCATCCATCACGTGATGTGCATCACACCTGGATGTGTCATCGATGACTAGCTGGCTCTGAGGACTCGTCCCACGAGGGGCGGCCGCGACCGTCCCTCGGCCTTGGCTGTCACGTCGGTCCGGCTGGTAACTCCCGTGCGCCGCCAAGGCACGGCATGGTGCAGGTCATTGGACTGCCGCGGCATGGTGAGTGGGGAGTCTGCCGCGGTTGCTGACGTTGGGCTCGCCTGTGCCTTCAGTTCGTCATGTGTAGCCGGGGGCACGGAGCTGGACGAGGTACTGACGCATTGGTCCCACAGTCCGGTGGCGTCGCCCGTCCCAGGTAAGCGCGGCGCAGGGGTTCGACCGCGCCGGCGCTCTCCAGGGGCAAGGGTCGCGTCGCCGCGGATGGCGACCAGCCGCGTGCGGGCACCGTAGGGGTCGTCGTCACCGTCGAGCCGTTGGATGAGGGCCTCGATGGGGAACGTCATGATGCCGCCGGGGGCGCTGAGCCAGAAGGTGGAGGGCCACCAACAGAGCACCGAGCGGTCATCGGGCCATGGGGCGCGGTCCTCGGCCGGAGGGCGGACGTACTCTCGGCCGTGCTGGTCGCAGGCGCCGAAGTCCTGGTAGTTGCGCTGGGCCTCTATCTGAGAGAGCTTGTTCGCGCCGCCGTCCATGGTCGGCCAGCGGAACTGGACCCCGTCGTCCTCCCAGAAGCAGACGGGCAGATCTCGTAGGAGCCGGGCATGTCGTCGAGCACGCGGTGCCCGCAGCAGGGACAGGGATAGCGGTCGCTCACCTGCGATCAGAAGGGGCCTGATCTTTCGAGGTCAGGCCCCTTCCGACCTGCACTGTTTCGAGACGGGAAAGGGCTCCCCTGCCGCGGGGTGCGGCGAGGGGGAGCCTCGGAGAGCCGACCGTCTACCGGATCAGTTCCCGTCCTCGTCCCGTGTGCGGGGTTCGGCGGGCCGGTGCGGGCTGTGCGAGGGGTCCCAGAGGTGTGGAGACGTCATGTGGCCCTCGCCCGTCTCCCACTGGTCCCTCTTCCTTTCGTTTGCGCTGCTCTCCGCCGTCCAGGGCGTGAACGTGTCCGCGCCCGCGTCAGCATTCGGGTCCGCGGCCGTGTCGGTGAACGGCGGGCTTTCGGGGTCTGGAGAGCGGGGCGGCCAAGGTCCCGTGGTGTCCTCCTCGTCCGAAGGCTCGCCCTCTGGCTCCTCGTCGGGGGCCAGGCCAAAGGCCTGCCTGATCTCGTCGGCGGCCTCGCCCAGCCCCGTCGCCCTCAGGAACCGCATCACACGGTGTACGAACACCGTGTACCCGTCCATGTCCGGCTTGAGGCCCGCAGCCGTCAGCAACAGGCGCAGCCGATCCGAGACCCCCACTTCCTCCTCGCGGTCGAACGTCTCCCCTCCAAGGCCATCCTCGTCCCACGGCGGATGCCCGACGGTCGCCTCGCTCCGCGCGCCCACGGGCGGAACGAGCAGGTGGCGGAAGAGTTCGGGCACCTCCTCGTCGTTGGCCGCCGCCGCGATCTGGGCGAGCGGGCCGATCATGTCGACCGCCTTCTCGATCTCGTTCTCGTGACGGGCCAGCCACCACACCACCGCGCTGCCCGCGCTCTTGAGCACGTCGTCACCGAGGTAGCGCCGCTTGTTGCGCTCATGCTGACGCTCGTACTCCCAAAGCTCCTCGTCCTTGCGAAGGTCCTTGAACTTCCGCAGGCGCTCGCGGTCGGCGGGGGCGAGGGCCAGCGTCACATCGGCCGCCAGGGCCTTCACCCGTCCGCTCCGGTCCGGGAGCGGGACGCTGAGCTCCCCCTCCAGGAGATACCGAGCGAAGCTCGCCCGGCCGGGCTCCTCGTGGCGGACGACCTCCAGGGCCCGGCTGACGACCGAGGACACGGCGAGGGCCGGGGCGGCGCCGCTGGACGGTTCGGCATGGTCGAGGGTCGGCCTCCACCACACGGTGGCGGAGAAGAGGAAGTCGTAGCCGTCTGTCGCGCTCGGCAGTGCCGCGTCGACCACCCGCGTCTCCTGGTACGGCGGCTCCGCCGGCGTGGCGGGCGGCTCGGATTCCTCGGGCTCGTACGTGTCGGCTGACGCGCGGCCACCGCTGAGGACTGTCATCACGAGCAGCAGGGAGCCGGAGACCGTGACCATGGACATGAAGCCCCATAGCCACGCCGACCAGCTCAAGAGGTTTCCGAGCACAGCCGGTGCGAGGCCGCAGAGAGCGACGAACAGCAGGCTGGGAAGGCGGTGTTTCATCGTGCCTCTTCCGTGGTCCGTGGTCCGGCGTCCGCACGCTCCGCGGTCTCCGTGCGGGCGTACTGCGCGTGGTCGATGTGCTGCCAGAAGAGGGCGGCGACGGACGTCGCCCGGGAGGGGCGGCTCGTGGTTCCCGCCCAGTCGCAGGCGATGGCGTAGAGGCGGTGGAGAGCGGCCGCGCGGCCGCGCGTCGCGCCGACCATCACGCCCAGCGCCATCTCCCGCGTGCTGTCGGCCGCCGCGGCGGTCAGCCAACTGCTCACCAGCGGTTTCCAGAGCTCCGTCGGCGGCTGGGAGAAAACCGTCTCCCAGCCCAGGAACAGGTCCGGCCACGTGGGCGGGTCCGGTGCCCGCTCGCTCTTCAACAGCTCAGTGAGCAGCCCGAGATGGGGCTCCGCCCCGCGAGGCTCCTGATGCACCCTGTACCTCAGACGGTCGATCAGCAGCCGGTAGAGCCGACGGTCGCGACCGCCGAGGTCGAGAAGGGCCTCCCGGGCTTCGCGCGCCGCCTCCCCCGTCCGTACGGCGAGGTAGTGGAGCCGCACCATCGCCTGATGCGGGTGTGTCGCGCCGAGGCTCTGCCGGCACGCAACGGTCAGGACGCGGATGAGGCCGTCCGACAATGGGCCGGGCCTCACACACTCGTACACCCGCTTGCGGAACCATCCCCCGAATCTCTCGTGGCTGAGACCGAGTTCGAGGGCCGCCACGGCTCGCGAGTCGCAGAGCGAGCCGGTCGCGCTGCCCGCCCAGCGGACCACAAGGTCGAAGAGGTGGTCGGGCCGCCCGACGGCCAAGGACCGCTCGCCGAAGCGGATGGCGACGTTCACCCGGTCGTCGGTGGTCAGACCGGGGAGTCCGGCGGCACGGCCGATCCAGTCCCTGAGGTCGTCGCGCACCCCGGGGAAGTTCGCCCAGAAGTACCTCCGTACCGCGTCGGCGTAGGCCAGTCGCTCGAAGCGGAGCCGTCCGTCCGGGGCCCGCTCGATCTCGAGGGCCGCCAACCGCTCCCTGAAATCCGTCCGCGCAAGCTCGGTCGTCGCCTCTTCCTCGTGCCTCACCGTCTTCATCAGGCCGCGCCACGCCTCGTAGACGGTGTCGGCGAGGACCTCCTCGAACATCGCCGTCGCGAGCAGCAGGGCACGCTCGGGTGTGGTGCGGACCGTGGCCACCTGCCGGCCCACCTCACCGGCCCGGTCGGTCACCGCGTGCATCGCCTGGTCGAGCCATCCCGCGAAGCAGGTGCCGAACCGGCCGCTGTCGCGAGCGGCCCTCACCAGCCCCGCGAGCCGCGCCAGTTCCCGCATGGGGGAGCCGGCGCACAGGCGCTGGAGGTCGGGACTCCCCAGATCCGCGGGGCGGAAGGCCATCCGGTCCATGCGGAGACACCGGGTGACGACGGCGACGCCCCTGGGACGTCCCAGCGTCACCGTGTGCGGTTCGAGTTCCGGCGCGTGGGCGTGCTCCATGCCGGACGGCAGGACGACGGCCATGTAGGCCCCCGCCTCCTGGACCTGTGACCGGAGCACGGCCACGTGGTGCTGGGCCTTGGCGTACTCCGCCTCGTCGGTGATCCCGGAGAGGTCGAGGAGGAAGCGGTCCCCCTCCCCGGGGGCGAGAGGGACCTCGTCCGTGCCCGTGGCGGGAAGCTCCTCGAACCGGTCCCCCTCGTCGTCGCCCTCGTCCTCACCGAGCCCGTGCAGCAGCATGATCGCTGCGGCGCGGCGGCCGCTGCCGGGTGGAGCCTCCAGCAGCGCCACCGATCCGGGCTTCTCCAGGCGGTCGGCGGCGATGCGGTAGCCCACCGGCGGAACGAACCGGTCGGCCAGGCGCACCCGGTCCTCGCGGACGATCCGGAGGGACTCGACTCCTTTGCGGATCATCCAATCCGCGCCGGCGCCGTAAAAGACGTTCTGGGGTCCCACGCCGTTGTTCACCGGGCCACGCGGATCGTTGACGGTGACGCGGTCCTGCTCGGTCATCGTCCGTCGTCCGAGTGCCGGCGCTCGCGCTCGAAGCGCTGGTGGACCGTACCGCTGTTGTCGCCCGCCGTGAACTGGAGCCCGGTGTTGTCGCCCTCGAAGTGAGGTGCGTTGTACTGATGGCCCCGACCGGTGTTCACAGGTCCCTGCGGCTCGTTGACGAAGGTGCCGGACAGGTCTCCGTTGAGGTTTCCGATGCCGCCGCGCACGCGCTGCTCGAAGTCGCGCGTCCGTATCCTGGTGTGGCCGGTGTCCCGGGCCGACTTCTCGCGGGGCTTCGCCTCCGCCCGCTCCCGCACCGCACGCGCGTCCCGGTCCACCGCACCCAGCTCGGGCAGGAGCCGGGCGAGGGTGTCGCCGAGCGCCGTCAGGTCCGATTCGGCGTTGCGGTGGTCGAACCGCCTGTACTGGCAGTCCGCCAGCTCCAGCAGATCGTCCGGAAGGATGGCGCGGTCGATCCTCGTGGCCTTTCCGACGAGCACGGGGATCACCAAGACCCCGCGGCCGAGCGCGGTCTGGATCTCGCGACGGGTCCAGTCCTGCTCGGCTTCGAGGGCGGGGCGACCGTTGGCCCCCCGCACTTCTGCCCAGCGCGGGCCGATCACGGCGAGGAGAGCCTCGCACTCCTCCACCGCCCTGACCAGTTCCACCGGGAAACGGCGTCCGGGCTCGATCGAGTTGCTGGCCAAGAAGATCCGCTCGTCGCCGAACCGACGGGCGAGTTCCCGAGCGATCATGGTCGCTGCGGACTCCTCGTCGCCTGTGCGGTAGTTGACGAAGACGTCGGGCATGAAGGTTCCCTTCGTGAGGAAGACGAGGTGAACGGGCCCGGCCGCGGTGGACCGGGGCTCCGGTCCGCCCGGGCCATGAGGTCCCCTGTGTGACGGCATGGCGCATCCACGGGGACGTGAGGATGGAGGGGCGGCGCCTAGTGCGTCACTGGTCGCGGGCAGCCCGAAGAAGCCGGGGTCGCGATGCGACGCGTCGAGCGGTAATCAAAGGGTCCCGCCGGGATCGTGGGATCCGGAGGGCCGGAGGGACCAGGTAGTCCGGCGAGCCGGGCGGCTCGAGTCTGTGTCGGTCGTGGAGCGGCTGTCAGCCGTGCGCTGGGGCGAGTACGCGTGCCAGCGCGGGCTGCAGATCACGTACGGCGCGGCTGCTCCGGAACCGGGAGAGTTCCCGTGCGAGACGCCGGACGTCGCTGTTCACCGTCGCCGAGGGCACGGCCGGCATCACTCCCAGGAGATCTCCGGCGATCGCGCACGCGTGCTCGACCTCCCCAGAGGCGGCATGGGCCAAGGACCGGCGGAAGCCGTACCGGGCGCGGGTACGCAGCGCATGCGGCGGGAGGCGGCGGTACTCCCGGTCGAGTACCTCGGCGGCGGCCTTGGGGCGGCCCAAGTCGTGCAGGCACCAGCCGGTCGACATCGCCGCCGGATCGCTCACATGAGAGGTGCCGATCACGAGCTCGGCGCCATTGCGGGCGTCGTCGCTCGCGAGCAGTTCCCGTGCCCTGTCGAGGCTGTGGAGGCACTCGGCTTCGTTGCCGACGAGCGCGTGCCCCTGGGCCTCCCGTTGAGCCGCGAGTCCTCGGATGCGCGGCGGGAGTTCGCTGCTCTGCGCGCGGCGGGCCAGGGCGACGGTGCCAGCGGCGTCCCCGCCGTACATTGTGACCAGGGCACGTCGCACCAGTGCGTAGGAACCGAGGTACGGGTCACCCCCGGCGCGCGCCAGTTCGGCGGCCTCGCCAGTCCAGCCGAGTGCCGCGTCGCTGTCCCCGGCCTCCTGGGCCATCCATCCGGTGAACTCCGCGAACCGCGAGGCAAGCAGGAGCGCAGGGGCCCGGGAAACGGACCGGGCGTCGGCGGCCAGCCCGGCGATCATGCGGGTTTGCGTCTCCAGCAGGGGCAGCAGGACCTTGGGCGCGGTGGACTGACCGAGCTTCCGCAGGTGGTCGAACTGCATGCGGAAGGAGGGCAGGAGGGGGTCGTCGGTGGAGGACAGCGCCTGACCGCCGAGTTTCAGGCCGAGGTCGATCAGCGCACCCGTCCCCGCCGAGAGGACCGCCCGGCGCCCGACGAGCCAGCGGCTCGGACCGGCGGGGGATTCGGTGGTGCCAGAGTCCGAGTCCGTCTCGGGACGGGTGATCAGGCGCTGCAGCTCGCCATCCGCTCCGAGGAAGGCGTCGCACCGCCGGGCTAGTTCCGGGGACGCGGAACGCTCCCCGCGCTCGACCTTGCTGAGGTGCCCCTTGTCGTAGTTGAGCGCCACGGCGAACTCAGTCAAAGTCAGCCCCGCTTCCACTCGCAAACGGCGAAGTTCCGGGCCGAAACGTAAATTCGTGCTCATCATCAACCTCCCCTTGAACAGTGACCGCGAGGGTCGTCCGCCCTCACGGGAACCGTCATCCGACGATCACCGGGCGACACGAAACCCGATGACAAACACCCGCTGTGACGGCATCGTTTCGCTTCGCATCCGAAAGTGAGTCTGGCACGACGCGCGCCTGGAGAATCGGGGTTCGGCGGTGTTGCCTGTTGCCTCTTTCGTTCTCCGTTGTCCCCGCCCGTTCCTTCGAGGTGTCGCCGGGTGATCGCGGCAGCCACCAGCAGAGCATTGAGCGGTCGTTGGGTCACGGGGCGCGTTCGTCCGAGTCCCAGTCCTCGAAGGAGTCGTGTCAGGTCGATGGGGCGCCAGGTAGGGTCGAGCGGCTCGTCCTCGGCCCGGCGCGCGGACCTACCGCCCGCCGTGCTGGTCACAGGCGCCGAAGTCCTGGTAGCTGCACGGGTCTCGATCAGGGAGACCTTGTTCGCTCCGCCGCCCATGGCCGGTCAGCGGAACCGGACCCCGTCGTCCTCCCAGAAGCAGACGGGCAGATCTCGTAGGAGCCGGGCATGGCGTCGAGCACGCGGTGCCCGCATCAGGGGCAGGGGTAGCGGTCGCTCATCTGCGCAGTTTCGTTGCAGGTCCCGTCGGTGTGCAATAAATCCTCTGCCCCGGGGACCCGGCCAGTCCGCAGTCAGTCCGCAGGACACCCGTAAACAGCCGTCAGGAGCCAACGCATGCCAACAAGGAATCCCAGGTCAGGGCCTGGGCTGGGCTCCGCCGCAGGTCAGGATCAGCCCGCAGACATTCCGGTTCAACGTCTGACGGCCACCGTGGCATCGGCATAGGGGCCTGGTAAGCATGCAGGTCAATCGGGGTCGGCTCCATTCGGGGCCGGCCCCGTTGTTGTGCCCGATGGTGTCCGGCCGCCCTACGCCGCCCCCCGTCGCCCGCGCCTGAACCACCGAGCAGCCAGGACGACTGCCGTCACCATGACCACACCCCCCACCGCGACCAGCCAGTTGCCCCAGTAATCCAGCGGCAGCACCGAGGAGTTGGCTCTCGGCCCCGGGCGCAGCAGTACCGGCAGGGCCACCACGGTCAACGCTCCCGCGACCGTGAGCGCGCCACGAACCGGCCCGTGCACACCACCACGCACACCACCGCGTACCAGCACCAGTCCAACCAACAGCACCAGCGGCGCGATCAACCCGTCGTGCAGCACCACCGCTCCGCCCAGCCAGACCAGCACGCCGGTCAGGTCACGGACGTCCAGCAGCAAGGACGCCCCGACGCCCATGAGCACCACGCCGGCCACGCCCGCGAGGGCACGCATCGCCTTCATGCCAGGACCTCCAGTCGGCCGACCCACTTGGTCTGGAGTACGCCGGGGCGGTTCGGGGCGATGAGCCGCGCCGGGTAGCCGTGGTCGGGGTCGAGTTCCGTGCCGTTCAGGCGCAGGGCGAGCAAGGTCAGCGGGTCGCGGGCGTGCTCATGGCCCATCTCGGACACCCGGTAGCCGCCGCGCAGCTGCAACGACGTCACCCGCACCCGCGCGTGCGGCGGCGCGCCCGCCCGCTCCAGCAGGTCCACGACCCGTACGCCCGTCCAGTGCGCCGACTTGCTCCAGCCCTCCACACAGGCGATCGGCAGCTCCACCTCGTGCTGCGGCAGGGCGCGCAGTTCTTCCAGCGTCAGGGTGTACCGCTGCGGACCGTCCACCACCAGGCGGTACTCCTCGTCGGCGATCCGGCCGACGCCGGCCGCGGCGGCCGTCCGGTTGACGGGCAGGGCCTGCGGGCCCTGGTCCGGGTGGCGCGGTGCGAACAGGATGAAGTCCTTCAGCGGGGTGAAGGACTGGCCCACGGTGGTCAGCGTGACGGTCCCGACAGCGGCGCCCACCGCGGCCAGCAGGGACCGCCGGTCGGGTCCGTCCTGTTCGGGCAGGGCGAGCGTCCCGGGTGACCGCCGGCTCCAATGCGCCCGGATCTCCGGGGCCTTGACCGCGAGGTGCAGCACCAGCGCCCCGACCACCAGCCACGCCACGGCGTAGTGCACCGGCACGAACGAGAACGGCCACGGGTACCACTGGGCCGTGTTCAGCAGTCCCGTCGCCAGCTCGAAGACGGCCCCTGCCACCAGCACGGCGATCGACAGCCGCTCCAGGGCGTGCTTGACCGACCGCAGTGGCGGCCATGCGAACAGCCGCGGATATACGGCCCACAGCTTGGCCAGCAGCAAGGGGATTGCCGCGATGCCGGAGGCGACGTGCAGGCCCTGGGTGAGCCGGTATCCCCACGACGGGCGGCTCGGGATGTGGTGGGCCAGCCAGTCCGGCGGATGCTGCATGAAGTGGCTGATCAGTCCGGTGAGGAAGCACACGGCGAACGCCGACCCCAGCCACCGGCCGATCGAGGTCGCGGTGCGGGCGTCATGGAGTCTGCCCTTGAACACCGGCGGAGAGAGACGCGATTTCATGTCTCCCATCACAGCCGCCGTAAGGGCGCCGGGGAACGGATCGCCTCCTTACGGAACAGGGACGTCGGCTTGCTGTGCCGGGGCGGCCACTCAGCGTGGCGAGCCTTCCTGGTGACGAGCCGTCACGACGGGTTCGGTGACCGGATCCAGCCGAGCGCCCGCTCGACCGCCCGCTTCCAGTTCTCGTACTCCGACTCCCGCCGCCGGGGGTCCATGTCCGGCAGCCACTGGGCGGCCCGGTGCCAGTTGCGGCGCAGGACCTCCAGGTCGGGCCAGTAGCCGGCGGCGAGTCCCGCGGCGTACGCGGCGCCCAGGGAGACCGTCTCGACGGCCATGGGCCGCACCACGGGCACGTCGAGCACGTCGGCCAGGAACTGCATGAGGAGGTTGTCGGACGTCATGCCGCCGTCCACCTTGAGCACCTTCAGGGCGAGTGAGGAGTCGGCGTTCATGGCGTCGACCACCTCCCGGGTCTGCCAGCCGGTGGCCTCCAGTACGGCCCGGGCCAGATGCTCCTTGGTGATGTACGAGGTGAGGCCGACGATGACCCCGCGGGCGTCACTGCGCCAGTGCGGCGCGTACAGCCCGGAGAACGCCGGGACGATGTAGCAGCCGCCGTTGTCCTCGACGGCGCGTGCGAGCGTCTCGATCTCGGGGGCGGTGCTGATCAGCCCCAGCCGGTCGCGGAACCACTGGACCAGCGCACCGGTGACGGCGATCGGGCCTTCGAGTGCGTAGACCGCGGGCTGGTCCTCGATCTTGTAGGCGACGGTGGTGAGCAGTCCGTGCCGGGACCGTACGAGGTCGGTGCCGGTGTTGAGCAGCAGGAAGCTGCCGGTTCCGTAGGTGCACTTCGCCTCGCCGGGGGCGAAACAGGTCTGTCCGAACAGCGCCGCCTGCTGGTCACCGAGTGCCGCCGTGATGCGGACACCCGGGAGGACGGAACGGGCGACTCCGTAGGTCTCGGCCGAGGAGCGGATCTCCGGGAGCATCGGGCGGGGGACCCCGAAGAACTCCAGCAGCTCCTCGTCCCAGTCGAGCGTGCTGATGTTCATGAGCATGGTGCGGCTGGCGTTGGTGACGTCGGTGAGGTGCAGACCGCCGTCCGGCCCGCCGGTGAGGTTCCAGATCAGCCAGCTCTCCATCGTGCCGAACAGCACCTCGCCGTCCTCGGCACGCTGCCGCAGCCCGTCGGCGTGGTCGAACAGCCAGCGGATCCGGGGGGCGGAGAAGTACGTGGAAGGGGACAGGCCGCAGCGCCGGAGGAAGAAGTCGTCCCCGGGCCGGCTTCTGAGGTCCTCGACCAGCGGGGCCGTACGGGTGTCCTGCCAGACGATCGCCCGGCCCAGCGGGGTGCCCGTACGCCGGTCCCACAGCACGGTCGTCTCGCGCTGGTTGGCGATCCCGATGGCGGCGACCTCATCGGGGCCGACCTCGGCGTCGGAGAGCGCCTGCGGCACCACGCGCCGCAGCGTGTGCCAGATCTCGACGGCGTCGTGCTCGACCCACCCGGGGCGCGGGAAGTGCTGCTGGTGTTCCCGCTGGGCGACCGACACCAGCCGCCCCTGGTGGTCGAACAGGATGCATCGGGTGGAGGTGGTGCCCTGGTCGATGGACATCACATACCGCTCAACCATGGTCAGCCTTCCGTTGCGGGGCATGCGGGCGTCGGGGTCTACCAGCGGGCGGCCCCCAGGTCTCGGGAGATCGCCTGGGCGGCGTGGCGGACCTGGCTGACCAGGGCCGGCTGCGGGACCCCTTTGGCGTCGCAGATCCGCTCGACCGTGCCGGAGGCGCCGATGGCACCGACCACGAGGCCACCGTGGCCCCGGATCGGCGCGGCGATACCGGCCTCGCCCATGGTCATCTCCTGTACTTCGGCGGCCCACCCGAGCTCCCGGACCTCGGTGAGCGCCCGGGTGAGGCCCTCCGGGGCGACCAGGGTGTGCCGGGTGTACGCCTCCAGCCCGGCCTTCACGGCCGGCTCCAGCGGCATGCTGCCGAAGGCCAGCAGCACCTTGCCGAGCGAGGAGGCGTGCAGGGGCAGCAGCGCGCCCACATCCAGGGTCTGGAGGGTGTCGTCGGGGCGGAAGACGTGGTGGACGATGAGCACCCTGCCCTCCAGGGGCGCGCCCAGCCGGACCGCCTCCCCGCTGCGGGCGGCCAGGGCGTCGGCCCAGTTGATGGAGCGCGACCGCAGCTCGTTGACGTCGAGGTAGCTGGTGCCCAGGTGCAGCAGTGCGGCCCCGAGGTGGTACTTCCCGGTCGCCGCGTCCTGCTCGACGAAGTCGACGTTCTGGAGGGTGCGCAGAATGCCGTGTGTGGTGCCCTTCGCCAGCCCGAGCGACGCGGCTACTTCACCCAGTCCGAGCCGACGGGGCCCACTGGCGAGCAGACGCAGGATCGCCGCCGCCCGTTCGATCGACTGGACCGGGCCGGCCATGAGGCAATCGTAGTCCCGCGGTCGGCATCTGCCGGGAGGGATGGCCCCTCGGCATCTGGCGTTCGGTAATGCCGACCACCGTTCATTGACCGCCTCCACCGTCCGCCATAGCGTCCTTCTCAAGCCCGGCGGCCAGCCGGCAGAGGCCTCGGAGGTGGAGGCATGACGGCACAGCTTGACGTGGTGGTTCCGGAGGCGGACGAACATGTCTGCCCGCTGCCGCACATCCCCGAGGCCGTCGCGGTCGTACGCCGAAGGGTGCGTACGGTCCTGGCCGACTGGAACCTGGCCCCGGACCTCGCCGAGGACGCGCTCCTCGTGATCTCGGAGCTGATCACCAACGCGGTCGTCCACGCCCTGCCGCCGGCGGTGCTGCGGCTGTCACGGGCCGGGACCGGCGGGCGCAGTGCCCTGCGCGTCGAGGTGACCGACGCGGGGCCCGCGGCGGCGGACGGGCGGCCGGTCGCCGACCCCTGCCCGGGCGAGCACGGCCGCGGGCTCGACCTCATCACCGCGCTGGCGGCCGAGTGCGGCACACGGGTCCACCCGGGCGGCATCACCTGGTGGGCGGAGCTCCTCGCGGCCTGAACGGGCAGGCCCCGGCAGTCTCGTGCGGCAGGTCAGGACGGCGCCCCCGACAGCACCTCCACCTTGCCGCTGTCGAGGGAGTAGTAGGCGCCGACCACGGCGAGGGTGCCCTTCTGTACGAGGGGGGCCAGGTCCTGGTTGGAGCGCAGGTTGGCGGCGGTCAGGGTGACCTGGGCGCGGGCCATGGTGTCGACCGGGTCGCTGCCGCCTTCCCGGACCGCCTGTTCGTAGGCCGGGCGCAGCGCGCGGGCGATCGCCTCCAGGTTGCCGGGCAGCGGCTTGCCCTCTTTGAGCGAGGTGTACGAGGCCTCGACGGCGCCGCAGCGCTGGTGGCCGAGGACCACGATGAGGGGGGTTCCGCTGGTCATGGGCCCGTACTCGACGGAACCCGTGACCACCGGGCCGACCGCCTCGCCGCCCGTGCGCATCACGTAGAGGTCGCCCAGCCCGGTGTCGAAGAGGAGCTCCGGCGGCACCCGGGAGTCGATGCAGGCGAGGACCGACCCGAAAGGCTTCTGTTCCTGGGCCACGAATTCCCGCCGGTCCGGGTCCCGGTCGGGGTGCTGGAGGTCGCCGCTCACCCAGCGCTGGTTGCCTTCCATCAGGCGGGTGAAGGCCGCTTCCGGGGTGGCGGGCCGGGCGGTCGGCTGCATGGTGGGCCGCGCCTGTGGCGAGGCGCCGGCTGCTGCCGGGGCGGTGCTCTTCGAGGAGCACCCCGTGAGTGCCGCCGTGGCGGCGAACAGTCCGCCGGCCAGCAGGGCTCTGCGGTCCGACTGTCTCGCTCCGTCCATCGGTCGTTCCCCTCAGTCCGCTGAGACGCATGCATACGTCCTGGTCAGGGGCGATTGTTCAGGGCGGTGGGGGCGCTCGGCAGGAGGCGCAAGCGGGTGTGGCCCGCTGTGCCACCGACGGCCCACAGAACGGGCCCGGTCGGCGGCGGCCCGGCCGGTCTCCCGAGGTGGCCACCGGCCTCCCGGCGTAGCATCGAAAAACAGGCAAAGGGGAGATAAAGCGAACGAACCCGGCGGGTGGCCGGTGGTGGTGCGAGGGGCCGCGTCGGGCCGTTTTCCGGGGGCCGGGAGGAGCGGGCGCGATGACGGAACGGGCTCAGGGCCCGGCGCGGCAGGAGGAGTTCGCGGGACGCATGCTCCGGCTGCTCAACGACGCCTGTCTGGGGCATCTGTGCAGCCTCGGCCACCGGGCGGGGCTGTTCGATGTGATGGCCGGTCTGCCGCCGGCGACCAGTGCGCGGATCGCCGAGGCTGCCGGGCTCGACGAACGCTATGTCCGGGAGTGGCTGGGCGGGATGACGGTCGGCGGCATCGTCGAGTACGCCCCCGAGGACGGCGGCTACCGGCTCCCGCCCGCGCATGCGGCCGTGCTGACCAGGGACGCGGGCCCGGACAACATGGCCGCTTTCACGCAGTACTTGGCGATGATGGGAGAGGTCGAGGACGAGGTCCTGGCGGCGTTCCGGGCCGGCGGCGGGGTGCCGTACTCGTCATATCCGCACTTCCAGGACCTCCAGGCCGAGGAGACGGCGCGGGTGTACGACTCCTCGCTGGTCGACACCATCGTGCCGCTGGTACCGGGCCTCACCGAGCGGCTGCGCGACGGCATCGACGCCCTGGACATCGGCACCGGCCAGGGCCACGCCGTCAATCTGCTGGCCCGCGCCTTCCCCCGCAGCCGGTTCGTGGGGATGGACATCTCCGAGGCGGGCATCGGCGAAGCGTGCGCGGAGGCGGCGCGCTGGGAGCTGGACAACGCCCGCTTCGAGGTGGCCGATACGGCCGAACTGACCGGCTCCTACGACCTGATCACCGCCTTCGACGTGATCCATGACCTGGCCCGTCCGGCGCGCACCCTCACGGCCGTCGCGAACGGGCTGCGGGCCGACGGGGTCTTCCTGATGGGCGATATCGCGGCCTCCAGCGACCTGTCCGAGAACGTCGGCCATCCACTGGGCCCCACCCTCTACGCCCTGTCGGTCTTCTACTGCATGACCGTGTCCCTCGCTGAGGGCGGCGCCGGGCTCGGGACCGTCTGGGGCCGGCAGACCGCGCTGCGAATGCTGCGGGAGGCGGGCTTCGACGAGGTCGGGACGCGGGAGGTGCCGGGCGACATCCTGAACGTCTACTACGTGGCCCGGAAGGGGCGGTGAGCGGACGGCGGGCAACGGGCCGGTGGGTGGTTCGTACGCGGGCTTGCCGGGAGGCCGTGAACCTCAGCGGGGGAAGAGCTGGAAGAGGGTGGCGGGGCGGCCCCGGTAGCGTTCGCCGCCGTTGCGCAGCGTCTGTTCGATGAAGCTGCGGGCGTATGCGCGGGGGTCCTGGTGGGAGCCGCCCAGGCCCTTGATGTACGTGCTGTGGGCCGCCAGCGAGTCGACCGCGCGGTCGATGCCGGGGCCGACCTCGGCGGCGTGCGTGGGGTGCGGGGAGCCTGCCACGGCCACCCACCGCACGCCGTTCCAGGGCGCCAGGCCCCGGTCGCCGGCGAGCTCGGGGAAGATCCAGCGGTTGCCGGCGTCGCCCGCCGCGTCCAGGACGGCGCGCCCCACCACCCGGTGGTCCGCGCTGTTCCATTGGACGCCGCCCCAGGTGTCGTGGTGGTTGAGGGTGACCAGGAGTTCTGGGCGGTGGCGGCGGATGGCCGCGGCCAGATCGCGGCGCAGCGCCGGGCCGGCCTCGATGACCCCGTCGTGGTGGCGGTCGAGGAATTCGACGGTGTGGACGCCGACGAGCGCGGCACCGGCCCGCTGCTCGGTCTCGCGGACCGCGGCGCACTCGGCGGGTGCGAGCCCGTCGATACCGGCCTCGCCGCGGGTGACCAGGAGATAGCTGACCTGCCGCCCGGCGGTGGTCCATTCGGCGATGGCGGCCGCGGCGCCGTATTCGAGGTCGTCCGGGTGGGCGACGACGGCGAGCGCCCGCTGCCAGTCCCGGGGCATGGGGGAGAGGCGGGGTTCGGCGGGCATGGGGTCCCTTCCTTCCCGTCCTGAGGCCGCGTTCCGCGCTCCTGGTGCGGCGTCTTCGTGCCGGGCCGTGCCGTGTTCGGTATGCCGTTTCGGACGTGCCCTTCGAACGTGGTCCCGTTTCGATCGTGACATGTATGGGTGACGCCCACCCGGGTGGAAAGAACCCGTGGGGTGGCGCGGGGTGGGGATGCGGGGCCCGGTGGAGCCTGATCTCGCCTCATACACGTGCTGAGCTGGGATTCATCACATCAGGTGAACATCTGGCCCAAGCTTGCGGTCGGCAACACGCGGTTGCCACGCTGTTGCTGACTGTCAAGCTGTTGGGAGGGGCATGTGCCTTTCGGTGAGCAGCCCGCGTACCTCCGCGTCGCCGGCGACCTGCGCCAGAAGATCGTCGATGGGGTGCTGCCGCCGCACACCCGTCTTCCCTCCCAGGCGCGCATCCGCGAGGAGTACGGCGTCTCGGACACCGTCGCCCTGGAGGCGCGCAAGGTCCTGATGGCCGAGGGGCTGGTCGAGGGCCGCTCGGGATCGGGGACCTATGTGCGCGAACAGCCCGTCCCGCGCCGTATCGCCCGCGTCGGCTTCCATTCGGTAGGTGGCTGTACGCCCTTCCGGCAGGAGCAGACGGACGAGCGGGTGCGCGGCACCTGGGAGTCCAGCAGCGAGCAGGAGACGGCCGGTCCGGTGGTCGCGGCCCGGCTGCGCATCCCGCACGGGGCCAAGGTGATGCGCACGCGCTATGTCTTCCGGGCGGAGGGGGAGCCGTCGATGCTCTCGACCTCGTGGGAACCCCTGGAGGTGACCGGGCGGACGCCGGTGATGCTGCCGGAGGAGGGGCCGCTGGCGGGCCGTGGGGTGGTCGAACGGATGGCGGCCATCGACGTGGTGGTGGACAACGTCGTCGAGGAGGTCGGTGCGCGGCCGTCGCTGGCGGAGGAGGCGATGACGCTGGGCGGGGTGCCGGGGCATGCGGTGCTGGTCGTCTCGCGGACGTATTTCGCAGGCGGCCGGCCGGTCGAGACGGCCGATGTGGTCACCCTCGCGGACCGCTATCGGGTCGCCTATCACTTGCCTGTGAAGTAGATGGTGTGTTGGTTCGGTGCCCTGTATGTGTCGCCTAGACGCCCACAGAGCGCCTTTGGTTCTCAGGTTGGTGCCCCATTTTGACCACTTTGTTGTTAAATGCCGCCCGCAAACCGGTGTGGGATACCCCACAGACGCTCAACTGGGCGGGATTTTTGCCTGGGTGGGGGAAGCCGACCGTGCGATTCGCTCTTACGATGGCGAAGTTTGTGCACGGCACGGGGGAAGACCAGGAGACCAGCACGTGAGCACGACGAAGACCCCGAGTGCGGAGCAGGGCGCGCACTCGAACTACCGTCGGTCCCTCGGGACCATCGCCCTGACCGCCACTGGTCTCGGGTCCATCATCGGTTCCGGCTGGCTCTTCGGAGCCGAGCGGGCCGCCGCCATCGCCGGCCCTGCCGCGATCCTCGCCTGGATCATCGGAGCGGTGGTCGCTCTGACGATCGCCCTCACCTACACCGAGCTCGGCTCGATGTTCCCCAAGGCCGGCGGCATGGTCCGCTACGGCCAGTACTCCCACGGCTCGCTCGCCGGCTACCTCGCGGCCTGGGCCAACTGGATCGCGATCGTCTCGGTCATCCCGGGTGAGGCCACCGCCTCCGTCCAGTACATGAGTTCCTGGGACTTCGGCTGGGCACAGGCGCTGTACGACGGCAAGGAGCTGACCGGCACCGGTGTCGGGCTCGCCAGCGTGCTGCTGATCTTCTACTTCTTCCTCAACTGGTTCGCGATCTCGCTGTTCGCGAAGACCAACACCGCGATCACGGTCTTCAAGGTCGTCGTCCCGGCGCTGACCGCGAGCGCGCTGATGCTGGCGCACTTCGACACCAGCAACATCGTTCACCACGGCGGCTTCACGCCCAACGGCTGGAGCTCGGTCTTCACCGCCGTCGCCGTCTCCGGCATCGTCTGGGCCTACAACGGCTTCCAGTCCCCGCTGAACCTCGCCGCCGAGGCCCGTAACCCCGGCAAGTCGCTGCCCAAGGCCGTCATCTGGTCGATCGTGATCGCGCTGGTCATCTATGTCGCGCTCCAGGTCGCGTTCCTGATGGCGGTGCCCGGCGACAAGCTGACCGCCGGCGGCGGCTGGGCCGGTCTCGGCTTCAACTCGCCGCTCGCCGACCTCGCCATTGCCTGGGGCCTGAACTGGCTGGCGCTGCTGCTGTACGCGGACGCCTTTGTCTCCCCGTCCGGCACCGGCATGATCTACGCGGCCACCACCTCGCGCATGATCCACGGTGTGCAGGAGAACGGTCATCTGCCGGGCATCTTCGGCAAGGTGGACAAGAAGACCGGTGTGCCGCGCCCCGCGCTGCTGCTCAACCTCGTGATCGCCTTCCTGTTCCTCGCCGTCTTCCGCGGCTGGGGATCGCTCGCCGAGATCGTCTCGGTGGCCACGGTCATCTCGTACATCACCGGCCCGGTCGCGGTGATGTCGCTGCGCCGCGTCTCGCCGGACCTCAAGCGTCCGGTGAAGCTGAAGGCGATGCCGGTCATCGCGCCGATCGCGATGATCTTCGGCTCGCTGGTCCTCTACTGGGGCCGCTGGCCGCTCACCGGCAAGGTCATCCTGATCATGGCCGTCGGACTCCCGGTCTGGGCCTGGTACGAGATCGGCAAGCCGCTGACCCAGGGCCGCAAGCCGTGGGCCGCGCTGCGCCCGCACCTCAAGGCCGGTGCCTGGATGGTGGCGTATCTGCTGGTCATGGCCTCCGTCTCGTACATGGGCGGCAAGGAGTTCGGCGGTAAGGGCTATCTGCCCGAGGGCTGGGACATCGTCCTGGTCGCCCTGATCGGACTGGCCTTCTACTACTGGGGTGTGCGCAGCTCCTGGCGCAACCCGACGCTGATCCAGGCCGAGGCCGAGATCCAGGCGGCGGAAGAGGCCGAAGCGGCCGAGGAGACCGAAGGGGTCAAGGCCTCCGTCAGGGCCTGAGCCCCGCTCCCGCGCCGTCGGCGCCGATACGTATGCCCGAGTCACTCGGGCCCCACCGGCCACTCGCAGGCCGCTTCCGGTTCGCCGGGGCCCGCGGGTGGCCGGTTCAGTACCTCTTTGTGTAAATCCATATCCGCTGAGTGAAGGTCGGGCGTAGGCTCGGGCATATGCGGATTGCGATTTCGGCATCAGCAGACCAGGAGCGCGTGACGGCGCGCTGTCCGGCGGACGGAGGGGCGCAATGACTGAGGGTGGAGCCGTGCTCCCCTGGCTCGTCATCCGCCAGGACGAAGGGGGCAACCGCTATCGCGTGGGGCGGTATGCCACCCGGGCGGAGGCGGAGCGGGTGGCCGACCGGCTCGAGACGCGCGGCCGCCAGCAGCTCTACGTGGTCGAGAAGGCCGACCGCGCGGCGACCTGAGGGGCGACGTGCGGGAAGCGGGACCAGGGCGGGCGACGTAGGCTGCCGCGCATGACGACCGTGCGCGTAGTGGTGGGTGGAGCGGTGTGCGAGCGCGGGCGGCTGCTGGCCGCACGGCGCAGTGCACCGCCCGCGCTGGCCGGCCGCTGGGAGCTGCCCGGCGGCAAGGTGGAGGACGGCGAGACACCTCAGCAGGCGCTGGAGCGTGAGCTGCGCGAGGAGCTGGGTGTCGAGGCCGCGGCCCTGGAGCGGATTCCGGGCGAGTGGATACTGCGCCCCGGCTATGTCCTTCAGGTGTGGACGGCCCGGCTGCTGTCCGGGGAGCCGCGGCCGCTCCAGGACCATGACGAGCTGCGCTGGCTGCTGCCCGGCGAGGAGAACCAGGTCGACTGGCTGGACCAGGACCGCCCGGCGGTCGCCGAGGCGATGCGCCGACTGGCGGCCCCGGCCGGGGCGACCGGCGTACGGCGGTAACGCGCCGCAGCCGGCCGCGCCCTGCCCCCACGCGTCCGCGTCCCGCCCACGCCTGCCTGTGCCCTCCCCGCGCCCCGTCAGCCCCTGCCTGCGTCCAGCCCACGCGCACCCGGCCCCGCCCGCATCCCGCCCCGCCTGCTCCCGGAACCATCAGCCCCCGCCGCAATATGTTTCATTTGTGCCACAGTGCACCGCCGTAGGCGATATGCGGGGCGGGATACCGGGTATGTCCAGATTGACCCCATCGACGCAGACAAGACGACGGGGAGCCATCGTGCTGGGATGTGATCGGCGTGAGCGACAGCGCAGCGGCAGGGGTCCCTGAGCCCGGCTCCGGCAGCGCTCGCAGGCGCAGCAAGGCCGCCGGTTCCGCCACCGCTGAATGGAGCTTTCCGGCCGACCCCGGTGCGGTGCGCACCGCCCGCACGGCCGTCCGGCGGGTCATGGACGACTGGGGCCTGAACGGCGCCGCCGATATGGCCGTACTACTCGTCAGCGAGCTCGTCACCAACTCCCTGCGCCATGCCAGCGGGCCGATCGGGGTCCGTATGGTGCTGCTCAGCTCCGACGGGCTGCTCGTCGAGGTCTCCGATCCGCTGCCCGACCCGCCGCTGGAGCGCGACGCCGCTCCCGACGACGAGGGAGGCCGTGGATTGCAGCTGGTCGCATGCAGTTCGCGACGGTGGGGGACCCGGCGCGGAAAGAGCGGTAAGACAGTGTGGTTCGAGCTGTCGGTGGCTGGTTAGGAGACAGATGAAAGTCCTGATCGTTGCCATTCCATCGACATTTTGTCGACGGGCTGCGATCGAGACTGTGCTGTGATCGTGAAGACCGTGTTCCGGATAGCCGGGGTATTGGATACTCGAGCTGGTCCGGTCCGGGCACGATGAGCTGGAGGGGACGGGGCTCGTGAGCAAGATGTCATCTGGCGGGGCAGAACCCGCGCAGGCCGAAGGTCAGGGCGGTGCGGACAGCCCCGGCGACCCAGGTGGCTGTCCGCCCCTGCGCGAACTGCAAGGTCCGCCCGTATGGCAGAGCAGCCGGCCCGGATCGATCTACGACTACATCCGGGTGGCCTCCTTCTCGCTCGGCCCCGACGGGCGGATCGAGCAGTGGAGCGAGCGCGCGGAGCAGATGCTCGGCATCCCCGCCCGTTACGCGCTCGGCAAGGACCCCGTCGAGGCGTTCGTCCCGCGGGAGTTGCGGGAGACCGGGCACCGCAAGGTGTCCGAGATACTCGACGGCCGGGAGTGGACCGGCCTGGTGCCCTACCGCAGGGAAGCGAACGGCACGGCCGACGGCCTCGCCGAGATCTATGTGATGCCGTCCCGCAACGAGGACGGTGAACGCGCCGCGGTCTGTCTGGTCGTCGATGTCCGGGCGCTGCGCGGCATCGAAACCGACCTTGCCGCCTCGCAGGCCGTTTTCGGTCAATCTCCCATGGGCTTCACCCTGTTCGGCACGGACCTGAAGCTGCTGCGGGTCAACGAGCGGTTCGCCTCGGTCTTCGGCGGCCCGGCGAGCAGGTACCGCGGCTGCGGGCCGCATGACTTCCTGCCGCGGTCCGAGGCCGAGCGGATGACCGCCGCGCTGCGCCGCGTCCTGGACACCGGCGAGCCGGTCGCCGAGATGCAGCTGGTCGGCCTGCCGTCCGGCGACGAGGAGAACCGCCGCTGGTCGGTGTCGCTCTACCGGCTGCACGGCGCCAGCGGCCGCCCCATCGGTGTCGCGGCGCTCGCCGCCGATGTCACCGGCCGGCGCCGGGCCGAGCGGGAGGCCGCCAACGCCCGCCGCAACCTCGCCCTGCTCAACGAGGCCGGCGCCCGGATAGGCAACTCCCTCGACCTGGAGACCACCGCCCGCACGCTGCTGGACGTCGCCGTCCCGCAGTTCTGCGATCTGGCCTCGGTGGACCTCTATCAGGGCCTGCTGTCCGGTGACGAGGCCCCGCCCGGCACTTCGCCAGCGCCGTCTCGGACGCCCCGCTCGCCACCGCCCCCGGTGTCCTCGGCGACGCACCCGGCCCGGTCGCGGTCGGCGCCGTCCACCGCTATCCCTTCAACTCGCCCTGCGCGGGCGCCCTGCGTACCGCCCAGGCGCAGATCATCCCGGCCCGGGAGAGCGACGAAGGCCCCGAGCTGGGCGCGGTGGTGCACTCCACCCTCGCCGTGCCGATGGTCGCCAGGGACACCGTCGTCGGGCTGGTGCAGTTCTCCCGTACGAAGGGCAGTGAGCCGTTCGGTGAGCGCGACACCGCGCTCGCCGTCGAGCTGGCCGCGCGCGCCGCGGTCTGTATCGACAACGCCCGCCTCTACCGCCGGGAGCACGAACGCGCGCTGATATTGCAGCGCAGTCTGCTGCCGCCCGGCGACCCGGAGGCGGCCGGGCTGGACATCGCCTGCCGCTATCTGCCCGGCACCACCGCCACCGAGGTCGGCGGCGACTGGTTCGATGTCATCGAACTCCCCGGCCACCGCACGGCCCTGGTCGTCGGCGACGTCATGGGGCGCGGACTGCGCGCCGCCGTGGCCATGGGCGAACTGCGCACCGCCGTCCGCACGCTGGCCCTGCTGGACCTGGAACCTGCCGAGGTGCTCTCGGCACTGGACGAGATCGCCCGCGGACTCGGCGGCGACGGCGACGGCCGGTCGCAGTCCCGGTCCGCCCGCGGCCGGTCCGGAACCGCCGACGCCGCGCCGGAGACGGGGCGCTCGGCCCGTACCGCCGACCTCTCCGAGGTCTACCTCGCCACCTGCGTCTACGCCGTCTACGACCCGGTCACCCGGCGCTGTACGTTCGCCAACGCCGGGCATCTGCCGCCGGTGCTGGTCGAGGACGGGGAGGACGCGCTGCTGCTCGACGTCCCGCCGGGGATGCCGCTGGGCGTCGGCGGGGAACCGTTCGAGGAGATCGAGGTCGAGCTGCCGGACGGCGCGCTGCTGGCGCTCTACACCGACGGTCTGGTGGAGTCCCGCCACCATCCGCTGGACGAGGGGCTGCGGGCGTTCCGTACGGCCCTCTCGGGCGCCGACCGCCCGCTGGAGGACGCCTGCGACCACGTCCTGAACGCCCTGGACACCTCGCACGGCGAAGACGACATCGCGCTGCTGATGGCGCGGGTGCAGGGGCTGCCCAAGGACGCGGTGGGCGACTGGAATCTGGCGCCGGAGGCGCGTTCGGTGGCCCGCGCCCGGGAACTGGCCCGCGACCAGCTCATGGACTGGGGCCTTCAGGACCTGGTCGACACCACGGAGCTGCTGGTCAGCGAACTGGTGACCAACGCACTGCGGCACGGCCACGGTGAGATCCGGCTGCGGCTGCTGCTGGACCGCTCGCTGGTCTGCGAGGTCTGGGACGCCGATCTCGCCCAGCCGCGCCGCCGCCGCGCCCGCGACACCGACGAGGGCGGCCGCGGACTCCAGCTGGTCGGTCTGCTGAGCGAGGGCTGGGGCAGCCGCCGTACCCCGCGCGGCAAGACCGTGTGGTTCGAACTCGCCCTGCCCGACGGGGAGTCGGCGCCGGTGGACCCGGCGGAGGCCCTGCTGAGCCTGTTCTGAGAAACGGGCGGACGGACACGGCGCGGGGGCCGGGTGTGACACCGGCCCCCGCGCCACGTCCGTCACCGGATCATTCGGTACGGCGCCGGATCTTGTTCCCGAGCCACACCAGCGGGTCGTACTTGCGGTCCGCGGCGCGCTCCTTCAGCGGGATCAGCGCATTGTCGGTGATCTTGATGTTCTCGGGGCAGACCTCGGTACAGCACTTGGTGATGTTGCAGTAGCCCAGCCCGTGCTCGTCCTGCGCGGTGGCCTTGCGGTCGAGCCCCGACTCCGGCGCCGCGTCCAGCGGATGCATATCGAGCTCGGCGATGCGCATCAGGAAGCGCGGACCGGCGAACGCCGCCTTGTTCTCCTCGTGGTCCCGCACCACATGGCAGGTGTCCTGGCACAGGAAGCACTCGATGCACTTACGGAACTCCTGCGAGCGGCCGACGTCCTCCTGCTGCATGCGGTACTCGCCGGGCGCCAGCTCCGGAGGCGGCACGAACGACGGGATCTCCCGGGCCTTGGCGTAGTTGAAGGACACATCGGTGACCAGGTCACGGACGACCGGGAAGGCCCGCAGCGGGGTGATCGTGAGGGTCTCCGTACGCTCGAAGACCGACATCCGGGTCATACACATCAGCCGCGGCCGCCCGTTGATCTCCGCGCTGCACGAACCGCACTTGCCCGCCTTGCAGTTCCAGCGCACCGCGAGATCGGGCGCCTGGGTCGCCTGGAGACGGTGCACGATGTCCAGCACCACCTCGCCCTCGTGCACCTCGACGGTGAAATCCGCCAGCTCCCCGGCGTCCGCGTCGCCCCGCCACACCCGGAAGTGCGCCTGGTAGGTCCCGGACTGCTGCTCTGTCTGCGCCTGGCTCACCGGCTCAGCTCCTCGTCGGTCAGATACTTCGCCAGCTCGTCCTTCTCGAACAGTTCCAGCAGATCGCGGCGGATCGGCGGGTTCTCCCGGCGGGACAGCCGGATCTGGCCCAGCGCCGGGTCGGCGGCCCGGGAATCGCCCTGCGGATCGGCGAGTTCACAGACCAGGTTGATCTGGCGCCAGAGCCGGTCCATCGCCGGATGGTCATCGCGGGTGTGCCCGCCCCGGCTCTCCTCGCGCTCCAGCGCCGCCCGGGCCACACACTCGCTGACCAGCAGCATGTTCCGCAGATCGAGCGACAGATGCCAGCCCGGGTTGTACTGCCGGTGCCCCTCGACGCCGGCCCGCCGGGCCCGTACCCGCAGATCGGCCAGCCGCTTGAGCGCCTCGAACATCTCGCTCTCCTTGCGGATGATGCCGACCAGGTCGTTCATCGCCTGCTGGAGCTCCTGGTGCAGGGTGTACGGGTTCTCCGCCGGGACCCGGCCGGCGTCCGTGCCGTCCCCGGTGTCCTCGGCGCTGAACGGGCGCAGCGCCTCCGCCTCCGCCGTGTCGATCTGGAGCGGATCGGGCACCGGCCGGTCGGCCAGCGACGCCGCGTACTCGGCCGCGTGCAGCCCGGCCCGGCGGCCGAAGACCAGCAGATCGGACAGCGAATTGCCGCCCAGCCGGTTGGATCCGTGCATCCCGCCGGCCACCTCACCGGCCGCGAACAGTCCCGGCACCCCGGTCGCCGCCGCGGTGTCCGGATCGACGTCCACACCGCCCATCACGTAGTGACAGGTCGGGCCGACCTCCATCGGTTCGGCGGTGATGTCCACATCCGCCAGCTCCTTGAACTGGTGGTGCATCGAGGGCAGCCGGCGTTTGATCACCTCGGCCGGCATCCGGGTGGAGACATCCAGATAGACGCCGCCGTGCGGGGAGCCGCGGCCCGCCTTGACCTCGGCGTTGATGGCCCGCGCCACCTCGTCGCGGGGCAGCAGCTCGGGCGGGCGGCGGTTGTGCTCGGGGTCCTCGTACCAGCGGTCGCCCTCGTCCTCGGTCTCCGCGTACTTCTCCTTGAAGACGTCCGGGATGTAGTCGAACATGAAGCGCTTGCCCTCGCTGTTGCGCAGCACCCCGCCGTCGCCGCGGACGGACTCGGTGACGAGGATGCCCTTCACCGACGGCGGCCAGACCATGCCGGTGGGGTGGAACTGCACGAACTCCATGTTGATCAGCGGCGCCCCGGCCAGCAGCGCCAGTGCGTGGCCGTCGCCGGTGTACTCCCAGGAGTTCGAGGTCACCTTGAAGGACTTGCCGATACCGCCGGTGGCCAGCACCACCGCCGGGGCCTCCAGCACGAAGAAGCGGCCGGACTCCCGCTCGTAGCAGAAGGCGCCGGACACCCGGCCGGACCCCGCGGCGGAGCCGCTGTTCGACTCTGTGAGGACGCGGGTGACCGTGCACTCCTGGAAGACCTTCAACCGGGCGTCGTGCGCGCCGAATTCCTTCTCGTCCTCCTGCTGGAGCGAGACGATCTTCTGCTGGAGGGTGCGGATCAGCTCCAGGCCCGTACGGTCGCCGACATGCGCCAGGCGCGGGTACTCGTGGCCGCCGAAGTTGCGCTGGGAGATCCGGCCGTCGGCGGTGCGGTCGAAGAGCGCGCCCCAGGTCTCCAGCTCCCACACCCGGTCGGGCGCCTCCCGGGCGTGCAGCTCGGCCATCCGCCACTGGTTGAGGAACTTGCCGCCGCGCATGGTGTCCCGGAAGTGGACCTGCCAGTTGTCATGCTCGTTGGCGTTGCCCATGCTGGCCGCGATACCGCCCTCGGCCATCACCGTATGGGCCTTGCCGAACAGGGACTTGCAGATCACGGCCGTCCGCATACCGGCTTCGCGGGCCTCGATCGCGGCCCGCAGTCCGGCGCCGCCGGCGCCCACCACGACCACGTCCCATGCCTGCCGGTCCACATGCGCCATCAGGGGGCACACCTTTCCTTAGGAGATGTTGTCGTCAGAAGAAGCGCGGGTCCGCGAACGCCCCGCTGGCCAGCAGGAAGACATAGAAGTCCGCGGCGGCCACGCTGATCAGTGAGGACCAGGCGAGCAGCATGTGCCGCTCGTTGAGCTTGCCGACCCAGCCCCACATCCGGTAGCGCACCGGGTGCTTGGAGAAGTGCCGCAGCCGGCCGCCGATGATGTGCCGGCAGGAATGGCACGAGAGGGTGTACGTCCAGATCAGCGCGATGTTGACGAGGAAGATCAGGGTGCCCAGGCCCATGTGGCCCCAGGCGTAGTGCTCGTCACGGAAGGTCAGCGCGGTGTCGTAGGTCAGCACGCCGGCCACCAGCACCGCGAAGTAGAAGAAGTAGCGGTGGATGTTCTGGAGGATCAGCGGGAAGCGGGTCTCACCGGTGTACTTCTTGTGCGGTTCGGCGACCGCGCAGGCCGGCGGCGAGGCCCAGAAGCCGCGGTAGTAGGCCTTGCGGTAGTAGTAGCAGGTCAGCCGGAAACCCAGCGGGAAGATCAGGATCAGCAGGGCGGGGGACAGGCCCCACCAGCTGCCGAAGATCTCCCAGTTGGGGCCGCCGCGCATGGTGTGGCAGTTCTCCGCCAGACAGGGCGAGTAGAACGGCGAGACATAGGGCGCGGCGTAGTAGTCGGCGTTCGCGAAGGCCCGCCAGGTCGAGTAGACGATGAACGCGAGCAGCCCGGCGGCGGTGCACGCCGGCGCCAGCCACCAGCGGTCGGTGCGCAGATGACGGGCGGGGATGGCGGCGCGCGAGGCGGTGTGCACGCCGGTCGCGCCCGCTTGCGATGAGGGTTCGGTGCCAGTGGCCAACGTCGGTCTCCGTGAAAGGCGCTCCGGCCGGAATGCTTCCACCGGGGCGGCAACGGGGTAGGGGCTGAGTGGGGCGAAGCCACCCCCTAAGGGGCCTCCACCAGGGGATTTCCCCTAGGGCGCGTGGCCGTTCCTGGAGCCGAGGCCCTCGTCCTGGGCGTCGGTCCACAGCGCGGAGTTGTAGGGGGCGTCGGAGATCGGCACCATCTCGACGTCGGGCGCGCGCCGGTGGGCGGGGGGAGCGGCCGCCACGCTCTGCTTCAGCAGGGTGAGACTCTCGCGCAGATGGTCGGTGTCCGTACGGACCCGGCGGATGTCCAGACCGGCGCCGAGCTGCGTCTCCAGTTTTCCCACCGACCGGATCAGGTCGTCCAGGCTGCGCTCAACCGCCGTCATTGCGTCCTGTAGGGACATATAACGTGCCCTCACTTTTGAAGGTGTGGTGGGCGATCTCATGCGCCCGAGAGTGTCGCGCGTCACAGTAGGCGTTGGGAAGGGGTCCAGCGCGATTACGACTCGAACCGGTGCGTTCCGGCAACCATGCGCCCCGGCGTAGGTCGAACGCCGATACGGGAACGGGCGGCGGCGGACGGCGGCCCGCATCCCCGCGAACCCCGCCGTGACCCGCTCCAAGGGCCCTGTGTTGGGCCGGGCGGGTGGCCTTGGTGCGGCGGCCGCCGTGTCGGACTGCCGGTCCGGGCGCGTTCGCTTTCAGTAGGGGTGCCATAGATGTGATGAGCCGCAAAATCGGCCGAACGTGGTGCGCCGGTCAGCCCCAGGCGGTGCTCGGCGCGGCGCGGGCGAGCCCGGAGGTAACCGTCATGACTGACCACGATCACCTTGCAGGCCGCCGCGCGGTGTGCCGCAGACGCCGCTGTGCCGCGCTCATCGCGGCGGGGGTGCTGCTCCCGCTGCCGGTCCTGACCGGATGCAGCGAAGACGACCGGGAGGCGTCCGTCGCGGCGTCCCAGGACATCGCCCCGGCACCCCGCGGCGACCTGAAGAACGGCGGCACCCTGCGCTGGGCCGTCGACGCGATGCCCGGCACCCTCAACGCCTTCCAGTCCGACGCCGACGCGACCACCGCGCGGATCGCCGGTGCGGTGCTGCCCAGCATGTTCACCATCGACGCGAGCGGCAGACCGCAGCGCAACGCCGACTTCCTCGACGCCGCGGACATCAGCACCCGCGACCCCAAGCAGGTCGTCACCTACAAGATCAACCCCAAGGCGCGGTGGAGCGACGGTACGGCGATCACCGCCGCCGACTTCGTCGCCCAGTGGACCGCGCTGCGCGGCAAGAACAACGCCTACTGGACCGCCCGGAACGCCGGCTACGACCGGATCGGCAAGGTCCAGCAGGGCGCGAACGCCCATGAGGTCAAGGTCACCTTCGCCCGCCCCTACGCCGACTGGCGGTCCCTGTTCACGCCGCTCTACCCCAAGAGCGTGATGGGCAGCGCCAACGCCTTCAACGACGGCGCCCGGGAGCAGCTCAAGGTCGGCGCCGGCCCGTTCCTCGTCCAGACGCGGGACACCAAGGAGGGGCGCGTCATCCTCGCCCGCAACCCGAGGTGGTGGGGCGAGCCCGCCAAGCTCAAGCGGATCGTGTTGCAGTCCCTGCCCGGCGACAAGCGGGCGGCGGCGCTGGCCGAGGGAAGCGTCGATGTCGCCGCGGTCGACCAGATCGCCGCGAAGCGGGTCGCCTCCGCCCGGCGTCCGGCCGGCTCCGGCTCGCCCGCCGACGGCCACGCGGGCCCGCAGGGCGACGGAGCCCGGTCCGGTGCCCGTACCGGCGCCGAGGCCGCCGCGGCGGAGAACACCGCCCTGCGCGGCTACACCATCCGCAAGGCGCTGGAGCCCGCCTACACCCAGCTCGCCCTCAACGGCAGCAGCGGGCCGCTGGCCGACGACCGGGTGCGCCGGGCGGTGGCCCGTGCCCTGGACCGGCAGGCGCTCGCGGACACCGTCCTCAAGCCGCTCGACCTGCCGTCCAAGCCGCTCGGCAGCCATCTGCTGATGGCCGGGCAGTACGGCTACGCGGACCACAGCGCCGCGCTCGGCGACCAGGACTCCGGGGCGGCCAAGGCGCTGCTCGCGGACGCCGGCTGGAAGAGCGACGGCGCCGGCCACCAGCAGGCCGGCGAGAACCCCGGCGCACCGGCGCCCGACGGCCGCGCCTACGAGGACGGCGACGGGCGGCCGGACGACGGGTACGCCGAGGACGGGTACCGGGACGACTCCGCGGAGGACGGGCCGGACGGCTCCGACGACCGCAACCCGGCCCGCGCCGACCACGGCCGCGCCGGTGCGCCCGGCCGGGGCGACCGGCCCGCGGCCGCCGAGGCCCCGCTGTCCTTCACCGGCGCGGTCGGCTCCGAGGTCCAGCAGTCCGCGCTGCTGCGGCAGAGCGCCTCGTTCTACAAGCAGGCGGCCGCCAGTGAGAAGGCCGACGCGGACGGTGACACCGAGTCCTCGGCGTACGCCAAGTACAAGCGGTACAAGAAGCGGGCGGCGGAGGCGCTCGGTGCCGCCGAGCGGGTCGAGACCGGACAGTCCGGGCCACTGCCGGGGTCCGGCGGGCACCCGGGTGCCCGGCACGCCGCCGTCGAGCGTGCCGCCGACGCGGCGGCCGCACCGCAGCCCGCCGACGGCAAGACATCCCGGATCGCCGCCGTCAAGAAGAACGGCAAGCCGCTCACCCTGCGCTTCGTGCTCCCCGACGGCGCCGGTTCCGAGCAGCTGCGCACCGTCGGACGGCGGATCGCCTCGATGCTCGGCAAGATCGGCGTCCAGACGTCCCTCCAGCGGGTCTCCGACGCCAGCTACTTCCAGGACCACATCGCCTCCGGCGACTACGACCTGGCGCTGTACTCCTGGCCCGGCACCGCCTACCCGGCGACCGACGCCCGCCCGATCTACGCCAAGCCGCAGCCCGCGCCCGACGGCTCGCTGACCGTCGAGCAGAACTACACCCGGGTCGGCACCGACCACATCGACCAGCTCTTCGACCAGGCCGCCTCCGAGCTGGACGAGGGCGCCTCGCACACGCTGATGGCGCAGGCCGACGCCCGGATCTGGGCGGCCGCCGGGTCGATTCCGCTCTACCAGCGGCCCGAGCTGGTGGCGACGAAGAAGTCGCTTGCCAATGTCGGTGCCTTCGGCTTCGCCACACCCCGCTTCCAGGACATCGGTTACCGGAAGTAGGGGTGGAGTCGGGGCGAATAAATGGTAAGAATCCGCAGGTCATAGCGCATATGTACGGGCCGCGGCGGCCAATGCTGCCGCGGCCCCGTACGATGGGGTGAGGCCGTGGCTTCGTTATGCCCGGCGGGCGCGCGTACCGAATGGACGCGTCGCCACCCACGATTCCGGGAGAAGCGCCGCCAGTATGCCCACCCGCCACGACATTCGTAACGTCGCCATCGTCGCCCACGTCGACCACGGGAAGACCACCCTCGTCGACGCCATGCTCAAGCAGGCCGGTTCGTTCGCCGAACACGCCGCCGAGAAGCTCGACGACCGGATGATGGACTCCAACGACCTGGAGCGTGAGAAGGGCATCACGATCCTCGCCAAGAACACGGCGGTGAAGTATCACCCCAAGGACGGCGGGGACCCGATCACGATCAACATCATCGACACCCCCGGCCACGCCGACTTCGGTGGCGAGGTCGAGCGCGGTCTGTCGATGGTCGACGCGGTCGTCCTGCTGGTCGACGCCTCCGAGGGTCCGCTGCCGCAGACCCGCTTCGTGCTCCGCAAGGCCCTCGCGGCCCGGATGCCGGTCATCCTGTGCATCAACAAGACCGACCGCCCCGACTCCCGGATCGACGAGGTCGTCAACGAGACCTACGACCTGTTCCTGGACCTGGACGCGGACGAGGACCAGATCGAATTCCCGATCGTCTACGCCTGCGCCCGTGACGGCGTGGCCTCGCTGACCAAGCCGGAGGACGGCACCGTCCCGGCCGACAGCACCAACCTGGAGCCGTTCTTCACCACGCTCCTGGACTCCGTCCCGGCCCCGCAGTACGACGCGGACGCCCCCCTCCAGGCGCACGTCACCAACCTGGACGCGGACAACTTCCTCGGCCGTATCGCGCTGCTCCGCGTCGAGCAGGGTGAGCTGGCCAAGGGCCAGAGCGTCGCGTGGATCAAGCGGGACGGCACCATCGCCAACGTCCGCATCACCGAGCTGATGATGACCGAGGCGCTCACCCGCAAGCCCGCCGAGAAGGCCGGCCCGGGCGACATCTGCGCGGTCGCCGGTATCCCCGACATCATGATCGGCGAGACCCTCGCCGACCCGGAGAACCCGATCGCGCTGCCGCTGATCACGGTCGACGAGCCGGCGATCTCCATGACCATCGGTACCAACACCTCGCCGCTGGTCGGCCGGGGCGGCACCGGTAAGGGCGCGGACGCCAAGGCCGCGGTCAAGGACCGCAAGGTCACCGCCCGCCAGGTCAAGGACCGCCTGGAGCGCGAGCTGATCGGTAACGTCTCGCTGCGCGTCCTGGAGACCGAGCGCCCCGACGCCTGGGAGGTGCAGGGCCGCGGTGAGCTGGCGCTGGCCATCCTGGTCGAGCAGATGCGCCGGGAGGGCTTCGAGATGACCATCGGCAAGCCGCAGGTGGTCACCAAGCAGGTCGACGGCAAGACGTACGAGCCCGTCGAGCGCATGACCATCGACGTGCCCGAGGAGCACATGGGCGCCGTCACCCAGCTGATGGGTGTCCGCAAGGGCCGGATGGACAACATGTCCAACCACGGCTCCGGCTGGGTCCGCATGGAGTTCGTCGTCCCGTCCCGTGGCCTGATCGGCTTCCGTACGGAGTTCCTGACCAACACCCGCGGCACCGGTATCGCGCACTCGATCCACGAGGGCCACGAGCCGTGGTTCGGCACGCTGACCACCCGTAACAACGGCTCCCTGGTCGCCGACCGCGCCGGTGCCGTCACCGCCTTCGCGATGACGAACCTCCAGGAGCGCGGTGTGCTGTTCACCGAGCCCGGCACCGAGGTGTACGAGGGCATGATCGTCGGCGAGAACTCCCGCGCCGACGACATGGACGTGAACATCACCAAGGAGAAGAAGCTCACCAACATGCGCTCCTCCTCGGCCGACTCGTTCGAGGCGATCGTGCCGCCGCGCAAGCTGTCGCTGGAGCAGTCCCTGGAGTTCTGCCGCGACGACGAGTGCGTCGAGGTGACCCCGGAGGCCGTGCGTATCCGCAAGGTCGTCCTGGACCAGAAGGAGCGCGGCCGCACGGCTTCCCGCGCGAAGCGGTAACGGCTGCCGCCGGTATCCCGGCCTGAAACGATGGGGCGCCCCTCTGTGCGAGGGGCGCCCTTCGTCGTGGGTGGCCGGCTGTGTCGTCGCAGGCCGGTGGCGTTGTCGCGGGCCGGCGGCGTCAGTGGTCGGCGGCAGGCGGGCGGTATGGCTCCAGGGGGCGTCCCCGGGCGGCGCCCCCTCTCCCTCCCCGATCGGGCATCCGAGGGGTTTCTCAGGTTTCCGGAGCAGTGGCGGACGCCGCCGGAGTGCGGTAGGTCCGGCTTTGCGGTCTTATGTGGCCCTAGGCATGCTCCGGACTGAGGAGGCGTCATGCGGAGAGCCACGTGCGCGAAGTGGGGCGCATCCGCCGTCGCCGTCGCCCTCGTGGCCACGGGGTGCGGGGGCGGGAGCGGTGCGAGCCGTTCCGGTGTGGTCAGCGCCTCCTGGGGGGATCCGCAGAATCCGCTGGAGCCGGCGAACACCAATGAGGTCCAGGGCGGCAAGGTCCTGGAAATGCTGTTCCGCGGACTCAAGCGCTACAACCCGAAGACGGGCGCCGCGGAGAATGTGATCGCGGACCGGATCGAGACCAAGGATTCGCAGAATTTCACGGTGACACTGAAGGACGGCTGGACCTTCAGCAATGGGGAGAAAGTCACCGCCAAGTCCTTCGTGGACGCCTGGAATTATGGCGCGCTGCTGAGCAACAAGCAGAAGAACGCACCGTTCTTCCAGTACATCGACGGCTTCGCGCAAGTACATCCGGACACCGGGAGTCCGCGGGCCAAGACCCTGTCGGGGCTGGCGGTGAAGGACGACAAGACCTTCACCGTCAAGCTCAACCAGAAGTTCTCCACCTGGCCGGACACCCTGGGCTATGCGGCCTTCATGCCGCTGCCGCAGGCGTTCTTCCGGGACCACGACGCCTGGATCGGGAAGCCGGTCGGAAACGGGCCGTACACCGTGGACTCCTACGAAAAGGGGTCGGTGCTGCGGATGCGGAAGTGGGACAAATATCCGGGGGACGATCCGGCGCGCAACGGCGGAATCGATCTGCGGGTCTACACGGACAACAACACGGCCTATACCGATCTCCAGGCGGGCAACCTCGATCTGGTCGACGATGTGCCGGCCGCACAGCTGAAGAACGTACGGGCGGATCTGGGCGGCCGCTATATCAATCAGCCGGCCGGGATCATCCAGACCCTCGCCTTTCCCATGTACGACAAGCGGTGGGGGCGGCCGGGCGCGGAGAAGGTGCGCCGGGGCCTGTCGATGGCGATCGACCGGGACCAGATCACCCGGGAGATCTTCCAGAAGACCCGGACGCCCGCCACGGACTGGACCTCACCGGTGCTCGGGCCGAAGGGCGGCTACAAACCCGGGCTGTGCGGTGAGGCCTGTGAGTTCCACGCGGCCAAGGCGAAACAGCTGATCAAAGAGGGCGGCGGACTCCCCGGCGGCAGGGTCACCCTCGCGTACAACGCCGATACGGGCTCCCACAAGGACTGGATCGATGCCCTCTGCAACAGCATCAACAAGTCGCTGGGAGAGGACCAGGCATGTGTCGGGGCCCCCGTCGGAACCTTCGCCGACTTCCGCAACAAGCTCACCGCCCGGCGGATGAGCGGGCCGTTCCGGGCCGGCTGGCAGATGGACTATCCGCTGATCCAGAACTTTCTCCAGCCGCTGTACTACACCAACGCCTCCGCCAACGACGGCAAGTTCAGCAATGCCTCCTTCGACAAGCTGGTGAACCAGGCGAACGCGGAAACGGACCAGAAGAAGGCCGTCGCGACATTCCAGGACGCGGAGAAGATCCTCGCCACCCAGATGCCGGCCATTCCGCTCTGGTACCAGAACGGCAGCGGCGGCTATTCGGACCGGATCAGCAATGTCGCACTGAATCCGTTCAGCGTGCCGGTCTACGACGACATCAAGGTCAACTGACCGTGCCCACGGGCCGTGTGGCGAGGGAGGCCGGTGCGTCATGGGCCGCTATGTGATCCGCCGGCTGCTCCAGATGATCCCGGTGTTCATCGGCAGCACCTTCCTCATCTTCTTCATGGTGTACGCCCTGGGCGACCCCGTGGCCGCGATGTTCGGCGACCGGGCGCCCGACCCCGCCACCGCCGCGCAGATCCGCCGCGAGCTCTACCTCGATGCACCGCTGTGGAAGCAGTATCTGCACTACATGGGCCAGATCTTCCAGGGGAATTTCGGCACCGCCTTCAACGGCCAGCCGGTCACCGAGCTGATGGCCTCCGCCTTTCCCGTCACGCTGCGGCTGGCCCTGGTCGCCGTCGTCATCGAGATGCTGGTGGGCATCGTGCTGGGGGTGTTCAGCGGGCTGCGGCGCGGCCGGGACATCGACACCACGGTGCTGGTCCTCACCCTCGTCGTGGTGTCCATCCCGACCTTCGTCAGCGGCTATCTGCTCCAGTTCCTGTTCGGGGTGCAGTGGGCCTGGGCCGCGCCGTCCGTCGCCCCCGAGGCGCCGCTGAACGAACTCCTGCTGCCGGGGCTGGTGCTGGCGCTGGTCTCGCTCGCCTACGTCACCCGGCTGACCCGGACCTCGATCGCGGAGAACGCCCGCGCCGACTACGTCCGCACCGCCCTCGCCAAGGGCCTGCCCCGGCACCGCGTCATCACCCGCCATCTGCTGCGCAATTCGCTGATCCCGGTCGTCACCTTCATCGGCACGGACATCGGTGCCCTGATGGGCGGCGCGATCGTCACCGAGCGCATCTTCAACATCCACGGCGTCGGATACCAGCTCTACCAGGGCATTCTGCGGCAGAACTCACCGACCGTCGTGGGCTTCGTGACGATCCTGGTGCTGGTCTTCCTGCTCGCGAACCTCCTCGTCGACCTGCTGTACGCCGTCCTCGACCCGAGGATCCGCTATGCCTGAGTCCTACGTCCCCAAGGAAGCCATGGGCCACGGCGACGGCGGGTCCGCCGCACTGGCCATCGGCGAGGCGGAGTCGCTGGAACGGCGGCCCGGTGCGGCCCCGCCCGGCGCCGGGGCCCCCGTCGGCAAACCGCGCAGCCTGTGGAGCGACGCCTGGCACGACCTGTGCCGCAACCCGGTCTTCGTGCTCTCCGCGCTGGTCATCCTCTTCCTGGTGGTCATCGCGATCTGGCCGCAGCTGATCGCCACCGGCAACCCCTACCGCGCCGACCTCGCCAAGGCGCAGCAGGGCTCCCAGCCCGGCCACCCCTTCGGCTTCGACACCCAGGGCCGGGACGTCTACACCCGGGTCGTCTACGGCGCCCGCGCCTCCATCACCGTCGGCGTCTGCGCCACGACCGGTGCGGCGCTGCTCGGCAGCCTGCTGGGCGGACTGGCCGGGTTCTTCGGCGGCTGGGGCGACACCCTGCTCTCCCGGCTCGCCGACATCTTCTTCGGCATCCCGGTGATCCTCGGCGGTCTGGTCTTCCTCTCCATGGTCACCAGCACCACGGTCTGGCCGGTGGTCGGCTTCATCGTGCTGCTCGGCTGGCCGCAGATCTCCCGTATCGCCCGCGGCTCCGTCGTGACCGCCAAACAGAACGACTACGTCCAGGCCGCGCGGGCGCTGGGCGCGGGCAACCGGCGGCTGCTGCTGCGGCATATCGCGCCGAACGCCGTCGCGCCGGTCATCGTCGTCGCCACCATCGCCCTCGGCACCTTCATCGCGCTGGAGGCGACGCTCTCGTACCTCGGCGCGGGCCTGAAGCCGCCCACCGTCTCCTGGGGCATCGACATCTCCACGGCCTCCCCCTACATCCGCAGCGCGCCGCACATGCTGCTGTGGCCCGCGGGAGCGCTGAGCATCACGGTGCTGGCGTTCATCCTGCTCGGCGACGCGGTGCGCGACGCCCTCGACCCCAAGTTGCGCTGAGGAGCCGGAAGATGACGAACGAGGACGCGCGGTCCGCCGGCGCCGGTACGGCCCTGCTCGACGTGCGGGACCTACGGGTCGAGTTCCGTACCCGGGACGGCGTGGCCAAGGCCGTCAACGGCGTCAGCTACCGCGTGGCGCCCGGCCAGACGCTGGCGGTGCTCGGCGAATCCGGCTCCGGCAAGTCCGTCACCGCCCAGGCCGTGATGGGCATCCTGGACTCGCCCCCAGGACGCGTCACCGGCGGCGAAGTCGTCTTCCAGGGGCGCGATCTGCTCACCCTGCGCAAGGACGAACGGCGCAGGGTCCGCGGCGCGAAGATGGCGATGATCTTCCAGGACGCACTGTCCGCGCTGAACCCGGTGCTCAGCGTCGGCGCCCAGCTCGGGGAGATGTTCCAGGTCCACGAGGGGATGTCCCGTAAGGACGCCCGCGGCAGAGCCGTGGAACTGATGGAGCGGGTCGGCATCCCGGCGGCCAGGGAGCGGGTGGGCGACTATCCGCACCAGTTCTCCGGCGGGATGCGCCAGCGCATCATGATCGCGATGGCGCTGGCCCTCGGCCCGGACCTGATCATTGCGGACGAGCCGACCACTGCACTGGACGTCACCGTGCAGGCGCAGGTGATGGACCTGCTGGCCGAGCTCCAGCGCGAGCTGACCATGGGGCTGATCCTGATCACCCACGACCTGGGGGTGGTCGCCGATGTCGCCGACACCATCGCGGTGATGTACGCCGGCCGGATCGTCGAGACCGCCCCCGTCCACCAGCTCTACCGGGCGCCCGCCCACCCGTACACCCGCGGCCTGCTGGACTCCGTCCCGCGGCTGGACCAGAAGGGCCGGCGGCTGTACGCGATCAAGGGCATGCCGCCCAGCCTCACGGCCATTCCGCCCGGTTGCCCCTTCCACCCGCGCTGTCCGCTGGCCCAGGACATCTGCCGGACCGACCCGCCGCCGCTGTACGAGGCCGGACCCGGCCGGGCCAGCGCCTGCCACTTCTGGAAGGAGACCCTCCATGGCGCACGATGACGGCGGCGGCCCGGCAGCCGGCCCGGGGACCCCGATCCTGGAGATCCGCGACCTGGTCAAACACTTCCCGCTCACCCGGGGGGTGCTCTTCCGGAAACAGGTCGGCGCGGTCAAGGCCGTCGACGGGGTCTCCTTCGACCTCCACCAGGGCGAGACGCTCGGCATCGTCGGCGAATCGGGCTGCGGCAAGTCCACCGTCGCCAGGCTGCTGGTCGGCCTCGAACGTCCGACGTCCGGTCAGATCCGTTACCGGGGCGAGGACATCAGCACCCTCTCGGCCCGCGCCCTGCGGGCCGTACGCCGCAACATCCAGATGGTGTTCCAGGACCCCTACACCTCCCTGAATCCCCGGATGACCGTCGGCGACATCATCGGTGAGCCCTACGAGATCCACCCCGAGGCGGCCCCTAAGCGGGACCGCCGCAGAAAGGTCCAGGAACTCCTGGAAGTGGTGGGGCTCAACCCCGAGTTCATCCACCGCTATCCGCACCAGTTCTCCGGCGGCCAGCGCCAGCGCATCGGGATCGCCCGCGGCCTGGCGCTGCGCCCGGAGATCATCGTCGCCGATGAGCCGGTCTCCGCGCTGGATGTCTCGGTCCAGGCGCAAGTGGTCAATCTGCTGGAGGAGTTGCAGCGGGAGTTCGCGCTGTCGTACGTCTTCATCGCCCACGATCTGTCGGTCGTACGGCATATCTCCGACCGGGTCGCGGTGATGTACCTGGGCCGGCTGGCCGAGACCGGCACCCAGGAGCAGATCTACGACCACCCCACGCACCCGTACACCCAGGCCCTGCTGTCCGCCGTGCCCGTACCCGACCCGGACGCCCGCACCCACCGGGACCGCATCCTGCTGGCCGGCGATGTCCCGTCACCCGCGAACCCGCCCTCCGGCTGCCGCTTTCGCACCCGCTGCTGGAAGGCCCGGCAGCTGTGCACCGACGTCGTCCCGCCGCTGGACGTGCCCGAGGAGTTCCGCGGGACGGCGAGCCCGGCCGGGCACGCCTCGGCCTGCCACTTCGCGGAGGAGCGGCACGTGGTGCCGAGCGAGTAGCCGTACGGGCCGGAGGCCGTGCACGGCACCCGGAAACGCCAGGAGCCCGCCTCCCGTAGGGGAAGCGGGCTCCGGCTCCGGACGGAGGGTCACTCGGCCGTGTCGGTGTCCTTGGCCGCCGCGGACTCCTCGATCGCGGCCAGCGCCGGGTCGAGGATGATGTCCTCGCCGCGGGCCGCGGTCGTCGGCTCCTCGGGGAAGTGACAGGCGGTGAGGTGCCCGGCCCCGTTCCCGCCGATCTGCACGAGCGGCGGCTCCTCTGTGGCGCACTTGTCCTGCGCCTTCCAGCACCGCGTACGGAACCGGCAGCCGGAGGGCGGGTTGACCGGGGAGGGGACGTCACCGGCGAGGCGGATGCGCTCGCGGTCCTCCTCCTCGTTCTCCACCAGCTTGGCCTCGGGCACCGCCGAGAGCAGCGCGTGGGTGTAGGGGTGGCGCGGCCGGTTGTAGATCTCGTCGCGGCTCCCCACCTCCACGATCTTGCCGAGGTACATCACCGCGACCCGCTCGCTGAAGTGCCGCACGATCGCCAGGTCGTGGGCGATGAACAGGAACGCGATGCCCAGTTCCCGCTGGAGCTTCTGGAGCAGGTTGACGACCTGCGCCTGGATCGAGACATCGAGCGCGGAGACCGGCTCGTCGGCGACGATCAGCTTCGGCTCCAGGGCGAGCGCCCGGGCCACCCCGATCCGCTGGCGCTGACCGCCGGAGAACTCGTGCGGGAAGCGGTTGTAGTGCTCCGGGTTGAGACCGACGGTCTCCAGGAGTTCCTGGACCCGCTTCTCCCGGCCGCCGGGCGGGTTGATCCCGTTGATCTCCATCGGGCCGCCGATGATGGTGCCGACGGTCTGCCGCGGGTTCAGCGAGGCATACGGGTCCTGGAAGATCATCTGGATCTCGGAGCGGATCGGCGCCAGCTCCTTGCGGCCCGCGTGGGTGATGTCCCGGCCCGCGTAGGTGATCTTGCCGGAGGTCGGCTCCATGAGCCGGGTGAGCAGCCGTCCGGTGGTGGACTTGCCGCAGCCCGACTCACCGACCAGACCGAAGCTCTCACCGGCGTGCACGGTCAGGTCGACGCCGTCGACCGCCTGGACCGCGCCGACCTTCCGCTTGAACGGGAAGCCCCCGTGGATCGGGAAGTGCTTGGTGAGGCCCTCGGCGGTGAGCAGCGGCTCGCCCGGGGTGGGCGCGGCGTCACGGGGCGCCGGGAGGGTGACGTTCTCTGCCATGGTGATAGCTCCCTAGCCCAGCCGGGGCTTGATCTGCTCGGTGAAGAGGGTCTGCTTCTGCTCGGCACTCAGGTGGCACGCGGCGGCGCGCCCCAGCTCCAGCAGCGGCCGCTCGTCGGCGCAGCGGGCGCCGCCGACCTCGCCGGTGAAGCCGCAGCGCGGGTGGAACCCGCAGCCGGAGGGCGGGGTGAGCAGGCTCGGCGGCGTCCCGGGGATCGGGTGCAGCTCCTCGTGGACGTCCGAGCTGAGCCGGGGCATCGAGCTCAGCAGGCCCCAGGTGTACGGGTGCTGCGGCCGGCCGAGGATCTCCTTGACCGAGCCCCGCTCCACGGCGCGGCCCGCGTACATCACCAGCAGGTCGTCCGCGACGTTGGCGACCACGCCGAGGTCGTGGGTGATCAGGATGATCGCGGAGCCGAACTCCTGCTGGAGGTCCTTGAGGAGGTCCAGGATCTGCGCCTGGACGGTGACGTCCAGGGCGGTGGTCGGCTCGTCGGCGATCAGCAGCTGGGGGTTGCAGACCAGCGACATGGCGATCATCGCGCGCTGGCGCATACCGCCGGAGAACTGGTGCGGATAGTCGTCCACCCGCAGATTGGGCTGCGGGATACCGACCTTGGTCAGCATCTCGATGGCGCGCTGCCGGCCCTCGCGCTTGCTGGCGCCGGTGTGCTTGATGAACGGCTCCGCGATCTGCCGGCCGACCGTGTAGTACGGCGACAGGGCGGTCAGCGCGTCCTGGAAGATCATGGCCATCTTGTTGCCGCGGAGCTTCTCCAGGGTCTTCTCCCTGGCGCCGGTCAACTCCTGGCCGTCCAGCGTGATCTCGCCGGTGATCTCGGTGCTCTTGGGGTTGTGCAGTCCCAGCACGGCGAGGTTGGTGACGGACTTGCCGGATCCCGATTCGCCGACGATGCCGAGCGTCTGCCCGCGTTCGAGGTCGAAGGAGAGGCCGTCGACCGCCTTGACGATGCCGTCCTCGGTGGAGAACCGGACATGCAGGTCGCGGACGGAGAGGAAGGGGTCCGATCCGGCCGGGACCGGCGCGTCCTCGGTCTTGGTGAGTGTGGTCACTTGGGCTCTCCTAGGACAGGCGCACGCGCGGGTCGATGAGGGCGTACGTCGCATCCACGATGATGTTGAACACCAGGATCAGGGCGGCGCTGAAGATCAGCACGCCGAGGACCATGGGCAGATCGAGGGTGGTGACGGAGTTGATGGCCAGCCGGCCGAGGCCCGCCAGCGAGAAGGTGTACTCGGTGATCATGGCGCCGCCGAACAGCGAGCTCAGGTCGATGCCGAGGATCGTGACGATCGGGATCAGCGAACCGCGCCAGGCGTAGCGGAGGAAGACGTAACGCGCCGGCATGCCCTTGGCCTTGGCGGTGCGGACGTGCTCCTCCTGGAGCTGCTCGATCATCGTCGAGCGCGACATACGGGTGTACTGGGCGGTGAAGATCGTCGACATCACCAGCCACGGCAGCAGCAGGCCCATGAACCAGCCGCCCGGGTCGCTGGTGAGCTCCACGTACTTGGGCGAGGCCATGATGCCGCTGTAGACGAAGATGCCGAGGACGATCGGGCCCAGGATGTAGATCTGCACCGAGCTGAGCACCATGGAAGCGCCGGTGACCGTCTTGTCCAGCACCGAGCCCTTCTTCCAGGCGGCGAGCAGACCGGCACCGAGGCCGATCACCAGGAACGCGATCGCGCCGCCGACGGCCAGCGACGCCGTGGTGGGCAGCCGGTCCATCATCGTCGTCCAGACGTCCTGCTTGGTGGCGAAGGAGTAGCCGAAGCAGGGGGCGTTGCAGTGCCCGACGGAGTAGTCGCGGCCCGCGAAGATGCCGACGAGGAAGTCCCAGTACTGCGTCGGCAGGGGCTTGTCGAGACCGAGGTTCTGATGGATCAGGGCCACGTTGTCGGCGGTGCAGTTCTTGCCGCACGCCATCATGGCCGGGTCACCCGTGGCGAAGAACACGAAGAAGGTGAAGGCGCTCAGCAGGAGAAGGATGACGACCGCGCCGAAGATCCGGCGGAATAGAAAGGGAAGCATGGCAGTTCGCTGCTCTCAGGACGGCGGCTGTGGGGAGTGACGGAGTGGCGGGAAGGCCCCGGAGAGCGCACGCTCCGCCGTGCCGCGCGCTCTCCGGAACACCTTCCGGTGCTTGCTTCTGTGTGCGTCTTACTTCTTGAGGAACAGCGTGTTCACGTCCATGTAGTTGGTGTCGCTGTTGTAGCGGGCACCACCCACGTTGGAACCGTGCAGCTGGAGGGTCTTGGTGTAGAAGACCGGGGCGGCCGGGTTGACCTTCTCCACGATGTACTTGTGCAGCTTCTGCCACTCCGCGGTCTGCTGCTTGATGTCCGTGATCTTCTGGATGCGGTCGATCTCTTCGCTGATGTGCTTGTCACGGACGTGCGAGTAGTTGGCCGCGCCGTCCTGGATCTGACGGGGGTCGTACGACGGCGGGATGACGGTCGAGGCGTCCGCCCAGTCCTGGCCCCAGCCGGTCATGTAGATGTCGAAGCCGTTGTCGACCTTGCCCATCTGCTGGTACCAGGAGGCCGCGTCGACCTCCTTCTTCTGGACGTCGAAGCCGGCCTTGTTCAGGGCGTCCTCGATGACCGCGGCTTCCTTCTGGCGGATCTCGGTGTTGGAGTAGGCGTAGACGAGCTTCATGCCCGTCTTGCCGGCCTCCTTGAGGAGCTTCTTGGCCTTCTCCGGCTCACCGTTGGGGTGCGTGAGCTTGCCGTAGGGGTCGTAGCCCTTCTGGTAGCCCGCCACGGTCGGGGCGAGCAGACCGCCGGCGATCTCACCGCCGTAGCTGCCGCCGTTGATGCGGACGATCTGGGCGTTCGGCATGGCGTAGGTGATCGCATCGCGGATCTTCTTGTCCTTGATGCGGTCCATGTTCATGTTCATCTGCCAGACGTAGGGCTGGTAGCCCTGCACCAGGCGCTTGCTGGCGCTGGCGTTGTCCAGCACCTGCTTGGTCTGCGTCGGCTCCACCGCGTTGGTGAAGCTGATCGCGTTCTTGGACTCACCCTGGTCGGCCATCAGCCGCTTGGTGGAGTCCGAGAACTGGTGGTTGAAGGTGATGTCGAAGCCGTCGACGTACTGGTGCCGGGTCGGGTCCGTCTTCGGGTCCCAGTTGGTGTTGCGCACCAGCTTCGCGGACTTGCCCTCCTTGAAGGAGGCGAACTTGTACGGGCCGGCGCAGACCGGCTTGACGTCGTAGTTCTCCTTGGTGTCCTTCGCGCCCTCGGGGACCACGCTGTAGCCCGCCATGGCGAGTGCGTAGGGCACCTGCGACTGCGGCTTCTTGAAGTGGAAGACGACGGTCTTCTCGTCCGGGGTGTCCAGCACCGTCTTGGGCAGGTGGTCACCCTTGTACGGACCGTCCGGCAGCGCCTTGCGGTACGTGGTGCCCTCGCCCGACAGCCAGGTCTGCATGTAGGTCGGGCCGTCGGTGATGAACTTCGCGTACATCCGCTCGAAGGTGTGGCGGATGTCCTTCGAGGTGATCGGCTTGCCGTCCTCGAACTTTATGCCGTCCTTGAGCGTGTACTTCCACGTCTTGCCGCCGTCGGACATCTGGCCGGCGTCGGTGGCGAGGTCACCGACGACCGTCTTCTTGCCCGCGTCGTCCTGCTTGTACGTGGTCAGACCACGGAAGATCAGCTTGGACAGGTCGCCCAGGTCGCTGACGTACATCTGCGCCGGGTCCAGGTGGTTGAAGCTGTCACGCTGGAAGACACGCATGGTGCCGCCCTTGCGGGACCCCTTGACCTCGGCGGCCGGGCCGGTGGAGTCGGCGGCCGTGCCGAGCGCCACGGTCTTGGACTGCGCGGCGGCGTCCTTGTCCGTCTGGGACTTGTCCTTGCCGCTGCTGCCGCCGCTGCTGCATCCGGTGAGCGCGAGTGAACCGGCCGCCAGGGCCACGATCACGGCGCGTGCTCTGCGCGTAGATAGTGCGTTCATGAGGTTCCAAGCACCTGCCTGTCGGTTGTTGTCCAGATGTGCTGCCTGACGCAACCGGTACGAGCCCGGCCCGGGGGTGACAGCGCCCCCCTCATGTGGACGATCAGCGCCCGGACTTGGGATCGAAGGCGTCCCGGACCGAGTCCCCGAGCAGGTTGAAGCACAGCACGAAGATCACCATCGCGGCGCCGGGGAAGAGAAGGAAGGTCGGGTCGTTCTCGTAGACCATGCCGGCCGTGTGGAACAGCCGCCCCCAGTCCGGGGTCGGTTCCATGATGCCGACGCCCAGGAAGGACAGGCCGGCCTCCGCCGTGACGAACAGCGGGAGCATGTAGGTGGCCTGCACCAGGATCGGCGTGACCACGTTGGGCAGCAGTTCCTTGCGGATGATGCGCCAGGGAGAGGCGCCGGTGATCTTCGCGGCCTCGACGAACTCCCGCTCACGCAGGGACAGCACCTGGCCGCGCAGCAGACGGGCCAGACCCATCCACCCCAGTGCCCACTGCACCAGGATGAGCGCGACCACCCGCACATAGGTCGGGGTCTCGTCGCCCGGCGGGATGAAGAACGCCACGACCACGGGCATGAAGGCCACGAAGGTCAGCTGGCTGGGGAAGGCGAGCAGGAAGTCGATGATCCGGCCCAGCCAGTAGTCGGTCCGGCCGCCCACATAGCCGGCCGTGACGCCCAGGAGGGTGCCGGTGATGACCACCAGGATGGTCACGGCCACCGAGATGCCCAGGGACGTCCGCATGCCGTAGATCAGGGACGTGAACAGATCGCGGCCGAGGGCCGGTTCGATGCCGAACCAGAAGTCCCCGGAGATACCGCCGTTGGCACCCATCGGATAGCCGAACTCGTCGAAGAGGCTCGGGTCCTCGTTGCCGTAGAAGGTGTACGGGTTCTTGCCGTACAGCGAGGCGATCACCGGAGCCAGCGCGGCCACGACGAAGAAGGCCAGCACAATGACCGCGCAGATGACGCCCGTGCGGTCGCGCTTGAAGCGCCGCCACATCAGTTGGCCGGGGGAACGGCCAACGAGCTCACCGTCCTTGCCGTCCTTCGTCTTCTTCAGACCCTTGGAATCAAGTCCGGGTGGATCGGACTTGGTTGCCGCGGTCTGGGATGGACTAGTCATCGCGAAGTGCCCCCGCGCCGAGTTCTCTTGGAACGTGAAGCGGCACCTGGTCGCACCGCTGGATGAGCGGACTTTCGCAAGTGATTTATGGCGGAGTCAAGGGGATCGGGTGTGCTCGTGAACAGGTCGTCTACTTCTTGAGCGAAGATTGCGCAGATCGACGCCCGGGCGTGCTTGACAAGGGTCCGCGATATGCGGCATGGGGGACATATCGCCATCAACTTCTTTAACATGAAGGCAACTTCACTGTCGCAACACCGATATACGGACGCGCCATGATGAACAACGTACGGCCGTGCGGGTGCCGTAGACCGGCCGGGACGCCCGAGGGCGCCCCGGCCGGTTGCTGCTTTGTCCGGGTTTCACCCGTGGCCCGGCCGGCTCTGTTGTCGCCGGGCCGGGACTCGAGTAGACCTGCGGGGACACCTCCCCTGCGGGGTGCCATGGACGACTCGGGTACTTCGACACGGACGGGGGGGCGAGCCGTGTCCACAGTGCGGGACAGCGTTCTCACCCGCGGCGCGCGCGGCCTCGGCGCACTGGTCTGCCTGCTGCTCGCGCTGATCGGCGTGGGCTGGATCATCCGCGACCTGGCCATCGCTCAGCACAGTGCGGACGTAGGGCGATTGTGGCTCGGGGAGGCGCCCCGACCAGGGGAGTTCACCGCCTGGGCCACCTCGGCGCTCGACCCGCTGCTGGTGCTCGGCGCGCTCGTCGTCGCGGTCGCCGCCCTGCGCACCGCCGTCGCCTCGACCCTGGTCACCGGCGCTCTGCTCTCCCTGGCGGCCGCCACCGCACTGCTGCGGATCCCGCTGGTGTGGATGCTGGGCGCGGGCTGGCTCCAAGGGCTGGACAGCGGTCTCATGGCGCGGGCGCGGCTGACCGCCCTGGTCCAACTCGCCCTGGCGATCGCGCTGATCATGGTGTGCGCGGCGGGGCGGCGGCGGGACGGGACCGGCGGTCGCGGGGCGCACGGCCTGCCGGCACCGGAGTCCGCGCCCTACGGAGTGGTCCGTGCGGTGCCCTTGGCGGCGGGCCCCGGGGCGCCCGGCAGCCCGTTCAAGGGGCCGGCCGTCACCGTCGCCGTCCTCCTGGGCGCCGCCGGAATCGCCGTCACCGGCTGGGAGATCCACTGGTGGGCGCAGCTCGGCGGGGAGATCTACGCCAAGGGGCTGTTCGGCGACGCCTCCGTCTTCCGCGCGCTGCTCCAGCCGCCGGTGCACTGGCAGGCGGTGGCGCTCGCGCTGCTGGCCCTGGGTGCGGGGGCCGCCGCACTGCGCCGGACGGTCTGGTCCCGGCCTGCGGCACTGACCGCCGCTGCCCTGCTGTGCGTGCACGGAGCCGTGGCACTCGCCTTCGCCGGGCACACCGGGAAGCTGGGCCGCTTCGCCGTGCTGCCCGTCCGGGCCCAGCTGGAGCTGGGCACCGCGGGCTTCGTGGTGGCCGCCGGACTGGCCGCGCTGATCGCGGCGGCCCGGCCCGGCGTCCCGGCGGCGGTCCCGGACACGGACGCGGCGCTGGCGTACGGCGCCGCCCCGGGCGAGGCGCGGCCGCCGCACGCCCCGCCCCCGCCGTCCACGCTCCCGCCCGGCTGGTGAGACGGGCCGGGGGCGGAGGGCTTGAGGGGCGGAGGGCTTAGGGGGCGGGCGAACAGATCCCGTAGGGGGTGCGGGTGCCCCCTGCGGAGCCACAACGGGGCAAGGGGGAAGGGTATTCCCGTGGTCGGTCCCCTGGTCAGTCCCGCATCCCCAACGACCGCTTGAGGAAGTCGACCTGGAGCAGCAGCAGGTTTTCGGCCACCTGCTCCTGGGCCGCCATATGCGTCACCCCGGACAGCGGCAGCACCTCGTGCGGACGGCCCGCCGCCAGCAGCGCCGAGGACAGCCGCAGCGAATGGGCCACCACCACGTTGTCGTCCGCGAGGCCGTGCACGATCAGCATCGGACGGTGCGGCTGCACGGCTCCGGACAGCCCCGCGTCCGTGATCAGCGAGTTCTCCGCATAGACCGCCGGTTCCTCGTCCGGGTGGCCGAGGTAGCGCTCCTGGTAGTGGGTGTCGTACAGCCGGAGATCGGTGACCGGCGCGCCCACCACCGCCGCGTGGAAGACATCGGGCCGGCGCAGCGCGGCGAGCCCGGCGAGATAGCCGCCGAAGGACCAGCCGCGGATGGCCACCCGCTCCATATCCAGGGGAAAGGATCCGGCCAGCGCCTGGAGGGCATGGACCTGGTCGTCCAGGGCGTACTCCGCGAGCCGCCGGGAGACCGACTTCTCCCATGCGGGGGAGCGGCCCGGGGTGCCCCGGCCATCCGCGACGATCACCGCGAAGCCCTGGTCGGCGAACCACTGCGAGGTCAGATGGGCGTTGTGCGCGGCCACCACCCGCTGGCCGTGCGGACCGCCGTACGGGTCCAGCAGCACCGGCAGCGGACCGTCGCCCTCCTGATAGCCGTCCGGCAGCAGCACGGCACACGGGATCTCCCGTTCCCCGGCCAGGACGAGACGGGGGCGGGCGGTCAGGGACGGCTGCTCGGCGTGCGAACCGATCGTGGCGAGCACCTTCTCCCCGCCGTCGGCATCCAGCCGCACCACCTCCACCTGGGTGCCGGGCCGCTCCAGCGACGCCTGGGACAGCACGGTCAGCGCCCCGCCGCGCACCGCGGAGGACACCGTCGCATACGGGCGCTCGCCCACCCGCTCCCAGCCGCCCTGGTCACCGCTGCCGCGGAACCAGGCGCGGTAGACGCCGATGTCGTGCATATCGGTGCCGCTCGCGGAGAACAGGACATCGTCCTCGCCGATGTCCAGGACGGCCCGGACATGCAGCGGCGCCCCGGTCAGCGGCCGGTCGCCGACGAACAGCTTGCGCGCACCGCCCTCGTCCGCGATCCGCACCAGCCGGCCGTCCGGCGTCCAGGCCGGCACCCCGGGGAACGGCTCGACCCACGCCTCGTCCTCGTCCTCGTGCACCGTCCGGGTCGCGCCGGTCGTGGTGTCGACGGTCAGATAGCGCTGGTCGCGCTGGTCGCGGGCCTGTACGAGCAGCAGCGGCGGCCCGGCCGCGGACCAGTGGACGCGCGCCAGATAGGGGTAGCGCTCGGTGTCCCAGACGATGTCGGTGCGGGTGCCGTCCAGGCCGAGCAGGGTGAGGGTGACCTCGGCGTTGCGGGTGCCGGCCGCCGGGTAGGCGACCCGGGTGGGCTCCCGGTCCGGATGGGCCGGGTCGGAGATCCACCAGCGCCGCACCGGCGCCTCGTCGACCCGCGCGGCCAGCACCGCGTCGCTCTCCGGCGACCACCAGAAACCCCGGTAACGCCCCATCTCCTCGGCCGCGATGAACTCCGCGAGCCCCCAGGTCACCTCGGGCCCGTCGGGCTCGGCCAGCACCCGGTCCGCCCGCCCGCCGGCCGCCGCGCCGCCGTCGCCCTCGTCCGACGTCGCGGCGCCGTCCACCGGCACCACCCGCAGCCGCCCGTCCGCCACGAAGGCCACCTGCCGGCCGTCCGGTGACGGCCGGGGGTCCACCACCGGCCCCTGGACCGGGAGTTCACGGGTGGTGCCGGCGCGCAGCTCGGAGACGAACAGCCGCCCCGAGAGGGTGAACGCCGCCAACTCCACGGCGGAGTCCGTCGCATAGCCGACGATGCCCGCCGAGCTCTCCCGGCTGCGCTCGCGGCGGGCCCGCTCCTGCGGGGGCAGGTCCTCGTCCGCACCGGCCAGCAGGGCCTGCGGGTCGGCGGCCGGGAACTCCCGTCCCTCTTCCAGGTCGAGTACCCACAACTGCTGGCTGCGGTCGGTGCCCGCACCGGAGCGGAGGAAGGCGACGCGCGCGCCGTCGGGGGAGAGGGCGTAACTGCGCGGGGCGCCCAGGGTGAAGCGCTGCGTACGGGCGTACTGCCGCGGGAACGAAGGCTGTCCGGTCATGGTGCCGAGCCTAGGGGGTTTCGCACCGGTCAGGGCAGGGACGGAGCCACCGGGTCCGGCCACGACGGCGGACCGGCTCACCCCGGTCGCGCTCGTGAAGATCATGTGCGCCCCCGCTCTGCTTCCGTGCTCCGACTTATGCGCTAGCGCGGAAAGTTATGATCCCTTGCGCGTAGTGGGTACGGGGTAAAGAGCCCTTGGCATACCCGGGTGCGCGGGTCGTGAAGTCGGTCCGGGCACCCTCAACTCTGTCCGGACCGTATGTACTTGGAGGTGAGCCGCCGTGGCACTCTCGATTTCGGCGGTGGTGCTGCTGGCGATCATCGTCTTCTTGCTTGTCAAGAAGTCTGGACTGAAGGCCCCGCATGCGTTGGTCTGCATGCTGCTGGGCTTCTATCTGGCCAGCTCGTCCATCGCCCCGACGATCAAGCAGCTGACGACGAACGTCGCCGGCATGCTCGGGAACATCAAGTTCTGAGCCGCCCCCGACCGGGCCCGCCCGTGGTGGGCCCGTCCGCCGGCCGGGCACCCGGGTGGCGGACGGGATCGCCTGCGGGCGGCGGACGGGGTGGCTCGTAGGCTGTCGGCATGACCGATCAGCCCGCCCGTCCCCCGCAGCCACCCGCCGAGGGGAGCGCCTCGCCCGCCGCCTTTTCCCGGCGGCTGCTGCTGGTGCATGCGCACCCCGACGACGAGTCGATCAACAATGGCCTGACCATGGCCAAGTACGCCGCCGAGGGCGCGCTGGTCACCCTGGTGACCTGCACTCTCGGCGAGGAGGGCGAGGTCATCCCGCCCGAGCTCGCCGCGCTCGCACCGGACCGCGACGACACCCTCGGCCCGTACCGCGCCGGTGAGCTGGCCGCCGCGATGGCGGCCCTGGGTGTCACGGACCACCGCTTCCTCGGCGGGCCGGGCCGCTACCGGGACTCCGGGATGATGGGCGCTCCCCAGAACGACCGGCCGGACGCCTTCTGGCAGGCCCCGCTCGACGAGGCGGCCGGTGAACTGGTGGCCGTGATCCGGGAGGTCCGGCCGCAGGTCCTGGTCACCTATGACCCGAACGGCGGGTACGGCCACCCCGATCACATCCAGGCGCACCGCGTCGCCATGCGCGGTGCCGAGCTGGCCGCACGGGCGGACTTCCGGCCGGAGCTGGGCCGGGCCCATGAGATCGCCAAGATCTACTGGAACTGCAACCCCCGGTCGGTGGTCGAGGAGGGTTTCGCGCGGCTGCGCGCGGCCGGCCACAGCTTCCCCGGGGTGGCCACCGTCGACGATGTGCCGGGCGTGGTACCGGACTCCGAGGTCACGGCGTCCCTGGCCGGCGACCCCGAGTACGCGGTCGCGAAGTCCGCGGCGATGCGGGCGCACTACACCCAGATCGCGGTGGACGGGCCGTTCTTCGCGCTCTCCAACGACTTGGGGCAGCCGCTGTTCCGCACGGAGCACTATCAGCTGGTGCACGGCGTCCCGGGCGCCGCGGCGGGGGTCCGGGAGGACGATCTCTTCGCGGGTATCGGCGAAATGGTGGGTATGGAGGAGAGTGCCCGGATTGAGGAGGCGGCGGAATGAGCACGGCGAAGGGCGGCGGGAACGCCGGTGAGGGAAACGGCGGCGCGGCTTCCGGCAAGGGAAAGCGGTCGCGCGCGGGCGGAACGTCCGGTATGCCGTCCGGTGCCCCCGTGGCGCCGCCGGCCGGTTCCGTGCCGGCCGCGCCGCTGACGGTGGGACGGGTCGGCATATATGTGCTGCTTCTGGTCGCGGGCGTGCTGGTGGCCGGTGCCGGAACGCTGGTGCAAGCGGCCTGGTTCCCCGGCGGTTTGGCGCTGGCCCTGGCCGGTGTCGGCGGCCTGTTCTACGGGGGCGGCCGGGCGACCGGCACCTCCGCGGGCGTGCTGGTGCCCGGCGCGGCCTGGCTGGTGACCGTGTTCCTGCTGCTCAGCAACGTCCGGCCGGAAGGTGACTTTCTCTTCGGCGCGGGGCTCGGCTCGTACATCTTCCTGCTGGGCGGCATCGTGGTCGCTGTGATCTGCGCCACCGCCCAGCAGATGCGTCCGACGGGCGTCCGGCCCGGCCGAGTTGGCGGATGACGTGGTCCAAACCGGGACGGATGCCGTGCCGGTCCGGGTGAACGAACGGGGTCCCGGGGGTTCGCCCGGGGCGGGGGTGTTCGTACGCTCCCCGGGTGGCCGCCCGCGGCGGACAGTATGGTGGTGCGCGCCGTCGCGCCGCCCTGGGGGCACCTCCCGGCCTGTGGCCGGGGATCATCTCTGACGAGCGGCGGAGCCAACCGGGAGAACCTGCTTTGAGTCGTGAATCTGACAGTTCGTCCTCCGGCCCCCAGGGCCGTGGCGGAGCCGCGTACCCGTCCGGGACGCCGCCGTACGGCTCGCCCAGGGGAGAGGCCGGCGACACACCGGCGTCCGGTGCCGCGGCGCAGCCGGAGGAGCCCAAGACCGAGACCACGCTGACGACGCGGATCAAGATCAACATTCCGGGGTCGCGCCCCATCCCGCCGGTCGTGGTGCGCAAGCCCGTCGGTGAGGAGGCCGGCATGAACGGATCGGCTGGTTCCGGCGGTTCCGCCGGATCCCGCGGCACGTCCCGCCCCGCCGAGCGGAACGCGGAGCGTACGGCGAACACGCCCCGGCCCGGCGGTCCGGCGGACGAGGCCCCCGCGGGCGGCCCGCCCGAGAAGACCAGCGACTGGTTCGCCCCGCGCAAGCCGCAGGGCGGCGCCGGTGCGTCCTCGTCCACCGGCTCCCACGCGGTGCCGCCCACCCCGGGCGGTGCCACACCGCCGCGCGCCCCGTCGGGTGCCAAGCCGCCGCAGCGCCCGGACCTGCCGTACTTCTCCGACAGCCAGGCACCGCAGGAAGGCGCCTCGCCGTTCGACGGCGGTGCCCGGCCGGGCGGCGGCTCGCCGTTCGACGGCGGCCCGGGTGCCGCCGCCTCGCCCTTCGACGGGGCGGCGCCCGGCGGCGGTACGCCGTTCGACGACCCCGCCGCTCCCGCCCGCGACCACTCCCCGTTCGACGCCCCGGCGGGCGGCCCGAGCGGCCCGACGACCGGGCCCGCGCGCGGCAATGCGGCGCTCAACCTCCCGCCCGGCTTCAGCGACCCCGGCACCGGCGGCACGCCCCGGATCGACGACACCGCGGAGCTCACCCCGCAGCCGCCGGCGCCGCTCGCCGGGCCGGGCAGCGGTCTCGGCGGCGGCGTCACCGGCGGACTGCCCACCGCCCCCAAGGGCAAGCGCGGCCCGAAGGCCCCCCAGGGCGGCGGGCCGGGCGGCGCTCCCGGCGGCCGCGGCCGGGTGTCCGGCGACACGCTGGTCAGCGGCATCCCGAAGATCCCCGGCGACGAGAAGCCGTCGTCCCCGTCGCCGTTCGCACAGGCCCCGGTCGGTGAGGGCGACAGCGCCGCCCCCAAGCCGCGGCCCAAGATCCCCGAGCCGATCAACCCGCCCAAGAAGGGCCGCAACAAGCTCGTTCTCGTGGGTGTCGGCGTCGTGGTGCTGGCCGGTGTCGCCTACGGCGCCGGGCTGCTGCTCGACCACGCCGATGTACCCAACGGCACCACCGTGCTCGGGGTGGACATCGGCGGCACCACCAAGGAAGAGGCCGTCAAGAAGCTGGAGACGGCGCTCAAGGACAGCCGTACCGCGCCGCTCAAGCTCACCGTCGACGGGAAGCCCGCGACCCTCCGGCCCACCACGGCGGGTCTGGACATCGACCCGCAGGCGACCGTGCGCAGGGCGGCCGGCCGGGACTACAACCCGGTCTCCGTCATCGGCTCGCTGGTCGGCGTGCACCGCACCGCCGAGCCCGCGGTGGTCGTCGACGACGAGAAGCTGCAGATCGCCCTGGAGAACGCCACCGGGCCCGGGGGTGCCGCCGAGGACGGCGGGATCACCTTCGAGAACGGCAAGGCGGTGCCGCACTACGGCGCGCCCCACAAGGCGATCGATGTGGACGCGTCCAAGAAGAAGGTCACCGACGCCTACCGCAAGCGCGCCGCGACCGGCACCGACGCCCCCGTGGTGCTGGCCGCCGGAACCCAGCAGCCGCAGGTCAGCAAGGCCGCGGTGGACAAGGCGCTGAAGCAGTTCGCCGAGCCCGCGATGTCCGGCCTGGTGACGGTCCGTACGGACGCGGCGCACACGGTCTCCTTCAGCCCGCAGAAGTCCATCCCGAAGTTCCTGTCGTTCAAGATCATCAACGGCGCTCTGGTGCCCTACTACGACCGGCCGGCTCTCAAGCAGCTCTACGGCGACACCTTCAACGGCGTCATGGTCACCAAGGGCGACGGCTCCAAGCACCCGGTCAGCGTCGAGGAGGTGGCGAGCGCGGTCGGCAAGGCCCTCCAGGGCACCAGCCCGGCCGAGCGGGTCCAGACCATCGACACCCACGGCAACTGACCGCCGTACCACGCGATATCGCAGGTGAGAGGCCCCCGCAGGGCGTCTGCCCGGTCACCCCGGGAAGACCCCTGGGGGGCCTCCCTCATGACGGATGTCATGGGGGAGTGCTGACAGCCGGCACTGTCGCGCAGCGTGCGGAGGCCGCAAGCTGAACGACATGACGAGCACAGCGGCCACCGCCGACCCCACCACCGCCGCGCCGGCGGAGCGAACACCCGTGGTCAGCTTCCGGCAGGTCAGCACGAGTTACGGCGCGGTGCGCGCGGTCTGCGACCTCGACCTGGAGAGGACATGGCCATCCCGGCCGGCTATCTGCTGGTCTTCACCGCCGGCGCGGCCGGCCTGTAGCGCAAGGACACCCACAAGGCGTGAGACGCACGACGAGGAAACGTGAGCCGGCGGACCGCAGTCCCGTGCTGATCGGGCAGCCGCCCCGCACCCGCCGCCAGGCGCTCGGCAAGACGGTGTGGATCTCCCTCTGGCTGCTGTATCTGGCCGGCCCGGTGAGTGCGCTGCTGCGGCCCGGCGTCCCCACCGCCGAGCGGATCTGGGGCTGCCTCGGGCTCACGCTCTTCGTGCTCTGCTACTTCGTCCTGGTCTTCCGCCACATCTGGGGCGAGCGGACCCGCTCGGTGATCTACGGCTGCCTGGCGCTGCTGCTGGTGCTGTCCACGGTGCTGTCCTGGACGCTGGACTCCTCCTGGCTGGTGCTGTTCATCTTCACCAGCGTGGGCTGCGGAGTGGTGCTGCCCTGGAAGCTGTCGCGCTGGTCCATCCCGCTGGTCGCCGTGGTGCTGCTCGTCGTCGGCGCCCGCGATCCGGACATCCGCGGCTACTACCTCTTCGCCTACGCACTGCCCGCGCTGGGCTGCGGTTTCATGATGGTCGGCGTGCAGTACCTGATCCACACGTCCAGGGAACTGCGCGCCGCCCGCGAGGAGGTCGCCCGCCTCGCCGCCAACGACGAACGGCTGCGGCTCTCCCGCGATCTGCACGACCTCCTCGGCCACTCCCTCTCCCTGATCACGCTCAAGAGCGAGCTGGCCGGCCGGATGCTGCCCGACCGGCCGGCCGACGCCGCCCGGCAGGTCGCCGACATCGAACAGGTCAGCCGGCAGGCGCTGCTCGATGTGCGGGAGGCGGTCTCCGGCTATCGCCGGCCCCGGCTCGCCGTCGAACTGGCCGGGGCGCGGGCCGCGCTGCGCACCGCGGGCGTCACGGCCGTCGTCGACCCGGCCCTGGAGGACGAGTACCGCGGGCTCGCCGCCGACGGGGAGGGCGCCCTGGCCTGGGCTCTGCGCGAGGCCGTCACCAACGTCATACGCCACAGCGGTGCCCGCCGCTGCGAGCTGCTGCTCACCGAGGAGTGGGCGGCCGACGGGCGCCGCTGCCTGTGCCTGACGGTGCTCGACGACGGCACCGGCCCGCCCCGCGCCCAGCAGGACGGCAACGGCCTCAGCGGTCTGCGCGAGCGCCTCGCCCTGGCGGACGGCCGGCTGGAGACCGGCCCCGCCCCACGCGGCCGCGGCTTCGCGCTGCGCGCCCGCGTCCCCCTCAGCGGCTCCACCACGGAGCCCGCACCGTCCCTCCGAACCCCATAGGGTGACCCGCATGATCAGAGTGCTGCTGGCGGAGGACCAGTCGATGGTCCGCGAGGCGCTGGCCGCGCTGCTGTCGCTGGAGGACGATCTGGAGGTCGTCGCCCAGGCGGCGCGCGGCGACGAAGTCCTCCCCGCCGCACGGGAGCACGCGGTGGACGTCGCCCTCCTGGACATCGAGATGCCCGGACTGAACGGACTGGACGCCGCGGCCGCACTGCGCGACGCACTGCCCGCGGTCAAGACCGTCATCCTCACCACCTTCGGCCGCCCCGGCTATCTGCGCCGCGCCATGGAAGCCGGCGCCGACGCCTTCCTGGTCAAGGACGCTCCGGCGGCCCGGCTCGCCGACGCGATACGGCGCGTGCTGCGCGGCGAGCGGGTCATCGACCCGGCGCTGGCGGCGGCCGCGCTCGCCGACGGCGCCAGCCCGCTGACCGAGCGCGAGCGCGAGGTGCTGCTGACGGCCGCCGACGGCGCCACCAACGCCGACATCGCCGCCACGCTCCAGCTGTCCCCGGGCACGGTCCGCAACTACCTCTCCACCGCCATCCAGAAAACGGGCGCCCGCAACCGCACCGAGGCGGTCCGCACGGCCCGCGACAAGGGCTGGCTGTAGCCCGACGGGCCGGCGCCGGTCCCGCGCGCGTCGGGACTTTCGTCCCGGTGCGGTCTGCGGCGGAGTCTTGCAGGCTTGAAGTGTTATGCCTGCCGACCGATCCACCGAGCGCGGCGCCTGGACTCCCGTGCTGCTCATCCTGGCGATCCTCCTCGTCGCCCTGCTCGACGCGACGACCGGCCCGGAACTGCACATCTCGGCCTTCCTGGGCATCGCCCCGCTGTACGCCGCGCTGCGCTGCTCGTTCCGGCGGACGCTCCTGGTGGCGGCCGTCTTCCTCGTGTGCCTGATCTACATCGACCTCTTCACGGTGCCCGACTGGGGCCCGGCCAGCCGGGTCGTCGGGATCTTCGGCGCCTGCCTGGCGGCCGTCTTCTCCCTGGTGCTGTGCCGCACCCGTCTGGAGCGGGAGGCCCTGCACGCCCGGACGCGGCTGGTCGCCGACACCGTGCAGCGGGCGATGCTGCGCGAGCTGCCGCTCAGCGCCGGCGCGGTCGAGGCGTACGGCTTCTATGTCTCCGCCCAGGAGGGGGCCCGGGTCGGCGGCGACATCTACGAGGCCATCGACACCCCGCACGGCCTCCGGCTGATGATCGGCGACGTACAGGGCAAGGGCATGCCGGCGATCGGGGCGGGCGTCGAGGTGCTGGCGTCGTTCCGGGAGGCCGCGCAGTACCAGGAATCGCTGGAGTCGGTGGCCGAGCGCATGGAGCAGGCGCTGATCCGGCACAACGCCCGCTCCGTCGAGCAGGGCGCCGACGAGCGCTTCGTCACGGCACTGCTGCTGGAGATCCGCAGCGCGGCCGGTGCGCCGCAGGGGCGGGTGCTGTCCTGCGGCCACATCCCGTATTACCTGGTGCGCCACGGCGAGGTCACCGAGCGCCGGGACGGCGAGGGCGGTCTGCCGCTCGGCCTGGGCATGCTCGGCGGCGGGCCCCGGCACAGCGTCCGCATCCACCCCGATCCCGACGACTGGATCGTGCTGTGCACGGACGGGGTGACCGAGGCGCGCGGCAAGGACGGTGAGTTCTACCCGCTGGCCGAGCGGCTGGCCGGGTGGACGGACCTGGAGCCCCCGGAGCTGGCCCGTACCCTCCGCGCCGATTTGGAGAGCTTCACCGGCGGCGACCTGAAGGACGACGCGACCGCACTGGTCATCCGCCGTACCCCGGCCGCCACTCAGTTGAGCATGGCCCGGGCCGCCGCGGCCTGACGCCGTATCGCGAGCGCCCCGGCCGGGTCGACGGCCTCCACCACCCGGGCGTACTCCTCCAGCTCGGCCGCCCCGGCCAGGAACTCACCGCGCTGGACCAGCAGTTGGGCACGCTCATGGCGCAGCCGCGCCGGATGGCTCGGCAGCAGCAGCGACAGCTCCAGCGCCCACAGCTGCACCGCGCTGTGCTCCGGGCGGGCCTGCGCCCAGGCCCGGATGTTGTTGAGCATCCGCAGCACGATCTCCAGCGGATCGGCGGGCGTCATCATCTGCGCGCTCAGCTGCTCCCCGGTCGCCCCCGCGACCAGCAGCTCCGCGTCCTCGCCGGTGAGCGGCCGGCCGCCGGCGAACGGATCGGCCAGCACATGGCTGCCGGCCGGATCGCCGAAGCCGACGACGAAATGGCCCGGCAGCGCCACCCCGTACACCGGGGCACCGGCCCGCCGGGCGACCTCCATCCACACCACCGACAGCAGGATCGGCAGACCCCGGCGCCGCCGCAGCACCTCGTGCAGCAGCGAGGACTCCAGCCGCCGGTAGTCGGCGGGCGAGCCGCCGAAGCCGCACCGGGTGCCGAGCAGCTCGGCGAGGTTGCGGGCCCAGGCCCCGGGGCCCCCGGCCGGAGCGTACGGCAGCAGCCCGGCCAGCCGGTCCAGTTCGATCTGCGCCGCGTCACGGCCCGCCTCGTCCAGCGCGGGATCGGCCTCGGCACCGATCAGCAGACACAGCAGCGCCAGATCGGGCCGCTCGGCCCGCGCGGCCTCGGCGAACTGCTGCCGCCGTGCGGCGCGGGCGTCGTCCCGCTCCGGCTCGGGTTCCTGGGGCATGTCGGTGGGAGACCCTTCAGCGCCGGCCGCCGGGCCGGGCACGCCGGTAGTGATAGCCGTGGTGCTCGGTGAAGCCCAGCCGGCCGTAGAACGCGAGCGCGTCCGCGTTGTCGGCCTCGACCTGGAGATACGCGGCCGAGGCGCCCTCTTCCAGGGCCCGCTCGGCGAGCGCCGTCATCACCAGCGTGGCCAGCCCCTGGCGCCGTGCGGCCGGGGCCACCTCCAGCGCCGCGAAGCCCGCCCAGCGCCCGTCGACGACCAGCCGGCCGATCGCCGCCGTCCCGCCGTCCGCGCCGGCCACCGTCGCGAACCACACCGACGGCCCGCCGGTCAGCACCTGCCGGGCGATCCGGGTGGCCTCCTCCGACGCGGCGGCCTCGCCCGTCCGGTTGTACAGCGCCAGCCACTCCGCGCCGGGCTCGCGGGACAGCGTGACGCCACCGGTGTCGGCGTCGGTGTCGGCGAGCGGCGCCAGCGCCGCGATCCGGACGGTGGTGTGCCGCTCGCCGGTCCAGCCGCGCTCCGCCAGCTCCGCGGCCAGCCGTTCATCGGTATCGGCCTGCCCGGTGGCGACCATGATCAACGGCGGCAGACCACGCTCGTCATACCACTGGCCGATCCGCTCCAGTGCCACCTCCAGCGGGACCCCGGGGTCGCCGAGCGGCAGCACGGAATTGGCGCGGCGGGTGAAACCTCCGGAGGCCCGCAGCGTCCACTCCCCGAGATGTGCCGTCTCCACGGCGGGCCAGCCGCGGGCCGCGACGGTCTGGAGCTCGCGGGCGGTTGCGGCGGGCCCCCGCCGCCGGGCCGGCTCTCCCGAGGACGGCCGCGCGGCCCCGTGCCGGGCGGTCGCGGGACGGTCCGGCACCACCTTCGCGGCCACCAGCGAGGACTCCTCGATCCGTACGGTCTCGCCACTGCGCCGTGTGATGCTCAGCACACCTTGATCCCAGGATGTGAGAACGCCGACCGCGTCGGTGAACGGGGGAACCCCCGCACCACCCCCGGTCAGACGCCGGACGGATACCCTTTTGCCCACGTCAGCACGGGTGATCCGGACCTCCGCGCGTCCGCCGGCCAGGAATTCCATCGCTCAAACCGCCCCTCTTGTTCGTCTCGCGCCCGGGAACGGAGATACTAGATGGCGGGCATCGACGACGCCGCGCTCCCGCGCGCCCAGCGGCGGTACTGCCAATCGGTCCGCCGGCCCTACCGAGGAGGAACGACAGCGTGACCTACGTCATCGCGCAGCCTTGTGTCGACGTCAAGGACAAGGCGTGCATCGAGGAGTGCCCGGTCGACTGCATCTACGAGGGCTCCCGGTCCTTGTACATCCACCCGGACGAATGCGTCGACTGTGGTGCCTGTGAACCGGTCTGCCCGGTCGAGGCGATCTTCTACGAGGACGACACCCCGGAGGAGTGGAAGGACTACTACAAGGCGAATGTGGAGTTCTTCGACGAGCTCGGCTCGCCCGGCGGCGCCAGCAAGCTCGGTCTGATCGAGCGGGACCACCCCTTCATCGCGGCCCTGCCGCCGCAGAACCAGTAACGACCGAGGATCAAGGGGGAGCCTGCCCGCTCCCTCTTGCTCCCGTGTCGTTGGGGGCACCTCCAGTGTCAGCCACGGGAGGTCGACGGCGCCGCCCCGGTCCCGTACGGCCTGCCGCCGTACGGGACCGCAGCATTTCCGCCGAGGGCCCCGCACCACCCGAGAAAGAGAGCACCGTGGGCGCAGCACCGTCACCCCGGCCCGAATCCCCCCGCGCATCGCTCCGCGACCGCCTTCCGGTCTTCCCGTGGGACCGCCTGGAGCCCTACAAGGCCACGGCCGCCGCGCACGCCGACGGCATCGTGGACCTGTCCGTCGGCACCCCGGTGGACCCGGTCCCCGCGCTGGTGCGGCAGGCGCTGACCGACGCGGCCGACAGCCCCGGCTACCCGACGGTGTGGGGCACGGCCGCACTGCGGGACGCGCTCACCGGCTGGGCCGCCGAGCGGCTCGGCGCCCGGGGCCTGGAGCACACCAATGTGCTGCCGGTCGTCGGCTCCAAGGAGCTGGTGGCCTGGCTGCCCACCCAATTGGGCCTCGGCCCCGGCGACAAGGTCGGCTACCCCCGGCTGGCCTACCCGACCTACGAGGTCGGCGCCCGGCTGGCCGGCGCCGAGCCGGTCGTCTACGACGACCCCACCGAACTCGACCCCAGCGGTCTGAAGCTGCTCTGGCTGAACTCGCCGTCCAACCCCACCGGCCGGGTGCTGAGCGCCGACGAACTGCGCCGCACGGTCGCCTGGGCGCGTGAGCACGGCGTGCTGGTCTTCAGCGACGAGTGCTACCTGGAACTGGGCTGGGAGGCCGACCCGGTCTCCGTACTGCACCCGGACATCTGCGGCGGCTCCCACGACGGCCTGGTCGCCGTCCACTCGCTCTCCAAGCGCTCCAACCTGGCCGGCTACCGCTCCGCGTTCCTCGTCGGTGACGCCGCGGTCCTCGGCGACCTGCTGCAGATCCGCAAGCACGGCGGCATGATGATCGCCGCACCCGTGCAGGCCGCCACCGTCGCGGCGCTGGGCGACACCGCCCATGTCGCCGAGCAGCGTGCCCGCTACGCCCGCCGCCGCGCCGCGCTGCGCGGTGCCTTCGAGGCCGCCGGCTTCCGCATCGAGCACAGCGAGGCCGCGCTCTACCTCTGGGCGACCCGCGACGAGCCCTGCTGGGACACCGTCGGCGACCTCGCCAAGCGCGGCATCCTCGTCGCCCCCGGCGAGTTCTACGGCCCGGCGGGGGAGCGGTTCGTACGGATCGCCTTCACCGCCACCGACGAGCGGGTGGACGCGGCGGTGCGCCGGCTGGCGCAGTGAGCAGCGGCTGACACGCGCAGGGGCCCGGGGAGAGCGAACTCCCCGGGCCCCTGCGCGTCGTACGGGCGGACCGCCGGTCAGCGGCCGCCGAGCGGCAGACCGCCGAGCAGGCCGGTGGCGGGCGCGAGCAGGCCCTTGGGCGAGCCGACGAGCCCCTTGGCGGCGTCGAGGGGCAGCGAGCTGGTCGAGACGCCCTTCTTGGCGATCGGGCGGGCCACGCTCTCCGCCTTGTCAACGGCGGCCTGGGTGAACGGCATGGCCTTCTTCACGACCGGGCCGGCGGTCTCGACGAGCGCCGGGGCGAGCTTCGTGGCGGCCTTGCTGCCGGCCGCGTTCACCAGGCCGACGCCGTCGCGCGCGGTGTGGTCGAGGGTCTCGCTGGTGTTCTGGGAGTCCAGGGGCGCCGTCAGTCCGCCGAGTGCCTTGGTGGGCAGCTCCGCAGCGCTCGCGGAGCCGGCCGCAGCGACCACGGGAGCGGCACCCGCTGCAACGAGCAGGGCGGCTCGGGCGATCCGACGCGTAACGGGGAGGGACATGGTGCTCCTTTTACGGAGAAGGACTCGTTCTTCTGACAGATGTGCCATGTCCGCCTGGCGGACGCACTGACTACCGCGTCAGAACCCCGAAGGTTGCGGTGAACTCCGGTAAAGAGTTGGTAACGCGTCACATAATCGGCCCTGGATAAAGACGGGCAATATGTGCACACGCCGAGGCGCCGCGGAAACGTCACAGCCCTTTGCGTACAAGGGAATTGACCGCGGGGTCGAGCAAAAAACGGCCAACTCGCCTTCCGTAAAAGGGAATTGATGGCGGTGCCCCTTCCGGGGGACCCGGCAAACTATTGCGCGGTGACGATCCGCACATGCTGCGCGGCCACCGCGGAATCGGCCGGCTTCCGTTGCCAGCCCTTCCCCGCATCGTCCGCCTGCCACATCCGGCCGGCATAAGAGATCTGTTCGATGCGCAGCTCGGCGGAGTGCGCCATCGCCCACATGGCCAGCTCCCAGCCGCGCCGCTCGGCGTCGCCCGCGCCCACCGCACCGGACTGCCGCACCGGTATCGTCACGCCGCTCCCGCCGCCGGTGGCACGGCCCTTGCCGTCGCCCGTCCGCGGCAGCACCCCGGCGCCGAACTCCCGCACCAGCCGCTTCCGCACCGCCGCGGCGCCACTCGCCTGCCCGTCCACCGGGCGGCTCTCCGTGCAGGTCATCGCGTCCCGGTCGCGGCCCGAGAGCGCGCCGGTCAGCCGTGCGGCGTTCGCCTCGTGCTTCGCGTAGGCCTGCGGATAGCCGCTGCGCTGCACCTTCTGCGCGGCGACGGTCAGCGGCAGCCGGGAGTAGCCGGGCACCTTCGCCAGATGCCGGTAGAACTCCCCGGCCGAATAGACCGGGTCCATGATCTGCTGCACGGTGCCCCAGTCCTGCGACGGCCGCTGCTGGAAGAGCCCGACCGAATCCCGGTCACCGAAGTCGATGTTGCGCAGCCCCGACTCCTGCATCGCGGTCGCCAGCGCGATGGTCACCGCCCGCTCCGACAGCCCCCGCGAGGACGCCACCGCCGAGATCGTCGCGGCGTTCGCGGCCTGCTCCGGGGACAGCTCGTACTCCTTCGCGTCCCCTTCGGCGCGCACCGTGCACTGCGGTGCTCCGGGGCCACCGGTCACGTACTGGACCACGAGATAGCCGGCCAGTCCGATCAGTACGGCGACGGCTGCGGCGGCACGCCACAGGCGGGCGCGGCGGCGGGGAGAGGAGGGCTGTGCGGACACGGGCCCACCGTACTGGAGTGCTGCCGATAGGGTCGGATCCATGGAGCGCTCCACAGATCACCCCGCCCTCGACCTCTCGCTCGACGCCGCCGCGCTCACCGCGCAGCTCGTCGACTTCCCCTCCGAGAGCGGCAACGAGAAGGACCTCGCCGACGCCGTCGAGCACGCGCTGCGCGCGCTCCCGCACCTCACCGTCGACCGCTACGGCAACAACGTCGTGGCCCGCACGAACCTGGGCCGCGCCGAGCGGGTGGTGCTCGCCGGACACCTCGACACCGTGCCGATCGCCGACAACGTCCCCTCCCGGCTGGACGAGAACGGCGTCCTGTGGGGCTGCGGCACCTGCGACATGAAGTCCGGCGTCGCCGTCCAGCTGCGGATGGCCGCCACCGTCCCGGCCCCCAACCGCGACCTGACCTTCGTCTTCTACGACAACGAAGAGGTCGCCGCGCACCTCAACGGCCTCGGCCATGTCGCCGACGCCCATCCCGACTGGCTCACCGGTGACTTCGCCGTCCTCCTGGAGCCCTCCGACGGCCAGGTGGAGGGCGGCTGCCAGGGCACCCTGCGGGTCCTGCTGCGCACCACCGGCGAGCGCGCCCACTCCGCCCGCAGCTGGATGGGCGCCAACGCGCTGCACGCCGCCGCCCCGATCCTGGCGAAGCTCGCCGCGTACGAGCCGCGCCGCCCGGTGATCGACGGCCTCGAATACCGCGAGGGCCTCAACGCCGTACGCATCGAGGGCGGCGTCGCCAACAACGTCATCCCGGACGCCTGCACGGTCACCGTGAACTTCCGCTACGCCCCGGACCGCACCCCCGACGAGGCGGTGGCCCACGTCCGCGAGGTCTTCGCGGACTGCCCGGTGGACGAGTTCGTCATCGACGACCACTCCCCGGGCGCACTGCCCGGACTGTCCCACCCGGCGGCCAAGGCGTTCATGGAGTCCGTCGGCGGCACCGCGATGCCCAAGTTCGGCTGGACCGATGTCTCGCGCTTCAGCTCCCTGGGCGTCCCGGCCGTCAACTACGGCCCCGGCTACTCCCTGCTGGCGCACAAGAAGGATGAACGGGTGGAAATCGACCGCATCCTGCACTGCGAGGAACGACTGCGCGCCTGGCTGACGGCCTGACGCCCCCCGGGCCCGCCGCCGACCGCTCGCCTCCCCGCCGAATTCCCCTGCACTTCATGTCGTCGGATCTACGCTGAACAGGCAAACGATCTGCCAGCGGAGGGAGCACGACATGGCCAGTCCCGAGGGAGCACCGGTCCCTGAGGAGCAGCGGCTGGGTCCCGTACTGCGCCGCCAGGAGCAGGTGCAGGCCGGCACCACCGACCAGCGGCTGCTGGACTCCGAAGGCCCCTCCGAGTGGGTGCACACCGATCCCTGGCGCGTGATGCGCATCCAGTCGGAGTTCGTGGAGGGCTTCGGCGCGCTGGCCGAGCTGGGTCCGGCCGTCAGCGTCTTCGGCTCGGCCCGTACGCCGCGTGACTCCAAGGAGTACGACGCCGGCGTACGGATCGGCCGGGCCCTGGTCGACGCCGGCTTCGCGGTGATCACCGGCGGTGGCCCCGGCGCCATGGAGGCCGTCAACAAGGGCGCCAACGAGGCCGGTGGCACCTCCGTCGGGCTGGGCATCGAGCTGCCCTTCGAGCAGGGCATGAACGAGTACGTGAACCTCGGCGTGGACTTCCGCTACTTCTTCGTCCGCAAGACGTGCTTTGTGAAGTACGCCCGGGGATTCGTGGTGCTCCCCGGCGGCCTCGGCACCCTCGACGAGCTCTTCGAGGCGCTCACCCTCGTCCAGACCCGCAAGGTCACCCGCTTCCCGATCGTGCTGTTCGGCACGGCCTACTGGAGCGGCCTGGTCGACTGGCTGCGCGACACCCTCATCGCCCAGGGCAAGGCGTCCATGCACGACCTGGAACTCTTCCACCTCAGCGACGACGTCGACGAGGCAATCGCCCTGGTGACCAAGGAGGTCGGGATCTAGGGACGGGGACGGGGGCGGCCCGGGGGTCCGAGGGGCCGCTGACTGGCGCCGGCCGGGCTCCTGCCGTCCGGCACCACCCGGGCTCCCGCCGGCCGGCGAGGCCCGGGAATGCCATCGCCTCCCATCCCGTTGCGGCCCCGAGGGGGCCCAGCCACCCCCTACGGCATCTGTTCGTACGAGCCCTAAGGGCCGCCGCCCTCAGGCCAGTCCCCGGCGGGCGACCGCCGGGGGCCGGTGGCCGGCGATCGAGGCCACCATGTCCAGCACCTGCCGGGTCTCGGCGACCTCGTGGACGCGGTAGACCTGGGCGCCCAGCCAGGCCGAGACGGCGGTGGTCGCCAGGGTGCCCAGCACCCGCTCCTTGACCGGTCGGTCGAGCGTCTCGCCGACGAAGTCCTTGTTGGACAGCGACACCAGCACCGGCCAGCCGGTATCCGCCATCTCGCCGAGCCGGCGGGTCGCCTCCAGGCTGTGCCGGGTGTTCTTCCCGAAGTCGTGCCCCGGATCGATCATGATCGCGTCCCGCCGGACGCCCAACTCCACGGCCCGCTCGGCCAGTCCGAGCGTCACCCGCAAGATGTCCGCCATCACGTCGTCGTAGGTCACCCGGTGCGGCCGGGTCCGCGGCTCGGCGCCGCCCGCGTGGGTGCACACCAGGCCGACGTCATAGCGCGCGGCAACCTCGGCGAGCCGTGGATCGACGCCGCCCCAGGCGTCGTTGAGCAGATCCGCCCCGGCCTCGCACACCGCCTCGCCGACCTCGTGCCGCCAGGTGTCGACGCTGATCACCACATCGGGGAAGCGCTTGCGGACCTCGGCGACGAACCCGACCGTGCGGCGGGCCTCCTCCTCGGCGCTCACCTCCTCGCCGGGACCGGCCTTGACGCCGCCGATGTCGATGATCGCGGCACCGTCGGCCACCGCCTGTTCCACCCGGGCGAGGGCGGGCTCGTCACGGAACGTGGCGCCCTGGTCGTAGAACGAGTCCGGCGTCCTGTTGACGATCGCCATGATCACCGGCTCGTGCGCGCCGAACTCGCGATTCCCCAGCCGCAGCATTCCCTGACTCCCTCTCCGTGGTCCGGGAGCGACCCTAACTGTCACACCCGCATGGCACGATCAGTGCAGGCACATAGTCCGGGGAGTTGGTCGTGTTCTGGTTCTTGCTGATCGCGATGGTCGTGGTGGTGGCCGCGGTCACGCTCGTGGTCGTCGGTGGTGGTGACGGCGGTGGGCTGCGGGATTCCGAGCCGGACCGGCTGCACGACCCGCTGCCGGAGGACCGCCCGGTGGCCCGCGCCGATGTGGACGCCGTGCGTCTCCCGGTCACCGTCCGTGGCTATCGCATGAACGACGTCGACGACGTCCTGGACCGCCTGGGCGCCGAACTCGCCGAGCGGGACGCCCGGATCGCCGAGCTGGAGGCCGCGCTGGCCGGGGCGCATGCCTCCGCCATGGGCGGCCCGGGGCTGATACAGGACGGCCCGCCGGTGCTCGGGCCGGTGCCGGAGACGGGGCCCGCCCCGAGGCCCGGCGACCGGAAAACCGCGGACGCCCCCGAAGCGCCCGGACCGCGGCCGGACGACGAGGAGCAGGCATGAGCGGCGTGGTGAGGGAACCGGACGGCATCCCGCGCTGCCCGTGGGGACTGGAGTCGGCGCAGATGGCCGACTACCGCGCCTACCACGACACCGAATGGGGCCTGCCGGTCCATGGCGACGACGCCCTCTTCGAGCGGATGAGCCTGGAGGCGTTCCAGTCCGGGCTCTCCTGGATCACGATCCTGCGCCGCCGCCCCGGCTTCCGCGCCGCGTTCGCCGGCTTCCACATCGCGAAGGTGGCGCGGTTCACGGACGCGGACGCCGAGCGGCTGCTCACCGACCCCGGGATCATCCGCAACCGCGCCAAGATCGCCGCGACGATCAACAACGCCAAGGTCGCCGCCGGGCTGGCCCCCGGCGAGCTCGACGACCTGATCTGGTCCTTCGCGCCCGCCCGGGCGGGCCGGCCGGTGCCGCGTACCGTCGACGATCTCCAGCCGACGACCCCGGAGTCCACGGCGCTCGCCAAGGACCTCAAGAAGCGCGGCTTCCGCTTCGTCGGCCCGACCACCGCCTACGCGATGATGCAGGCGTGTGGCCTGGTCAACGACCATCTGGCGGAGTGCCACGTCCGGGCGGCCGTGGAGGCGGCGGCCGGCTGACCCGGCCGCCCGGCGGGGCCGGGACCGGGGCGGGTCAGCGGCCCAGGAAGACCGGCTTCTCCTTCTTCACGAACGCCTCGACCGCGATCCGGTGGTCCTCCGACGCCCCGGCCCGGCCCTGGAGTTCGTCCTCCTTGCCGAGGGTCTCGACGAGCGAGTGCCCCGCCCCGTAGGCCAGCGACTCCTTGAGCGCGGCATACGCGGCGGTCGGGCCCTGGGCCAGCCGCCGGGCGACGGCCGCGGCCTCCGCTGCCAGCTCCTCGGCCGGCACGACCTTGTTGGCGATCCCCAGCTCGTACGCCTCCTGGGCACTGACGTTGCGCGGGAAGAGCAGCAGGTCGGCGGCCCGGCCCTGGCCGATCAGCCGCGGCAGGGTCCAGGACATCCCGGAGTCCGCGGTCAGCGCGACTCCCGCGAAGGAGGTGTTGAAGGAGGCGGAGTCGGCGACCACGCGGTAGTCGGCGGCCATCGCGAAGCCCGCGCCGGCGCCCGCGGCGACGCCGTTGACGCCCGCCACTACGGGCTTGGGCATCTCCGTCAGCGCCGTCACGATCGGGTTGTAGTGCTCACGCACGGTGTTCATGGTCTTCCCGGAGCCGGTGGCCCGGTCCTCGGCCAGCAGGCCGATGTGCTCCTTGAGGTCCTGCCCCACGCAGAAGGCGCGCCCGGTGGCGGTCAGCAGTACGGCGCGCACGGCGGAATCGGCGGCGGCCTCCTGGAGCGTGTCCCGCAGCAGGACCTTCGCCTCGATGTTCAGCGCGTTCATCGCGTCGGGGCGGTTGAGCGTGATCGTCGCGAGTCCGTCGGTCACGTCATAGAGCACGGTGTCGGCCATAGTGGGAGTCCCCTCCGTCGCGGCTCGGACTGCTCGGCAGCGGCAGTCAGCGCTCAGGATGCCGGAGATCATCGGGCCTCGGCATGTGACGTACATCAAAGATTGCGGGCGCGCCGGGGGTCGGCGGGTGGAGAAGTATTGCAGCCACCTCTCCGAATTGCGGGGGTTTGCGGGAGCGCGTTGCCGAAGGGATGCAGCCCGATGTTGGTCATCGGGTCGTTCGATGCGGGATAATGGCCTGGAAGCAATGTGTTCGATGCCGGTGACACGTGCCTATTCGGGCCGTCGGCTGAGATGAGCTGGTTTCAGGAAGGGGAACGAGCATGGCGGCCATGAAGCCGCGGACGGGCGACGGCCCGCTCGAGGTGACCAAGGAGGGGCGGGGCATCGTCATGCGTGTTCCGCTCGAAGGCGGCGGGCGGCTCGTCGTCGAGCTGACCCCCGACGAAGCCAAGGCGCTGGGTGAGGCCCTGGACAAGGTCACCGTCTGACAAGGGCGGCGCAACCGGCGGTTTCCCGGGGCTGGCCCCGGTATCCCCAGCCGTATGACGGCCCCGGCATGGGGCGCGCAGTGAAGGCGCGCCGCGTGCCGGGGCCGTTTCGTATATCCGGTGCTGCGTGGGTCAACCGCGTTTGACGGCGCAGAGCAGTCCGTCACCGACCGGCAACAGGGACGGTACGAGAGTCGTGCTCTCTCTTACGGCCCGCAGTAGTTCCCGCAGCCGCAGCACCTCCGCGGGCTGCACCGCCGAATCGACCGTACGGCCGTCAGCGAAGACGCCTTCGAAGCAGACCAGGCCGCCGGGGCGCAGCAGCCGCAACGATTCAGCGAGGTACTCCAAGCACTCCATCAGGTCGCCGTCGCAGTACACGAGGTCGTATCCGCCGTCCGCGAGCCGGGGCAGTACGTCCAGGGCCCGTCCGGGGATGAAGCGGGCGCGGTTCCCGGCGAAGCCCGCCGCACGAAACGCCTGCTTGGCGAACGCCTGCCGCTCGGGTTCGAGGTCCACGGTGGTCAGCACCCCGTCGGGGCGCATGCCGTGCAGGAGGTAGATGCCCGACACGCCCGTGCCGGTGCCGATCTCGGCGACCGCCTTGGCGTCCACGGCGGCGGCGAGCAGACGGAGGGCCGAGCCGGTGCCGGTGGTCACCGTGCGGATACCGGCTTCCCGCGCGCGGTCACGGGACCAGTGCAGGGCGGCCTCGGCGCTGTCGTCGATGGTCCCGGCGCCGTACGCCTCGGCGAATGCCAAGCTCGTCTGCCGGTTGCCGGTAATGGCCCTCTCCTGTCCCCGTAGTTGACGCAACCGTGACTGTATCCGCTGCGTGCGGGAACCCGCAGATGGGACTGGACGTTAAGGAGGGGTAGCGGGATGACGGGGGGATGCACGGTGACGACCGCGCGAGACGCGAACCAGGGCGAGAAGCAGGACCAAATGCAGGTCAAAACTGCTTATCCGGAGCTAACGGGCGAGGTGGATATGGTAGGGGCTCTACTGGACACCACCAGAGCCACCAGGGGAGGTGCGGCTGCGGCGGGTGACCGAGGGGTGCTGAGGCGCTTGAAAAGGTCGTTCGCCGAGCCGAAATCCGTGACAAACACTGCTGACCGTTTCCGCCCCCATGGCCCGAAGGGCAGGGGAGGGGCCTCCACCTCCGACTCCGCGACCACCGCGACCTTTGCCGCAGACGCGGATGCGCAGGCGTGGACTCCGCCCAGCTGGGAGGAGATCGTCAGCACTCACAGTGCACGGGTCTACCGCCTCGCCTATCGCCTCACCGGCAATCAACACGACGCCGAAGACCTCACCCAGGAGGTGTTCGTCCGCGTCTTCCGTTCGCTGTCGACGTACACCCCCGGCACCTTCGAGGGCTGGCTGCACCGCATCACGACCAACCTCTTCCTGGACATGGTCCGGCGCCGGCAGCGTATTCGCTTCGACGCGCTCGGTGACGACGCGGCCGAGCGGCTCCCCAGCCGCGAGCCCTCCCCGCAGCAGCACTTCAACGACACCCACTTCGACGCCGATGTGCAGCAGGCGCTGGACACCCTGGCGCCGGAGTTCCGCGCCGCGGTCGTGCTGTGCGACATCGAGGGCCTCTCCTACGAGGAGATCGCCGCGACTCTCGGCGTCAAGCTGGGCACGGTCCGCAGCCGGATCCACCGCGGCCGCTCCCATCTGCGCAAGTCCCTCAAGCACCGGGCCCCGGCCACCCGCGCCGAAGAGCGCGAGCAGCGGCGCTCGCTGGCCGTGGTGCCCTCGCAGGAGGTCGGAATCGCGTGAGCGGCAACGGCGGTCCGTCCCCCGCCGAGCAGCATCTCGGCGACCGCCTTGCGGCCCTGGTCGACGGCGAGTTGGGGCATGACGCGCGCGAGCGGGTGCTCGCGCATCTCGCGACCTGCGGCAAATGCAAGGCGGAGGCCGACGCCCAGCGTCGGCTGAAAAATGTCTTCGCCCAGGCGGCACTCCCCGGGCCGTCCGAGGGCCTGCTGGCACGGCTTCAGCAATTGCCCGGCGGCGACCCCGAGGGCCCCGGCAGCCGGCTCGGCAACGGCGCGCTCGGACGCGGCGACTTCGCCAGAGGCGGCAGCGCGTTCCGCTACGTCCCCTCCGGTGGTCACTCCGGCCATGCCATGGCGGCGCTTCCCACCCAGTCGCGCGGCCGCGGCTTCCGGGTGCACGAGGTCGACCGTCCCGCGCAGCGGCGGCGGTTCGCCTTCGCGGCGGCCGGCGCGGTCTCCCTCGCGGCCTTCGCGCTGGGCGGCGCCCTGCCGCTGGAAGCGGCCGTCGACCTGCCCGGCGGACGCGTCGACAGCGGCGGCACGACCGTCACCCCGCTCAGCGTCAGCCCGGCCGCCGACAGCGGTTCCCTGCTCCGCGGCGCGGAGTTCGCCGCCAAGAACTCCGCCGGCCGGCCGCCGTCCGGCGGCCCGACCCTGGCCCCGGCCCCCAGCGCCATGGCCCTGTACGGCCCCGGTGCGGCACCCCCCGCCCCCTATGCGACGGCGGCGGCACTGCCCTCCGCGCCGGCCGGCCGCTTCGGCCTCTCCCCGCTGATAGCCGGGAGCGGTCCGGCGTCGCCGTATCACCTCGCGCCCCTGACCACCGCCACCGGCAACTCCCCGGTGCGGAAGAACCCGCCGGCGCTCCCACCGCTGGAGCCCAAGCGTCCGCTGATCGGCTCCGCGGCCGCGGCGGGCCCCTTCGCCGAGGGCGGAGCCTCCGCCCGGCGCTGACCGTCCCCTGCGCGGCCCCACACGGAACTGGTTGAATCGCTGTGGGGCGGCGCACCCCTGACCGGGCGCGTCCGCGAGGTGGTGGTGGCCCGCGCACGACGCGGGCGAACTCTGGGGAGAGCATGGACGACGGTAAGGCCGCCGGGTCGAAGCTGAAGTGGTGGAGCCGTCCGGGGAGCAGCACGGGCACGGAACCGTCCGCCGAGGCCGGCCCGCAGACGCCGCCGCCCGCCGGTAGTCCGTCGGACGGAACGCGGACCGAGGGCTCCGGCATGTCCGGCGTGCGCCACAGCGGCGAGGACTGGATCGTGCGTCCTCCGGAGCGGGGGGATGCATCGGGCGCGGCGCCGGGCTCGCAGGACGGGTCCGGGCCGGTCGGCCAGGACGGGTCCGGGCGGGTCGGTGCCGCGGTGTCCGATACCGCCGAGGCGCTGACCGCCCGGCTGCCTCACGTGCCCGGTGCGTCCGCCGGGCAGCAGGAAGAGGACTGGACCGTGCGTCCGCCGGAGCCGCGGAACGGCGTGGTGGCGCCCGGGACGCCCGGAGCTGCCGAGACGGCCGAAGTGGCCGGACCCGACGATGAGTTGACGGTCGCCGCGGCCACGACAGCCGGGGCCGGATCGGACCAGAAGGCCGCCGCGGCCGTGGACGGCCGGACCGGCGGTGCGCGGCCGGAGCCGGGGACCGTGACGCTCGGGCGGGTGCGTGCGGACGCACCGGACGAGGCCGCTCCGGCTGCCCGGACCGCCCCGGCAACGGTGACGCTGGGGCGGGTGCGCGAGGACGCGCGGGACGGGGCCGGTCTGCCCACCCGGAACCCGGACGGGGCGGACACCACGGCCACGATGCCTACCGCGGCCGCCCCCGAAGCCGCTCCGGTGTCGCCCGCGACGCCCGCACACGCCGAGATCCGCGGCGCCGCGGCTGCCACGGCCGCCCCCGCACCCGCCGCCACGGCCACCCCGCCGGCCCCCACTCCGCCGCCGCCCGCAGCCCCCGCCCCGACCGAGTCCCCGGCCGCCGCGCCCCAGCAGCCGCTGCATGCCGAGGACCCGTACGGCACCCCTCCCTACGGTGGTCCCGGGCCCTGGGCGCCCGCGCCGCCCGTGCAGCGGCCGATGGCGACGCCCGCACCGGGCACGGCGCTTCCGCCGCAGGCCGGGCCGCTGCCCCCGTACGGCGCCCCGGCCACCCCGCAGGCCGCGATGCCCGCCGCGGCCTACCCGGGCCCGCCACAGTCACCCGCGCCCGCCGTGCCGTCCGGCACGACCGGTGAGGAGCGCGCGCCGCTCGCACCGGGTGCCGAGCAGCCGTACCCGGCCGGGGCGGCCGACGCCGCACGCCCCCAGCCGGACGCCGACCCGGCCGTACCCCACCGGCCGGGTCTCCAGAAGACCGGCGCCCCGCAGCCCGCCCCCGCGCAGGCCACGGCCCCCGGGCAAGCCACGACCCACGGGCAGACAGCCGCCCCCGGGGCCACCGGCTCACAGAGCGCCCCCACGGATGCCCCGGCCGCGCCCGTCGCCGGACCCGACGCGCCGCAGGAGGGCACGGACGGCGCCTTCATCCCCCACCCCGGCGACGGCGGCCCCCGCCCGGCCTCGGCAACCGCGCCCCACGCATCGGGCCCGCAGCCCGGCCCCACCGGCCCCGGCGGCCCCACCGGCCCCCACCACACCCCCACCCCCCAAGGCGCCTGGCATCAGTACGACCCCTGGAGCGCGCCGTTGCAGGGCGGGCCCGTCGTGCCGCCGGCCGGCCGCCGTAGTCGTCGGGGACCGCTGGTCGCCGGGGCGGTGGCGCTCGCCCTGCTCGCGGGGGGTGTCGGGGGTGGCATCGGCGCGTACGTCGAGCGGTACGGCGGGCTCAGCGACATCGAGCTGTCGCAGTCCGGGGCCGATGAGGGGGGACGTAAGCCCGACAGCGTCGCCGGGATCGCGCAGACCGCGTTGCCGGGGGTGGTCACCCTCCACGTGCGGGGCAGCGCCGAGCAGGGGACCGGCACCGGCTTCGTCCTCGACCACCAGGGGCACATCCTCACCAACAACCACGTGGTCGAACCGGCCGGCAGCGGCGGCGAGATCTCGGTGACCTTCAGCGGCGGTCAGACGGCCAAGGCGAAGGTCGTCGGCCGGGACGGTGGCTATGACCTCGCCGTCGTCCAGGTGGAGGGCGTGGCGGGGCTGCGGCCGCTCACCCTCGGCAACTCCGACTCGGTGCGGGTCGGCGACCCGGTGGTGGCGATCGGCGCACCGTTCGACCTCGCCAACACCGTCACGTCCGGGATCATCAGCGCCAAGCAGCGCCCGATCACCGCGGGCGGCAAGAAGGGCGACGGCAGCGATGTGTCCTATGTGGACGCCCTGCAGACCGATGCCCCCATCAACCCGGGCAACTCCGGCGGTCCGCTGGTGGACGCCAAGGCGCGGGTGATCGGCATCAACAGCGCCATCCGCGCGGCCGACAGCGGCGGCGGCCCGGACGGCGACAGCCAGGCCCAGGGCGGCAGCATAGGGCTGGGTTTCGCCATACCCATCAATCAGGCCAAGCGGGTGGCCGAGGAGCTGATCAACTCCGGCCGGGCGACACACCCGGTGATCGGCGTCACGCTGGAGATGGAGTACGCGGGCGACGGCGCGCGGGTCAGTGAGCGCAGCAAGGACGGCCGGCAGCCGGTCCTCCCGGGCGGACCCGGAGCCAAGGCCGGGATCAAGGCCGGCGACGTGATCACCAAGGTCGACGGCGCCCCCGTGCACAGCGGTGAGGAGCTGATCGTCAAGATCCGCAGCCACCGGCCCGGCGACACGCTGGTGCTGACCGTCCGAAGGGGCGGTAAGGAGCGGTCCGTCCGGCTCAGCCTGGGATCCTCCAGCACGGGCTGATCGTTTGCATGGTGTTGGGGCGGGCGACTCCCGCCCGACGTACGGGGCCAGGTACCGTGATAGGCGGCCTGGCCCCTAGGCCACCGAAGGCCGCGGATAACCCAAGGAGCTGCAAGGTGTTCTTCGACATAGGACCCCTCGAGCTGGTGGCGCTCGTGATCCTTGCCGTGCTCATCTTCGGTCCGGACAAGCTCCCCAAGGTCATCCAGGACGTGATGTCCTTCGTCCGCAAGGTCCGGGCGTTCTCGGACAGCGCCAAGGAAGACATCCGCAGCGAGCTGGGGCCGGAGTTCAAGGACTTCGAGTTCGAGGACCTCAAGCCCAAGAACTTCGTGCGCAAGCACGTCCTGGAGAAGGACGAGTACGGCCTCAAGGACCTTCAGGAGATCCGTAACGGCTTCGACCTGAAGAAGGAGATGGCCGAGGTCACCGACGCCGTCCACGGCGACGACAGCGCCTCCTCCGCCACGCCCTCGAACGGCTCCGGCCCGAGCCTGTCCAAGGAGTCCCCGGCCGCCTCCGCCGGGCGCCCCGACATGGTCAAGAGGACCGCTCAGCCGGACGAGCGTCCGCCGTTCGACGCCGACGCCACCTGACACACACCGGTATGACTGTCTGTGTGGAAGCCTATGGCTATGCTCCGGGTGTCCGGGGTTCGGTCGCCTGAGGGGGGCGGGCCGCCCACGACGCAGGGCAACAAGGAGGCTCCGCGCAGATGGAGACGACCAGTCCGTCAGCGACACATGAGGCGGCCGCCGGCGCCGGCCGGAAGGTCGACGGCTATCTGCTGGCCGCGTTCCCGTGGTACGGCCTCGATGAGGCATTCACCGGTCCGCGCTGGCTGATGCAGGTCGGCGCGGCCGCGGACGGCACCGTCGAGCACGGCGCCACCGGCCACGGCGAGGAGCCCACCATCAAGGTGGAGCCGCCGCAGGACGAGCGGTTCGCGGTCGTGGTGACGGTCGCCAGCCGCCCCGTGCGGCGCAGCGGTGACGGCACCGGCGTCCTGGAGGCGACCTCGGTCTCGACGGCCGCCTGGCTCGCCGGGTCGGGGCTGCTCGCGCAGACCTGGCCGACCCAGATGGACCGGACACTGCGCCAGGACTGGCTGGACCAGCAGACGATGCTCGCCTGGGAGCTGGCCGACGATCTCGGCGGCGGCAGCTGGAGCGAGCTGATGCTGCCGGTGGACGGGGTGCCCACGTCGTTCGCCTACCGCGAGTCCGAGTACGGCTGGGTGCTGGCCGGCTCGGCGGGCGAAGGCTCTGAGGACGTGCACATCGGCGCCTACGGGCGGGGGATGAGCGCGTACGGGCTGGGATTCTCGGTGATCAAGGACCTGTCCGCGTACGAGGGCTGAGCCGGGGCGCACGCCGGGTCGCGCCGGGGGACCGGACGGCCGCGCGCGGCAGCAAGGCAGCAAAAGGGGCGGACCCGTAAGGGCCCGCCCCTTCGCACATCCTCCGGGAGCCGGGAGGCGGCGTCCCCTACGGCCGTCGCGCCTCCCGCCGTCTCAGAACTTGTTGCGCGGGGTGATCCCCAGCGACATCCCGGACAGGCCCCGCTGACGGCCGCCCAGCTTGCCCGCGATGGTGCGGATCGCCGAGCCGGCGGGGGAGTCGGGGTCGGTCAGCACGACCGGCTTGCCCTCGTCGCCGCCCTCGCGCAGCCGGACATCGATCGGGATGGCACCGAGCACCGGTACCTGGGTGCCGGTCGTCTTCGTCAGGCCCTCGGCGACCCGCTCGCCGCCGCCGGTACCGAAGACATCGACCATCTCGTCGCAGTGCGGGCAGGGCAGCCCGGACATGTTCTCGACCACGCCGACGATCTTCTGGTGGGTCTGCACGGCGATCGAACCGGCCCGCTCGGCGACCTCGGCGGCGGCCTGCTGCGGGGTGGTGACGACGAGGATCTCGGCGTTCGGGACGAGCTGGGCCACCGAGATGGCGATATCGCCGGTGCCCGGCGGCAGGTCCAGGAGGAGGACGTCCAGGTCGCCCCAGTAGACGTCGGCGAGGAACTGCTGGAGCGCGCGGTGCAGCATCGGGCCGCGCCAGACGACGGGGGCGTTGCCGGGGGTGAACATGCCGATCGAGATGACCTTCACGCCGTTCGCCGACGGCGGCATGATCATGTTCTCGACCTGGGTGGGCTTGCCGTAGGCGCCCAGCATGCGGGGCACGGAGTGGCCGTAGATGTCGGCGTCCACGACACCGACCTTCAGACCGTCGGCCGCCATCGCCGCGGCGAGGTTCACCGTCACCGACGACTTGCCCACGCCGCCCTTGCCGGAGGCGACCGCGTAGACCCGGGTCAGCGAACCGGGCTGGGCGAACGGCACCTCACGCTCGGCGGTGCCGCCGCGCAGCGACGCCGCCAGTTCCTTGCGCTGCTCGTCGCTCATCACGTCCAGCTCGACGGCGACGGAGGTGACGCCCTCGACCCGCTCGACGGCCTCGCGCACATTGCTGGTGATCGTCTCGCGCATCGGGCAGCCGGAGACGGTCAGATAGACCACCACCGCCACCGCGCCGTCCGCCGCGATGTCCACCGATTTGACCATCCCCAGCTCGGTGATGGGGCGGTGGATCTCGGGGTCGTTCACCGTCGCGAGCGCTTCGCGGACCGCGTCCTCGCTCGGGGTGGCGCCATGGGGCGTGTCGGTAGCCATGTCCCGATGGTACGGCTCATGAGGCGGCCTCCGGAAAGGCCGTCAGCGGTCGCGTTCGTCACTCTCCGCGTCAGCGGGCTGCCGCAGCTCCAGGTCCCTGAGCATGTCCTGGAGCTCGGAGCGGATCCAGTCGCGGGTGGCGACCTCGCCGAGCCCGAGCCGCAGCGCCGCGATCTCCCGGGTCAGATACTCGGTGTCGGCGATGGAGCGCTCGTTCTGCTTGCGGTCCTGTTCGTGGGTGACCCGGTCGCGGTCGTCCTGGCGGTTCTGCGCCAGCAGGATCAGCGGCGCGGCGTACGAGGCCTGGAGCGACAGCGCCAGCGTGAGAAAGATGAACGGGTACGTGTCGAAGCGCAGCCCGCTGGGCGCGGTGGTGTTCCAGATGACCCACAGGATGATGGTGACGGTCATCCAGACGATGAAGCGGCCGGTCCCCAGGAAGCGGGCGATCTTCTCCGAGAGCCGCCCGAAGGCCTCCGGGTCGTACTCGGGCAGGAACGTACGGCGCGGGGCGCGCGGCAGGTCGAGGCGCACCCGTGGCCGGTCCACGGCACCCCGGCGCAGCGCGGAGGCGCCGTTCGCCCGCGACCGTTCCCTGCCGCCGTCCCGCTCGTCAGCGCCCATGCGCGGCCTTCCCGAGGCGGCCGTTGCCGGTCAGCCCGGCCGTCGCCGAGCCGTGCAGCCCGTCTTCCCGCCAGTCGTCCGGCAGCAGATGGTCCAGCACGTCGTCGACCGTGACCGCGCCCAGCAGCGCCCCGCTCTCGTCCACGACCGGCGCGGCGACCATGTTGTACGCGGCCAGATAGCTGGTCACCTCCGGCAGCGGGGTGTCCGGCGGCAGGGCCGGCAGATCGGTGTCGGCGATCGAGCTGACCAGGGTGAACGGCGGGTCGCGCAGCAGCCGTTGGAAGTGCACCAGGCCCAGGTACTTGCCGGTGGGGGTCTCGTCCGGGGGCCGGCAGACATAGACCTGCGCGGCCAGGGCGGGGGACAGGTCCGGGTCGCGGACCCGGGCAAGCGCGTCCGCGACGGTGGCGTCCGGCCGCAGCACGATCGGCTCGGTGGTCATCAGCCCGCCGGCGGTCCGCTCCTCGTACGACATCAGCCGCCGCACATCGGCGGCCTCCTCCGGCCGCATCAGCGCCAGCAGCCGCTCCTTCTCCTCCTCCGGCAGCTCGGAGAGCAGATCGGCGGCGTCGTCCGGGTCCATCGCCTCCAGGACGTCGGCGGCCCGCTCGTCCTTCAGCTTGCCGATGATCTCTACCTGGTCGTCCTCCGGCAGCTCCTCCAGGACGTCGGCGAGCCGGTCGTCGTCGAGCGCCGCGGCGACCTCGGCCCGCCGCTTGGCGGAGAGATGGTGCAGCACCCCGGCCAGGTCGGCGGGCCGCAGCTGTTCGAAGGTGGCGAGCAGGCTCTCCGCGCCCTGCCCGTGCTCCTCCAGCGAGAAGCCGGTCACCGCCGACCACTCCACGGTCAGCGCCTCTCCCTTGCGGCGCAGCGCCCCGCCCTTCCCCTTCCGTACGAAGACCTTGTCGATCTCCCAGTCGCGGCGGGCCGGCAGCTGGGTGATGCCGATGTCGAGGACGGTGACCTCCTCCCCGGTCTCCACCAGCCGCACCCGCCGGTCGAGCAGCTCGCCCAGCACCAGCGTCTCGGACGCCCGCTGTTCGAAGCGCCGCATGTTGACCACGCCGGTGATGACGATCTGGCCGGAGTCCACCCCGGTCACCCGCGTCATGGGGACGAAGATCCGGCGCCGGCTGATCACCTCGACGACCACGCCGAGCAGCCGCGGCGGACGGTCGCCGACCCGGAGCAGCGCGACGAGGTCCCGCAGCCGGCCGACCTGGTCGCCGTTGGGGTCGAAGACGGCGCTGCCGGCGAGGTGGGAGACGAAGACCCGGGGCGTCACGACTGCCATACGGAGCGCCGCCCTTCTCCCGTTCGGCCCGAAATAAGGCATCAATCCGGGTTCAGGCTAACGCGCCCGGCTCTGCGCCGCCCCGGTGAGAGAGGCCGTAGGGTGACCGCCACGCACCCGCCGACGACCCGGCGCGGCCCAGGTACGCTGCCGTACTGCTGCCGAGATCACCCGCATCAGGAGGCCGAGCCGACGTGAGCGCAATCCCCCCGGGGTCCGGCCCCCGACCCCTGCCCGGAACCCGTCGTACGGGACGGGCTGCGCTCGCGGGGGCGGTCTGCGCGGCACTGGCCGTGGCGCTGACCGGCTGCGGCGGGGAGACCGATCCGGACGCCGGCACCAACGGCATGGGAAAGCTGCCCGCCGCGAAGGTCGAGGCCAAGGCCAAGGCCGCGGCCCAGCGCGCCGAGACGGTGCACCTCTCCGGCAATGTCGTCAGCCAGGGCCGCACCTACAAGCTCGACATGAGCCTGGCGAAGGACGGCGCCAAGGGCGAGCTGACCACCAAGGCGGCCGCCTTCCAGCTGCTGCGGGTCGGCGAGTCCCTCTATCTGAAGGCGGACGCGGCCTTCTGGGCCGGTGAGAAGAGCGGCAGCTCGGGCACGCCCGACCAGGCGGCGGCGCAGAAGCTCGGCGGCAAGTACGTCAAGGTGCCCGCCAAGGACCCGGTCTACCAGCGCTTCAGCGGCTTCACCGACAAGGACACCCTGCTCGCCGGACTGCTCGGCCTGCACGGCAAGCTGACCTCCGGTGACCGCGGTGACCTCGACGGGGTCCGCACCATCCGGCTCACCGCCGGCGCGGGCTCCGGCGGCACCCTCGATGTCTCGCTGGAGGGCACGCCCTACCCGCTGCGGCTGCACCGGGCCGGCGGCGCGGGCGTGGTGCGGATGAGTGACTGGGGCAAGAGCGTGGACCTCAAGGCCCCGGACAAGGACCAGGTCGTGGACTACGGCACCCGGATCTCCGGCGGGGGTCACTAGGTCCTCTCGTCCCGCGGACGGGGCCGAGCTCCTGACGGCCGCCCGGGGCTCAGCCCTTGCGACCCCGCCGCAGCAGCTTCGGCAGCGCGGCCGGGACGGGGCGCCGGGTGATCGCGGGGCTGGCCGGTGCCGGCGCGGCATGCGACTCGTCCGGCATCTGCCCGGGGCGCTGGGTGGTCTCCCCGGTCGGCTCCAGCCGCAGCACCCGGCACTCGCGCGCCCAGCGCTCCGTGAGGGTGTCCGCGTCCGGCGCGTTCAGCCGCTTGCCCTTGAGCTCGTCGACCGCGGCCTGCCAGGCCTCGCTCTCCGGGGACAGCTCGACGACCCGGGCCTGCCAGGCGACCAGCCGGCCGCCCTTGTCCTTGCTGCGGACGGTGACCGTCGCCGTCCCGCCGTCGGCCAGTCCGAGGTCGGCCAGCGGCTGCTCGCCGGCGCCGTCCCCGATGAGGCAGGCGGCTCCGTCGAGCCACAGATGCCACAGCGCACGGGACGGGCCGGCCGTCCCCCGTACCCAGATGAGGCCGGACTTCTTCGTGGCCTCTTCGATGAGCGCCCGATCGTGCAGGGCCTGCGACACGGTCTCCGTCATACGGCTCAGCCTAATCGCCCCTGCCCTGGGCGACCGGGGCCGCCCAGGCGCTGAGATGCGCGGACGTGCGGGCGGCGCCGGGCGGGCGCCCGGCACCGGGATCACAGCCACCCGTTGCGCTTGAACCCGCGGTGGATGCCGACACAGATCGCGGCCGTCACCAGCAGCACCGCCGGGTAGCCGTACTCCCAGTGCGTCTCCGGCATGTAGTCGAAGTTCATGCCGTAGATCCCGGCGATCATCGTCGGTACGGCGAAGATCGCCGCCCATGCCGTGATCTTGCGCATGTCCTCGTTCTGCGCGACGGCGGCCTGCGCGAGATTGGCCTGAAGGATGGAGTTGAGCAGATCGTCGAAGGACAGCACCTGCTCGTTGACCCGCGCCAAGTGGTCGGCGACATCCCGGAAGTACTTCTGGATGTCGGAGTCCACCAGCCGCATCGGACGCTCACTCAGCAGCTGCATCGGCCGCAGCAGCGGCGACACCGCCCGCTTGAACTCCAGCACCTCACGCTTGAGTTGGTAGATCCGCCCGGCGTCGCCGCCCTTCGGGGAGCCCTTGCCGTTGGTGCCGGAGCTGAAGACATCGATCTCCACCTCGTCGATGTCGTCCTGCACCGCACCGGCCACCGCCATATAGCCGTCGACGACCTGGTCGGCGATGGCGTGCAGCACCGCGGAGGGCCCCTTGGCCAGCAACTCCGGGTCGTCCTGGAGCCGGTGCCGCAGCGCGCGCAGCGAGCCCTGGCCACCGTGCCGCACCGTCACGATGAAGTCCCGGCCGGTGAAGCACATCACCTCACCGGTCTCCACGACCTCACTGGTCGCGGTCAGCTCGGTGTGCTCGACGTAGTGGACCGTCTTGAAGACGGTGAACAGGGTCTCGTCGTAACGCTCCAGCTTGGGCCGCTGGTGGGCGTGCACGGCGTCCTCGACGGCGAGCGGGTGCAGCCCGAACTCCTGGGCGATACCGGCGAATTCGGCCTCGGTCGGCTCATGCAGGCCGATCCAGGCGAAGCCGCCCTCGGTGCGCACACCGGCCATCGCCTCGGCCGGGGTGACGTGCTCGCTCACCCGGCGGCCCTCGCGGTAGACACCGCAGTCGACGATGGCGCTGTTCACACAGGCCGGGGCGGACTCGTAGGGGTACGGACGGTCATCGCGACGCCGGGACGGACGGACGGCGGCGCGCAGGTCGCGGATCATCGACATGGCAGGCTCCTTCACGGGCCGGCCGTCAGCGCGGGCGCGGGGGGCAACGCTGCCCGGAACGTGGACGTACGAGGCGTCATCGGCTGTACGTCCGCAAAGCGGGCGGCGCTCCGTGCGGGGACACTGACGGCAGTTCGCAGAAAACACGGAACAAAGAGTCGAAGGCGCTCTTCCGGCATCTACTTCCGGCGCAAAGGTGCTTCCCTGGTTTCACCGCTGAGCGGCGGGGTACGGAAGCTCTCGGATCAGGAGATTCGCTGCGCGAGGGAAATGACGGGAGAACTATCGGTACTGCACGGTCGACTCGGATCCACCGCAGCCCCACCTCCTCCGGCCGGTCCCCGTTGGGGGACGACGTCATTCCCTGACCAGACGGCAAGGCTATCAGCCGCCTGAAGCGTTGCGGTGCCGCTTTGCCGGTTCCATACGAAGAACGGGCGCGCCGCACAGCAGCACATGGAGGGGTGACGGCCGAACGGGTGACCGGCCGTATGCTCGCGCCATGTCTGACGTTCTTGAGCTGGTCGAGGCCCGGTTGCGGACCACCCTGGGCGAGCCGGACGCGCGCGCCGCCGTCACTTTCCTCGGGACCGACCGTATCGAGGTCCTCCGCTTCGTGGACAGCGGGGTGGTCCGTTACGCCACGCTCGGGATGTCCGCGCAGCCCATGGCCGACCCCACGGCCGTAGTGGCCGATCCGCTCCGTGGTCCGCGCGCCGAACTCGTGCTGTCCGTACGGGGCGGCCTCGCCGACACCGACAAGGCGCTCCGGCCGCTCGCCGTGCTGGCCGCGTCCCCGCAGGTCGAGGGGGTGGTCGTGGCGCCCGGCGCCTCGCTGGACGTGGGTGAACCGCTGTGGCCGGGTGCGACGTTCACCTCGGTGCTGGTCGCGGCGCCCGGTGGTCTCGTCGAGGACCTCGAACTGGATGAGCCGCGGGAGCCGGTCCGTTTTCTGCCGCTGCTGCCGATGACGCCCAACGAGGCGGCCTGGAAGCGGGTGCACGGCGCCGAGGCCCTGGAGAAGCGCTGGCTGGAGCACGGCACGGATCTGCGCGATCCGCTGCGCACGGGCGTTCCGCTCGACTGATCCGCGCGCCGCCGGTAGCGGTACGCCCCGTCGGCTCTCCGGGAGGGAGAGCCGACGGGGCGTCAGTTTGCTTGCGGGGCAGGGAGGCGCAGGGTGGGGCGGGGGGTCGCGGTGTGCCTCAGCGGGCGAAGGCGGTGACCCCGTCCTCCGCCGCGTGCCGCGGTGCCTGCTCGTCGGCCCCGAGGGTCAGCGCGCGGCGCCGGACGGCGACGATGCCGGCGCCGAGCACCGCGGCGACGGCCGCGACCACGAAGGGGAGATGGATATCGGTCCACTCCTCGATCTTGGGCGCGAGGAACGGCGCGGCCGCCGCCGCGAACCAGCGCACGAAGTTGTAGCCGGCGCTCGCCACCGGGCGCGGAGCGTCCGAGACGCCCAGCGCCAGTTCCGTGAAGACGGTGTTGTTCAGGCCGATGAAGGCGCCGGCCAGGACGGTGCAGACGACCGCGGTGGTGTGGTCGCCGTAGCCCAGCACGACCAGATCGGCGGCGAGCAGCAGCAGCGAGGCGCACAGCACCTTCAGTGAGCCGAAGCGGTGCTGGAGCCGGGGCGCCACGATCACCGAGAACACCGCGAGCAGCACACCCCAGGCGAAGAAGACGCCGCCCGACGCGTAGGGGGACATGTTCAGCACGAACGGGGTGAAGGCCAGCACCGTGAAGAACGCGTAGTTGTAGAAGAAGGCGGCGGTGGCGGTGGCGGCCAGCCCGCCGTGGCCGAGCGCCTTGACCGGGGCGAGGAGCGAGGTCTTGGCGGCGGGCCTCGGCTGCTCCTTGAGGAAGACCGTGATGGCGAGGAAGCCGACGGCCATCAGAACGGCGGTCCCGAAGAACGGGTAGCGCCACTTCATGTCGCCGAGGACCGCGCCCAGCAGCGGGCCGCAGGCCATCCCGAGCCCCAGCGCGGACTCGTACAGCAGGATCGCCGCGCTGCTTCCGCCGGCCGCCGCGCCGACGATGACCGCCAGCGCCGTCGAGACGAACAGGGCGTTGCCCAGGCCCCAGCCCGCCCGGAAGCCGACCAGTTCGCCGACCGACCCCGACATTCCGGAGAGCGCCGCGAAGACCACCACCAGCGCCAGCCCGGCCAGCAGCGTCTTGCGGCCGCCGATACGGCTGGAGACGAAGCCGGTGACCAGCATCGCGACCGCGGTGATCAGGAAGTAGGAGGTGAAGAGGAGGGAGACCTGGCTGTTGGTGGCGTGCAGGCCCCGGGCGATCGAGGGGAGGATCGGGTCGACGAGGCCGATGCCCATGAAGGCAACGACCGAGGCGCCCGCCGTGGCCCAGACGGCCTTCGGCTGGCGGAGCAGGGAGGTGCCGCCCTCCTCGAACGGATCGTCCGAGCCGCCGTGGCCGCCGTTCTCCGTGCCGCTCATGCTGCGGTTCCCCTTCCTGTTGCCGGTTGCGTATCCCTGGTCCGTGGCGGCCGGTGCGGCCGCCGAGATCGTTGACGTTTACATACAATAAGTTAGACGATCTAAAGAATGCAAGCTGCAACTAGTTGTTCGGCAGGGGTGAACGGACCTCGGGGCGCGGTCAAATGCGCGCCGGCGTAAGTGATTCGGGGCACACCGGTCGGGTGATCGTCCTTGACGCGGCGGCGGGGCTGGAGGACCGTGGGTCCCTATGAGGGGCGAACCCAGTTGCCCGAAGTGCGGAGGCCGGGTAAGGGCGCCCGGTCTCTTCTCCGACACCTGGCAGTGCGCCCTGCACGGCACCGTGCATCCGCTCCAGCCGGTCGTCCCGCCGAGCGTCGAGGCGCTCGGCGTTGTCGTGCGCCGCGCCCAGGTGCCCGTATGGATGCCCTGGCCGCTGCCGGTGGGCTGGCTGTTCACCGGGGTGGCCTGCGCCGGTGACGACCGCAGCGGCGGCCGGGCGACCGCGGTGGCCTGCACGGGCCCCGGCCCGCTCGGCGGCCCCGGCGAACTGCTGCTGATCGCCGAGGAACTGGGCGTCGGACTCGGCGCGCGCTACGCCGGTATCGAGGGCCCCGACCCCGGCCCGCACCTCTGCGTCGACAAGCACCCGCACGGCAAGGTGCTCGCCGCCGGCCGCCCGACCCCGCTGTGGCACCTCGACGACGCACCCCCGGACCGTGCGGTCTTCGCGGGCGAGGCGCGCGGGCTGTGGCTGTGGGCGATCGCCTGGCCCGAGGAGTCGGGGCTGATGATGTACGACGAGCTGGTGCTGACCGATCTGCGTGAGGCCGGCGCCGAGGTGGATCTGCTGCCGTGCGGGGCGCTCTCACCGCGGATCCTGGGCTGACGGCTGACGGCTGACGGCTGACGGCTGACGGTCGAAGAGTGACGGCTGACCGCAGGGCGCCCGGGCGGGGCCGCTGCGTCGTCCGGCGGGGGCCGGGCGCCATCGCCGGGGCCGGGGGCCGTCCGGCCGCCCGGTATCCTTCTGAGGTCCCCCTACGGTGTACCTGTCCCCGGTGTTCCCCGGGCCCCGTCCCCCGTCCGTCCCGCAGCAGTCTGGAGTCCGCGTCGTGCGTATCGATCTGCACACCCACTCCACGGCCTCCGACGGTACGGACACCCCCGCCGAGCTGGTGCGCAACGCCGCGGCGGGCGGGCTCGACGTCGTCGCGCTGACCGACCACGACACCGTCGGCGGCCACGCCGAGGCGCGGGCGGCGCTGCCCGCGGGGCTGACGCTGATCACCGGCGCCGAACTCTCCTGCCGGCTCGACGGGGTGAGCCTCCACATGCTCGCCTACCTCTTCGACCCCGAGGAGCCCGAGCTCGCCCGCGAGCGGGAGCTGGTGCGGGACGACCGGGTGCCGCGGGCCCAGGGCATGGTCGCCAAGCTGCGGGACCTCGGAGTGCCCATCACCTGGGAGCAGGTCGCCCGGATCGCCGGGGACGGCGCCGTGGGACGGCCGCATATCGCCACCGCCCTCGTCGACCTGGGCGTGGTGCCCTCCGTCTCCGACGCGTTCTGCGCCGACTGGCTCGCCAACGACGGCCGGGCGTACGTGGAGAAGCACGAACTCGATCCGTTCGACGCGATCCGGCTGGTCAAGGCGGCGGGTGGAGTCACCGTCTTCGCGCATCCACTGGCCGTCAAGCGCGGCAGCTGTGTACCGGAGAGCGCGATCGCCGAACTGGCCGCGGCCGGTCTCGACGGCATCGAGGTCGACCACATGGACCATGACGCCCCGACCCGCGCGCGGCTGCGCGGGATGGCCGCCGACCTCGGCCTGCTGACCACCGGCTCCAGTGACTACCACGGGAGCCGTAAGACCTGTCGCCTCGGCGAATACACCACCGACCCCGAGATCTACGGCGAGATCGTGCGCCGCGCGACCGGCGCCTTCCCCGTTCCCGGCACCGGGGGCTGACCCCGCCGCGGCCGCTGCCGCACCATGTGCCCCGGTCCGCCGGACCGTCCCCACACCGGGCCGTTCTCCGTCCGGGCGAGGCGCAGGCCCCTGCCTGCCCGCCGCCCCACCACCCCCTCCTTACGGGCCCGCGCCCACCGCGCCGGCCTGTGGTTGCTCCCGTACCACCTCTCGCAAGGCCATCACCGTGTTCGACGTCGCCGTCTTCAGTACTCTGTTCGTCACCCTGTTCGTGATCATGGATCCGCCGGGCATCACCCCGATCTTCCTGGCCCTGACCTCCGGCCGGCCGGCCAAGGTGCAGCGCCGGATGGCCTGGCAGGCCGCCGCCGTCGCCTTCTGCGTCATCGCCCTCTTCGGCCTCTTCGGGCGGCAGATCCTGGGGCGGCTGCACATCTCCACGCCCGCGCTGATGATCGCGGGCGGGCTGCTGCTCCTGCTGGTCGCGCTGGATCTGCTGACCGGAAAGTCGGAGGAGCCGACCCAGACCAAGGACGTCAATGTGGCGCTGGTGCCGCTGGGGATGCCACTGCTGGCCGGGCCCGGGGCGATCGTGTCGGTGATCCTCGCGGTGCAGCACGCCCACGGGGTCGCCGCGCAGATCTCCGTCTGGGCGGCCATCGCGGCGATCCATGTGGTGCTGTATGTGGTGATGCGGTTCTCGCTGGTGATCATCCGCGTGATCAAGGACGGCGGAGTGGTCCTGGTCACGCGACTGGCGGGCATGATGCTCTCCGCGCTCGCCGTGCAGCAGATCATCAACGGCGTTCTCCAGGTGATCCAGGCGGCGGCCTGACGCCCCCGCACTGCCGCAGAACGCGCGGCGCCCCCGTACGGCCTGTGCGTACGGGGGCGTTCGTGCGGGTGCGGCCGATCGGCGGCCGGCTGCCGGCCCGGCGCGTTACCGGGCGGCGGAACGGGTGTTAACGGACGGCGGTGTCGGCCGGGCGGATATAGATGCGCTGGCCGGTTGAGGCGGCCTGCTGCACGATCCGGTTGACGGAGGCGGCGTCCACGACGGTGCTGTCCACGGCGGTGCCGTCGACATCGTCCAGGCGCATGATCTCGAAGCGCATACGGCTTCTCCCTTCGTCTGATCCTCCTGCGGAGAACTCCTTGGGTCGGCGCTGCCCGGCGTCGCTGCCGGGCGCTCCATACAGGGAGAACGCCCTGCCCAGTGCAATCATTCCCTACGCTAAAGAAAATTTTCGACGGTCTAAGTACGCCTGCCCGAGAACGGTTGTGCCCGCAGAGTGACCGCCCGGACAATGGGTCCGGTATGAATGACGTCCAGCCCACGGGCCCCACCGACCTCACCGCGCTCGCCGCCGGGATCGAGCGCACCAACGAGCTGCTCACCCGGGTACTCGCCGAGGTCGCCACCACCCCGTCCACCCACGCGGCCTTCGTGGACGCGGGCTATGTCTACGCCGCCGCGGGACGGCTGGTCGCCGGCACGGAGGACCGCAAGGCCTTCGATCTGGACGCGGAAGGGCTCATCGAGGCCTTCATCGACCGCGCCCGGATGATCTTCCCGGACAGCCGGCTGCTCCGCGTCTACTGGTACGACGGCGCCCGCCGCCGGATCCACACCCAGGAGCAGCAGCGGATCGCCGAGCTGCCCGATGTGAAGGTCCGGCTCGGCAACCTCAACGCCAACAACCAGCAGAAGGGCGTCGACTCCCTGATCCGCTCGGACCTGGAGTCGCTGGCCCGGCACCGGGCGATCAGCGACGCGGTGCTGATCGGCGGCGACGAGGACCTGGTCTCCGCGGTCGAGGCGGCCCAGGGCTACGGCGCACGGGTGCACCTGTGGGGCATCGAGGCCTCCGGCGGCCGCAATCAGGCCGAGCCGCTGCTGTGGGAGGTCGACAGCACCCGCACCTTCGACCTGGAGTTCTGCAAGCCGTACGTCACCCGGCGGGCCGGCGTCGAATGCGACCAGACGGTGGGCGAGGGGCCGGCGCCCAGCCGTGAGGACGTCCGCTTCGTCGGTGCGCAGGTCGCCGCCCAGTGGCTGTCGGAGCGCGGCCGTGAGTGGGTGGCCGGACTGCTCCCCGGTCACCCGTATCTGCCCGGCGCCGTCGACCAGGAACTCCTGACCGCCTCGGAGGCGCTGCTGCGGCACTCCCTGCGCGGCCACGCCGATCTGCGCCGGGTCCTGCGCGACGGCTTCTGGGATCACGTGCAGGGGCAGTATTAGCGGACGTTCCGGAGGCGCGTCCGCTACGGCGTCCGGCCGGAGAGGGCCGTGATCAGGCCTGCGCGAGCAGCTCCGTGAGGCGGTCGAAGAAGCCCGACCAGCCCGCCTCCGCCTGGCGGTACTGCTCGGAGGTGAGATTGCCGCCGAGCTGCCGGAAGGCCATCTCCGTACGGTCCCCGAGGTCGGTCAGGGTGACCCGGACGATCTCGCCCTCGATGCCGTCCGGCGCGGTCGCGTCCTTGAGCGTGAACTCCAGCCGCTCCGGGGGCGTGACCTCACGGTAGACACCGGAGAACGGCAGCTCACCGCCGTCCGGGGTCTGCATCACCAGACTCCAGATGCCGCCGGGCCGGGGATCCATCGTCATCCGGTCGGCCGGCACCGCCAGCTCCCCGCCGAACCAGTACCCGAAGTGCTCCGGCCTGGTCCACGCCTCGAAGACCAGCTCACGGCGGGCATCGAAGGTCCGGGTGAGCGCGATGCCGTGCGGGCCGTCTTCGGCATCGGCCGATGACGCCGGATTCTCGGTCATGGGGGAGCCCTTCGTACGAAGCCGGTGCGGGCCGGGCGCCGGTGCCCGCCCGCCTTCCTCGATGCTCGCCGAACCGCCGGGCGCTGTCCTGGCGACACCGCCCGCTCGGCCCACCCGGCCCGGCGGCGCCCCGGCCGTCAGCCCACCCCGCTCCAGAACCCCGCAAGCGCCTCGGCCGTCTTCTCCGGGCGCTCGGCGTTGGGGGAGTGCTCGGCGCCCTCGATGACGGTGCGCCGGGCGGACAGCCGGTCGGCCATCGCATCCATCCACGCCACCGGCCAGGCGTAGTCGACGGCGCCGGAGACGACATGGGTCGCCAGCCCCGTACGGGCCAGCTCCGCCACCCGGTCCGGCTCCTCCAGCATCTGCCGGCCGGTCGCGATCAGCTGCTCGGGCACGGTGTTCAGCCAACGGCGGTGCAGGAACGCGCCGATCTCCGGCGGGGTCGCCGCGTCCGCCGCCTCCGGGGGATCCAGTTCGCGCATCGTCCGCCAGACGCTCTCCATGTCGAGCCGGCCGAGCGCGTCGATCAGCATCCGCACCCGGACCTGCTGGGACGCCTCGATGGCCGCGGGCCCGGAGCTGAGCACGGTCAGCGAACGGAACGGGGCCGCGTCCAGCAGCACCGCGGCCCGGGTGATCAGTCCGCCCAGCGAGTGCCCCAGCAGATGGACCGGCCCGCTGTCCGGCTCCCGCACGGCCCGCGCCTGCGCCAGCACATCGAGCGCCAACTCCCGTTGCGTGTACGCCTGTTCCTCGCGCGGCCCGGGGGACTCGTGCTGGCCGCGGCCGTCCACCGCGACCGCCCGGAACCCGGCCGCGGCCAGCGGAGCGAGCAGGGCGAGGAAGTCTTCCTTGCTGCCGGTGAATCCGGGTACCAGCAGGGCGGTGCCGATCGGCGCGGCCTCGGGCCGGGCGTCCTGCACGGCGAAGGAGCCGCGGTCGGTGTCGAGTCGGTACGCACGGGCGCACGGGGGCAGTGTGAGGGAGGGCGGCCTGCTCATGGGGTGAGGCTATCCGGGCCGGGCGGCAAAACGGGGCCGGGACGCCGACGACCCGGCACCCGCGCGGGGCGGGTCCGGGTCGTCGGCGTGGAGCGGGTGGGTCAGCCCTCGGGCGTCGCCTCGGTCGCGGTGGCCTTGGCGCGGGTGCGGCGGCGCACCGGCTTGGCCTCGGCGGCCTCCGCCGCGTCCGCGGCCGGCTTGGCGGCGGCGCTCTTGCGCGTCCGCTTCGGCTTGGCCGGGGCGTCCTCGGCGGCCGGAGCGTCCGCAGTGGCCTTCGCGGCGGCCGCGGACTTCCGGGTGCGCTTGGGCTTGGCCGGTGCGGCCTCGGTGCCCTCGGCGGTGTCCACCGTGGCCTCGGCGGCCTTGGCGGCAGCGGTCTTCCGCGTCCGCTTCGGCTTGGCGGGAGCCTCCACGGCGCCCTCGGCCGCGTCCACCGTGGCCTCGGCGGCCTTGGTGGCGGCGGTCTTCCGGGTGCGCTTCGGCTTGGCCGGCGCGTCCACCACGGTCTCCGCGGCGACGGTCTCCGTCACCACTGCCGGCGCCGTCTCCACGGCGGCCTTGGCGGCGCTGCGGGTACGGCGGCGCGGCTTGGCCGGCGCCTCGACGGGCTCCGTCACGGCCGCGGCGGCCGCCGAGCGCTCCGCCGCGAGCGCCCGGGCGGCGGTCTCGACGGTCTGGAAGCTCTCGGTCTCCACCGGGCGGACGACGCGGCTGCGGCGGCGGCGCGGCGGGGCGGCCTCGGCCGGGGCCTCGGTCACGACGGCGGGAGCCTTGGTCGCCTTGGGGGCGGCCTTGGTCGCCACGGCGGCGTCCTTGGTCACCTTGCCGGCGGCCTTGGCCACCTCGGCGGGCGCCTCGGTCACCACTGCGGCGGGCTCGGTCACCTCGGCGGCGGGGGTCGCGGCCTCGGTGACCGGCGCCGTCACGGCACCGGACTGAGCCGAGCGGGTACGGCGACGCCGGCGCGGCTGCCGCGGTCCGGCGGCGTCCGTGCCCTCGGCGCGCTCGGTGCCCTCGGCGGCGGGCGACCCGGTCGTCTGCGTCGTGGCGTCGGCCGGGCCGTCCTGTGCGGTGCCGCCACGGGTGCGGCGGCGCTGCCGCGGGGTACGGGTGCGCGGGGGGCGCTCCTCCTCGACGACGGCGCCCTTACGGGGACCACGGCCGCGGCCGCCGGTCTCGCCCAGGTCCTCGACCTCTTCGGCGGCCAGCCCGGCCCGGGTGCGCTCGTTGCGCGGCAGCACGCCCTTGGTGCCCGCGGGGATGTTCAGCTGCTCGTAGAGGTGCGGCGAGGTGGAGTAGGTCTCCTCCGGCTCGTCGAACGCCAGGTCCAGCGCCTTGTTGATCAGCTTCCAGCGCGGGATGTCGTCCCAGTCGACGAGGGTGACCGCGGTGCCCTTGGCGCCCGCCCGGCCGGTACGGCCGATGCGGTGCAGGTAGGTCTTCTCCTCCTCGGGCGACTGGTAGTTGATGACATGGGTCACACCCTCGACGTCGATACCGCGGGCGGCGACGTCGGTGCAGACCAGGACATCGACCTTGCCGTTGCGGAAGGCGCGCAGCGCCTGCTCACGGGCGCCCTGGCCGAGGTCGCCGTGCACCGCGCCGGAGGCGAAGCCGCGGCGCGCGAGCTGGTCGGCGATATCGGCGGCGGTCCGCTTCGTACGGCAGAACACCATCGCCAGGCCCCGGCCCTCGGCCTGGAGGATGCGGGCGACCATCTCCGGCTTGTCCATGGAGTGCGCGCGGAAGACGTGCTGGGTGGTGTTGCGGACGGTCTGGCCCTCGTCGTCCGGCGCGGTGGCGCGGATGTGCGTGGGCTGCGACATGTAGCGGCGGGCCAGCGAGATGACCTGGCCGGGCATGGTCGCGGAGAACAGCATCGTCTGCCGCTTGGCCGGCAGCAGCTGGATGATCTTCTCGACGTCGGGCAGGAAGCCCAGGTCGAGCATCTCGTCGGCCTCGTCCAGCACCAGGCTCTTGACCTCGGAGAGGTTGAGCTTGCGCTGACCGGCGAGGTCGAGCAGCCGGCCGGGCGTGCCGACGACCACGTCGACGCCCTTCTTCAGCGCCTCGACCTGCGGCTCGTAGGCACGGCCGCCGTAGATGGCCAGCACCCGGACATTGCGCACCTTGCCGGCGGTGAGCAGATCGTTGGTGACCTGCTGGCACAGCTCGCGGGTGGGCACGACCACCAGGGCCTGCGGGGCCTCGGTGAGCTGCTCGGGCTTGGCGCGGCCCGCCTCGACGTCCGCGGGGACCGTGACGCGCTCAAGGAGCGGCAGGCCGAAGCCCAGGGTCTTACCCGTGCCGGTCTTGGCCTGGCCGATGACGTCGTTCCCGGAGAGGGCGACGGGGAGCGTCAGCTCCTGGATGGGAAAGGGGGAGATGATGCCGACGGCTTCCAGCGCCTCGGCCGTCTCGGGGAAAATCCCGAGGTCTCGAAATGTAGACAGAATCTTGCCTCTTCTGTGAGACGCGGCGTGAGGCGGCGAAGGGGGTCGTACCGCACCTTCGTACGGGTTCGTACGGGCCGGCCTGAGGCGGCCGGTGGGGCGGGACCACTGCCAACGCTCAGGCACTCCTGCCGCGAGCGGTGTCCCTCCTGCTGTGCGTATGTCTGCTACGCGCCGCAAAAGAGGGCGGTCGGTTTGGAGCCGATCGGGCCACCGACCGGGCATCCGCTTCGTGGAACGACCCACCGATACTCGGCAGGTCCAAATACCACTGTACCCCGGATATGGCGCACCCATCCGAAGGCTTGTATGAGTGAGGAATACATCACGGCCCGGTCCGGCGCCCGAGCGCCCGCTACGACCGTCGTTCGTACGGGGGAACGGCAGTGGCTGACCAGGGCCTTCCCCCAGCCGCCGAGCGGGCTATTGTGCCGGTCATGGGAACGCCTGACAACGCCGCGGCTGACGCGCAAGAACACACCGGGATCGCCGCCCAGGACTGGGCGCAGGCATCCGCCGACCCGCAGTACCGGGCCGCCGTGATCGACCTGCTCGGCGCGCTCGCCTACGGCGAGCTGTCCGCCTTCGAGCGCCTGGCGGAGGACGCCAAGCTCGCGCCGACGATGGACGACAAGGCCGAACTGGCCAAGATGGCCTCGGCAGAGTTCCACCACTTCGAGCGGCTGCGGGAGCGGCTCGCACAGATCGAGGCGGAGCCGAACGAGGCGATGGAGCCGTTCGCCGCCGCCCTGGACGAGTTCCACCGCCAGACCGCCCCGTCGGACTGGCTGGAGGGCCTGGTCAAGGCCTATGTGGGCGACTCGATCGCCAGTGACTTCTACCGCGAGGTCGCGGCCCGCCTGGACTCCGACACCCGTGGCCTGGTGCTGGCCGTGCTGGACGACACCGGACATGCCACGTTCGCCGTGGAGAAGGTGCGCGCGGCCATCGAGGCCGAGCCGCGGGTCGGCGGACGGCTGGCCCTGTGGGCGCGCCGGCTGATGGGTGAGGCGCTCTCGCAGGCGCAGCGGGTGGTCGCGGACCGCGACGCGCTCTCCACGATGCTGGTGGGCGGTGTCGCCGACGGCTTCGACCTGGCCGAGGTGGGCCGGATGTTCTCGCGGATCACCGAGGCACACACCAAGCGGATGGCGGCGCTGGGGCTCGCGGCCTGACGCCGGGCCGGGGTGCCGGGCGGTTCAGGCCGTCCGGTGCCCCTTCAGCGCCGGGGCCGGCCGCCGAAGACGCCGGTGCGGCGGGCGCACCAGGACCGACAGCAGCGCCGCCCCCACGGCGACCGACGCGAACATCACCTGGACGGGATACCCCGGGCCGAGGATCGCGCGGGTCAGCACGGCGCCGAGGAGCGCGGCGACCGGGCCCGTCGCGAGCGTGAGGGTGCGCGACGGGAAGCGGTCGGGCAGCCATCGCGTCGCGGACAGGGCGATGACAAAGCCGATGAGCAGGGCACCGAGCGCTTCCCAGATCATGCTGTTCCCTCCCGCGTGACAACGCCGACCGGACGAACAAATCGGTCGTAGGCGGTCGTACCCAGGGGGCACCGGCAGCAACCCTCCCCGCGCCGGTCCGCTGCCTGATCAGCCCAGCCGAACCGACTCGAACGGTCTGATCTGCGCAAATACGGCGCCTGGGGACTCGGAGCGATGCGCGGCCGGGCCCGGAAGCGACAGGAAAAAGGCGGCGGCCCGGAGAGGGAATCTCCGGGCCGCCGCCTTTGTCACCTTGCGGGCACCGTGGTCGGCGCCCCGTGCTCAGAGCGCGCCGAAACCGACCTTGCGGGCGGTCGGCTCGCCGATCTCCACGTAGGCCAGCCGGTCCGCCGGGACCAGGACCTTGCGACCGTGGTCGTCCACCAGGCTCAGCAGCTGTGACTTGCCGCCCAGCGCGTCGGACACGGCGCTCTCGACCTCTTCGGCAGACTGCCCGCTCTCCAGAATGATCTCGCGGGGCGCGTGCTGCACGCCGATCTTGACCTCCACGGCTTTTGTCCCTCCGACGGTCTGGGGGTCCCCAGCCTCAGCTGGGGGGGGAAGCGCGGTGATCCGCGCCGTACGCAGCACACATTAGCCCGGTACGGGGACGCACAGGACGCCATGGGCCACGCCCGCAGCGAACAGGGGCGGTGCGGGAACAGGGTCAGTGCGGCTCGGTGCCCTGGAGCGGGAAGCCGGCGATGCCCTTCCAGGCGAGCGATGTCAGCAGCTGCACCGCGGTGTCCCGCGGGACCTTGCTCTCCGACGACAGCCAGTAGCGCGCCACCACCTGGGAAACCCCGCCCAGGCCCACGGCCAGCAGCATCGACTCGTCCTGCGACAGCCCGGTGTCCTCGGCGATCACCGCGCTTATGGCCTCGGCGCACTCCAGCGACACCTTGTCCACCCGCTCACGGACCGCCGGGTCATTGGTGAGGTCCGACTCGAACACCAGCCGGAAGGCGCCGCCCGGGTCCTCCACGTACGCGAAGTAGGCGTCCATCGTCGCCGCGACCCGCTGCTTGTTGTCGGTCGTCGACGCCAGCGCCGCGCGTACCGACTGGAGCAGGGACTCGCAGTGCTGGTCGAGCAGGGCGAGGTAGAGCTCCAGCTTGCCCGGGAAGTGCTGGTAGAGCACCGGCTTGCTGACGCCTGCCCGCTCGGCGATGTCGTCCATCGCGGCCGCGTGGTAGCCCTGCGCGACAAACACTTCCTGGGCGGCGCCCAGAAGCTGGTTGCGCCGGGCTCTACGTGGCAGGCGTGTGCCCCGCGGGCGCGTCGCCTCGGTCTGCTCGATGGCGCTCACGCTGCCTCCCAGAAATCGTTCCGTATGCGGCCTGTACAAGGTGGTGCACCGCGCCCGCCATCGTACTTTTGGGTAACCCGGCTGTGCGCGGTCCGGGCCCAGAATTTATGCCCGACCCCGGTGCCGGAAGCCGACATAACGCCCCAGGTCATCGGTATTCGTCTTCGTTGAGCTCCACGATGCGGGCCTGTTCGGCGCGATCCGCCTCGTTCGCGGAGTCCGGGTCGACGGTGGCCGGCGGCTCGTCGCGGTGCGGAGTGACGTCGGTGTACTGCTCCGCCGCGTCCGCTTCCGGCGCCTCGACATCGAACTCCGTGGCGTCGCTCTCGTCCTCGAAGGTATCCGGGTCTGTCGGGTCGACGCGCATGGTGGCTCCCTTTCTCACGTGCTCGCTTCGACGGCTGTGCCTGGCATGACAGCAGGGGCCGGGGCGGCTGCCCTCGACTACGAGCGTAGGAGAGTGGCCGCGGCAGCGCGATGCGGTGTGTGACCGCGGACACACGATCGGGGGTGTGATCGTCTCGTAACATCGACCCATGTCTTCGACCGAGTCGCCGGACACCGCGACCGCCGCCCTCCCGGTGCCCCCGGCCGGCCCCGGCCGGCACGGCGCGGCGGAGACGGTGCACACCGTGGCCCTGCCGGGTCTGACGCTGACCGTACGGGCACCCGTCGGATCGCCCGCGCCCCAGGGCGGCGGCGCGGAGACCGGCACCGGACGGGACCGCGAGCCCGCGCTCTACGTCCACGGCCTCGGCGGCTCCTCACAGAACTGGTCGGACCTGATGCCGCTGCTCGCCGACCGGGTGGACGGCGAGGCGATCGACCTGCCCGGCTTCGGGCACTCCCCGCCGCCGGACGACGGCAATTACTCGGTCTCCGCGCAGGCCCGCGCGGTCATCCGCTACCTCGACGCGGCCGGGCGCGGCCCCGTCCACCTCATCGGCAACTCCATGGGCGGTGCCGCCGCCACCCGCGTCGCGGCCGTGCGCCCCGATCTCGTCCGCACCCTGACGCTGATCTCCCCGGCGCTGCCCGAGCTGCGCCCGCAGCTGACGGCGGTCCCCACGGCGCTGCTCGCGGTGCCCGGCATCACCGGGCTCTTCGGCCGGCTCACCCATGACTGGACGCCCGAGCGCCGCACCCGCGAGGTGCTGGCGCTCTGCTACGGCGACCCCGGCCGGGTCAGTCCGGAAGGGTTCAACGCCGCGGTCGACGAATACGCGCGACGGCTGGAACTCCCGTACTTCTGGGAGGTCATGGAGCGCTCGGCGCGCGGTCTGGTGAACGCGTACACGCTGGGCGGACAACATAATTTGTGGCGTCAGGCAGAGAGAGTGCTCGCCCCCACCCTTCTCGTCTACGGTGGGCGCGACCGCCTGGTCTCCTTCCGGATGGCGCGGCGGGCGGCCGCGGCGTTCCGCGGTTCGCGACTGCTGACGCTGCCGGAGGCGGGTCATGTGGCGATGATGGAGTACCCGGAGACAGTGGCGCGGGCCGTCCGCGAACTGCTCGACAGTGACATGACCGATGTGACCGCCGACGCGAGCAGGAGCTGACGCACCCCGTGGGACGCCATAGCCGCCGAGGCCGGCCGGAAACCGCAACGGACACTCCGGAGACGGCCGGTCCGCCCGGTAACGGCCCCTCGGGGGGCACCTCGCCCGGACCGGGCCGGGGGCGCCGCAGACGCGAGCCGTTCGAGGGCGATGCGGTGCGCGGCGGGCATCCCGAGCAGCGCGAACCGGGCGGCGGCTGGGGCGAGTTCCCCGGGGCGCCGGCCTCCTCGGCCGTCCCCGGCCAGGGCGGGCCCCGGATCCCCCGGCCGCGAGCGGAGATGCCCGGCGGACCGGCGGTCGCCGCACCGGGCAGCGGGCCCGGGCCGAAGCGTGAGTATGTGGAGGCCTTCGACGCCCGGACGTACCCGGGCGGGCCGGGAGCCGCGAGCGACCCGGACGACGATGTGTTCCGGGCCGGCGCGCCCCGGAAGACGGCGCCGCAGGCCGGGGCGTACGGGCCCGGCGCGGACGGGATGGCTCCCGCCGGCCGGTACACCGGCCGTTCGGTCGTCTTCGAGCGCGACGCGAGCGACGAGCCGGACCGGCAGACGGGCCCCGGCGCGGACGGCGCGGCGCCGGGCGGCCCCGGGGACCAGGACCTGGACGACGAATCCGACGCTGCGGAGTCGCGGCACGGCGCCACGAAGGGCGGCAAGGGCCGGACGTTCACCGGCGCGGCGGCCGCGGCGGTGACCACCGTGCTCGCCGTGGTCATCGCGGGCCAGGTCGCCGAGCAGCACAAGGAGGGCGCCGACCCGCAGGCGCGCAGCGGCAACGACCGTACCGACGGGGTCGGCGACGAGGCCTCCCGGTCGCACGCCAGGCCCACCCAGGACGCCAAGCCCGCCAGTTACGACGAGAAGATGAACCAGGTCTTCCCGCTGGACGCGAGGCTGACGGCCACCGGCCGGTTCAAGCCGGTCGGCAGTGCGGCCAAGGCGCCCGGCCAGGGCAAGGTGCTGCGCTATCGCGTCGATGTCGAGGAGGGGCTGTCCCTGGACGGCGAGCTGTTCGCCGAGGCGGTGCACAAGACCCTCAACGACAGCCGTAGTTGGGCCCACGGCGGGAAGATGGCCTTCCAGCGGGTGGCGTCCGGCGACGCCGACTTCGTGATCACGCTGGCGAGCCCGGGGACCACCGCGAAGTGGTGCGCCAAGTCGAACCTCGACACCAGCGAGGGCAATGTCTCCTGTGACTCCGCGGCGACCGAGCGGGTCATGATCAATGCCTACCGGTGGGCCCAGGGCGCCCGGACCTACGGCCACGACAAGATGTACGCCTACCGGCAGATGCTGATCAACCACGAGGTCGGCCACCGCCTCGGGCACAACCACGAGTTCTGCTCCCGGCAGGGCGCGCTCGCCCCGGTGATGATGCAGCAGACCAAGTTCCTGACGACGGACGGGGCGACCTGCCGGCCCAACGCCTGGCCGTTCCCCACCCAGCGGTGACCGGACCCCGGCGCCCCCGTGCGCCGGGGAGGGTTCCCGCACTCGCATAGCGCGAAGAAACGCCCTTAGGGGCGGAAAGTCACGTGCTTTCACCCCTTCCGGTGGCGCGATGGACAACCGTCCATCGCGCCACCGGCCCCTTTGCATAGCTTCTTCCTGCCGGTGGCGGCCGTGCCGCCCGGCACACCAGGACGTCGACAGGGGAGGACGGGGGTGCACTCATGCGCATTGGACTACTCACCGAGGGTGGCTATCCGGATGCGGTCGGTGAGTCGCACGCGTGGTGCGACCGGCTCGTGCGCGGGCTCACCGGCCATGACTTCGAGGTCTACGCCCTGAGCACGGACCCCCGCCAGGAAGCACGGCCCCGGACCGCACTGCCGGAACACGTACGCCTGGTGCGCCGCGCCCCCCTGTGGGGCGACTTCCCCGCCGGGCGCCGACGGGCCGCCGCGGAGCGCAAGGGCCGTAGCCCCGGCCGCCGCGAACGGCGCCGCTTCGCCGAGCGGTTCGGCGATCTCGTGACGGCCTTCGCCACGGTGCCCGACGGGGGCGGGCCGGCCGGCGGTCCGCCAAGTGCCCCCGATGCGTCCGTGAGCTGGAAGGCGGACCGTTTCGCCACCGGTCTCTACGGACTCGCCGAACTCGCCCGCGAACAGGGCGGACTGCCCGCGCTGCTGCACTCCGAGGCCGCCGTACGCATCCTGGAAGCCGTCTGCCACGGCCCCCGCGCGCTGCCCGCCGCCCAGGGCGCGCAGGTCAACGATCTGCTGGCGGTCACCGACCGGCTCGAACTCGCGCTCCGGCCGCTGTCCCTGGACTGGTACGGCGACCGGCACGCCCCCGGCCTGGGGGGAGTGGACCTCTGCCATGCCACCTCCGGGGGCGCGGCCGCCCTCCCCGGGCTGCTGGCCAAGCGCTTCTTCGGCACCCCGCTCCTGGTCACCGAGTACGGCGTCCGGCTGCGCGAGCACTACCTGGCCCGCGCCGCCGCGCCGCTGAGCGTGCCGGTGCGCGCGCTGCTCGCCGCCTTCCAGGGCGCGCTGGCCGCCGAGACATACGCCCAGGCCGCCCTGATCACCCCCGGCAACACCCACGCGCGGCGCTGGCAGGAGCGCTGCGGCGCCGACCGCGCCCGGCTGCGCACGGTCTACCCGGGCATGGACGCCGCCCCGTTCGCCGCGGTCGCGGACGCCGCCCCGGACGACTCCACGACGCTGGTGTGGGTCGGCACGGTGGAGCCCGCCAAGGACCTCATCGCGCTGCTGCACGCCTTCGCCGAGGTCCGCAGGGCGGAGCCGGCGGCCACCCTGCGGATCATCGGCGGGACCGGCCGCGACCCCCGGGCGCCCGGGTATCTCGCGCACTGCCGGGCGCTGGCCGCCCAGCTCTTCCCCGACGAGGCGGCCGACGCCCGCACCGTCGGGGAGAGCCCGGTCAGCTTCGAGGAGATCGGCAGCCCCGACCTGCCGGTCCTGGCGGACGCCTACGCCTCCGGTGCGGTGGTGGTGCTCTCCAGCGTCATCGAGGGCTTTCCGCGCTCCCTGGTGGAGGCGATGTTCTGCGGCCGCGCCACGGTGTCGACCGACACCGGCGCGGTCTGCGAAGTCATCGGCGGCACCGGTCTGGTCGTCCCGCCGCGCAACCCCCGCGCGCTGGCCGCGGCCTGCACGGCGCTGCTCGCCGACCCCGACCGCAGGGCCCGGCTGGGCGCGGCGGCCCGCGCCCGGGCGCTGGAACTGTTCACCGTCGAGCAGAACATCGCGGCATTTCGTGGCATCTACCTGGAGCTGATCTCGCACGCCCCGGCCCGCCCGTCCGCCTGCCGCACACAGGACGTGCACGGGGTCCCGCGCCCGTTCGCCCGCCCCGCGGAGTCCCATGTCCCCGGCCGCTGGGCCGCGACCGGCACGGCTACCAGGGCGGTCATCGCGCCGGCCGGCCGGACGCCGAGCTGGGCGGCGTCCGGGGCCGGGCAGTCCGCCGCGGTACCGGGCGAGGCCGGGGGAGGGGGCGCTGTCCGGGACGCGGGACAGGCCGTGAGACGTGAGGACTCGGCGAGCCATCAGGCGTGGCCGGTGCGAGGGAGAGAGCAATGGTGACCGGTGTACTGGACGTGATCTGTGCGATGGGTGTCGTGGGTGTGGCACTGGTGACGGGCATGGCGGATGTGGCACACGGCGGCCGCTCTGCCGTCCCCGTCCGCGTCCGCCGCAGCGCCCCGGGCCACCCCGGCCGTCCGCCCCGGCGCCGTACCGCGCATCTCCGCCCCGGCCCGGACGGCTGTGCGCGGACGTGGGGGAGGGGGAACCGGGGATGACCACACCCGAGGGCGGCGCCACCGGTGCCGTGGAGACTCCGGGGGAGGCCCGCGCCGACCGTGCCGCGCCTGCGCGCAAGGATGCCGCCCGGCCCCCGCGCCGCGGCCCCGCCGACCCCGTACGGATGCTGATGCACCGCCACCAGGAGCTGTGCGCGCACGCCGTCGACGCGCTGGAGATCGCCGCCGGTCTGGAGGCGCACGGCGTCACCGACCGTACGGCCGCACGCTTCCGGCACCGCGACGTCTTCTCGCTGGCCGAGGAGCTCTACGCCCGGGTCCCGCGCGCCGACCCGGCCGCCGCCCCCGGGGCGGGGCCCCCGCCCGCGGCCGCCCCCGCCCGGCGCTCCCGCACCGTGTGCGGCGCCCTGCATCTGCTCCCCGGCGCCGTCTGTGTCGCGGCCGCCGCCGCCCTCGCCTCGGTGACCACGGCACCGCCCGCCGTACGCACCGCCGTCGGCGCCTCGGGCCTCGTGCTGCTCGCCCTCGCCGTCCGGCTGGGCGTACGGTCCGGACCGCTGCGGCTGCGGCACGGCACCGGGCCGCGCACCGCCGGCCTGTGGGTCGCCTGGACGGCCGGGTACGCGGTGTACGGCGACTGGCTGCTCGGGCAGCTGCTGGCCGGCGGCCCCGATCTGCCCCCCGCCGCGCCCCGGGCCGCCGTCGCCCCCGCCATGGCACTCGCCTTCGCCCTGGCCCCCGCGGCGGGCTGCGCCCACTGGTTCACCGTGCGCGGACGGCGGGTCCTGGCCGCCAGCCGCGGACTCGCAGAACTCGCCGCCCGGGTACGGCCGTTGCTGCTCGCCGTCACCCTGCTCTTCCTGGGCGTGCTGGTGGCGCTGCTCCTCGGCGCGGCAGCGGTCCTCGGCGGCGGTGACCCGCTCGTCCTGGGGGCGGCGGCCGCGCTGGGGGTGCTGCTCTTCCTCGCCCGGCTGCTCGCCGTCCACGGCTTCCCCGAAGCGGCCGCGACCGGCCTGGCCTCGGCCGCCGCCCTGGAAGCCGTCGCCCCGGCCCTGGTGCTGATCGCCCGGCTCCCCGGCGTGCCCCCGGTCGACGCCCCGGTCGCGGCGCTGGCCACCACGGTCGGACCGGCCGCGGTGCCCGCCGTGGCCTGCACCGCCGCCGCCCTCGGCCTCTTCGTCCACGGCCTGCGGGCGCTCACCGGCGCCTGTGCCCACTGGCCCGCGCCCCCCGGACCGGCGGAGGCGCACCGGCCGTGACCCTCCGGACAACCACCGGCCCCCGATCCCCGGCACCCCCACACGGGCACCCCCACCCCGCACCACCCCCGGAGCGGCACCCCGAAACGGCCGCTCCGGACGCCGCACCGCGGACCGCACCCCCCACGTGGCCCCCGCCCCCAGGGCGGACGCCGACCCCGCGGCCGAAGCCGACCTGCTTCCCTCAATCCGCCTTAGGAGCACGACATATGAACGTCCAGCCGACCACACGCCACGCGGACCGGGGGGTCGCACGATGAGGGTGCTGCTCATCGGCGCCAACGGCTACCTGGGCCGCTATGTCGCCGACCGCCTGCTCGCCGACCCCGCCGTCCAGCTCACCGCCCTCGGGCGGGGCGACGACGCCGACGTCCGCTTCGACCTGGCCACCGGCAGCCCCGGGGCGCTCACCCGCTTCCTCGACGCGGTGCACCCCGGCGTCGTCGTCAACTGCGCCGGTGCCACCCGGGGCGGCGCCCGCGAGCTGACCCGGCACAACACCGTCGCGGTCGCCACCATCTGTGAATCGCTGCGGCGCAGCAGCTGCGGCGCCCGGCTCGTCCACCTGGGCTGCGCCTCCGAGTACGGGCCCTCCCAGCCCGGCTCCTCCACCGCCGAGGACGCGGTGCCGCGCCCCGGCGGCCCGTACGGCGTCAGCAAACTCGCCGCCACCGAACTGGTCCTGGGCTCCGGTCTCGACGCCGTGGTGCTGCGGATCTTCTCGCCGGTCGGCCCCGGCACCCCGGCGGGGTCGCCGCTCGGCCGGCTCGCCGAGGCGATGCGCCGCGCCATGCAGTCCGGCGACAGCGAACTCAAGCTCGGCGGGCTCGGGGTGCAGCGGGACTTCGTCGATGTGCGCGATGTGGCCCGGGCGGTGCACGCCGCCTCGCTGTCCGCCGCACAGGGCGTCGTCAACATCGGCACCGGCCGCGCCGTCCGGCTGCGGGAGGCCGCGTCGGTGCTCGCCCGGGTCGCGGGCTTCGGCGGCGCCCTGCACGAACTCGACTCCCCGCCCGCCCGGCTGGTCATCCCCGGCCCGTCCCCGGAGCACCCGGGCGGCGGCTCGCCGCCCGCTACCTACCCGTACCCGGACGGCTGCGGCACCTGGCAGCAGGCGGATGTGCGCACCGCCCGCGACCGGCTCGGCTGGCGCCCCCGGATCGGGCTGGAGGAGTCCCTGGCCGACATCTGGATGGAGGCCGCATGTCGCATCTGACCACCCCGGCCGGCGCCACCCGCGCCCCGGCGGGGGCGCCGCCGCGCGGCACCGGCGGGCCCGGTCGCGCGTCTGCCCCCAGCCGGCGCCGGCAGGTGCGTGAGACCGGTGTCCGCCTGCTGGGACGGCCGACGGCTTCCGGCCGGGCGCGCTGCCCCGCGGACCGGACGCTGCCGCCCGCGGCCGGCGCCCCCGGAGCGGCCCGGGCGTCACTGCCCGGCTACTGGGACGCATTCGTCTCGCACATCGGAACAGGTGTCTCGGAATGAAGAAGGGCGTGGCAGTGTTACGGGAGTGCAAGCTCCCCCACTCCCGGCTCGGCTCGGGCGGGGGAACCCCATCAAGACCGACCAACGGAGTCCCCGTGTCGCTGCCACCCCTGGTCGAGCCCGCTTCCGAGCTCACCGTCGATGAGGTCCGCAGGTACTCCCGCCACCTGATCATCCCCGATGTCGGGATGGACGGGCAGAAGCGGCTGAAGAACGCCAAGGTGCTGTGCGTCGGCGCCGGTGGCCTGGGCTCGCCCGCGCTGATGTACCTGGCCGCGGCCGGTGTCGGCACGCTCGGCATCGTGGAGTTCGACGAGGTCGACGAGTCGAACCTCCAGCGCCAGATCATCCACAGCCAGGCGGACATCGGCCGCTCCAAGGCCGCGTCCGCCAAGGACACGGTGCTGGGCATCAACCCGTACGTCACAGTGAACCTGCACGAAGAGCGCCTGGACTCCACGAACGTCATGGAGCTCTTCGCGCAGTACGACCTGATCGTGGACGGCACCGACAACTTCGCCACCCGCTACCTGGTCAACGATGCCTGTGTGCTGCTGAACAAGCCGTACGTCTGGGGTTCGATCTACCGCTTCGACGGCCAGGCGTCGGTGTTCTGGAGCGAGCACGGCCCCTGCTACCGCTGCCTCTACCCCGAGCCCCCGCCGCCCGGCATGGTGCCCTCCTGCGCCGAGGGCGGCGTCCTGGGTGTGCTGTGCGCCTCCATCGGCTCCATCCAGGTCAACGAGGCCATCAAGCTGCTCGCCGGAATCGGCGACCCGCTCGTCGGCCGGCTGATGATCTACGACGCGCTGGAGATGACCTACCGTCAGGTCAAGGTCCGCAAGGACCCGGACTGCGCGATCTGCGGCGAGAACCCGACCGTCACCGAGCTCATCGACTACGAGGCCTTCTGCGGCGTCGTGTCCGAGGAGGCCCAGGAGGCCGCGGCCGGCTCGACGATCACTCCTCGGCAGCTCAAGGAGTGGATCGACGGCGACGAGAAGATCGAGATCATCGACGTCCGCGAGCCGAACGAGTTCGAGATCGTCTCGATCCCCGGCGCCCGGCTGATCCCGAAGAACGAGTTCCTGATGGGCACCGCCCTCCAGGACCTCCCCCAGGACAAGAAGATCGTCCTGCACTGCAAGACGGGCGTCCGCTCCGCGGAGGTCCTGGCCGTCCTGAAGTCCGCGGGCTTCGCCGACGCCGTGCACGTCGGCGGCGGCGTCATCGGCTGGGTCAACACCGTCGAGCCGGAGAAGCCGGTCTACTGAGCTTCCCGCACCATGCGAAAGGCGCCGGTCCGTGTTCTGCGGACCGGCGCCTTCGCGCGGTGTACGGGAGGTAAGGCCGGCCCGCGCCCGGCGCCCGCGCTCAGATCTCGCCCTTGCGCGTCAGATATGTGAAGGCCACCCAGCCCGGCAGCACCGGCAGCCAGAACACCATCAGCCGGAACAGCAGCACCGCCGGGAACGCCACATCACCGGCGAGCCCGGCAACGGTCAGCGCACCGAACAGCGCGCCCTCGACGGCACCCACACCACCCGGTGTCGGCGCGGCCGATCCCAGCGCGTTACCGGCCAGGAAGGCCACCGCGATACTCGCGTAGCTAATCGTGTCGCCGCCGCCGAACGCCCGGATGGAGGCGTCCAGACACATCACGTTCGCCGCCGTCAGCAGCAGCATCCCGCCGATACCGGTGACCAGCTTCCCGGGCCGCTGGAGAATGTCCAGCATCCGCGGGACCACCCCCGCGAACAGCGACCGCACCCGCGTCGAGACGAACTTCCGCAGCGTCGGCACCGCCGTGACGACCAGCACCAGCACCGCCACCGTCAGCAGCCCGGCGATGACCGTACGGGACGGGGAGATCGTCGGGGTCCGTTCGGTGCCCGTCAGATAGCCGAAGGTGAGCAGCAGCAGGATGTGGCTGCCCAGCCCGAACAGCTGGGACGCCCCGACGCTCGCCACCGCCAGGCCCGGACGGACCCCCGCGCGCTGAAGGAAGCGGGTGTTGAGCGCCACCCCGCCGATCGCCGCGGGCGCCACCAGCTTCACGAAGTTGCCCGCGATCTGCGCGATGACCGTCCTGACGAACGACACCTTCTCCGTGACGAACCCCAGCAGGCTCATCGCCGCCGCGATGTACGTCAGCCCCGAGAAGCCCACCGCGACCAGCACCCACATCCACTGGGCCTTGCTGATCAGATCGCTGAAGTTGAAGTGGGTGAGCTGGGACAGCAGCAGATAGACCGCGAACGCACCGGCGATCCAGCTGATCAGGATGCGCGGGCTGAGCCGCTCCAGCTTCGCCGGCTCGATCACCGCCGCCGGACGGATCAGCAGCACCTGCCGGCGGATCTGCGCCAGCAGATCCTCCTCACGGGCCTCCTCGGACGCCTCGTCCAGGGCCCGCTTCTCGGCGTTCTTCTCCGCGTGCCGCTCGGCCCGGAGCGTCTTGCGGTCCTTCGTACCCGCCGCGTCCCGGGCCTCCCGCGCCTCCTTGGCGGCCTGCGACGCCTCCAGCACCGCCTCCCGCTCCCGCTTGGCCCGCTCCCGGGCCAGCTGGCGGAGCGTCGCGCGGGTGGTGCGGCTCAGCGCGATCGGCTGGAGCAGCGGCAGACTGTCCGCGACCGCGTCCGGGCCCAGCACCTCGACGGCCGCGGTCACCGCACGCTCGGCACCGACCCGCAGGCCGCAGGTGGCCAGCAGCTGCGCGATGTCCATCCGCAGCACCAGATCACCGGCCGCGATCTCCCCGCCGCGCAGCTCGGTCAGCACGATGTCGCCGGAGCGGTCCACCAGCAGCGCGTCCCCGACCAGCCGCCGGTGCGCGATCCGCCGGGACTGGAGCGACTCGACCTGCTGCCAGGCGCTGTGCATCAGCGCGTCGGTGATCTCCTCGTCGGCGAGCGAGTCGAAGCTGCGGCCGCCGATGTGCTCGTAGACCAGCATCACCGCGTCCGGGCCGAGCTCGGAGGTGGCGATCAGCTTGGGGGCGTGCGCGCCGGCCGCGATGGCCGCGTACGCCAGCAGCGCTTCCTGCTCCAGCGCCTGGCGCAGCGACTGGAGACTGCGGCGCTGATTGATGCCGCGCAGCGACAGCCGCCGCCACACGCGGTAGAAGAAGCCCTGCGCCTGCTGCTCGCGGTCGACGACGGTGACATCGATCGGCGGGCCGTCCTCCAGGGTGACGAGGTAGCGGCGCCCGCGGTCGGCGTGCTCGGACTGCTCCGCGCCCGCCGCGTCCTCCGCGCGCAGCGCGGAGACCGGGTGGAAGCCGACCCGGCGCAGCCCCGCGAGGAGGTTCTGGCCGGTGGGACGGACGTTGGGGGAGCCGACGGCGTAGAGGGTGCCGTAGGCGACGGTCCAGCCGATCAGCACGGTCGTGACGATCGCGAACGGGGTGGTGTACCGCCCGACCAGCACCGCGAACGAGTCCAGCAGCAGCACGCACCACATCGCGACCCGCCAGCGGGGCCGCCGGGACATCCCCACCGCCGTCATATAGGCGATCACGGGCGCCAGATAGCTGTGCACCGGAGCGGAGAGGGCACCGTTGTCCAGGGTCTGGGTCAGCGCGTCCCGGATGGAGGGCGGGGCGGCCTCGGCCACCCACAGGTCGGTGGCCAGCGACACCCCGTGGGCGAGGACGGCGGCGAGCACCCCGTCCGCGATCCGCAGCCCGTCCCGCTTGATCAGCCGCTCGACGGCGAACGCCACCGGCACGATCAGCACCGCGACGCTGGAGGTCAGCCCGGCCAGATTGATCAGCAGCGGGGGCGCCGCCTTCGCGCCGCTGCCGATGTCGTTCTCCAGGCCCTGGGTGGTGCCGTGGGCGAACGTGGCGAGCCCGAGGACGAGCGCGATCCCGGCGATGCCGAGCAACAGCCGCAGCAGGTCGGAGGGCCGGTGCACCCGCGCGGGCAGCAGCGGCTCGTCGCCGGAGACCCGGTCGACATGGAACTCGCCGTACTCGTCGGCGCTCAGATCGGCACGGTGCGAGCCCGTACGGGGCTTGCTCCGGGCCGCGCCGGACGGCTGCTCCTCGCCCTGGTCGTGCCGGACCTGCTCCTCCTCGGGCTGCGTGTGCTCCCGCTCCTCCTCCTGCTCCTCGGTTGGCTCGGGCTCCCTGGGTCCTTCCGGCCTCTGGGACGCCCCGGGTCGTTCGGCCTTCTCGATCGTGCTCGCCTTTTCGGTAGCGGAAGCCGTGGCCGGCTCCCGTTGGTGCTTCCCCTGTGCTGCCACCTGCTGCCGCTCGGGCCGCTCGGTCACAGCGGCCGGTCCGGGCGCGGTGCGGGCGGCGTCGACGGCCAGCGCCTCAGGGGCGCCCGCCTCCCGTGGAGGCGCCGCACCCTGCTGCTCGGCCGTCTCTTCTTGATCTCGTATCACCAGTCACCGTCCGGAAGATGGTGGCACGACCGACCGGTGGAGGAGGGCATCAGGGTGCATTTCGGGGGTGCGGGAAGCGGAACATCCTCCCCCGCACCACGGCTGACGACGCCTTGCCGCCGACCTCCGCGGGGTACGGGACCGTGTGTCCGCTCCCATTGTCGGTGCCGTGCGGCAGGATGGACCGAATGAGTGGGACCGGAGAGACAGGGGCGGGTGAGCTGCCGCCCTACGCGGAGCGGGTCCTCGCCGTCGCCGAGCTGATCCCGGCGGGCCGGGTGATGACGTACGGGGACGTCGCGGAGTGGCTCCGGGACGAGGAACCGCCCGCCGGGTTCCCGGAGACGGGCGCCGGCGGGCCCCGCCAAGTGGGGCGGGTGATGGCGCTCTACGGCGGTGCGGTGCCCTGGTGGCGGGTCGTGCGCGCGGACGGCCGGCTGCTGCCCGGCAGCGAACTGCGCGCACTGGCCCACTACCGGGAGGAAGGCACCCCCCTGCGCACCGCCGGGCGGGAGGCCGACGACCACATACCGCGGCTCGACATGCGCCGGGCCCGCTGGGACGGGCAGCGGAGCGGCTAGGGCGGGTCCGCACAGTCCCGCCTTGCTCGCTCTCCGGGCGGACGACGGGATCCTGCGGAGACGCCCTGGCACCGACGGCGGTGCGCGACGGCTCGTGGGACGCGCTGCGGCCCGGGTGCCGACTGGCGTAGCGTCGGGCACTGCCGTCACGACGACGGCCCCGCCGCGCACCACGCAGCCGAACCGTCCCCCAGGACGACGGCCCGCGGCGCGGCGCTCCTCCGGAGACCGTCCGGGGGCCCCTCGCACCACCCATGCACCACGACAAGCACCTCCTCAGGACCGGCGATCCACGTGAGTTCCTCCTTCTCGGCCGCCCCGCCGACGCAGCCCCACCGGGCGGCGCGGCGGGCTGCCGCCGGCGCGTACCGCCTGGTGCGCACCCCGCCGGGGCGGGTGGCTCCTCCTGTCCTGGACGCAGCCCAGCGGGCCGTGGTTGACCACCGGCACGGGCCGCTGCTGGTGCTGGCCGGTCCGGGCACCGGCAAGACCACCACCCTGGTGGAGTCGGTGGCCCGCCGGGTACGGGCCGGCGCCGACCCCGAGCGGATCCTCGTCCTCACCTTCAGCCGCAAGGCCGCCGTCGAACTCCGCGACCGGCTCGCGGCCCGGCTGGCCGCTTTGGAGGGGCAGTCCGACGGGGCGCCCGGTACGGCGGGCGGCGCCCGGCGGGCGGGCATCCCGCAGGCGACGACCTTCCACTCCTTCTGCTACGCCCTGGTCCGCGCCCACCAGGACGCCGACCTCTTCGCCGACCCCGTGCGGCTGCTGTCCGGACCCGAGCAGGACCTCGTCGTCCGGGAGCTCCTCGAAGGGCAGGCGGAGCTGGCCGGCGCCGGCCGCGCGCAGGTGAGCTGGCCGGACGAACTGCGGGCCTGCCTGACCACCCGCGGCTTCGCCGACGAGGTCCGCGCGGTGCTCGCCCGCAGCCGCGAACTGGGCCTGGGCCCGGAGGCCCTCGGCGCCTTCGCCCGGCGCACCGGCCGCCCCGACTGGAGCGCCGCGGCCGCCTTCCTCGCCGAATACCTCGACGTCCTGGACGGCCAGGGCGTCCTGGACTACGCCGAGCTGGTGCACCGCGCCGTGCTGCTCGCCGGACAATCCGACGTCGCGGCGCAGCTGGCCGCCGCCTATGACGCGGTGTACGTCGACGAGTACCAGGACACCGACGTCGCCCAGGTACGGCTGCTGCGCGCGCTCGCCGGCAACCACGGAGCCACCGGCACCCCGGGCTCCCCGGGCCGTACCCTCGTCGCCTTCGGCGACCCCGACCAGTCGATCTACGCCTTCCGGGGCGCCGACGTGAACGGCATCCTCGACTTCCCCGAGACCTTCCGGCGCGGCGACGGCACCCCCGCCCCGGTGGCCGTACTCGGCACCTCCCGGCGCTCCGGCGCCACCCTGCTCGCGGCCACCCGGCTGCTCACCCGCCGGATGCCGCTCACCCGCCTGCCCGCCCAGAAGGTCCGCGCCCACCGCGAGCCCGCGCCCGTACGGGACGGCGGCCGCGTCGAGGTGTACACGTACCCGACACCCGGCGCCGAACTCGACAACATCGCCGACATCCTGCGGCGCGCCCACCTGGAGGACGGGGTGCCCTGGCGCGAGATGGCCGTCCTCGTCCGCGCCGGCGGGCGCTCGCTCCCCGCCGTGCGCCGTGCGCTCACCTCCGCCGGGGTACCGCTCGACATCGACGGCGACGATCTGCCGCTGCGCCACGAACCCGCGGTCGCCCCCCTGCTGACGGCCCTCCGGGCAGCGGCACGGGCGGCGCTGGGGCAGGAGGCGGCCGGCGACGGAGCCCCTGGTGACGCCTGGCCTGGCGGGGACGAGCTGGGCGGGGGCGCCTCCGGTGGGGACGAGACCGTCGCGGACGAAACGGAGCCCGCGGACGAAACGGAACCCGCCGCGGTCGCCTCCCCGGGGGCCGCCCCGGCCGCCGCCCCCCGCTGGCTCGACGCCGAAACCGCGCTCGATCTGCTGGCCTCACCCCTGGGCGGGATGGACTCCGCCGACCTGCGCCGCCTGGGCCGTGCCCTGCGGGAGGAGGAACGGGCCGCCGGACAACTACTGCCACGGCCCTCCGACGAACTGATCGCCCGGGCGCTCGCCGAGCCCCAGCGCCTGGTGGCCCACGACCCCGCCTACGCACGCGGTGCCCAGCGGCTCGGTCTGCTGCTGCGCAAGGCCCGCGAACTGCTCGCCGGGGGCGGCACGGCCGAGCAGGCGCTGTGGGAGCTGTGGGACGGCACGTCCTGGCCGCAGCGCCTGGAGCGGGCCGCCCACCGCGGCGGCGCGGCCGGCCGCAACGCCGACCGGGACCTGGACGCCGTCGTCGCCCTCTTCGAGACCGCGGCCCGCGCCGAGGAACGCACCGGCGGCCGCGGCGCCCTCAACTTCCTGGAGGAACTCGACGCCCAGGACATCGCCGCCGACACCCTCACCCGGCGCGCCGTCCGGCCCGACGCCGTACGGCTGATGACCGCCCACCGTGCCAAGGGCCTGGAATGGCGGCTCGTCGTCGTCGCCGGTGTCCAGGAAGGCCTCTGGCCCGACCTGCGCCGGCGCGGCTCACTCCTGGAGGCCGACCGGATCGGCCGCGACGGCCTGGCCGAACCGCTCACCCCGGGCGCCCTGCTCGCCGAGGAACGCCGGCTGTTCTATGTGGCCGCCACCCGCGCCCGTGACCGCCTGGTCGTCACCGCCGTGAAGGCCGCGGCCGACGACGGCGACCAGCCGTCCCGTTTCCTGACCGAGCTGGGCGTCACCCCCCAGGACATCACCGGCCGCCCCCGCCGCCCCCTCGCGGTGGCCGCGCTGGTCGCCGAACTGCGCGCCACCACCGTCGACCCCGCCGCCACCCCCGCGCTGCGTGAGGCCGCCGCCCAGCGGCTCGCCAAACTGGCGGCACTGCACGACGACGACCACTACCCCCTGGTACCGGCCGCCCACCCGGACAACTGGTGGGGCCTGCACGAGCCCACCCACAGCAGCGTCCCGCTGCGCGACCGCGACCGCCCCGTGGTCCTCTCCGGCAGCGCCCTCGACCAGCTCGCCAACACCTGCTCCCTCCAGTGGTTCCTGGGCCGCGAGGTCAAGGCGGACACCCCCGCCACCGCCGCCCAGGGCTTCGGCAACGTCGTCCATGTGCTCGCCGACGAGGTCGCCTCCGGCCGCACCCCCGCCGATCTGTCCGTCCTCATGGCGCGCCTGGACTCCGTATGGGACGCCCTCGCCTTCGACGCCCCCTGGAAGTCACGCCAGGAGAAGGACCAGGCGCGCGCCGCCCTGGAGCGGTTCCTGCGCTGGCACGTCATGGAACGCGAGACCCGCGGCCGGGACACCGTCGCCACCGAGCACGGCTTCGACCTCACCCTCCGGGCCGGTGCCCACGAGGTCCGTATCCGCGGCAGCATGGACCACGTCTCCCAGGACGCGCAGGGCCGCGCCTATGTCGTCGACTTCAAGACCGGCAAACAGAAACCGACCGGCCCCGAGGTCGCCCGCCACCCCCAGCTCGCCGTCTACCAGCTCGCGGTGCGCGAAGGCGCCCTCGACGAGGCCTTCGACGGCCGCACCCCCGAACCGGGCGGCGCGGAACTGGTCCATCTGCGGCTGGGCGCCCCCCAGAAGGAAGGCGGCGACGCGCTGCCCGCCGTCCAGGCGCAGCCGCCGCCGGACGGCGAATGGATCGGGGAGCTCCTGGCCACCGCCGCGGGCCGCGTGCTGGAGGAGCGGTTCACGCCCACCACCGGCACCCACTGCACCCACTGCACCTTCCGGGCCTCGTGCAGCGCCCAGCCGGAGGGCCGGCACATCGTGGAGTGAGTTCCGCTGCGCTTGGCTGCCTTCCCACGTTTTCGGCTTTCCCGCCGTGGTTGTTGCTCGCCGTTGCGCCTGCGGCGGGCGGGGTCCGCTGCGCGGGGCTGTTGGGGTGCGGTGACGGGTCTGCGCGGGTGGGGGTTTCCGGACTGCTTCGCTTTACGTCCGGAAACCCCCACCCGCGCAAACCCGTCCCCTCCCGTTGAGGGGTGGGAAAGACGGTCGGTGGGGGTGCACGTGGGTGGTCCGGTGCACCTCGTAGATCGCAGTGGACGGCTCGGTCGCACCGGAACGGCTCGCGGCGGCCAGCCCCCACCCACCGTCACTCACTCCCCCAACGGGAGGGGACGGGCCGGAGGGGCCTGGTGTGTGGACGTAAAGCGAAGCAGTCCACACACCAGGCCCCGGAGGTCCGTCACCGCACCCGACAACCACCCGCCCGCCGCAGGCGCAACGGCGAGGGCACCGCGCAAGCGGGCCGCAAACGGCGAGGTCCCCCACGGCGGGAAAGCCGAAAACGTGGGAGAGCGGGCCCAGCGCAGCGGATTGTCAGTGGCGACCGCTACGGTTTTTGTCGTGTCAGCTCGCCTCACCGACCCCGATCAGCTCAAGGAGCTGCTCGGCATCCCGTTCACCCCGGAGCAGACGGAGTGCATCACCGCCCCGCCCGCCCCGCAGGTCATCGTGGCCGGAGCCGGTTCCGGCAAGACCACGGTCATGGCCGCCCGGGTGGTGTGGCTGGTCGGCACCGGCCAGGTCGCCCCCGAACAGGTCCTCGGGCTGACCTTCACGAACAAGGCCGCCGGCGAACTCGCCGAACGCGTCCGTGCCGCGCTGCTCGCCGCCGGCGTCACCGACCCCGACGCCCTCCCGCCCGCCGGCGGCGCCCCCGACCAGCCCCCCGGCGAGCCGCGGATCTCCACCTACCACGCCTTCGCCGGCCAGCTCCTCAAGGACCACGGCCTGCGCATCGGCCTGGAGCCCGGCGCCCGGCTGCTCGCCGACGCCACCCGCTTCCAGCTCGCCGCCCGCACCCTGCGCGCCGCCCCCGGCCCCTACCCGGCGCTCACCACCTCCCTGCCCTCCCTCGTGGAGGACCTCCTCGCCCTGGACGCCGAGCTCGCCGAGCACCTGGTGGACCCCGCCGCACTCCGCGCCTACGACAGCGACCTCCTCGCCACCCTCGACGGCGTCAAGCTCACCAACGCCGACCTGCGCAAAGCCCCCGAAACCGCCCGCGGCCGCCGGGAACTCCTCGACCTCGTCACGGCCTACCGCAGCGAAAAGCGCCGCCGCGACCTCCTCGACTTCGGCGACCAGATCGCCCACTCCGCGACCCTCGCCACCACCCGCCCGGAAGTCGGCCGTATCCTGCGCGACGAATTCCGCGTCGTCCTGCTCGACGAGTACCAGGACACCTCCGTCGCCCAACGCCTGCTGCTCTCCGGCCTCTTCGGCGCCGGCACCGGCCACGCCGTCACCGCCGTCGGCGACCCCTGCCAGGCCATCTACGGCTGGCGCGGTGCCTCCGTGGCCAACTTGGACGACTTCCCCGACCACTTCCCCTTCGAGGACGGCGCCCCCGCCCGCCGGTATGCCCTCAGCGAGAACCGCCGCAGCGGCGGCCGCCTCCTCGACCTCGCCAACGGCCTCGCCGCCCCCCTCCGCCGGATGCACGAAGGCGTCGAAGCGCTGCGCCCCGCCCCCGGCGCCGAGCGCGACGGCCTCGTCCGCTGCGCCCTGCTGCCCACTCACGCCGAAGAGCTCAGCTGGCTCGCCGACTCCCTCGCCCACCTCGTCCACACGGGCACCCCGCCCGGGGAGATCGCCGTGCTCTGCCGCACCGCCGGCGACTTCGCCCGCATCCAGGGCGAACTGGTCGCCCGGGACGTCCCCGTGGAGGTCGTCGGCCTCTCCGGGCTGCTGCATCTGCCCGAGATCGCCGACCTCGTCGCCGTCTGCGAAGTGCTCCAGGACCCCACGGCCAACGCCGCCCTGGTCCGCCTGCTGATCGGCCCGCGCTGGCGGATCGGCCCCCGCGACCTGGCGCTCCTGGGCCGCCGCGCCCGCACCCTCGTCCACCACGGCGGCCCCTCCGATGACCCCGCACAGCGGCTCGCGGAGGCCGTCGAAGGCGTCGACCCCGCCGAAACCATCTCGCTCGCCGACGCCCTCGACACCTTCCTGGAAGCCGACGGACCCGACGACGGCCTCCCGTTCTCCGCCGAGGCCCGGGTGCGCTTCGCCTACCTCGCCACCGAACTCCGCGACCTGCGCCGCTCCCTGGGCGACCCCCTCATGGACGTGCTCCACCGGGTGCTCGCCGCCACCGGCCTGGAAGTCGAACTGTCCGCCTCCCCGCACGCCCTCGCCGCCCGCCGCCGCGAAACCCTCGGCACCTTCCTCGACATCGCGGCCGGATTCGCCGCCAAACAGGGCGGTGAATCCCTCGACGGCGATGCCACCCTCCTCGCCTTCCTCGGCTTCCTGCGCACCGCCGTCCAGTACGAGAAGGGCCTCGACAGCTCCCTCCCCGGAGGCGACAACACCGTCAAGGTGCTCACCGCCCACAAGTCCAAGGGCCTGGAATGGGACGTCGTCGCCGTCCCCGGCCTGGTCGGCAAGCAATTCCCCAGCGAACAGGCCCGCGAGTCCTGGACCAGCCGCCCCAAGGTCCTCCCGCACGCCCTGCGCGGCGACGCGGCGACCCTCCCCGACGTCGAGGAATGGACCGCCCGCGGCCTGAAATCCTTCAAGGAGGCGATGAAGCACCACCAGGAAACCGAGGAACTCCGCCTCGGCTACGTCACCTTCACCCGCCCCCGCTCCCTGCTCCTCGGCTCCGGCCACTGGTGGGGCCCCCAGCAGAAGCGGCCGCGCGGCCCGTCCGTCTTCCTGGAGGCCCTGCGCGAGCACTGCGAAGCCGGCCATGGCGAGATCGAGCACTGGGCCGAGGCCCCCGAGGACGGCGACGAGAACCCGGCCCTCTCCGAGGCCGCCACGGAACAGGCCTGGCCCCTGCCCCTCGACCCCGCCGCCACCGCCCGCCGTCGCCGCGCCGCGGCCACGGTCCGCGCCCATCTGGAGCGCAGGACGGCGGGCCCGGGGTCGGCCGCCTCCGTACCCGCCGCACCCGCACGGTTCGCCCACGACCCCGACTGGCCGCCGGCCCCGCCGGAGGACACCTGGGACGGCGACCCGTACGAGGTCCCCGAGGCGGACCCGTTCGACCTTCCGGAGGCCGGGCCGTTCGACGAGGCCGCGCCGTATGGCTTCGACGAGGCCGCGCCGTATGAGGCGGCCGAGGCCGATCCCTTCGACGGGGATGACCTTGAAGCCGGACCGTTCGAGGACACCGGCTCGTTGGGGGACGCCACGGCGCACGCGGGCCCGACGTATGCCACCCCCGAGGCGGAGGCCGAGGCCCAGGCCGAGAGCGAGACCGCCCCCGCCCCCACGGCGGACCCGGCCGCCCCCCGCCCCCACATCGTCGCCCAGCGCTCCACCGAACCCGACCTCACCGGCCTGCCCGACCCGGCCCACCCGGCCCACGAGGCCGACACCACACCCCACCCCCTCCTCCCCGAAGAGCGCCGCACCATCGGCTCCTGGGACCGCGATCTGGACGCCCTCGCCGCCGAGCTGCGCCGCGCCCGCGCGACCGTCCGCGACGTCCCGCTGCCGTCCGCGCTCAGCGCCACCCAGCTCCTGCGCCTCGCCGCCGACCCGGACGGCTTCGCCCGCGAACTGGCCCGCCCCATGCCGCGCCCGCCCCAGCCCGGCGCCCGCCGCGGCACCCGCTTCCACGCCTGGGTGGAATCCCGCTTCGAAGAACTCACGCTGCCGCTGCTCGGCCCCGACGAACTGCCGGGCGCCGAACCGGGCGAGGAGACCGAGATCGTCGACGAGCACGACCTCGAAGCCCTCAAGGAAGCCTTCGCCCGTACCCCGTACGCCCACCGCACCCCCTACCGGGTCGAGGCCCCCTTCCAGCTGACCCTCGCGGGCCGGATGATCCGCGGCCGGATCGACGCCGTCTACAAGGAGCCCGGACCCGACGGCGACCGCTTCGAGATCGTCGACTGGAAAACCGGCCGCGCCCACACCGCCGACCCCCTCCAGCTGGCGATCTACCGCCTCGCCTGGGCCGAGCGCCACGGCCTGGCGCCGTCCGCCGTCGACGCCGCCTTCCTCTATGTCCGCACCGGCGAGGTCGTCAGACCCACCCGGCTCCCCGGCCGGGCCGGACTCGAACGCATCCTCCTCGGCGAGACCGCCGACCTGCCTCCCCCGGAAGGCCGATAGGCTCGGTCGTATGAGCACAACCCCGGACAGCGCCGTCCGCGCGTACCTCACCCTCCACCGCGAGGCCTTCCTCGAAGACCTCGCCGAATGGCTGCGCATCCCCTCCGTGTCCGCCGACCCGGAGCGCGCCGGCGATGTCCGCCGCAGTGCCGAATGGCTCGCCGCGAAGCTCACCGACACCGGCTTCCCGACCACCGAGATCTGGGAGACCGGCGGCCTGCCCGCGGTCTTCGCCGAATGGCCCTCCGGTGACCCGTCCGCGCCGACCGTGCTCGTCTACGGCCACCACGACGTCCAGCCCGCCGCCCGCGAGGACGGCTGGCACACCGACCCCTTCGCGCCGCAGACCATCGACGGCAAGCTCTACGCCCGGGGCGCCGCCGACGACAAGGGCCAGGTGTTCTTCCACACCCTGGGCGTCCGCGCGCACCTCGCCGCGACCGGCCGCACCGCCCCCGCCGTCAACCTCAAGCTGCTGATCGAGGGCGAGGAGGAGTCCGGCTCACCGAACTTCCCGGCCCTGATCGAAAAGCACGCCGACCGCCTCGCCTGCGACGCGGTGATCGTCTCCGACACCGGCATGTGGTCCAAGGACACCCCCACGGTGTGCACCGGCATGCGCGGCCTGACGGACTGTCAGATCGACCTCTACGGCCCCGACCAGGACATCCACTCCGGATCGTTCGGCGGCGCCGTCCCCAACCCCGCCACCGAGGCCGCCCGGCTGGCCGCCGCCCTGCACGACGCCGACCGCCGGGTCGCCGTCCCCGGCTTCTACGACGGCATGATCGAACTCACCGACCAGGAACGGGAACTCTTCGCCGAGCTCCCCTTCGACGAGGCGGAATGGCTGCGCACCGCGCACTCCCACGCCACCCTCGGCGAGGCCGGCAGCACGACCCTGGAACGCATCTGGGCCCGCCCCACCGCCGAGGTCAACGGCATCGGCGGCGGCTACCAAGGCCCCGGCGGCAAGACCATCGTGCCCGCCAGCGCCCAGCTCAAGCTGTCCTTCCGGCTGGTCGCGGGCCAGAACGCCGCCGCCGTGCAGCAGTCCGTACGCGACTGGGTCGCCGCACGCCTCCCGGCCGGCATCCGCCACGAGATCTCCTTCTGGGGCGCCACCCGCCCCTGCCTCACCCCGCTCGACCACCCCGCGCTCCAGTCCGTCGTCCGCGCCATGGGCCGGGCCTTCGGCCAGAAGATCCGCTTCACCCGCGAGGGCGGCTCCGGACCGGCCGCCGACCTCCAGGACGTCCTCGGCGTCCCGGTGCTCTTCCTCGGCATCTCCATCCCGTCCGACGGCTGGCACGCACCGAACGAAAAGGTCGAGCTCGACCTGCTGATGAAGGGCGTCGAGACCGCCGCCCACCTCTGGGGCGACCTGGCGGAGACCTGGCCAACGGCCTGACCGCGCGCACCGCCGTACCGACCCGCGCCCGTACGCAGCAATCACCCACGCCATAGGGGGAGTTGGAACACCAGTGACCACCTGGACCGACCACAGCGCCGACCGTCCGATCACCTTCAGCGCACCGAGCGGAATCGACCGCTCCGCCCATCACCGCCTCGACGAGGCCTGGCTGGCGGCGGCCTGGAGCCACCCGACGACGCGCGTCTTCGTGGTGTCCGGCGGCCAGGCGCTGATCGACGACACCCCCGACGGCCGTACCGAGCTGATCATGACGCCGTCCTTCGAGGCGCCGCTGACCGAGGCCCACCGCTACTACCTCGGCACCGACGACGACGGCGTCAGCTACTTCGCCCTCCAGAAGGACTCACTGCCCGGCCGCATGGACCAGTCCGCGCGCCCGGCGGGCCTGCGCGAGGCCGGCCTGCTGCTGTCGCCCCGCGACGCCGGCCTCCTCGTGCACGCCGTCGCCCTCGAAAACTGGCAGCGGCTGCACCGCTTCTGCTCCCGCTGCGGCGAACGCACCGTCATCGCCGCCGCCGGCCACATCCGCCGCTGCCCGGCCTGCGGCGCCGAGCACTACCCGCGCACCGACCCGGCCGTGATCATGCTCGTCACCGACGAGGAGGACCGCGCACTCCTGGGCCGCCAGGTCCACTGGCCCGAGGGCCGCTTCTCCACCCTTGCGGGCTTCGTCGAGCCGGGCGAGTCCATCGAGCAGTCGGTGGCCCGCGAGGTCTTCGAGGAGGCCGGCGTCGTCGTCGGCGAGGTCGAATACATCGCCAGCCAGCCCTGGCCCTTCCCCTCCAGCCTGATGCTGGGCTTCATGGCCCGCGCCACCTCCGCCGAGATCCAGGTCGACGGCGAGGAAATCGAAGAGGCCCGCTGGTTCTCCCGCGAGGACCTCCGCACCGCCTTCGAATCCGGCGAGGTCCTCCCGCCCTACGGCATCTCGATCGCCGCCCGCCTGATCGAGCTCTGGTACGGCAAGCCCCTGCCGAAGCCGTGAGCGGGCCCGCGGCCGGTCCACGGGGCCGGCCGCGCCTGATGCGGGGATGCCGTGATGAGGGGATGCCCTGGTGTCCGGATGCGGCGGGGTCCTGGCGACCTGACAGCGGGCAGCCGAGCCGCGTCCGAGCCGCGCCGCGTCCGGGGCGCGTGGGTGAGCCGGTGCGGCCATGTCTGCCTGCGGCTCGATTTCGTCCGAGAACCGCTCGACCCGTGTGATCGCTCCCGACCATGATGACCACGTCGTGATCATTGGTTGGCCGGGAGCGGGGCCCGAGGGCCGGAGCGGAGGCGTGGACGTGCAGGTTTACATCAGCGCGGACATGGAAGGCGTCACCGGGCTGGTGGACGCCCATGACGTACAGCTGGGTGGGCACGACTACGAGCACGGTCGCGTCATGATGACCGAGGACGTGAACGCGGCCATACGCGGAGCGCTCTCGGCCGGTGCGACCAGGGTGCTGGTCAACGACGCACACAGTGCCATGCGGAACCTGCTCGCGGATCAGCTGCACCCCGAGGCCGAGCTGGTCAGAGGCAAGCCCAAGCGGATGGGGATGCTCGAAGGGCTGGACGGCGCCTTCGACGCGGTGATGTGCATCGGGTACCACGCGCGTGCCGGCGCTCTCGGCGTGCTCAGCCACAGCTACATGGGCCACGAGATCGAAGACATGTGGCTGGACGACCGCCCCATGGGCGAGATCGGGTTCGCGCAGGCCACCGCCGCCGCGATGGGAGTGCCCGTGGTCACGCTTTCCGGCGACGACGCGGCGTGTGACGAGATGAACGCCTGGGATGCCCGGGTCGTCACGGCCCCGGTGAAATACGCCCGGGACCGGTTCAGCGCCCGACTGCGGCCCGCGACGGAAGCCCGTAAGGCGATCGAGGAGGCTGCCGCCGAGGGTGCGCGCCGTGCTTCCCGGCTCCGGCCGCCCTTCACGGAAGCCCCCTCAACCCTGGCGGTCCGCTGGCAATCGGCCACCGTGGCCGCTCAGCTCGAAGTGATCCCCGGGGTCACGCTGAGAGACTCACGCACCGCCGAGGTGACGGAGGCCGTACCGCAGCTCTTCCGGCTCTTCGGCCTCTTCATGAGGGTGGCAGCGTCGCTCACCGACCAGCGGCCGTATTGCTGATCGGCCGAGAGCAAGGCTAGGCCCTCGCCGAAGAACGTCGGACGAGGGCTGCGTCCTCTGCGGATCAGACGCCGAGCGCCTGCTTCACCTGGGCAAGGCTCGGGTTGGTCATGACGACCTCGGCGTCTCCCTGGGTGGGGACCACCCGAACCGTGGGCACCGTCTGGTTGCCGCCGTTCGCCTTCTCCACGAACGCCGCGGACTCCGGGTCGTGCTCGATGTTGATCTCGGTGTAGGCGATGCCCTCGCGGTCCATCTGGCCCTTCAGCCGACGGCAGTAGCCACACCAGGTCGTGCTGTACATCGTCACAGTGCCCGCCATGCGTCCTGCGCTCCTTCACTAAGTCTTGATCCAATACCACCCGCATCCGTACCTGACGCGGCCAAGCAACTCAACGCACATCCCCCCTCAGCCATTCCCGGCCACCGGAACGGCGTCGGGAAGGGCCTTGGGAACGGTCTTGGGGAGGGGCTCCGGAACGGCCTTGCCCCCGCCTCGCCCTACCCGCGTCGCCCCCCCCGGGGGGCACGCCCCCACCCCTCCCCACCCCAACCCCCACCGACCAAAGCCGCCCCGCAAAGCTGCCCGCAGCCCAGCCCAGCCCAGCCCAGCCCAGCCCTGCCCCGCACCACATCCACGAGCCCCGCTCGCCCGCCCTCGCCCGGTACCTCCGCCCGCCGCCTCCGACCGCTGAGACCAGCAAAGCACCCGCCGGCGCCCCGCACCCTCCGCTGTCCACAGTGGCCCGGCCCCGTACGACCGGTTCCCGCGGGCTGTGGACAGCTGTCCCGGGCGTCCCGGCGGACCTGGCAGCATGGCGGGGTGACAGCAGCAACGGACTCCTCTCTTTTCCCGCAGGTGCCTGACTCGGCCGACGGGGTGCTCGACGGGCTCGACCCCGAGCAGCGCGAGGTCGCGACGGCGCTGAACGGTCCGGTGTGTGTGCTGGCCGGTGCCGGCACGGGCAAGACCCGCGCGATCACCCACCGGATCGCGTACGGGGTGCGGGCCGGGATTCTCCAGCCCGCGAGTGTGCTCGCCGTCACGTTCACGGCCCGCGCGGCCGGCGAGATGCGCGGCCGGCTGCGTCAGCTCGGTGCGGGCGGGGTCCAGGCCAGGACGTTCCACTCCGCGGCGCTGCGGCAGCTCCAGTTCTTCTGGCCGAAAGCCGTCGGTGGGGAGGTCCCGCGGCTGCTGGAGCGCAAGATCCAGCTCGTCGCCGAGGCCGCCGCCCGCTGCCGCATCCGGCTCGACCGCAATGAGCTGCGCGATGTCACGGCGGAGATCGAGTGGTCCAAGGTCACCCAGACCGTTCCGGCCGACTATCCGGCGGCGGTCGCCAAGGCCGGCCGGGAGGCCCCGCGCGACCCGGCCGAGGTCGGGCAGATCTACGGCACGTACGAGCAGCTCAAGCGCGACCGGGGCACCATCGACTTCGAGGACGTGCTGCTGCTCACGGTCGGTGTCCTACAGGACCGGCACGACATCGCGGAGCAAGTCCGTACGCAGTATCAGCACTTCGTCGTCGACGAGTACCAGGACGTCAGCCCGCTCCAGCAGCGGCTGCTGGATCTGTGGCTGGGGGACCGTGACAACCTCTGCGTGGTCGGCGACGCCAGCCAGACGATCTACAGCTTCACCGGCGCCACCCCCGACCACCTCCTCAACTTCCGCACCCGCCATCCGAACGCGACGGTCGTCAAGCTCGTCCGCGACTACCGCTCCAGCCCCCAGGTCGTGCACCTCGCCAACGGCCTGCTCTCCCAGGCCCGGGGGCGGGCCGCCGAGCACCGCCTGGAGCTGATCTCGCAGCGGGACGCGGGCCCCGAGCCCGTCTACACGGAGTACGCCGACGAGCCCGCCGAGGCCGAGGGCACCGCCCGCCGGATCCGCGACCTGATCGCTTCCGGGGTGTCGGCGGGGGAGATCGCCGTCCTCTTCCGCATCAACGCCCAGTCCGAGGTCTATGAGCAGGCGCTGGCCGATGCCGGGGTGCCGTATCAGCTGCGGGGCGCCGAGCGGTTCTTCGAACGGCCGGAGGTGCGCGAGGCGGGCGTCAAACTGCGGGGCGCCGCCCGCTTCGGGGGCAACGACGCGCTGCTCGACGACGCGCTGGACCTGCCGTCCGAGGTGCGGGCGGTGCTCAGTGACATGGGCTGGACCAGCCGGCCCCCGGCCGGTTCCGGGGCGGTGCGGGACCGCTGGGAGTCCCTGGCCGCTCTGGTGCGGCTCGCCGAGGACTTCGCCCGGGCCCGGCCCACAGCCACCCTCGCCGACCTCGTCGCCGAACTGGACGAGCGGGCCAACGCGCAGCACGCCCCGACGGTCGAAGGCGTGACCCTCGCGTCCCTGCACGCCGCCAAGGGCCTGGAGTGGGAAGCCGTCTTCCTGGTCGGTCTCACCGAAGGCATGATGCCGATCACCTACGCCAAGACCGACGAGCAGATAGAGGAGGAGCGCCGGCTCCTGTATGTCGGCGTGACCCGCGCCCGCCTCCATCTGGGGCTGTCCTGGTCGCTGGCGCGCTCGCCGGGCGGGCGGGCCTCCCGCCGTCCCAGCCGGTTCCTGAGCGGCCTGCGGCCGGGCTCCGGGGCGGTGGCGGGCCGCCGCACACCGGGCGCGGTCTCAGGGGGCGTCGAGCGCGGCGACGGGACGGCGCCGGTGGCTCGGCGCACCAAGCACCGCAGCCCGGCACGCTGCCGGGTCTGCAACAGGACACTCACGGACCCGGGTGAGATGAAGCTGATGCGGTGTGAGGACTGCCCTTCGGAGCTGGACGAGGCACTCTACGAGCGGCTGACCGACTGGCGGGCCGAGCAGGCCGCGCGCTCCCGGCAGCCCGCGTACTGCATCTTCACCGACAAGACACTGATGGCGATCGCGGAGGCCGTTCCGGGAACCGAAGCGGAGCTTGCGGTCATCTCAGGAGTGGGGCGGCGGAAGTTCGACCGCTACGGCAGTGAGGTGCTGGCGATCTGTGCCGGCGAGGAGCTCGTGGGGGTCTCTGAGGAGGGGCCCGAAGGCGCCGCGGAAAACTCGTCGAAAAAATAGTTTGCGCCCGCGGAGCACCGCCCCATAGCCTTCAGAAGCAACGGAGACAACGGTTTCTTTCCGAGATCCGATGGATCCGTGCTGTACTTGAACACCCTGGAACGGGATTCCCGGTCCACCGAGACGCCGAGAGGAGGCGAGACCAGTGATCAGCATCATCGAGACCAACAAAATGACCGATCTCTCGGTCGTCGCCCCCTGCACGCTCGACTCCTCGCTCCCTGGCACCGGTCTGTCCGGCTTCGGCCGCCTGTCCGGTACCGAGGTCGCGCGCCCCGAGTCCCTCATTGTGCTGCCGCGCAGTGAGCGCACCGCGCGACCGACCGAGGCACCTGCGGCCGCAGTAGTGGCGGCATCGGCGAATGCCTTTGCCTTCGCGGCAGCCAACGGTGCCGAATCCCGGCAGCAGTACCAGACGAAGCATGAAATGTGGGCCTACCGCGGCCTCGAACCCTGGAGAGATCCAGCCTGATCGGCACGATCAGGTCGGCACCTTCCAGGGCCGCGGAACCCACACCGGGATCCGCGGCCCTTTTGTTTGCCCAAGCGCCCGCCACCAGCCGGGCCGAACAGACGAGGAACACACCACCGTGCAACTCCAGACGCACACCCCGTCCGTAGCAACCGACCTGATCCCTCCGCCCGACCCCCAGGAGAACTCCTTGCTGCCCCTCACCGAGCTCGACGACGAGATCGACCGCCTCGGCGCTGCCGTTCCGTGCCGGACCTACGACCCGGAGGTCTTCTTCGCCGAGTCCCCGGCCGACGTCGAGTACGCCAAGGCGCTGTGCCAGACCTGCCCCGTCCGCGAGGCCTGCCTTGCCGGTGCCAAGGACCGCCGTGAGCCGTGGGGCGTCTGGGGCGGCGAGCTCTTCGTCCAGGGCGTTGTCGTGCCGCGGAAGCGGCCGCGTGGCCGTCCGCGCAAGAACCCGGTCGCGGCATGAACACCATCGGCACAGGAACGATCGATCGTCCCCTCACACGGGATCCCCAGAAGCAGGACCTCACGATGAACCCCACCTTCACCGACACACCCGTCCCCGTGAACACCGACGTGATCGAGTCGCGTCAGAACAGGAACCATGCCATGCAACTCATCCCAGAAGCCCTGGCTCGTGCCCATATGCACGAACGGCTGCGGGAGGCCGAATCGGAACGCAGGGCGCATCGGCTCGCGGCCGCGCGGCGTATGCAGCGGCGCGCCGAGCGCGCGTCGCTGCGTGCCCGTCGTGCGCTGGCCATGGCCGTGATGCAGTAACGGCGGTGCGCTGATACCGCCACCTACGGGGTCCGTCCGACAGGGCGGGCCCCGTGGTGCGTTATATCCCGCTTCCAGCGGTTGGCGGGGATATCGTCGGACGGTGGACCAGAAGACGCAGGAACAGGCGGAGTTGGCCGACGGGAACACGGTGTGCGCCGGCTGCGGTGCGGTGGCCGAGGGCACCCCGCCGACCTGGACCTGCTCCGTCGAGAACGGTGAACGCCGCTACTTCTGCGACGAGTGCGCGCGGGAGAACCTCCGGGCCATCGAGGGACGCCTGGATTCGACCTGGTGGTGAGGCCCCTTGGCGCGGAGCCCCGGAGACCCGGGGCCGCCGTGCCCGCTCCGCCGGCGGAGCGGGCGGCCGGGGCGGGCTCAGGCAGTGGACCCTTCGACGGCCTCCTCGCTGATGTCGGCGCTGATGACCGTGTCGAAGCCGGTGAGCTCCGAGCCGGCCGGCTCCTCCTCGGGCACAAAGCCGGGCATCCATGCCTCGAGTTCGTCACGCAGCCGTACCGTCGCCCCCAACTGGCACAGCACCCCGATCGTGCTCAGGGTCACCCGGTGGATCAGAAGGTACGCGGGCGGCAGATTCAGCTGTTTGCCCAACTGGTGGGCGGGCGAGCGCGGGTCCCCGACCCGGGCCGCCTGCCGGCGCATCCAGCCGCGGGTGAAGGTGAACTCGTCCACCTGCGCGGGTTCGATGATCGGCAGCAGATACTCCAGCACCGCGTCCGGGTCCAGCTCGATGGACTCCTTGACGAAGCCCTCCTCGCACAGCTGCTGGTAGACGGCGTCCGCCTCGCCGTCCAGCGTCATCCGCAGTGACGTACCGATCGTCGGCGGCAGTCCGTCGGGGAGCCGGTCGACGGTGCCGAAGTCCAGCACCCCCAGCCGCCACTCCTCGACCGGGCCGTCCGGGTGGTCCCCGGCCAGCAGCCGGAAGTTGCCCGGATGCGGGTCGGCGTGCAGCAGGCCCGTACGGGCGGGGCCGGAGAAGAGGAAGCGCGCCAGGAGCTGGCCGGCCCGGTCCCGCTGTGCGTCGGTGCCGTTCGCGATCACCTCGGACAGCGGCAGTCCCGCCATCCACTCCGTCACCAGCACCTGGTCGCACTGGTGGACCACGGCCGGCACCACCACATCCGGGTCGTCGGCGAACTCCTCTGCATGGGCCCGCTGGGCCTCCGCCTCCAGGGAGTAGTCCAGCTCCTCCGACACCCGGTCACGCAGCTCGGTGATCAGCGGCTTGATGTCCATGCCCGGGATCAGCGGACCCAGCAGCCGGGCGAACCGGCTCAGCTGCGACAGATCCGACAGCAGCGCCTGACCGGCCCCCGGATACTGCACCTTGACCGCCACCTCGCGGCCGTCGTGCCACACCCCCCGGTGCACCTGCCCGATCGAGGCCGCCGCGGCCGGCTTGTCCTCGAACTCCTCGAACAGCTCCTGCCAGTCCTCGCCGAGCTGCTCCGCCAGCACCGCGTGCACCGTGCTCGTCGGCATCGGCGGCGCCGCTTCCTGAAGTTTCGTCAGAGCGGCGCGGTACGGGCCGGCGATCTCCTCGGGCAGCGCCGACTCGAAGACGGACAGCGCCTGCCCGAACTTCATCGCCCCGCCCTTCAGTTCGCCGAGCACCTTGAAGAGCTGTTCCGCGGTGCGCTGTTGCAGCTCACGGCCGACGATCTCGGCGGATCTGCCGCCGATCCGCTTGCCCAGGCCCCAAGTGGCGCGGCCGGCGAACCCCAGTGGCAGCGCGGCCAGCTTGGCGGTGCGGGTGACCGCCTTGCGGGGAAGATCAGACATGCGCCCCTCCAACTCACACTGTCCCCCTACCGGGGTTACTCCGTCATTGTGGCGTGTTCGGGCTGCGGATCCGAGGGGCCTGCCGCAGCCGGTGAAGCGGCAGCGCCACAGCCGCAGTCCGGATGCGGCTCGATCCGCACCGTGCGCACGCTCGCGCACGGCGCCGCGAGCTCCATCCGCGCACCGGTGCACGGCGGCAGCTCGCCATCGAGGAACGCCAGCGCCTGGACGGCGGCGATCCCCGCGACCGTTGTTGCCAACGCGGCATCGCAGGCCGGAACCGCGGGTGCGGCACGCCCCGACCGCCACTGCGCCAGCAACCGCGGCCAGGCCGGCTCCGCGTCCGTACGACGCAGCTCGTCGCAGCGGGCACAGGCCGAACCGCCGGGCAGCACCAACGGACCCACCACACCCGTGCCCTCGATCACCCCCGCGTAAAGATGTGGGATTCCGGCGACGAGCAACGGCTCGGACAGCACGGGGTCGGGGGCGTACGCGCCGAGCCCGTCCCGCGGGGCCAGCACCACCAGCGACAGTCCGGGTTCGCCCGATTCGCTGACCGGGACCCTCGGCCGTGGGGTACGGCTCCAGGGGGAGGACTGGTGGACCAGCCGTTGCGCGGCAGAGCGCCGCCGCTCGCCGATCCGCTCGGCCGGCAGCCCGCCGGGCAGGACGTCCCACGGCTGGACCGTGCCGCCGTCGAACACCTCCACCCGGCCGATGCCCGAGGCCGAGAGCAGCGCCGCGATCGCGGCGCCGACCCGCCCCGACCCCTTGACTCGCGCCCGGACCGCCCGGCGCGCTCCCATCCGGCCCAGCGCGCCCGCCGGTTCCGGATGCCGCACCGAGAGGGACGCCAGATCGGGCCGCAACTGCTCGAAGGCGGTGTGGTCCGCCCGGACCGCCTCGGCCGCCGGGCCGCCCTCGGTGGAAGATTCCAGCAGCCCGGCGGCGCCGAGCCGGTCCACCACACCCCGCACATGCTCGGGCGGGAGGTCCAGTAACGCGGCCTCCTCGACCAGTTGCTGCATGGTGCGGGTGCCGTCGATCAGCGAGAGGAAACTGCCGGTCGCCGTATCGACCGGGCCGACCACCATCGCGTGCGCCGGCGCCACCCCGAACCGCACCGTCTCCCGGTCCCGCCATCCGCGCCGCAGCGCGGGCTTGAGCATCGGATGCCTCATCTCCGCCCCCGTCCATCTCTTTCGTCGTCCGGCCCTCAGCATGCGCCCCGCGGCGGATCGGTGCGGAAGTTATCCACAGGCGGTGGGCAATGGTCGTACAAGCGGTGCACGCCATGGAGTGGTTCGATGGCGAACCGTCCGCGGGGCGGGACTTCCCGCCGCGCCAGCGGGTAACGTCGGGCGCGTGCCCGCCGACCCTTCCGCCCACGGCTCAGGGGAAACCCCTCTGCGCCGCGCCGCCGACACCTCGCGCGGTGCCGCCCCCGGCCCCGTGGCCCGCGGATCGGCCACCAGTGCCGTCGAGGTACGCCGCAGTTCACGACGGCGCAGAACGGTCTCCGCGTACCGCGAGGGTGACCGCACGGTTGTCCTGATTCCGGCCCGTATGTCCGAGGCGGAGGAGCGGCGCTGGGTCACCGTCATGCTGGACAAGCTCGCCGCCCAGGAGAGCAAGCGGATGCTGGGCGACGGGGAGCTGGCCGAGCGCGCCGAGCGGCTGTCCGGTCAGTATCTGGACGGCCGGGCCCGCCCCGCCTCGGTGCGCTGGGTGACCAACCAGAACACCCGCTGGGGATCGTGCACCCCGGCCGAGGGCAGCATCCGCCTTTCGCACCGTCTCCAGGGCATGCCGGAGTACGTCATCGACTACGTCCTCCTGCACGAACTCGCCCATCTGCTCGTCCCCGGCCACGGCCCCCGGTTCTGGAGCCTGCTGGAGTCCTACGCCCGTACGGAACGGGCCCGTGGCTACCTCGAAGGGGTGGTCGCGGCCGACCGGCTGCCCCATCTGCCCGTCGCCCGCGAGGAATGAGGGCGCACAGCCCGACGAGATCCGTCGCGCCCCGGCATCGCCCGCTGTCGGCGCCAGCGGTTAGCCTGGCCGCGCAGAGGAACTCACAGCGGGAGCGGGGGACGGGCGTTACGTATGGCCAGGGAATTCCAGCGGGGCCACAAGGCCAAAATCAGTGATCTGACGGCGGGAACGGATCTGTACGTCGGTGTGCAGATCGCCGGACCCGGCCTGTCCTTCGACATCAGCTGCTTCGGCCTGGACGCCGACGAGCGGCTCTCCGACGACCGGTACTTCATCTTCTTCAACCAGCCGAAGTCGCCCGAGGAGTCGATCCAGCTGCTCGGCGCGCAGGCCGGTGACAGCGAGTCCTTCCGGGTCACCCTCGACAAGATCCCGCCGCACATCCAGAAGCTCTCCTTCACCGCCGCGCTCGACGGCGCCGGCCAGGTCTCGCAGATCGGCCCCGGCTACCTCCGGATCGTGGCCGGCGGCGAAGAGGTCGCCCGCTACTCCTTCAACGGCAGCGAGTTCAGCACCGAACGCGCCGTCATGCTCGGCGACTTCTATCTCAAGGACGTGTGGCGGTTCGCCGCCGTCGGCCAGGGCTTCGACGGCGGCCTCGAGGCGCTGCTGAAGAACTTCGGTGGCGAGGTCGCCGAAGAGGCCGACGCGCAGCCCGAGCCGACCGCCACGGCACAGGACGTGCCGGGCTTCGCCCCGCCGTCCGGGCCGGCCGCCCCCGCACCGTCCTTCGGGGTGCCCGCCGCGCCGCCCACCCCGCAGCCCGCGCCCGAGTTCGGCCCGCCCCAGGGTGCGCCGCAGGAAGCACCCCCGGCCGCGCCACAGCCACCGCAGCCCACCGCTCCGCAGGTCCACAGCGCGCCCACCCTCGCCGCGCCACTGGCCCCGCCCGGCCCGGTCCCGCCGCCCGGAGTGCCCGCACAGCAGCCGCCGGCCCCGTACGGCCAGCCGGCGCCCGGTCAGGACCCGTACGGCCCGCCGCAGCCCGCACCCGGCGGCTACCCCGGCCAGCCGGCCCCGCAGGCACCTCCCTATGGGCAGCCCGCGCCGCCGCCCGGCGGATACGGCGCCCCGCAGGGCCGGCCCGCCCCGTACGGCCAGCCGGGACAGCAGCCCCCGGGCGCCCCGTACGGGGGCGGCCAGGCACCGGCCGTGCCCCAGGGCGGCGGCCCCGGCCTCGGCGTCGTACTGGACAAGTACAAGGAAGCCCCCACCGGGCAGCGCTGGACCCCGCAGAACGAGAAGCTGATCCGCGTCGACCTCGGCGTCGACGGCCAGCCGGTGCTCGCCCGTCAGGGCAGCATGGTGCTCTACCAGGGCAAGGTCGACTTCGGCTACAAGGGCGCCGGTTTCCGCGGCCGGATCGTCGGCAACGCCACCGGCCAGGAAATGCAGCTGATGCGCTGCACCGGCCAGGGCCAGGTCTTCTTCGCGGAGAACAGCGCCCATGTGCACCCCATCGAGCTCCAGGGCGACGCCATCTGTGTGTCCGCCGAGGCGGTCCTCGCCTTCGACGAGTCGCTTCAGCACGAGGTCCGCCGTATCGAGGGCCACGGCATCCCCGGTGGCGCCCTGTTCACCATGCAGTTCCAGGGGACCGGCACCGTCATCGTCAAGACCCAGGGCACCCCGGTCGTCCTGCCGGTCACCCCGACCACCTTCGCCGACGCCAACGCCATCGTGGCCTGGTCCGCCGCCTCGCAGGTGATTATTTCCAGCCAGGTGAGCGTGCGCCGGCACGCCTACCCGGGCCACTCCGGCGAGACCGTGAACCTCCAGTTCCGCGGTGCGCCCGGCAACTTCATCGTCGTCCAGCCCTACGAGGTCTGAGGGAGCCCGCACGTCATGAACCAGCAGCAGCTGTCGGGCTATGTCCCGACCCCGCCCGCCGCCCGTATGGAGAACCACGGCAGCGCCATGGTGAAGATCGCCATGCAGAGCGGCCAGGACGTCTTCGCACGCACCGGCTCGATGGTCGCCTACGAAGGCTTCGTCCAATACGAGCCGAACCCGCCCGCCGTCCGCCAGATGGCCTCCCAGTGGCTCACCGGCGAGGGCGCGCCCCTGATGAAGTGCTCCGGCGACGGCCTGCTCTACCTCGCCGACTACGGTGCCGACGTCGTCTGCATCAACCTCAACGACGACGCGCTCTCGGTCAACGGCACCAACCTCCTCGCTCTCGACGCCCACCTCCAGTGGGGCGTGCAGCGCGTCAAGGGCATGGCGAAGTTCGCCGGCCAGGGACTCTTCAACGTCCAGATCTCGGGCACCGGCTGGGTCGCTCTGACCTCCCGGGGCACGCCCGTCGTCGTCGACTGCGGCCGCGGCGAGGACGAGACCTATGTGGACCCGGACGCCCTCGTCGCCTGGTCGACCCATCTGAAGATGAAGGGCAAGCGCAGCTTCAAGGCGTCCTCGATGATCGGGCGCGGCAGCGGCGAGGCGTACCAACTGGGCTTCTCCGGCCAGGGATTCGTCGTCGTCCAGCCCAGCGAGGACAGCACCGACCGGCTCCGGGCCCGGGGCTGAGGGGGAGGACCGAACACGCCATGCAGAGTCCGCTTTTCGCCTTCACCGAGGCACAGACCCAGGACCGCTACGCCCTTCAGAACAGCCAGCTGCTGCGCGTCGCCCTCCAGGGCCACGAGGACGTCCTCGCCCGTAAGGGCACGATGGTCGCCTATCAGGGGCTGCTCGAATTCGACGGCAACTACCAGACGCCGGGCCAGCACCGGACCCGTGCGCGCTCCGGTGAGGGCCTCGATCTGATGCGCGTCTCCGGGCAGGGCACGGTCTATCTGGCCAACCTCGCCCAGTACGTCCATGTCGTCGACGTCGACCACGACGGCCTGACCGTCGACAGCAGCTATGTGCTCGCGCTGGACTCCGGCCTCCACTGGGAGGTCGTCTCCGTGGACAGCCAGTACGGCATCTCCGGCACCGGCAAGTACCAGCTCAACATCTCCGGACGGGGCAAGGTCGCCCTGATGACCTCCGGCCAGCCGCTGATGTTGCAGGTCACGCCCGACAAGTACGTCAACGCCGACGCCGATGCGGTGGTCGCCTGGTCCGCTTCGCTGCGCGTCCAGATGCAGGCGCAGACGCACTCCTCGGGAGTGTTCCGCCGGCGCGGCAACACCGGCGAGGGCTGGGAGCTGAGCTTCCTCGGCCAGGGCTACGCACTGGTCCAGCCCAGCGAGCTGCTGCCACCGCAGAACGCCGTCATCGGCTCCGGTGCGGCCGCCCAGTTCGGCATGGGCCAGCAGGGCGCCCGGGGACAGAACCAGGGCAACATCTTCACCAACTGAGTCTGCCGGTCGACCGCTGACACACCTCCGGCGCCCGCCCCGGGAGGGGACGGGCGCCGGAGGTATGGCCGCTGCCGTCTAGAGCAGCGCGCGGGTGCGCTCCACCAGGCGTGCCACCGACGCATCGGCGACACCGGGCACCTCGTCGTACGCGAACCACCGCAGGTCCAGCGACTCGTCGCTGATCTCCGCCACCGCGCCCGCGGGCGCCAGCGCCGCATACTGCACATCCAAATGCCAGGCGCAGGGCGTGTGATGACGGTCCAGCCGCACCGGGCCGCCGGGCAGCAGCGTCAGCCCCTGCGTGATGCCGGACTCCTCACGCGCCTCCCGCAGCGCCGCATCGGCCAGCGAGGCATCCTCGGGCTCGCAGTGGCCGCCCATCTGGAGCCACATCTTCAGCTTGCGGTGCAGGGTGAGCAGCACCCGCCCGCCGGCCGGATCGATCACCAGCGCACTGGCCGTGAGATGCCCGTCCTTGCAGGGCTTCCACATGCCGTCCTGATGGGCGGCCAGGTGGTCCAGATACGTCAGCCGCAGCTGTTCCTGGTCGGGGGACGGCGCGGGCCACTCCTTGAGCACCCGCGCCGCGTCCTCGTGCAGACTCACTTGCCGCCGTCGCCCTTGCTCTCGCCGGGGGTCTCGTCCGGGCCGTCGCTCTCCCGGGCGGGCTTGCCCAGATCGGGCTTGCCGCCGCTCGCGGCCTCGCCGAGCATCTTGTCGAGCTCGGAGAAGTCCGGCTGCTCGTGGTGCACGAACCCGTCCGGGTCGTCCAGATCGGCCGCCGTCGGCAGCATGTCCGGGTGCTCCCACAGGCCGTCGCGGCCCTCCAGGCCCCGCGCGTCGGTCAGCGACGCCCACAGCCGCGAGGCGTCCCGCAGCCGCCGCGGACGCAGCTGGAGACCGATCAGCGTCGAGAACGTCTGCTCGGCGGGGCCACCGCTCGCCCGGCGCCGCCGCAGCGTCTCACGGAGCTTGTCCGCCGACGGCAGATGCGGCTTGGCGGCGGCGTGCACCACCGCGTCCACCCAGCCCTCGACGAGCGCCAGCGCGGTCTCCAGACGGGCCAGCGCCGCCTTCTGCTCCGGGGTGTCCTCGGGCTGGAACATGCCCTGCTGAAGGGCGTTCTGGAGCTCCTCGGGATGCTGCGGATCGATCTGGCCGACCACGTCCTCCAGCTTGGTCGTGTCGACCTTGATCCCGCGCGCATAGCCCTCGACGGCACCGAACAGATGCGAGCGCAGCCACGGCACATGTGCGAAGAGCCGCTGGTGGGCGGCCTCGCGCAGGGCCAGGTACAGCCGCACCTCCTCCTCCGGGACGCCCAGGCCCGCGCCGAACGTGGCGATGTTCCCCGGCAGCAGCGCGGCCTTGCCGGCCGGGCCGAGCGGCAGCCCGATGTCCGTCGAACCGACGACCTCGCCCGCCAGTACGCCCAGCGCCTGGCCGATCTGGGTGCCGAACATCGCGCCGCCCATGGAACGCATCATCCCGAGCAGCGGGCCCGCCATGGCCTGCATCTCCCCGGGCAGCACATCGCCCATGGCCGCCCCGACGCGCTCGGCGAGCGGGTTGACCAGGTCCTTCCACACCGGGAGGGTCTCCTCGACCCACTCGGCGCGGCTCCAGGCCACCACGGAGCCGGAACCCGACGGCAGCGACGTCACACCGTCCAGCCACAGATCCGCCAGCCGCACCGCCTCCTCGACCGCGCTGCGCTCACCCGGCGACAGGCTCGCGTCCTTGCTGCCGTCCTCGGCGCCCTGCGCGACGGTCTGCCGCGCGATGTCCTTGGCCATGTCCCAGTTCACCGGGCCGCCCTCGTAGGAGAGCATCTGCCCGAGCTTCTGGAAGGCGGCTCCCAGGTCTCCAGGGTTCATCTCGCCACCGGGGCCGCCCATGCCGCCGAAGAGCGCCGCGAACGGATTGTCCGCGCCGCCGCTCCCGCCGCCGAACCCGAAGGGGTCCGCGGGGCCCTGGCTACCTCCCTGGCCGCCCTTCTTCTTGCCGTTGTCGCCGTCCTCCGGCTCCTCCGGCGGAAGGCCGAATCCAAATGGGGTGTCACTCACGGGTTTCCTCGGCTCGTAGGGCCGCCGACCAGGTGGCCGACGGCGGCTGCCCGACATCACCTCCAGCGTAGACACCCGGACCGCTTCGGGGCTCGGTGCTTCGCTGTCCCGGTGGCTGCGGCAGGATGGACGCCACCTGGTGCGTACGCATGACCACACGTTCGCACTGAAGACAACCGCTGGAGACGCCCGGTGAGTTCCCCAGATCCGACCGTTCGCGCAGCGCGAAACGCTGCGGCCCAGACCGAGAAGGCAGGCAATGGCGCAGACGGCACCACGGACCGGCCGCTACGACGGCCCGTCGTCGCCGTCACCGGAGCCGCGTCCGGGGTCGGGGCGCTGCTTACCCGCGCCCTGGTCGCATCCGACGAGGTCAAGGAGGTGGTGGCCATCGACGAGCGGCGCGGCGACGTCGCCGAGGCGCACTGGCACGTCCTCGACGTCCGGGACCCCGCCATCGCCGACAAGCTGCGTGGTGCGGACGTCGTCGTCCACCTGGCGCTCGACCTCGACCTGGAGACCGACGACGCGGCGCGCACCGCCTACAACGTGCGCGGCACCCAGACCGTGCTCACCGCCGCCGCGGCCGCCGGCGTCCACCGGGTGGTGCTGTGCACCTCCGCGATGGTCTACGGGGCGCTGCCCGACAACGATGTGCCCCTGGCCGAGGACGCCGAGCTGCGCGCCACCGCGGACGCCACCGGCGTCGGCGACCTGCTGGAGATCGAGCACCTGGCGCACCGCGCGCCCCGCGCCCACCCCGGCCTGAACGTGACCGTGCTGCGCCCCGCCGTCCTGGTGGGCGGCACCGACACCGCGCTCACCCGCTACTTCGAATCGCCCCGCCTCCTGGTGGTCGCCGGATCCCGCCCCGCCTGGCAGTTCTGCCATGTCGAGGACCTGGTCAGCGCCCTGGAGTACGCCGCGCTGGAGAAGGTCGACGGCGAGCTGGCGGTGGGCTGCGACGGCTGGCTGGAGCAGGAGGAGGTCGAGGAGCTGTCCGGCATCCGCCGCATGGAGCTGCCGTCCTCGGTGGCCCTGGGCGCCGCGGCCCGGCTGCACCGGATCGGCCTGACGCCGTCGCCCGCCGGGGACCTCGCGTACACGATGCACCCGTGGGTGGTCAGCGGCAGCCGGCTGCACGATGCGGGCTGGCGGCCCCACTGGACGAACGAGGAGGTGCTGGCCGAGCTCCTGGAAGAGGTCGCCGGACGGCACACCGTCGCCGGCCGCCGGCTCGGCCGCAAGGACGCCACGGCCGCGGGTGCCGCCGGCGCCACCGTCGCCCTCCTGGGCACCGCCGCGCTGGTGCGGCGTGCCCGTAAGGCCCGCCGCCGCATCTGAGCCGTACCGGGCCCGCCGGCTGGAGGAGTCTCCATACGGCGGGCCGGACGACCGGCGGAAACGGCCATTCCCGTGGCGTCCCCGGTTGCGGCACGATGGGGGCATGTCTGGCATGCCCTCCCCTTCGTCCCCCGGCCGCGACCACCCCGGTGAGCGGGCCGCGGCGGACCCGATCCGGCTCCTGGAGATCCGCGACACCCCGCTCTCCGTGGACGAGGTGTTCGCGGCCGTGGGCGACGCGGCCGCCGGCGGCACGGCCCTGTTCGTCGGCACGGTCCGCTCGCACGACAACGGCGCCGACGTCGACGGCCTGGGCTACTCCGCGCACCCGACGGCCGAGGCGGAGATGCGCCGGATCGCCGAAAAGGTGACCGCGGACTTTCCTGTCCGTGCGCTGGCCGCCGTCCACCGGGTGGGCGATCTGCGCATCGGTGATCTGGCCGTGGTCGTCGCGGTGTCCTGCCCGCACCGGGGCGAGGCGTTCGAGGCCTGCCGCAAACTGATCGACGACCTCAAGCACGAGGTGCCGATCTGGAAGCACCAAATGTTTTCCGATGGAACCGAAGAATGGGTCGGCGCATAGCGCCGTCTTCTGGGGGTGGAGGTCGGGCGACGGGCGGGAGGGTCGGCGCGTGGCCCGATTTCAGGTGCGTAATCGCGCGTTCTCCGGGCAGTCGACAGAGCAGACGGGGCGGGGGCATTGGCCCGGAGTCACGGGACGGTGAACTCCGAACGTGAGGCCGAACCGGTGCCATGTGTTCCGGTTGCGTAACCCGCCCCCTGGCATAAGCGTTGACCCAGCAGATGGTTAATCTGCTTATTCGTCGATCGCGGTCCTACAAGGGGTTGGGAGGTCGCTGATGGGTGCGCTCCTCTGGTTGCTGATTCCGGTCGGCGCCGGGCTGATTGCCGCGGTGTGGAGCAGCTGGACCATGCGGAACCGCAAGACCGGGGACGTGGCAGAACTCGCGGGCTATGCCCGGTTCCGGGACGCCATGGAAAAGGAGCATTCCGTTTCCGAGCCCGCCTCGGATCCGGTCTGAACCTTCGCCGTTTCTCCGCGGAAGCAGCGGAAGAAGGCGCCACTCTCCGGGGTGGCGCTTTTCTGCGGGCGGGTGCCCGGCCCCGTACGGACGGCCCCGCGGGCCGGTTGTCATACCCGTCCCGTACTGTCGTTCCATGCCACGCCGCACCGCGACGCTGCTCGCCTCGATCCTGATGTTGATCGCGCTGCTCTGCGCAGGGGTGCTGATCCCCGTGCCGTACGCCGAGATGTCTCCGGGGCCGACGGTCAACACCCTTGGTGATCACGACGGCGAGCCGGTGCTGCAGATCTCCCGGCACAAGACCTATCCGACGACGGGTCATCTCAACATGACCACCGTCCGGGTCACCGGCCCCGACTACCGCATGAACCTCTTCGAGGCGGTGTACGGCTGGCTCGGCCACGACAACGCCGTGGTGCCGCACAAGACGCTCTACCCCGAGGGGCAGACGGCCGAGCAGGCCGACCAGGAGAACGCCGAGGAGTTCAGCCAGTCCCAGGAGAGCGCCAAGGCCGCTGCCCTCAAGCAGCTGCACCTCCCGGTCGCCGCCCAGACCGTCGTCGGCTCCGTCGTCAAGGACAAGCCCGCCGACGGCCGGCTGCACGCGGGCGATGTGATCAAGGCCGTGGACGGCACGGCGGTCAAGCAGACCGGCGATGTCGCCAAGTTCGTCACCCGGCACAAGCCGGGCGAGAAGGTCGTCTTCACGATCATCCCCGCCAAGGCGGCCGCGGCGGCGGAGAAGCAGGGCAAGAAGGCCGTGACCGGCGCGAAGCAGATCACGATCAGCACGCAGAAGGCGGACGACGGCCGTGCCATCGTGGGCATCCAGGCCGGTGTGGATCACACCTTCCCGTTCCCCATCGACGTCAAGCTGGCCGATGTCGGCGGCCCGAGCGCCGGGCTGATGTTCGCGCTCGGCATCGTCGACAAGCTCACGCCCGGGGACATGACCGGCGGCAAATTCGTGGCCGGTACGGGCACCATCGACGACAAGGGCAAGGTCGGCCCGATCGGTGGCATCGCGATGAAGACGGTCGGTGCGCGAGACAAGGGCGCGGAGTTCTTCCTGACGCCCAAGGAGAACTGCGCCGCGGCGGCCAAGGACACCCCGAAGGGGTTGACCCTGGTCAAGGTCGGCACCATAGGCGACGCCGTCAAGGCGCTGGAGAAGATCCGCAAGGGCGACACCGCCGGCCTGCCGAGCTGCGGCCCGGCCGGCCGGGCCTAGGGGGGCGCCGGCCCGCCCGGGCCCCCGGAGCCGGACGCCAGCCGTCCGGCCCGGGGAGGGGCCCGGGACGCCGCGGTCAGGCCTCGAAGGTCGCGGCCAGCGCTTCCGCCAGGCCCGGCACCAGCGCCGAGCCGGTGAGCACCTCGGACGTGGAGTCCTTCTCGCGCAGCCGCAGTGCCGACTCGCGGCGGCCGTCCCGCAGCACGGCCACGGTCATCCGGACCTCCTGGCGGTCCGGGTGCTTGGCGACCCACTTGGCGAGCTGCGCCTCGTCCATGCCCGCGGGCTCGGAGTCCTCGGCGGACGGCGGCAGCATCAGCCGCTCGACGGTCAGCGCACAGCCGGTGACGGCATCCGGCCAGGCGATGGTGGCCAGGAACTCGTCCAGCGGGACGCCCGCCGGGATCTCGTCCTGCTCCACGGGGGTCAGGGACGTGGTGGTGGAGTCGTCGATACCGAGCTGGGCGGCGAGCGAGGGCTCCTGCGCACGCAGCTTGGCGGTGTCGACGAGGGCGAACAGTCGGGCCGGCTGATCCCAGCCGAGCCCGGCGCTGTACTCGTCGATCTCGAGCACCGCGCGGGTCAGGGGGTCGGCGGCGAGGGGGGTGCCGTCAACGGGGAGGTTGGTCATGCTCAACATCGTGCCTTGTGTACCCCGGAAAGCGGGAACTGAGTAAAGCCTTCGTAAGTTGCATCGGTGGGTCCTACTATCGCCGGGCCTGCTCCACACGACAGCGAACTTCGAGGTGCGCACCTTGGCTTTCCAGATGCCGGACCGCGGCGGAGGCCCGACAGGGCCACGGATCAGAGTCGGCCGACCATCGCGGCGGATCCGGACCCTGCTCATGACATTGGGTGTGCTGGCCGTACTGGCCATGCTCTTCGTAATGTTTGCGGGGTTTTGGACGGATTGGCTCTGGTATCGATCGGTCAAGTACTCCTCGGTCTTCACGACCACCCTGTTGACCAAGATCGGTCTGTTCTTCTCCTTCGGCGTGGTGATGGCCGCGGCCGTCGGCGTCAACATCTGGCTGGCGCACCGGCTGCGGCCGCCGCTGAGCGCGATGTCCATGGAGCAGCAGAGCCTGGACCGCTACCGGATGAGCATCGCGCCGTTCAAGAAGTGGGCGCTGATCGCGATCACGGCGGTGATCGGGCTGATCGCCGGCGCCTCCGCCTCCGGCGAGTGGCGCACCTGGCTCCAGTGGGTCAACGGCGTCCCCTTCGGCAAGAAGGACCCGCAGTTCGGGATGGACGTCGCGTTCTACGCCTTCGATCTGCCCTGGTACCGCTTCCTGTTGAGCTTCGGCTTCGCCTGCGCGGTGCTGTGTCTGGTCGCCGCGGCGCTGACGCACTACCTCTACGGCGGGCTGCGGCTGACCAGCCCCGGTTCGCGGGCGACGGCGGCGGCGACCGGCCATCTGTCGGTGCTGCTGGGCATCTTCGTCTCGCTCAAGGCGATCGCCTACTGGCTCGACCGGTACGGCCTCGCGGTGAAGTCCAGCGGCCTGAAGTCGGCCGACAACTGGACGGGCCTGCGGTATGTCGACGCCAACGCCTATCTCCCGGCGAAGACCATCCTGTTCTTCATCGCGGCGATCTGCGCGGTGCTGTTCTTCGCCACCCTCTGGCGGCGGACCTGGCAGCTGCCGGTGATCGGCTTCGGCCTGATGGTGCTCTCGGCGGTCCTCATCGGCGGGCTGTATCCGGCGATCGTGCAGAAGTTCCAGGTCCAGCCGAACGAGCAGGCCAAGGAAGCGCCGTACATCAAGCAGAACATCAAGGCGACCCGGGACGCGTACGACATCCAGGATTCCGAGGTCACGCCGTACAAGGGCGACTACCGGCCCACCGGCAAGGCGGACAGCCAGCGGCTGCGCGACAACGCCGACACCACGGCCAGCATGCGGCTGCTCGACCCGAACGTGGTCTCGCCGGCCTTCCAGCAACAGCAGCAGGTGCGGGGGTACTACCAGTTCCCCTCCACCCTGGACGTCGACCGCTACAAGGACGAGGACGGCGCCGAGCAGGACACCGTCATCGGTCTGCGTGAGCTGAACATCGCCGGTATCCCCGAGCGCAACTGGATCAACGACCACTTCAAGTACACCCACGGCTACGGCGCGGTCGCGGCCAAGGGGACGGAGGCCTCCGACGGCGGCGGTCCGAAGTACACGGAGTCGGATCTGCCGGCCAAGGGGCAGCTCGGCAAGTACCAGCAGCGGGTGTACTACGGCGAGAAGACCTCGCAGTACTCCATCGTCGGCGGTCCGCAGAAGGAACTGGACTACTCCGACGACAGCGGCGAGAAGAGCTACAGCTACCAGGGCAAGAGCGGTGTCAACCTCGGGAACCCGGTCAACCGTGCCGCGTACGCGGTGGCGTTCGGGGAGCCGCAGATCCTCTACTCCGGCGCGATCGGCGACGGCTCGCGGATCCTGTACAACCGCACGCCCAAGGAGCGCGTCGAATCCGTCGCCCCCTGGCTGACCATCGACGGCGACGCCTACCCGGCGGTCATCGACGGCCGGATCAAGTGGATCGTGGACGCCTACACCACCAGCAACGGCTATCCGTACGCCTCGCGCACCACGCTCGGCGACAGCACGGCCGATTCGCTCACCGACGGCCAGCGGGCGGTGGTGGCCCAGCAGAACCAGGTCAACTACATCCGCAACTCCGTCAAGGCGACGGTGGATGCCTACGACGGTTCGGTGAAGCTCTACCAGTGGGACGACAAGGACCCGGTCCTCAAGACCTGGATGAAGTCCTTCCCCGGCACGGTCGAGAAGAAGAGCGCCATAAGCCCGGCGCTCAAGGAGCATCTGCGCTACCCGCAGGACCTCTTCAAGGTGCAGCGCCAGCTGCTGACCACGTACCACGTCACGGACCCGGGCACCTTCTACACGGGCTCCGAGCGCTGGCAGATCCCGAACGACCCGACGACCAAGTCGGGCAACGCGGTTCCGCCGTACTACCTGAGCATGAAGATGCCGGACCAGAAGAACCGCGCGTTCTCGCTGACGACGACCTTCACGCCCAACAAGCGCGACAACCTCGGTGCGTTCATGGCCGTCGACGCCAATGCGACCAGCGGCGAATACGGCAAGATCAGATTGCTGAAGCTGCCGTCGGAGACGCCGGTGCCCGGTCCGCAGCTGGTGCAGTCGAAGTTCAACTCCGATCCGGTCATCGCCAATGAGCTGAACATCCTCAAGAAGTTCGGCGACTCGGAGATCGAGTACGGCAATCTGCTGACCGTGCCACTGGACGGCGGACTGCTCTATGTCGAACCGGTGTATCTGCGCGGTGCCAACACCAACTACCCGCTTCTGAAGAAGGTGTTGGTCAGCTACGGCGACAACAAGCCCGTCCTGGAGGACTCCCTCAAGGACGCGCTGGACGTGGTCTTCGGCAAGAAGGCGCCCAGTACGGGCACGGAGCAGCCGCCCGGCGGCGGCGACACCGGGCAGCCACCGTCCGACCAGACGGTGCAGCAGGCCCTCGCCGACGCGCAGAAGGCCTACGAGGAGGGCGAGAAGGCGCGCGCCGGAGGCGACTGGGCCGGCTACGGCGAGGCCCAGAAGAAGCTGAAGGCGGCGCTGGACCGGGCGGCGAAGGCGTCCGAGAAGGGCGGCAAGCCGGGCAGCTGAGCCGGCCGCCCGTCTCTTAGGGCCCTGTGGCCGCCGGTGCGAACCGGTGGTCACAGGGCCGCGTCGGTGCGGGGGCCGTCCGCCACCGTGATACCTTGAGATCACAACGACGCGGGGTGGAGCAGCTCGGTAGCTCGCTGGGCTCATAACCCAGAGGTCGCAGGTTCAAATCCTGTCCCCGCTACTGAAAGACGAAGGCCCGGATCCTCAAGGATCCGGGCCTTCGTCATGTGTACGGGCGATCGTCATGTGTTCCGGTGGATCCCGGGCAAAGGCCGGGTCGTACAACCCATGTGGGGAAGCTGTGTGCTTGAGTTTGCCAAGTCGTCGTGTCGGGAAGTCGACAAACCGCTGAAGTGACCTCACTGGCTGCGGTATACCAGGTGTACGCGGGTTACAGGTGATGCGACGATGGGTCTTATGGGGGACAAGGCAAGGTTGTTGGAGACGGACCGGTTTGTGCATGCGCCCGACGACGGGCGCGAATCCGACCTGCAAATGGACGCGATGGAGGCCGCCGAGGCCGCCGAGGCGTCCGATGCCGTGACCGAGTCCGGCCACCGCCGGGCCGCCGAGGCGGGCGACACCGCCGCGATGAGCGCGCTCGGCGCGATGCTGCTGCGCCGCGGTGACCTCGACGGCGCCGAGCCGCATCTGCGGTCCGCGGCCGCCGCCGGGGACCGCGCCGCGGCCAACAACCTGGGCGTGCTGCTCCACCAGCGGGGCTACGGGGACGAGGCGGCCGGCTGGTGGCGGATCGCCGCCGTGGCCGGTTCCGCCGCCGCGGCGCACGCCCTCGGGCGTTACTACCGCGAGCGCGGTGACGAGCCGGCCGCCGAGTACTGGCTGCGCCAGTCCGCCGAGTCCGGCCACTGCCTGGGTGCCTACGCCCTCGCCGATCTCCTGGAGCACCGCGGTGACATCGGCGCCGAGCGCTGGTTCCGTACGGCCGCCGAGCGGGGCCACCGTGAGGCCGCGTACCGCCTGGCCCGGCTCATCGAGGACGGGCGCGACGCGGACCACCGCACCGTCCCCGCGTACGGGGAGCTGAAGCAGCAGGAGGAGGCCGAGCAGTGGTACCGCCAGGCCGCCGCGCGCGGCCACCGGCGGGCCGCGCTCCAGCTGGGCGCGCTGCTGGAGGAGCGTGGTGACGTCCAGGAGGCGGGGCGCTGGTATCTGTCCGCTGCCAAGGACGGGGAGGCGCGCGCCGCCTGTGCGCTGGGCTTCCTGCTGCGCGACGCGGGGGACGAGGAGAGCGCCGCGGAATGGTGGCGGCGCGCCGCCCAGGACGGCGATGGCAACGCTGCCAATGCCCTCGGGGCGCTGCACGCCGACCGCGGTGAGCTGCAGACCGCCGAGCGCTGGTACCGCGTCGCCCTGGATGCCGGGGACGTCAACGGCGCCTACAACATCGGGCTGCTGTGCGCCGAGCAGGGCCGGGAGGGGCGCGGCGAGCAGTGGTACCGCCGGGCCGCCTACGCCGGGCACCGCGAGGCCGCCAACGCGCTGGCCATCCTGCTGCTCCAGCGCGGCGACGCCGCCGGGGCCGAGCCGTGGTTCTCCAAAGCGGCCGAGGCGGGCAGTGTGGACGCCGCGTTCAACCTCGGCATCCTCTTCGCCGGGCGGGGTGCGGAGCGTACGGCGCACACCTGGTACGAGCGGGCGGCCGCGGCCGGGCACACCGAGGCGGCGCTTCAGGTCGCCATCGTGCAGCTGCGGGACGGTGAGCTCCAGGACGCGGAGCGGAATCTGCGCTGTGCGGCCGGCGGCGGCAGCGCCGAGGCGGCCTTCCGGCTCGCCGACCTCCTCGACCGCCAGGCGGCGGCCGCGGGCGAGGGTCTGGCGGACGGGGAGCGCGCGGCGGACGACGAGAGCGTGCAGTGGTACGAGCGGGCCGCCCGCCAGGGGCACCGTCGCGCCCAGGTCCGAGTTGGCATGTTCGCGGCGGCTCGCGGGGAGGCCGTCGAGGCCGCCGAGTGGTACCGCGCGGCGGCCGAGGCCGGGAGCCGTAACGGCGCCTTCAACCTCGGGCTGCTGCTGGCCCGTGAGGGCAGCCTCCCGGAGGCCGCCCTGTGGTGGCAGCGCGCCGCCGAGGCCGGGCACGGCCGGGCGGCGCTCCGGCTGGCGCTGCTCGCCGCCCGGCGCGGTGCGCTCGCGGAGGCGCAGAGCTGGTGTGCGCACGCCGTGGAGCTGGGCCCGCCGGAGGTGGCGGAGCGTGCGGCGCGGCTGCGTACGGCGCTCCAGGAGGAGCTCAGCGCATAGCGGGCGGCAAGAGGTGTCCGGAAGCCCGGGACCCGGCCCACAGTGGCCGGTCCCGGGCCCGCCGGAAGGAATTTGCGCTGGTCGTCGGGCCGGGGTTAGAGTGTGGAACACAACGGCGCGGGGTGGAGCAGCTCGGTAGCTCGCTGGGCTCATAACCCAGAGGTCGCAGGTTCAAATCCTGTCCCCGCTACTCAAAGACGAAGGCCCGGATTCTCTGAGAATCCGGGCCTTCGTCGTGCTCATCTCCGGAGCCGGTGGCCGACCGCCTCCGCGTACAGGCTGCGGTCGACGAGCCGGTTCTCCGGCAGCGGTGCGCCTTTGATGACGCCGGCGTCGCGGTAGGCCTTCTGGAGCCGGTCCGTGGTGCCCTTTCGGATCTCCCAGTCCATCCGGAGCGAGGGCACCGAGGTCAGGATCTTCGCGTCGACGTCCAGCAGCGTCGCCAGCTCGGCGACGAAGGCCCGGTCGGCCTTGTAGTCGCCGGTGAAGTAGGTGTTGACCGTGCGGAGGTAGGCGCGCAGGAAGGCGACACCGGCGTCCGGGTCCCGCTGGAGCAGTGTCGGGCCGTAGAGGGCGCCGCCGAGCGGTTCGCCGCGGGGCTGGCCGCCGAGGAAGGCGTATTTCCCCTCGCCGTCGACCCGCCGCCAGACCGGGTCGAGCAGCCAGGCGGAGTCCACCCCGCCGCCGGTCAGGGCGGTCAGGACGTCGGCGGAGCCGAGCTGCTGGAAGGCGATGGAGTCCAGGCGGGCGCCGTGTCCGGCGAAGATCCGGGCCATCGGATACATGATCACGGAGCCTTTTCCGATCATGGTGCCCAGCTTCGTCCCCTCCAGGGAGACCGAAGAGGCGTGCTCCCCGTTCTTGAGGCGCACCCACAGGCCGCTCCGGGACTTCGGGGCGGGGGAGAAGTTGCCGGCCACCCAGCGGAGGTCGAAGCCGCCGTGGACGCCGTTGACGACGGCGGCCTCGGGGGCCGCCCACAGGGCGTCCAGTTCGCCCTTGGCCAGCAGCGGCAGCGCCTCCGGGGTGGGCAGCACCTTCAGCCGGACGTCCAGGCCCTCCTTCTTGAACTCGCCCCTGGCGAGGGCCAGGCGCAGCGGGGCCACGTATTCGGCGCTGAGGGTGCCGGTGGCGACCGTGAGCGTGCGGCGCTTCGCGAGCGGGCGCGGCGCGGGGGCGCCCTTGGCGCAGCGGGCCGGTGCGCGGTCCGGGGCGAGGTCGGCGGGGTCGGTCCAGGCGGCCGGGCCGCAGCCCGCGACGGGCTTGATGGTGCGGGGCCGGGCGGCGGTCGGGTGGTCGTCGGGGGCGGCGCAGCCGGCGCCGAGGGCGAGTGCGGCGATCAGCGCGGCAGTGGTGGTGCGGATGCGCATGGGACCTCCGTACGGGGGCGGCGTCCGGGCGGACAGGGCGGTGCGGGATCAGCTCCGGGGGCGGCCTCGGTCGCGGGGTGCCCAGGGGGTGAGGAAGCGCCCGGCCAGCCGTACGAGCTCGGAGAAGAGCACACCGAGGACGGCCACACAGACGATGCCGACGAACATCACGTCGTTCTGGAACAGGGCGCGGGAGTCGAAGATCAGATGCCCGAGGCCGTCGGTGGCGGCGATCTGTTCCGAGGCGACGATGACCAGGACGGCCACGCCCGCGGCGATCCGGGCGCCCACGAGGACGGCGGGCAGCGAGGCGGGCAGCAGGACGTGCCGGAACATCTGCCAGGGGCCCGCGCCGAAGACCTGGCCGGCGTCGCGGTGGCCGGAGGGGATGGCCAGTACTGCCGCCATGGTCGAGATCCAGACGAAGAAGAAGACGGTGGTGGCGACCAGGGCGACCTGCGGGCCCTCGCCGAGCCCGAACATGTTGAGGAAGACCGGCAGCAGGGCCAGCTTGGGGACCACGTACAGGGCGTCCAGGAGGGGTTCGAGGGCGGCCCGTACGAGTGACAGTGAGCCCATCAGCAGGCCCAGGAGATAGCCGGCGACGGTCCCGGCGGCATAGCCGGCCAGGACGCGCCGGAGCGTGGCCCCGACATCCGGCCACAGCTCGCCGGCCAGGGCGCGGTCCCAGCCGTCGGCCAGGATCGTCGACGGGGCGGGGTAGATGCGGGCGTCGAGCCAGGACCGGTCGGCGGCCAGCTGCCACAGCAGCACGAGCAGCAGCGGTACGGCGGCGGCCAGCGAGATCTCCAGGGTGCGCCGGCGGCGGTGGGTGCGTCCGGGGCGCAGTTCCCGGGGGCCGGGGCGGCGGACGAGGAGGCGGTCGGCCGCGGCCGGCCGGTCGTCCTCGTGGCCGGGCCGGGGCAGGGCGGCGGTCATGCGGGGACGGCCCCCTCGGTGGTGCGGTGCGCGGGGCCGCCCCGGTCGACCTCCTCACGCAGCAGCTGCCACAACTCCGCCTTGAGGGCGGTGAATTCGGGGGTGGCGCGGACCTCGCCGGTGCGCGGGCGGCCGAACGGCGGGCGGCGTTCGGCGATGATCCGGCCGGGGCGGGCGGACATCACCAGGACCCGGTCACCCAGGACCAGGGCCTCTTCGAGGCTGTGGGTGATGAAGAGGGTGGTGGTGCGGGTGGTCTGGGTGAGGTCGAGCAGTTCGTCCTGGAGGACCGTGCGCAGCTGGGCGTCGAGGGCCGCGAACGGCTCGTCCATCAGCAGGATCCCGGGGTCCACGGCGAGGGCGCGGGCCAGGGCGACGCGCTGGCGCATACCGCCGGAGAGCGTGGCCGGGTAGGCACCGGCGAAGTCGGCGAGTCCCATACGGGCGAGCCACGAGCGGGCCCGTTCATCGGCCTCCCTACGGGGAACGCGCTGGAGATCGAGGCCGAAGCGGACATTGCCCAGCACCGTCTTCCAGTCGTAGATGCCGTAGTCCTGGAAGATCATCGCGGCCGGGCGGCCGGCGCTCACCCGGAGTTCCAGTTCGCCCGCACTGGGGCGCAGCAGCCCGGCGGCGATGCGCAGCAGGGTCGACTTCCCGCAGCCGGAGGGGCCGACGACGCAGACGCATTCGCCCGGCGCGATCTCGGTATCGACGGGGCCGAGGGCGGCCAGCGCCTTGCGGCCGCGGCCGAAGGAGCGGGCCAGGGCGCGGGCGCGCAGGGCGGGTGGAGTGGCGGGGGCGGCGGCCGGGTGGTGGGGCGCGGATGACGGGGGCGGCTCTCCCACGGGGGGCTCCTTGCGGAGTGCGGACAGGGTGCCGCCGTGGTGCGCGGCCCGGGGCCTGTGGGGCCCGGTGGCCGGAAAGCGCGGCCCGCCGACGATATGACGGTGCGTCAGATTCGGGCAAGGGGCGTGCGGGCATGGTTGTGCGGTGTGGGGAGGCGCGGAGGGGGAAGGGCGAGCGTGCGGGCGGCGGGCCGGCCGGGCATGCGAAGGAGCCCGCGACCGGGTGGGCGCGGGCTCGGTGGTGCGTATGAGGCGATCAGGCGCGGGATCGGCCCGGACGGAGACCGGCCCCCCGGGGCGTCAGGACGAGGCGCTGCACGTGGGGCAGATGCCCCGGTAGGTCACGGTGACCTCGGATACCTGGAAGCCGTAGCGCTCCGGCTCGGGCAGGGCGGACAGCGGGTCGCCCTGGACGTGGACGTCCCGGATCGTGCCGCACTGCGAGCAGACCAGGTGCTGGTGCTCGTGGTGGGCATTGGGGTCGTAGCGCTTGGCCCGGCCGTCGGTGCTCACTTCGAGCACCTCGCCGAGCGACACCAGCTCGCCCAGGGTGTTGTAGACCGTCGCGCGGGAGATCTCGGGCAGCCGGGCGGTTGCCCGCGCGTGCACTTCGTCGGCGGTGTAGTGGACGTGGTCCCCGTCGAGGACCTCGGCGACGACGCGTCGCTGCGCGGTCAGCCGCCAGCCGCGTCCCCGGAGCCGTTCAAGCAGGTCACTCATGCCATTCACCTATCAGTCAGATAGACCCAGGGTAGCAGTGGGGATCCATCACCGGACCGTGTACGAGTTTCATATCCTTCTTGACTTAGACATTGTCCAATGTAGGATCGTGATCGGCGCAAGCCAAGGGCAGGTGGAGAAGACTTTTCAGGAGGCGCACGTGTCGGTAGAGAGCACCACTGGACCGCTGACCACGGAGTCCGGAGCTCCGGTCGGGGACAATCAGAACAGCGAGACGGCGGGCATCGGCGGACCCGGCCTCATCCAGGACCAGCTCCTGATCGAGAAGCTCGCGCACTTCAACCGGGAGCGCATCCCGGAGCGCATCGTGCACGCCCGCGGCGCCGGTGCGTACGGCACCTTCACGGTCACCGCGGACGTGACCCGGTACACCCGCGCCGCGTTCCTCTCCGAGGTCGGCAAGCAGACCGAGACGTTCCTGCGCTTCTCCACCGTCGCGGGCAACCTCGGCTCCGCCGACGCGGTGCGTGACCCGCGCGGCTTCGCGCTGAAGTTCTACACCGAAGAGGGCAACTACGACCTCGTCGGCAACAACACCCCGGTGTTCTTCATCAAGGACGCCATCAAGTTCCCGGACTTCATCCACACCCAGAAGCGCGACCCGTACACCGGCTCACAGGAGGCGGACAACGTCTGGGACTTCTGGGGCCTGTCGCCCGAGGCCACCCACCAGGTCACCTGGCTGTTCGGCGACCGCGGCATCCCCGCGTCCTACCGCCACATGAACGGCTACGGCTCGCACACCTTCCAGTGGAACAACGAGGCCGGCGAGGTCTTCTGGGTCAAGTACCACTTCAAGACCGACCAGGGCATCAAGAACCTCACCACCTCCGAGGCGGCCGAGACCTCCGGCCTCGACCCGGACAGCCACCAGCGCGATCTGCGCGAGTCCATCGAGCGCGGTGACTTCCCGAGCTGGACCGTCCAGGTGCAGATCATGCCCGCGGCCGAGGCGGCCACCTACCGCTTCAACCCCTTCGACCTGACCAAGGTCTGGCCGCACGAGGACTACCCGCCGATCGAGATCGGCAAGCTGGAGCTCAACCGCAACCCGCAGAACATCTTCGCCGAGGTCGAGCAGTCGATCTTCTCCCCGCACCACTTCGTGCCGGGCATCGGCCCGTCCCCCGACAAGATGCTCCAGGGCCGTCTCTTCGCGTACGGCGACGCCCACCGCTACCGCGTCGGCATCAACGCCGACCACCTGCCGGTGAACCGCCCGCACGCCACCGAGGCGCGCAGCCACGGCCGGGACGGCGCGCTCTACGACGGCCGGCACGCCGGACAGAAGAACTACGAGCCCAACAGCTTCGGCGGCCCGGTCGAGACCGGCCGTCCGCTGTGGCAGCCGGCCGCCGTGACCGGCCCCACCGGCGAGCATGTCGCGCCCTCGCACGCGGAGGACGACGACTTCGTCCAGGCCGGCACCCTCTACCGCCTGATGGCGGAGGACGAGAAGGAGCGCCTGATCGACAACCTGGCGGGCTTCATCGCCCAGGTCTCCCGCGACGACATCGCCCAGCGGGCGATCGAGAACTTCCGCAAGGCGGACGCGGACTACGGCAAGCGACTGGAAACCGCGGTCCAGGCCCTGCGCGGCTGAACACCCCTGTGCGGCTGAGCCGCCGCCGCTTTCGCGGAGGTGGTGACCCGCCGTGGGGGTTGCTCAACTGTCGCTGCCGTATATAAGCGAAGAGGCCGGATGCCAGTGGGCTTCGGCCTCTTCGTGTTGCGGCTCCGGGGGGATGGCGTCCGGAGCCGTGTGTGCGTCAGGCGGGTACGGGGCGGGCTCGTTCCGTGGCGGTCGACCAGCAGCGGATGATGTCGCGTACGGAGACCACGCCGACCGGTTCCTGGTCGTTGAGCACGATCAGATGGCGGAAGCCGCCGCGCACCATGGCGTCCGCGGCATTGTCGAGGGTCCAGTCCGGAGCGGCGAAGACCACGTCCGAGGTCGTATGGGTCTGGGCGGTCTCGCGGTCGGGGTTCTCGCCCGCGCCGAGGGAGTTGAGGATGTCGCGCTCGGTGAGGATGCCGATGCCGCTGTTGTCGTTGTCGAGGACCACGGCCGCGCCGAGGCGGCGGGCCGCCATCAGCTGCGCCGCCTGGCGGAGGGTGTGAGCGGGCCCGATGGTGAGGACCACCGTGCTCATGGCGTCTTTGACGAACATGGGCATGGAGTGGAGCCACCTCCTTGGTGAATGTGCTTGCGAAGGGATTCACAAGTTCACAAAGTGGGGGATTCTCATGTTCACATGCCTCCGCCGAGGCAACAAGGGGCAACTGTTGGACGGTTGTTCGAATGTGCGCCCCGCCGCAGGTCAGTGCGGGGAGTCGCCGAGATAACCCAGCAGATCCTCGTGCAGCAGACCGTTCGAGGCCGCCGCGTTACCGCTGTGCGGGCCCGGCTTGCCGTCCAGGCCGGTGAACTGTCCGCCGGCCTCCTTCACGACCACCGCGCAGGCCGCCATGTCCCACAGCGACAGCTCCGGCTCCGCGCAGATGTCCACCGAACCCTCGGCGATCATCATGTACGGCCAGAAGTCCCCATAGCCCCGGGTGCGCCAGCAGTCCCGGCTCAGATCGAGGAAGCTGGGCAGCTTGCCGCGCTCCTCCCAGCCGGTCAGCGACGAGTACGCGAACGAGGCGTCCTGGATGCGGCCGACCTGGGAGACCTGGAGCCGGGTCGCGGAGGTCAGGCTGCGGCCGGTGAAGGCGCCCAGGCCGTCGGCGGCCCACCAGCGGCGGTTGAGCGCCGGTGCCGAGACGATGCCGACCACCGGGCGGTCACCGCCTTCTCCGCGCTCCATCAGCGCGATCAGCGTCGCCCAGACCGGGACCCCGCGGACATAGTTCTTCGTGCCGTCGATCGGGTCGATGACCCAGCGGCGCGGCCCCGCGCCCTCGCTGCCGAACTCCTCGCCGAGCACCGCGTCCCGTGGCCGGGCCCGCTGGAGCTGGCCGCGGATCAGCTCTTCGGCGGCCTTGTCCGCCTCACTCACCGGTGTCATGTCCGGTTTGGTCTCGACCTTGAGGTCGAGGGCCTTGAAGCGCTCCATGGTGGCGGCGTCCGCGGCGTCCGCGAGTACATGGCCGAGGCGAAGATCATCGTGATAGTCGGGCATGTGCGAACAGTATCCATTGGTATACGCCGGAGCCACACGGCCGTGCGCCACCCGGCGTGTGGCGGCCCACGCGCCGCCGTTGCGCCCCCGCTGCGGCCACCCTTGACAGCATCTGGCGGTGCGTCAATTCTGTGCCGCACACCGGCTACCCGGGGCCGGCGGCCGGGGAGGCGACGGATGCCCGCAGCGCGTGAATCCTTGCTGGACGCCGCCTACACGGCGCTGACGGAGCGGGCCTGGACGGCCGTGCGGATGGTCGATGTCGCGGCCGCGGCCGGGGTGTCCCGGCAGACGCTCTACAACGAGTTCGGCAGCAAGGAGGGGCTGGCCCGGGCCCTCGTCCGCCGGGAGACCGACAACTACCTCGCCGGGGTCGCGCGGGCGCTGTCCCAGGGCTCCCCGGCCGCCGGCGCCAGACGCGACGCGGCGGGCCGGGTGGCGGCCGCGGCCGCCTGGACGCTGCGGACCGCGCGCGCCAACCCCCTGGTCAGGGCCGTACTGACCGGGTGCTGGAGCGACCGGCTGCCGGCCCCCGCGGTTGCCGGCGCCGCGCCGCCACCAGCCCACCGGCCGGGCATACCCGCCCAGCGGACCGCGCCGTCGGGCGAAGGGCCGCTGCCCGGCCCGGCCGAGCTCGTCGGCCGCTTCTGCGACCAGGCGGTCGCGGCGCTGCGACCCGACTGGCCCGAGGAAGAGCTGCCCGCCCTGTGCACCGCCTGCGAGACCGCGGCGCGGCTGACCCTGGCCTGTGTGGTCGCGCCCGTGACGCCCAGGGCGGCACCGCCCGCGGGGCGCGTACCGGCCCGGCGGGCGCGCCGGGATCTGGAGACGGAGGCGGTGTCCCGGCTCGTACGGGGCGCCTTCGCCCGGATGCCGGCCGACGCGCAGCCGGGGGAGCGCTGCTGACGAGGCGTCAGCCCGGCGTGCGCGTGGGCGAGGACCGGGGGCGGCGAACGGCGGGCGGGTGAGGGGCAGGACGGTGGGCGGGCGAGGGCCCGGGACGCTGGACGGCGGGCGGGGTGCCGGTTCAGTGTGCGGAGCCCGACAGCTGGAGTCCGACCACCCCGGCGATGACCATCGTGATGGAGACGATCTTCAGGGTGGAGACCACATCGCCGAGGAAGACCATGCCGTAGATCGCCGTACCGGCCGCACCGATACCGGTCCACACCGCATACGCCGGGCCGACGTCGAGCCGGCGCAGCGCCAGCGTCAGCAGACCGAAGCTGCCGAGGGCGAAGGCGGCGAACGCGATGGTCGGGAACAGGCGGGTGAAGCCGTGCGAAAGCTTGAGGCAGACCGCGAAGCCGGTCTCCAGGATCCCCGCCACCACGACCAGCAGCCACGCCATGTCCCATTGCCTCCGTCAGCCAGGGCCTGTCCGGCGGACCGACCCAGGGCCTGTCTCAGGTGAACGGCGACGGGGCGTCAGAATGACTCCTTACGGCCCCGTTCGGGCGGTCAGGGCGTGATGGACCACTGCGCCGACCTTGGTGTGATTATGCCTTTACCTCGGACGGGCGGGGGCAAACTTCGGCGATCAGTCGCCCTCGCGTCGTTCCCGGGTGGCCAGGAGGCGGCGCAGGGAGTAGAGGCGGGCCGGATCGGCGTGGCCGTCGCTGACCCACTGGTCCAGCGCGCAGTCCGGTTCGTCGTGGCTACAGGCCCGCGGGCACTCCGCGGTGCCCGGCTCCAGGTCCGGGAAGGCGTGGATGACCCGGGACGGGTCGACGTGATGCAGCCCGAAGGAGCGGACGCCGGGGGTGTCGATGACCCAGCCCGAGTCGTCGGGCAGCGGCAGCGCCAGCGCGGAGGTGGTGGTGTGCCGCCCGCGGCCGGTGACCGCGTTGACATGGCCGATGGCCCGGCGGCGCTCCGGGACCAGGGAGTTGACCAGGGTGGTCTTGCCCACCCCGGAGTGCCCGACGAACGCCGTCATACGGCCCGTCAGCGCGGCCCTGACCCGCTCGGCGGCGCTGCCGTCGGCGAGTTCGTCGCGGTTGGTGACGAGGTAGGGGACGCCGAGCGCGCCGTAGGACTCCAGCAGGGTGTCCGCGGACGCCAGATCGGACTTGGTCAGCACCAGCAGCGGGTCGAGGCCCGCGTCGTAGGCGGCGACCAGACAGCGGTCGATGAGCCGGGGGCGCGGCTCGGGGTCGGCGAGCGCGGTGACGATCGCGAGCTGGTCGGCGTTGGCGACCACGACCCGCTCGAACGGGTCGTCATCGTCGGCCGTACGGCGCAGCGTCGAGGAGCGCGGCTCGACCCGCACGATCCGGGCGAGGGTGTCCTTGGCGCCGGTCAGATCGCCGACGACGGCGACCCGGTCGCCGACCACCGCGCTCTTGCGGCCCAGTTCGCGGGCCTTCATCGCGGTGACCGTACGGCCCTCGATGAGGCAGGTCAGCCGCCCGCGGTCGACGGTCAGCACCAGGCCCTCGCCGGCGTCCTCGTGCTTGGGGCGGATGTTGGTGCGGGGGCGGTTGCCCTTGGGGTTGGGGCGGACGCGGATGTCGTCCTCGTCGGGGTTCTTTCCGTAACGGCGCATGGCGGCGTCAGCCTCAGCCTCTCCGGGCGGACACGGCCGCCGGGTCGAGCATGTCCGTCCACATCGCCGGGAAGTCCGGCAGCGTCTTGGCGGTGGTGGCGACGTTCTCCACCTGCACGCCGTCGACGGCCAGGCCGATGACCGCCGCGGCGGTGGCCAGCCGGTGGTCCTCGTAGGTGTGGAAGACCCCGCCGTGCAGCGGGCGCGGGCGGATGTGCAGACCGTCCGCGGTCTCGGTGACATCGCCGCCGAGCTCGTTGAGCTCCTTGGTGAGGGCGGCCAGCCGGTCGGTCTCGTGCAGCCGGAGGTGCGCCACCCCGCGCAGCGTGGAGGGGGAGTCGGCCAGCGCGGCGACCGCGGCGATGCCGGGGGTCAGCTCGCCGACCTCGCTCAGGTCGACGTCGATGCCGTGGATCCGGCCGGTGCCGGTGAAGGTCAGCCCCCGGTCGGTCAGCTCGCAGGAGCCGCCCATGGTGGTGAAGATCTCGCGCAGCGCGTCACCGGGCTGTGTGGTGTGCTCGGGCCAGTCCGGGATGGTGACCCGGCCGCCGGTGACCAGCGCCGCGGCGAGGAACGGCTGGGCGTTCGACAGATCCGGCTCGACGACCAGATCGCGGCCGAGCAGCGCGCCCGGGGTGACCCGCCAGACGTTGGGCTCGCCGCCCGCCTCCGGGGTGTCCACCTGCGCGCCGACGCTGCGCAGCATGTCGACGGTCATCCGGATGTGCGGCATGGAGGGCAGCGCCGCGCCCACGTGCCGGACCTCGACGCCCTGGTTGAAGCGCGGCGCGGACAGCAGCAGCGCGCTGACGAACTGGGAGGACGAGGACGCGTCGATCTCGACCCGGCCGCCGTCCAGGCCGCCGCTGCCGAAGACCGTCATGGGCAGCGCCCCGCGGTTGTCGTCGTCGATCCGGGCCCCCAGGGCGCGCAGCGCGCCGATCACGCCGCCGAGCGGACGCTCGTAGGAGCGCGGGTCGCCGTCGAAGCGGATCGGGCCGTCGGCGAGCGCGGCGACCGGCGGCAGGAAGCGCATGACCGTTCCGGCGTTGCCGACGTCGATGGTGGCCGGGCCGTGCAGGCCCGCCGGGATCACCCGCCAGGCCTCCCCGCCACCGGGCTGCCCGGCGGTGTCCGAGCTGGAGGAAGCGGTCTCCTCGATGCCGACGCCCAGGGTGCGCAGGGCCTCGGCCATCAGGAGCGTGTCACGGGAGCGCAGCGGCCGGCGCAGCCAGCCGGGCTCGGCGGAGAGGGCGGCCAGGACCAGGCCGCGGTTGGTGACCGATTTGGAGCCGGGCACGGTGACGGTGGCATCGACGGCCCCGGAGGCGAGGGGGGCGGGCCACAGGGCGGGATGTGTGGGGCTCTCGGTCATGCCCTTACTTTAATGGCTGGGCAAGGGTGCCGATCTTGATCAAAAGCGCCGCAACCCCTGCGAAACGCGGCACGGGGGGTGCACTCACGTGCCGGAACCGCGTCCGCGGCACAGCCCCCGGCCGGGGTGGCGGCGGAACCGGCCCCCGGCGCGGGCCGGTTGACGTCAGAGGCCAAGCAGCCAGCGCCCGCCGCCGATCAGCGAGCACAGCGTCACCACGTGGAAGAGGCCGAGCCAGACGGCTGCCGGGACATGGGTCAGCCGTGCCAGCTGGTCCGGATCGGAGTCCACGGCGCCGCCCCGGCGCCGCTTCCCCTGGAGCTCGAACGGCGGCCGCACCCCGCCCAGCAGCAGGAACCACACCACCACATATGCGAACGCCGCCTGCACATCCGGCGTCGTCAGCCAGGAGACCAGCACGAACGCGGCGCCGGTGAGCACGACCGTGAGCACGCCATAGGCGTTCCGGATCATGATCAGCATCGCCAGGAGCAGCGCGGTGGCGCCCCACAACAGCGCCGTGATGTGCCCTGCGGCGAGGAGCGCGGCGCCCGCCAGACCGAGCAGCGACGGTGCGATGTAACCGGCTGCCGCGGTCAGCACCATGCCCAGACCGGTCGGCTTGCCCCGCGAGACGGTCAGGCCCGAGGTGTCGGAGTGCAGCCGGATGCCGTCCAGGCGGCGGCCGGTGAGCAGCGCGATCAGCCCGTGCCCGCCCTCGTGCGCGATGGTGACGGCGTTCCGCGCCAGCCGCCAGGCGGTGCGCGGGACGACGGCGCCCAGCGCGAGCACCGCCGAGGCGATCACCAGCCAGAGCGAGGGATCGGGCTGGGTCCCGAACACGCGGCTCCATATGTCCGTGAGGTGGTCGGTGTCCATGTCTCCCCTTCGTGTGGCATGGCAGTGTGGCACGCATGTGCGGTAGGTATGCAGCGAGTCGTCGCCCCGAGGACCTGGTGGGACTCTTCGGCGTTCAGCAGTGGGAGCCGACGGAGACCCTCGCGCCCAGTTGGAACGTGGCCCCGACGGCCCCGGTGCACGCGGTGCTCGAACGTCCTCTCAAGGGCGCGGCGGCCGGGGACCTCCCGCCGGGCGGTCCGGCGCGCCAGCTGCGGGCGCTGAAGTGGGGCCTGGTCCCCTCGTGGTCGAAATCACCCGAGGCCGCCGCGAAGATGATCAATGCCCGGGCCGAGACGGTGCACGAGAAGCCGTCCTTCCGGCAGGCCTTCGCGACCCGTCGGTGCCTGCTGCCCGGAGACGGGTATTTCGAGTGGGTCACCGATCCCGCGGAACGGCAGCTGGAGGAGCAGGGCAAGAAGAAGCGGCCCCGTAAGCAGCCGTATTTCGTGACGCCCGCGGACGGCTCCGTGATGGCGATGGCCGGGCTGTACGAGTTCTGGCGGGACCGGACGCTGCCCGGCGATCACCCGCTGGCCTGGTGGGTGACCTGCACCGTGGTCACCACCGAGGCCGAGACCACACCGCTGGCAGGGGCCGGCGGCAGCGGGCCGCAGTCGCTGGCCGAGATCCACCCCCGGATGCCGCTGGTGCTGACCCCGGACCGCTGGGACGCCTGGCTCGACCCGGCCCGTACCGACCCGGACGAGGTACGCGAACTGCTGACGCCGCCGCCGGCCGGGCTGATGCGCGCCTATCCCGTACCGACCGGGGTCAGCAATGTCCGCAACAACGGGCCCGAGCTGGTCACCGAGCTCGACGGGCCCGAGGTCGGCACGCTGTTCTGAGCCGCCGCACCGGCCCGCCGCGCTGCCCTTCCCGCCGTGGCGCGGGCAGGATGGGCGTATGAGCACTGTGGCGAGGGAGACCGAGACGGTCGCGACACCGGCGGGCGATGCCCGGATCACCTGGTACCGCACGGCGGAGCCGGCGCGGGCCGTGGTGGCGCTGAGCCATGGCGCCGGCGGCGGCATCGAGGCGCGTGACCTACAGGCGCTGGCGGCCGCGCTGCCGGCCCGCGGCTACTCCGTGGCGCTGGTCGAGCAGCCGTGGCGGGTGGCGGGCAAGAAGGTGGCGCCCGCGCCGAAGACCCTGGACACCGGCTGGACCGCGCTGTGGCCGGCGCTGGCGAAACCGGGGCTCCCGGTGGTCGCCGGCGGCCGGAGCGCCGGGGCCCGGGTGGCCTGCCGTACGGCGCGGGAGCTGGGAGCGCGGGCCGTAGTGGCGCTGAGCTTCCCGCTGCATCCGCCGGGGCGGCCGGAGAAGTCCCGGGCGGACGAGCTGACCGGCGCCGGGGTGCCGACGCTGGTCGTGCAGGGCGGCCGGGACCCGTTCGGCCGCCCGGAGGAGTTCCCGCCGGGCACGGAGCTCACCGAGGTGGCGCACGGTGACCACGGCTTCGCGGTACCGAAGAAGGCGGGCGTCGGGGAGGCGGAGTCGATGGCCGTGATCACGGACGCGGTGACGGGCTGGCTGGACGGGTTGCTGGGCTGACGGCTCACCCCTCCTGTCCGCGCGGCCGGGCCCGGACGTGCATCCGCTCGCCCTGTCTGCCGAAGAGGCTCAGCAGCTCCACCGACTCGTCGCCCGCCGGGCCGAACCAGTGCGGCAGCCGGGTGTCGAACTCCGCCGCCTCCCCGGCCCGCAACTCCACCTCGCGGTCGGCCAGCAGGAGCAGCAGCCGCCCGGACAGCACGTAGAACCACTCGTAGCCCTCGTGTGTGCGCTGCTCACGCGGTCCGCCGACCGGGTCCAGGATCAGCTTGAACGCCTGCAGCGCGCCCGGCTGGCGGGTCAGCGGGATCGCGGTCCTGTCCCCCAGCCGCATCGGGGCCGCCCGCACCCGGGGATCGCCCACCTCCGGCGCCCCCACCAGCTCGTCCAGCGGCACCTGATGGGCCTGCGCCAGCGGCAGCAGCAGTTCGAGGGTGGCCTTGCGGCCGCCGGACTCCAGGCGCGACAGGGTGCTCACCGAGATGCCGGTCGCCTCGGAGAGCGCGGTCAGCGTCACCCCGCGCTCCTGGCGCATCCGCCGCAGCCGCGGGCCCACCTCGGCGAGGACCCGCTCGTATGCCTGATCGTTCACCCTTCTATTGCCGAAGCGGCAAGCGCATTTGTCAACCCGTCGGCCGTCCGAATCCTTGACCGCGGACCGGGAATGCCGCGGCGATCACGGCTGTTGTGCCATGCGTAGTGCTCGAGTACGTCCGGTGAACGACGAGGAATGGGAGTCCGCCGCATGGGAATCGCTTGCCCGGCCCGCCCGGCCGCCGATCTGCCGTGGTCGCAGATGCAGGTCACGCAGCCCGCCCTGGCTGGAGCGGCGGCGGCACCGGATCGTCGTCTATTCTCCGAATCGGGTGGGTCCGCATCCGGATCCAGGACGGTGTTGGAGGAGGTGGGTCCGGTCACCGGTACCGACGCAGGGACCGACGGCACGGCGCAGGAGCAGGTCCAGGAGAGCGCCGCCGAGCGCAATGCGCGCTTCGAGCGGGACGCGCTCACCTTCCTGGACCAGATGTACTCCGCCGCGCTGCGCATGACGCGCAACCCGGCCGACGCGGAGGACCTGGTGCAGGAGATGTACGCGAAGGCGTATGCGTCCTTCCACCAGTTCCGGGAGGGCACCAACCTCAAGGCGTGGCTCTACCGCATTCTCACCAACACCTTCATCAACTCCTACCGCAAGAAGCAGCGTGAGCCGCAGCGCAGTGCCGCCGAGGAGATCGAGGACTGGCAGCTGGCGCGCGCCGAGTCGCATATGTCGACCGGGCTGCGTTCCGCCGAGTCGCAGGCGCTCGACCACCTCCCCGACTCGGACGTGAAGGCCGCACTCCAGGCGATCCCCGAGGAATTCCGTATCGCGGTCTACCTGGCGGACGTGGAGGGCTTTGCGTACAAGGAGATCGCGGACATCATGGGGACACCCATCGGCACGGTGATGTCCCGTCTGCACCGCGGCCGGCGCCAACTGCGCGGCATGCTGGAGGATTACGCCCGTGAGCGCGGGCTGGTCCCGGCGGGGGCGGCGGCCGGTGACCCGCAGGCCGCGCAGACGTCGGACACGCACGACCGGAAAGGCTCGGGATCATGAGCTGCGGAGAGCCGCACGAGAAGGACTGCTCAGAGGTCCTTGATCACCTCTACGAGTATCTCGACCGGGAGATGCCCGCCGGGGAGTGCGCAGATTTCCAGGTGCATCTCGACGAGTGCTCGCCGTGCCTGGAGAAGTACGGCCTGGAGCAGGCCGTGAAGAAGCTCGTCAAGCGCTGCTGCGGCCATGACGACGTCCCCAGCGATCTGCGCTCCAAGGTCATGGGCCGGATCGAGCTCATCCGGGCCGGGGAGACCGTCCCCGACGTGAGCGTGCTCGAACAGGCCAAGAAGGAACAGGCGCAGCGCGCGCGGGAGGACGCCGCGGAGTCCGCGGCAGCGGAGGGGACCGGTCCGGCCGACGCGACCGGCTCCACCGATGCACGTACCGGGGCCGCACGGGCCGAATAACGCGGCACATCACCCCAAGGGGTGAGGGGCGGGGCCCTCGTCCCGCCCGATCCGCTGAACCGCCTTCCCCGGCGCCTTTGCCCCTCTATTCTCACCGACCCGAGCGCACTGCGGATGCGGCGCGCCAGTGCCCCGGCTCCGCACGAGCCCGGGGGAGCGGTGGGCAGGGCGAGGAGGCGCGATGCGAGGACTTCCGGCGGCCGCACGAGGGTATATCGGCTGCGCCGCGCCGGCCGCGGCGCTGTGTGCCGCCCCCGCGATGGGCCTCGGCCCCGACGCTCCCTGGAGCAGCGCCCTCGCCTTGGCCCTCCTGTACGGGCTCTGCGAACAGCTGCGCCGCTGCCGGCCACCGGTCGGCCGGGCGCCGTACGCCCCCGACTCCGGGGCCCCGGGCGGCTTTCCCACCGGATGGGCCGGGCCCGTCCTGCTCGCCGGTGTCTTTCTGCTGCCGCCGCCGCTGGCCGCGCTGGCCGCCGTCCCCGGCGCGTTGCTCGCACCGGCCGGGCCGCGCTTCGCCGCCGCCCGCCGCCTCTGGCACGCCGCCGAGCTGGCGCTGGCCTGCTGGGCGGCCGCTCAGGTGTTCCGGGTCCTCGGCCACCAGCCGCTGTCCGCACCGCAGTTCCCCGTGGTGCTGCTGCCGGCCGCGGCGGCCGCGGCCACCTTCTGCGTGGTGCTCGCCGCGCTCGACGGCGGGGTGCTGGCCGCCGCCGAGCGGCACCCCGTCCGCACCGCCTGGCGCGGACTGCTGACCCGCTCCCTGGGGCCGCATCTGGTGCACGGTCTGGCCGGGCTGATGATGGCGGTCCTGTGGTGCAGCTCGTACGGGCCGCCGGCGGCGCTGCTGGTGCTGCTGCCGATGTACCTCTCCTGCTGGGCCTTCGACCGGTACCACCGGGAACGCGCCGCCCACCAGGCCACCATCCGCGCCCTCGTCCAGGCCGTGGACATCAAGGACCGCTACACCCGCGGGCACAGCGAGCGGGTCGGCCGGGCCTCGGTGATGATCGCCCGGGAGCTGGGCCTGGCGGAGGACCGGATGGAGGCGCTGCGGTTCGCCGGCATCCTGCACGACGTCGGCAAACTCGGCGTCCCCACCCGGCTGTTGCGCAAGGACGGGCCGCTGACGCCCCAGGAGCGCCGGGTCATCGAGCTGCACCCCGAGTACGGGCACGAGATCGTGCGCGGCATCGGCTTCCTGGAGGAGGCGCGGGCGGCGATCCTGCACCACCACGAGCGGCTGGACGGCAGCGGCTACCCCTACGGACTGAGGGGTCATCAGATCCCGGAGGTGGCACGGGTGGTGGCGGTCGCCGACGCCTTCGACGCGATGACCTCGACCCGTTCCTACCGCCGGGCCCGGCCGGTGCCGGCGGCCGTCGCGGAACTGCGCAAGTGCGCCGGTGCGCAGTTCGATCCGCGGATGGTCCGCGCGCTGGTGGCCTCGCTCGACCGCGACGGCTGGCATCCGGACCTGGTGACGGCGGCGGACCCGGAGCCCGGCACGGGGTGGTCCGGGCAGGATGACGCCCTGCCGCGGGACGCCGGGGGCGGGGCGCCCGTACCGGTGCCGCCCGTGCCGCTGCCCGAACGGGCCGGACGGGACGGTGTGCGGTGAGCGGCGTCGCGGAGGAGTCCCCGCGCGACCGGGCGGCCGGGCGCCGGGCGGCACCGGCCCCCGCACCCGGCGCCCCGCGCACCGCGGTGCCGGGCACGTGCGGCGGCGGTGCCGTGATCGCCGCGGTCTACGTGCCGGCCACCGCCCTGGCCTGCTGGTCGCTGGGCCGGACGCTGTGGGACGGCCTGGCCGAGCCGGGGATCGCGCTGGCCTTCGGGGTGCTGATCACGGTGGGTGAGCTGGTGGGGCAGGGGCCCGCCCCGGCGGCCGGGGGCGCACGGGTGCCGGGGGTGCGTGAGGGCGCACCGCTCGGCGCGGCCGGCGCCCTCGCCTACGCCCTGCTCGGCGAGGCCGGCGGCCGGCCGACGACCCATGGCGTCCACCAGATCGTGGCCGTGGTCCTGGCGGCCGGTCTGGTCGGCCTCGTCCCGCGGCTCGCGCGCGGCGAGGGACCGGCGCTCGACCCCCTGGCGCGCCGGGTGCTGACCACCGGCTTCGCCGCCACCTGCTTCCAGCCCCTCTACAACACCGGGACGCTGGGCTCCTGGGTGGCCTCCGGGCCGGTCTACCCGGTCTTCCTGATCGCGCTGCTGGCGCTGACCGCGCTGTGTGACGCGGTCCTGGTGGCCGCGCTCGCCCGGGCCCGCACCGGCTGGCCGTACGGGCCGCTGCTGCGCGACGAGTTGCGGGCGCTGCTCGGCATCGGCTCGGCGGTCTGCGCGACCGGGGTGGTGATCTCGCTGGCCACCGCGGTCGCCGGGCTGTGGGCGCTGCCGGTGTTCTGTCTGCCGCTGCTGCTGACCCAGTTCGCCTTCCGCCGGTTCGCGGCCGTCCGCGCCACCTACCGCCAGACCATCGCCTCGCTGGCCCGTTCCACCGAGATCGCCGGCTACACCCCGCACGGCCATGCCCGCCGGGTGGCCGCGCTCAGCCGTGCCGTGGGCCGTGAACTCGGCCTGAACGAACCGGATCTGGATGTGCTCGAACACGCCGCGCTGATGCATGACATCGGCCAGCTCTCGCTGCTGGACCCGGTGCCGGACGGGGCGACCGCGCCGCTGCCGCCCGCCGAACAGCGCCGGATCGCGCTGCTGGGCGGCGCCGTGGTCCGGCAGACCGGCGTCCCCGCCGAGGTCGCGGTGATCGTCGAGCGGCAGGCCGACCCGTACCGCGAGCAGCCGGTCACGGCACGTATCGTCCGCACCGTCAACGCCTACGACGACCTGGCGGGGGGATCCGCGGGGCCGGGCGGCCCGCTGCGCGCCCTGGAGCGGCTGCGGCTGTCCACCGCCCGGGACCACGAGCCCCGGGTCGTCGAGGCGCTGGCCAGGGTCCTGGCCTGCGGCGGCCGGGCGGCGTGAGACGGCCGAGGGGTCCGGTGCGGAATCGTCCCCCTGCGGATGGCCCTCCCGGCCACTACGGAAGGCTCCTCCGGCCATGTATGTCCCGACAATGCCTGAAATGACACCCCGGCTGGCGCTCGATGGGCCGCTGCCGACGCCCCATCCGCCCCAGCCACCACACCCCCGCCTTTGCGCCGTAGCCGGGCCCGCAGGTCGTGGAACCCATGGGTAATGAGCGCCCTCCGAGATGGGCATGGTTGGATGCGAAGGGAGCCCCTTTCAGGGGGTTCAGGGGGTCGGCGAAGGGCAAGGAGCCGCAGGGGGACCGGCAAACCGGGCTGAGCCCGGCGGCAATCTGTGGCAGGTTGTCGAGTGGGCCCCCAGAAGGCCCCGGACGCCGCTCGGGACCCCACCTCAGCGGCATCAAGAGCAACCAGCAGGCGGGAATCGTGAGGATCTTCGGCAAGGTACGGCACCGGCCCTCCGCCTCGTGGCGGCAGGCGACCGACCGGGCTTTCACGCTGATCGGCGACGGCCGTTACGAGGACGCGGGAGCACTGCTGACCCGCGCCGCGGACATGGAGCCGTGGCTCTCCGAGTCCTGGTTCAACCTGGCCCTGCTGCACAAGTTCCGGCACGACTGGGAGCAGGCCCGGGCCGCCGGACTGCGCGCCGTCGCGCTGCTGGACCGCGAGACCGGGGCGCCCGACTGGTGGAACGTCGGTATCGCCGCCACCGCCCTCCAGGACTGGCCGCTGGCCCGCCGCGCCTGGCAGGCGTACGGCCTCAAGGTCCCCGGCGGGGGCTCCCCGTCCGGCGAACCGCTCGGCATGGCCCTGGGCAGCGCCGCGGTCCGGCTCTCCCCGGAAGGCGAGGCCGAGGTCGTCTGGGGCCGCCGGCTGGACCCGGCCCGTATCGAGGTGCTGTCCATCCCGCTGCCGTCCTCCGGGCGGCGCTGGGGCGAGGTGGTGCTGCACGACGGCGTCCCGCACGGCGAGCGGACCACCGCCGCGGGCCCCTCGTACCCGGTCTTCGACGAGATCGAGCTGTGGGCGCCTTCCCCGGTCCCCACCTGGGTGGTGCTCCTGGAGGCCGCCACGGAGGCCGACCGGGACGCCCTGGAGCGGCTGGCGGCCGATGCGGGCTTCGCGGCCGAGGACTGGTCGTCGTCGGTGCGCCTGCTGTGCCGTACGTGCTCGGAGAGCCGGATGCCCAGCGACGAGGGTGAGGGCGAGCACCTCGACCCGCACGACCACAGTGAGCCCGGCCACCCCGGCCCGCTCGGCCACCGCACCGCGGGCTCCGGCTCACTGTGGGTGCCGGAGCGCGAATGCGGTATCGCGGCGCCGTCCGCCCTGGTCCGCGGCCTGCTGGACGGCTGGGTCGCGGACAGCCCGGACACCCGGGAGTGGCGCGATCTTGAAGAGGTCTGCTGAGGGTCCGGCTGCGCCCCCGTAGGCTGTGGGGCGACTATTCAGGGTTTTCAGGAAGGCGTACGGCGGAGATGGCCCAGCAGCCTGTGTTTGATCAAGACGGTGACCAGCGCGTGGACGAGGAGTTCAGCGACGACGTCACGGACGCCGGGGAGCGGGAGGCCGCCCACCGTGAGCGCGGCACCTCGCGGCCGATCACGGTCGTCGGCAACCCGGTGCTCCACAAGGAGTGCAAGGACGTCACGGAGTTCGGCGACGAGCTGGCGCAGCTGATCGACGACATGTTCGCCAGCCAGCGCACCGCCGAGGGCGTGGGCCTGGCCGCCAACCAGATCGGCGTGGACCTGAAGGTCTTCGTCTACGACTGCCTGGACGACGAGGGCGTCCGGCACGTCGGGGCGGTCTGCAACCCGGTGCTGGACGAGCTGCCCGCCGAGCGCCGGATCCTGGACGACTCCAACGAGGGCTGCCTGTCCGTGCCCGGCGCCTATGCCGAGCTGGCCCGCCCCGACTACGCCGTGGTCCGGGGGCAGGACGCCAAGGGTGAGCCGATCGCGATCCGGGGCACCGGCTACTTCGCGCGCTGCCTCCAGCACGAGACCGATCACCTCTACGGCTACCTCTACATCGACCGGCTCAGCAAGCGGGACCGCAAGGACGCGCTGAAGCAGATGGCCGAGCGGGAGCCCCGCTACCCCGTCGTCGCCAACGACTGAGACGAACGGGCGCCCGGCTGCCGGCCGGGCGCCCGTCCGCGTCACGACCCCTGCTGGTAGGCCTGCCAGACCTTCGGCGGGAGGGTCGTGCCCAGCTCGCTCTTCGCCCCGCCGACACCCTGCATCGGCAGCAGGGCGGGGGTGCCCGGCTTGTTGCGGAACATGGTGACGGCGGTGGTCGGCTCGTTGCTGTCCCCGGCGCCGGGCGCGCGGTCCGGACGGACGACCTTCCCGGTCTTCGCGCCGGTGCCGGGACCGAAGCCCGGTTCCGCGGCGGACGGACTGCCGATGAACCACGCCGACTTCATCCGGTCGCCCGGCTCCGTGCGCCCGGCCGCCACCGGCTGCTCGGGGCCCAGCCCGCCGTCCCGGCCCAGGGTGAGCCAGCCCATGATCCGCAGGGAGTTCGACACCTGCTCGGCGACCTTGGCATCGAGCACCTGCTCGGCCTCGGGGCGGCTCAGCCCCGGCACCTTCTTGCCGTCGTAGGTCATCCCGGACACCGCGTAAGGCTCCTGGTGCAGCCCGCCGTTGGCGAAGGTCGTGTAGGCGCTCGCCATCCGGATCGCGCTGGGTGCGGAGGTGCCCAGCGGGAAGGTCTGTTCCAGCTGCGCCATGCTCTCCTTGCGCAGCCCCGCCTGCACCGCGAGATCCCGGATCCGCTCCAGCCCGATCCGCTTCCCGGCCTGGACGAAGGGCGGGCTCTGGCCCATCAGCAGGGCCCCGCCCAGTTTGTCGGCCGGGGTCTGCTCGCCGTCCGCCGGCGCGGCCTTACGGTCCTCGCCGTCCTCGCCGTCCTCGCTGTCCTCGCTGTCCTCGCTGTCCTCGGCCTCCTCCTGGAGCGCGGCCGCCAGCACGAACGGCTTGAAGGCGGACCCGGCCGGGACCGCCGAGGTGTCCGCGTTGTTGCTGAAGTGCTTGGTGGCGTCCGGACCGCCGTACAACGCGACAATCGCCCCGTCACCGGGGCGTACGGAGGCCGCGCCGAACTGCACGAATTCATCGGCCTCGCGGTGCTTCGGATCGATTTCCTTCCGGCGGACATCGTTGACGGCCTTTTCCAGGCGGCGGGTGCGCTCTTTGTCGAAGGTGGTGTGTATGTGATAGCCGCCGCGCGCCAGATCCTTGTCGGTCAGCCCGGTGCGGGCCCTGATGAACTTGTTGGCGACATCCATCAGATAGCCGGTCTGGCCGGCCTGGCTGGTGGGCTTCGACAGTTTCCGGGGCTCCGGGAAAGTGCGGTACTCCGCCCGCTCTTCCTTGCTCATCTTCCCGGTGGTGACCTGCCGGTCGAGTATCCACTCCCAACGCGCCACGGCCCGTGCGTGATTGGCCTTGCTCAGCCCCGGGTCGTACTGCTCCGAACCCTTCAGCACGGCGGCCAGCACGGCGCCCTGGCTGGGATTCAGCCGGTTGGCGTCAATGCCGTAATACGCATGGGCGGCGGCCTCGATGCCATAGGAATCGCGGCCGAACCAGCTGGTGTTGAGATATCCGCGCAGAATGTCGTGCTTGGACTTCTGGTTGCTCACCTTCAGCGAGATGATGAATTCCCGCACCTTGCGGGTGACCGTCTGGTCCTGTGAGAGATAGGTGTTCTTCACATACTGCTGGGTGATGGTGGAGCCGCCCTGGGTCTCCCCGCCGGAGACCATGCTGACCAGGGCGCGGCCGATGCCCTTGAGGGAGACCCCGGCATCGCTGTAGAACGTTTCGTTCTCCGCCGCGATCACGGAGTTCTCCACCGAGTCCGGCACCTTGTCGAGGGTGACGTTCTGCCGGTTGACGGCGCCCACGCTCACCATTTCGCTGCCGTCGGACCAGTGATAGACGGTGGCTTGCTTGCCCGCCAGTTCATTCTCGTCAGGCACGTCGATCTTCGCGTAGACCACAGCGAACAGCCCGGCCAGACCGAGCATGCCGAGCGAGAGGAGCCCGAGCCACTGACGCCATGACGGCAGCCAGCGGCGCGGGCCCTCCCGCCCCTGCCGCGGATAGTCGAGGAACCGGCGACGCCCCTTCGTTCCCTTCATGCCCGGATAGAGACGGCGGCCCCTGCTCCGGTTGCCGAGGTAACAGAACGCTCACAAACGGCGTGTCACCAGGGAGAGCGGCCCTCGGAGTGCTGCCCGGAAACGCCTGATGTGGAGCGTGATCTGCGTGCTTGACCGGCTTGTCGCGGGAGATCAGAGAGAGAATCGGGCTCCCGTGGACGCATCGCCGGAGTGTCTCGGCAACGAGGGCAAGGACGAATTCGAAGACGTGGACAAGAGCATCAAGAAGGGCCGGACGGCGGCCGAACAAGGCGCCGAGGGCCGGAACGAGACCACCACCGACGAGGTACGAGATGTCTTCGGCTGACCAGGCCACGATCAGGGCCGCGCCCGCCCTTCAACGGGTGGGCGTCGCCCCGCGCCGAGCCGGGGCGGGCTTCGGCGCACTGGGGTTGGCGGCCCTCACTGCCGTCCTGCCGCTGTGGCTCTTCTGGCCGGATCCACAGCCGCGGCGGACGGCGATACTTGTCGCGCTGGGGTGCGCACTGGTTTGTGCCGGCGGCATCGCCGTGTTCCAGCGCGCCGCAGGGGGACGGCGGCCGTACGCCGAGATCTCCGTCGCCGAGTTCTCGGGGGCAACGGACGGACCTGACGCCGCGGAACCGGACGGGCCGCCCCGGGTGCTGCCCTCGCGCCGGGGTGCGCAGGCGCGTTGCCTCGCGTGGTACCTGGGCGTCTGCACGGTGCTGGTGACCCTTTTCGCCCTGGTGACAGGGGCGCCCCAGCGGCCGGAACAGATGCAGCGGATCGCCGACGCCGGGGCGGAGTTCGCGGCCGTACCGATCGCGAAGGTCGGCGACGTCGAGCTGCACGATCCGAGCAAGGGCCACGACTACTACACCTCGACGGCGGTGGTCCGGCTTGCCCCGAAGGCGGGCGGGCGGCCGGTGACGGCAACCGTCCATCCGGTCACGCCCGACCGTCCGCGTACCGGGGGCAAGGTCTCGGTACTTTATGCCCCGACGCGCCCCGGACTGGGCGCCCTAGCAGGCGACGAGCGCAGCCTCGGTGACGAACTGGACGGCGCCACGATGGGGACCGGTCCCGCCTGGATCGTCGGCATCGCCTGGGCCGCCGGCATTGTCCTCTCCGTGGTCTGCCTGGCCCACTGCCATGGGTTCCGTTCCTTTTCCCGGCTGGGCCGCGCCGATATGGCGGTACGCGGGAAATATCTGGGGCCTGATTTCTGGCGGCGGGGTGACAGCGAGCAGCCCTGCTTGAAAATTGTCACCGGGTCAGCCCGCACCGCGCATTTCCTGGCCACTGTCCTGGCGGACCATGTCCCCGCTTCCGTGACGGGGCAGTATCTGTGGCTGTGCTGGGACGCGCGCCAGGGCGCCGACGGCGGGCGGTTCTCCGGGGGTGCCACACCGGCGGCGCTGGTGTCCGACGACGGCTGGGTGATGCACGGGATGCTCAAGGCCGACGATGCGCAGATGATGGCCGCCGAAGGTGTCGCCGTCGAAAAGGCCGCAGAGCGCAACGGCGAGCCGCGCGCTCTGAGGCTGTGGGACCCGCACTCCGTCTGGCTGCTTTACGTGCCACCGGCCGTGCCGCTTCTCGCCGCGGTGCTCATCGGCTGCGCCGCGCTGCTGACCTTCGACCTCACGGGCATCTGGCGCTGGGTGATCGGCATCACCGGCGCCGTCGCCGGGCTGGCTCTCGGCCATCAGGCGATGAACGCGCCCTACCCGTCGGTCGTGCGCGCGGCCCTGTTCTCGAAGGGGACGGATCCAGCCTAGGGCCCAAGGGTGAACGCCTCCCGGAAGGACGTGAGTGGAGGCAGGCAAAGGGGCCCGCCCACGGCATCGCGCCGCGGGCAGGCCCCTTCGCCTGGATTGCCGGACTACCGGACTAGAAGTCGTCGTCGAAGGAGACCGACCCCTCGACGGCGACCTGGTAGGCGGAGGCCCGGCGCTCGAAGAAGTTGGTCAGTTCCTGGACGTTCTGAAGCTCCATGAAGGAGAACGGGTTCTCCGAGCCGTAGACGGGCGCGAAGCCGAGCCGCTGGAGCCGCTGGTCCGCGACGCACTGGAGATACTCGCGCATCGACGCGGTGTTCATGCCCGGCAGGCCCTCACCGCACAGATCGCGGCCGAACTGGAGCTCCGCCTCGACGGCCTCCTTGAGCATGTCGGTGACCTGCTGCTCCAGCTTGTCGTCGAAGAGGTCGGGCTCCTCCTCGCGGACGGTGTCCACCACCGAGAACGCGAACTCCATGTGCATGGACTCGTCGCGGAAGACCCAGTTGGTGCCGGTGGCCAGCCCGTGCAGCAGGCCCCGCGAGCGGAACCAGTACACGTACGCGAAGGCGCCGTAGAAGAACAGCCCCTCGATGCAGGCCGCGAAGCAGATGAGGTTGAGCAGGAAGCGGCGCCGGTCGGCCTTGGACTCCAGCCGGTCGATCTTCTCGACCGAGTCCATCCACTTGAAGCAGAACTGGGCCTTCTCCCGGATGGACGGGATGTTCTCCACGGCCGCGAAGGCGGCGGCGCGGTCGTCCGGGTCGGGGAGGTAGGTGTCCAGCAGCGTCAAGTAGAACTGGACGTGCACGGCCTCCTCGAAGAGTTGACGGCTCAGGTACAGCCGCGCCTCGGGGGAGTTGATGTGCTTGTAGAGCGTCAGCACCAGGTTGTTGGAGACGATCGAGTCACCGGTCGCGAAGAACGCCACCAGCCGGCCGATCATGTGCTGCTCGCCCGGCGAGAGCTTGGCGAGGTCGGCGACGTCGGAGTGGAGGTCGACCTCCTCCACGGTCCAGGTGTTCTTGATCGCGTCGCGGTAGCGGTCGTAGAACTCCGGGTACCGCATGGGGCGCAGCGTCAGCTCGAAGCCCGGGTCCAGGAGGTTCTTGGTGCCGGTGGTGGCGGTGTGGGCCGCGGCGGCGTTCGTTTCCGGTGCGGTGGTCATTACTGGCAGGCCTCGCAGGACTCGGGGTTTTCCAGGGAGCAGGCGACCGCCTCGGGGTCGGTGGCCTGCTGCGGTACGGGCGCGGTCGCGGCGGCGCCACCGCGGGCGGACTGGGCGATCCGGGTCGCCGGCCGCGAACGCAGGTAGTACGTCGTCTTGATGCCGCGCTTCCAGGCGTAGGCGTACATCGAGCTGAGCTTGCCGATGGTCGGGGACGCCATGAACAGGTTCAGCGACTGGCTCTGGTCCAGGTACGGCGTACGGGCCGCGGCCATGTCGATCAGCGCGCGCTGCGGGATCTCCCAGGCGGTGCGGTACAGCGCCCGGATCTCCGCGGGGATCCACTCGACGTCCTGCACCGAGCCGTTGGCCTCGCGCAGCGCGTCCCGGGTCCGCGCGTCCCACAGCCCCAGCGCCTTGAGCTCCTCGATCAGATACGCGTTGACCTGGAGGAACTCACCGGACAGCGTCTCGCGCTTGAAGAGGTTGGAGACCTGCGGCTCGATGCACTCGTACACGCCCGCGATGGAGGCGATGGTGGCGGTCGGCGCGATGGCCAGCAGCAGCGAGTTGCGCATCCCGGTGGCGGCGATACGGGTGCGCAGCGCCGCCCAGCGGTCCGCCCAGCGGGGCTCGGCGTTCGGGTAGTGGTCCGGGTGCAACACGCCGCGGGCGGTGCGGGTCGCGGACCACGCCGGGTGCGGCCCGTGCCGCTCGGCGAGGTCGGCGGACGCCTCGTAGGCGGCGAGCATGATCCGCTCGGAGATACGGGTCGACAGCTCCTGCGCCTCGGGCGAGTCGAAGGGCAGCCGCAACCGGAAGAAGACGTCCTGGAGGCCCATCAGGCCCAGACCCACCGGGCGCCAGCGGGAGTTGGACGTCCCGGCCTGCTCGGTCGGGTAGAAGTTGATGTCCACCACGCGGTCGAGGAAGGTGACGGCCGTGCGGACGGTCGCGTCCAGCCGCTCCCAGTCCATCTCACCGTGGTCACCCAGGTGCGCGGCGAGGTTGACCGACCCCAGGTTGCAGACCGCGGTCTCCCCGTCGTTCGTCACCTCCAGGATCTCCGTGCACAGGTTGGACGAGTGCACGACCTGGCCCGGCTCGGCGGTCTGGTTGGCGGTGCGGTTGGCGGCGTCCTTGAACGTCATCCAGCCGTTGCCGGTCTGCGCCAGGGTGCGCATCATGCGGGAGTACAGCACCCGGGCCGGGATCTGCTTGAGCGCCCGGCCGTCGGCCTCCAGCTTCCGGTAGGCGGCGTCGAACTCGTCGCCCCACAGGTCCACCAGCTCCGGGGCGTCCGACGGCGAGAACAGCGACCAGTCGGCGTCCGCCTCCACCCGGCGCATGAACTCGTCCGGGATCCAGTGCGCGATGTTCAGGTTGTGCGTACGGCGCGCCTCCTCACCGGTGTTGTCGCGCAGCTCCAGGAACTCCTCGATGTCCGCGTGCCAGGTCTCCAGATAGACGCAGGCCGCGCCCTTGCGCCGGCCGCCCTGGTTCACGGCCGCGACCGAGGCGTCCAGGGTGCGCAGGAACGGCACGATGCCGTTGGAGTGCCCGTTGGTGCCGCGGATCAGCGAACCGCGGGCGCGGATGCGGGAGTACGAGAGGCCGATGCCGCCGGCGTGCTTGGAGAGCCGGGCGACCTGGTGGTAGCGGTCGTAGATCGAGTCCAGCTCGTCCAGCGGGGAGTCCAGCAGATAGCAGGACGACATCTGCGGGTGGCGGGTGCCGGAGTTGAACAGGGTGGGGGAGGAGGGCAGGTAGGACAGCGAGCTGGTGAGGCGGTAGAGCTCCGCCACGTCGTCCAGCGCACGCTCGCTGTGGTCCTCGGCGAGGCCGCAGGCCACCCGCAGCAGGAAGTGCTGCGGGGTCTCGATGACCTGACGGGTGGTGGGGTGCCGCAGCAGGTAGCGCGAGTGCAGGGTGCGCAGACCGAAGTACCCGAAGCGGTCGTCGGCGCCGTCGGCCAGCGCCCGGTCGACCAGCGCGTCCAGCCGGGCGGCGTGCGCCCGGACGAACTCCGCGGTCTCGTCGGCGATCAGCCCCTCGCGGTGGCCGACCTCGACGGAGGCGGAGAAGGCGACCGCCCCCTGTCCGGCCGCCTCCTCCGAGATCGCGAGGGTGAGCAGCCGCGCCGCGAGCTTGGAGTACTGCGGCTCGTCACCGATCAGACCGGCCGCGGCATCGGTGGCCAGCGACCGCAGTTCGGCCTCGTCGGAGCCGGCGTGCCGGCCGCGCAGGGCGGCGGCGGCCACCTTGCCGGGGTCGGTCGCGGTCAGGTCCTCGGTCAGCTGGGTCAGGGTGCGCAGCAGGGCGACACCCGGCCCGTCCTCGCCCGGACCGCCGTCGGCGGTACCGGGAGGCGTGGCCACCACGGGCGGCACGGCCTCGGCGTCTGACGCGGGCTCCGTTGGCGCGATGGTCACGCGATGCTCTCCCTCACTCGGCGGGGCCGGGAGGGGCGGGCGCGACGGGCGCACGCGAGCATGCGGCACCCCGTGACGGCAGGGGTGCGCGGGCACACCACGCGGCGTCCACCGGCCCAACCCTCGGGGCCCGGACGTATCGACGACCGCACCCCTTGCGGTGCGGACGTACCGTCGGCAGGTCCTCGGACTACACGGGCACGCGCCCAGGGCCGGTATCCGCCCGGCCGAGCGCGCTCCTACACCGTTGCGGGACAGTTCCGGATTCCCACCGGATTCCCCTGCGGCGACAGCGAGGACGAGCATACATGTGGGGGTGGCCCCTCAAGTGCACCCCCACATCTAGTGTGTCGTGAGTGATCACACAGTGTCTGTCAGTGGCCTCGGCTATCGTCGGAGGCGCGTTCCTGTTCCGTCCCGTGGAAGAAGGAGAAGGCCTCATGACCGCGCTCGCCGACCGTCCGCACATCATGGAGACCGAGCATTTCGAAGAGGCCGCCCGGATACTCGCCCGCCTGGAAGAAGGCGCGCGGTTGGAACTCATCGACGGGAAGGTCAAGAGCAAGGCGACGCCGGACGGGGATCACGGACGCATCATCCAGTGGCTGCTTCGCATCTGCATGCAGCACAGGCCGGAGCTCTTCCTCGATCCGAACCAGGGCCTGAAGGCGGAGACTTACCGAAAGGGCCGCCTCCGTCCGGACGCCTCCCTCGTGCCGTGCGACGCCTTTGTGGGCCAGGGGGAATGGGCAGACCCCGACCCGGTGCTCATGGTCGTCGAAGTCACCTCGCACGACTCGGACACCGACCAGCGCGACCGCGTGGAGAAGCCCCTCGCGTACGCGAAGACCGGTATCCCGCTCTATCTGTTGATCGACCGCCAGGAGTGCCGGATGGTCGTCCACAGCGAACCCGATGACGGCCGCTACGAGACCGTCCACACCGTGCCGTTCGGCAAAACGCTGCACCTCCCCGACCCCGTCGGCATCACGCTCGAAACCGAGCAGCTGAAGGACTGGGTGAACTGACCCGCCCGCACAGCAACGGGCCGCCGCGTCCCCGGGAGGGATGCGACGGCCCGGTGGCGGGCTTGGCTCAGTGCCCGGCCGGTGCCTCCGCCGTGGCGGGGGGCAGTTCGGCGGCGACGCCCGTGTCACCGGCGTCCGCCGTGTAGTCGGCGGGGCTGGTCTCGTCGATGCCCTCGGGGGCCTTGGCGGCCTTGAGGGCGAAGGTCAGGACGACGGTGACCACGACGTTCAGGACGAAGGCGGTCAGACCGATGTAGCCGATCTCACCGATACCGGGGATCTCCTTGCTGGAGCCGCCGAAGTGCTTCTGGGTCGGGCTGGCGACGCCGTAGGCCGCGAGCGTGCCGTAGAGCATGCCGACCGCCCAGCCGGCCAGCAGCGCCCAGCGGTGGAACCAGCGGGTGAAGAGGCCGCCGACCAGGGACGGCATGGTCTGGAGGATCCAGATGCCGCCCAGCAGCTGGAAGTTGATCGCGACGGTCTTGTCCATGGTGAGGACGAAGACCAGCGCGCCGACCTTCACCAGCAGCGAGACCAGCTTGGCGACCTTGTGTTCCTGCTCGGGCGTGGCGTCCGGCTTGAGGAAGTCCTTGTAGACGTTGCGGGTGAAGAGGTTGGCCGCGGCGATCGACATGATGGCCGCGGGCACCAGCGCGCCGATACCGATCGCGGCGAACGCCACGCCGGAGAACCAGCTCGGGAACATGTCCTCGAAGAGCTGCGGGATGGCCAGCTGCGGGTTGCCCTGGATGTCCGTGCCGGCCTTGATCGCCATGAAGCCGAGCAGCGCCAGCAGACCCAGCATGAGGGAGTACAGCGGCAGGATGGTGGTGTTGCGGCGGATCACATTGCGGCTGCGCGAGGACAGCGTCGCGGTGATCGAGTGCGGATACATGAAGAGCGCCAGCGCCGAGCCGAGCGCCAGGGTGGCGTACGCCCACTGGGCGTTGGGGCCGCTGACCAGCTCACCGCGCGGCTTGCCGGGGACGGCACCGGGCTGGGCCAGCGCCTTGCCGGCCGAGTCGAAGATCGAGTCGAAGCCGCCCAGCTTGATCGGGATGTAGATGATCGCCACCACGATGACGAGGTAGATCAGCCCGTCCTTGACGAACGCGATCAGCGCCGGCGCCCGCAGCCCCGAGGAGTAGGTGTACGCGGCCAGCACGGCGAACGCGATCAGCAGCGGCAGGTCCTTGACGAACCAGTTGGTGTTCTCCCCGCCGCCGATGCCCATCACGTCCAGGACGGCCTGGATGCCGACCAGTTGGAGGGCGATGTACGGCATCGTGGCCAGGATGCCGGTGAGCGCCACGGCCAGCGACAGGGCCTTGGAGCCGAAGCGGCCGCGGACGAAGTCGGAGGTGGTGACGTAGCCGTGCTTGTGCGAGACCGACCACAGGCGGGGGAGGAACGTGAAGATGAGGGGGTAGACCAGGATCGTGTACGGCACGGCGAAGAATCCGGCCGCGCCCGCCGCGTAGATCGCCGCCGGGACGGCCACGAACGTGTAGGCGGTGTAGAGGTCCCCGCCCAGCAGGAACCACGTCACCCAGGTGCCGAAACTGCGGCCGCCCAGCCCCCATTCGTCGAGGTTGGCGGACTGCTCGGCCTTGCGCCAGCGGGCGGCCAGGAAGCCCATGACCGTCACGGCCAGGAAGAAGAAGATGAAGACGGCCAGGGCGACGCCGTTGACGCCCTGGGTCTGGGAAGCGGCGAGCGCGCTCGTGGGAGTCACTGGTCCGCACCGCCCTTGCGGGCGCGCTGCTCACGCTGCACGAGCTTGTAGGCGAGCATGGTGAGCGCGGTCGAGATCAGCACCCACAGCATCTGGTACCAGTAGAAGAACGGGATCCCGATGAGGGTCGGCTCGATTTTGGCGTACGAGCTCACCCACAGCATCGCCACGAACGGAGCGATCAGGCAGAGCCCGGCCACCACACGCGTGGGCGTGACGACCTGTCTGCGAACCGGTGATGCGGCTGACTGGGTCATGACCGTGGCTCCGTCCCCTGGCTGTCTCCTGTGCGATCGGCTGGAAATCTATGGCAGGGCAGTGGTACGCGTCACTAGCTGTCCGCATATCGGTATCAAGAATCCACCCGGCCGCGACCTGCGCCGCTGCCCTTCCGGGCGTGGCAGGGCAGCGGGAAGGCCGGGCGGAACGCGCTCCGCCCGGCGCGGGTCGTGGGTCAGTCCGTGGGGCGCCGCAGCCGGGCGACGAACTTGTAGCGGTCGCCGCGGTAGACCGAGCGCACCCACTCCACCGGCTGCCCCTGCGCATCGAGCGAGTGCCGGGAGAGCATCAGCATCGGCAGTCCGACATCCGTGCCCAGCAGACCGGCCTCGCGCGGGGTGGCGAGGGAGGTCTCGATGGTCTCCTCGGCCTCCGCCAGCCGGACGTCGTACACCTCGGCCAGCGCGGTGTAGAGGGAGGTGTACTTGACGAGGTTCCGGCGCAGCGCGGGGAAGCGCTTCGCCGACAGATGGGTGGTCTCGATGGCCATCGGCTCACCGCTGGCCAGCCGCAGCCGTTCGATGCGCAGCACCCGGCCGCCGGTGGCGATGTCCAGCAGTCCGGCGAGCCGGTCGTCCGCCGTGACATAGCCGATGTCCAGCAGCTGGGAGGTCGGCTCCAGGCCCTGGGCCCGCATGTCCTCCGTATAGGAGGTCAGTTGCAGGGCCTGGGAAACCTTGGGCTTGGCGACAAAGGTGCCCTTGCCCTGGATGCGCTCCAGCCGGCCCTCGACGACCAGCTCCTGGAGGGCCTGACGCACCGTCGTGCGCGAGGTGTCGAACTCCGCGGCGAGGGTCCGTTCGGGCGGGACCGGGGTGCCGGGCGGCAGGGTCTCGGTGATTTCCAGCAAGTGCCGCTTGAGCCGGTAGTACTTGGGCACCCGTGCGGTCCGCGTGCCGCCGCTCTCGGTACTGCTGCCCCCGTCCGTGTCCATGACCCGCCTCTCCGACTCCTGTCGTGCTGCCGTCACCGGCGCCTCCGTACGTAGCGGCTCACATCGTGGCACGGGTGGGTTTCCCGCGCTCCCTTACAGGCCCCGGCCCGCCGGATGTCGGTCCGGTAACGGACCTGACAGCGACTCTTATACACCCTTGACACCCCTAAAGGTCTAGGCCAAGCTGCGGGCACTGGTCTAAACCATTAAAGACCACACACCCGGCCTTTGGGGGGAGAGCGCAATGAAGCGTGGACTCATGGCGGCGACGGCGGTCGCGGGAATGCTGGTGGGTGTCACTGCCTGTGGGTCCGGCGGCGGCACGAAGACGGGTGCGGACGGCTTCAAGGGCCAGAAGCTGACCGTCTGGGTGATGAATGGTTCGAATCCGGCGCAGTGGACCGAGCAGGTATCCGCGCAGTTCAAGAAGAAGACCGGCGCCACCGTCGAGTTCAAGGTCCAGCAGTGGAACGGCATTCAGCAGAAGCTGAGCACTGCCCTTTCCGAGGACACCCCGCCGGACGTCGTCGAAATCGGCAACACCCAGACCGCCGCCTATGCCAAGGCCGGTGCCCTGGCCGAAGTCGGCGATCTGAAGAAGGAGATCGGCGCCGACTGGAATGACGCCTTCAACAAGGCGTCGCTCGTGGACGGAAAGCAGTACGCGCTCCCGTGGTTCGCCGGAAACCGGGTGGTGATGTACAACAAGAAGATCTGGGCCGAGGCCGGGCTCAAGGGAACTCCCCGGACCCGCAGCGAGCTCTTCAAGGCCTTTGCCACCATCAAGAAGAAGACCGACGCCGAGCCGCTGTATCTCCCCGGCCAGAACTGGTACTTCTTCGATGGTCTGACCCTCGGCACCGGCGCCGACCTGGTGAAGCGGCAGGGCGGCAAGTGGGTCTCCAATCTCGGCGACCCCAAGGTCGCCAAGGCCATGGACATCTACAAGCAGTACCAGGCCTTCAGCACCGCCCCCAAGAACAAGGACGAGGCGACCCCGCAGCAGGCCGAGGTCTTCGCCAAGGGGCGTACCGGCGCCCTCATCGCCATGGGCTACGAGGCCGCCACCGCCCTCAAGGCCAATCCGAAGATGAAGAAGGACATCGGCTTCTTCACCATCCCCGGCGAGACCGAGGACAAGCCGGAGGGCGTTTTCCTCGGCGGCTCCAACTTCGCCGTCGCCGGAATGGGCAAGAACCAGGAACTCGCCAAGGAATTCCTGAAGGTCGCCCTCTCGAAGCAGAACGACCGGCAGATGGTGAAGGAATCCGGCTGGGCCCCGAAGTCCCCTGACCTGGCCGATGCCGCACAGGAGAATCCGGCCGTGGCGGCCGCCGCGCCCGCGGCGGAGAAGTCCGGGGGCACCACACCGCTGATTCCCCAGTGGGCCGCGGTGGAGAACATTCCCAACCCGATCAAGAGCTATATGACGGCCGTTCTGGGCGGTAAGTCCCCGGCCGATGCCGCCAAGGACATCGAGCCCGAGATCAACGCACGGCTCGCCAAGCAGTAACGGACGCCCGGGGGCGCGCCCACCAGGGCGGCGGGTGCCGGCCGGCCGCCCCCGGCCGGCACCCGGGCGCCGCGAACGCACCGAGTTCTGACGGGATACGCGGGATACGAGGGGGAGCAGGGCCCATGGCAGTGCAGCTCGACGGCGCGGTGGACCGGACCGCGCCGCGGACCGGCAAGGGCGGCGCACCGCCCACCCGGCGCGGCGGAGGCAGCCGGCGGCCCGCGCGCGGCGCCCCCTACCTCCTGCTGCTGCCGGCCCTGCTCGCGACCGCGGTCTTCCTGGGCTGGCCGATGGTCCGCAACCTGCTGCTCTCCTTCCAGAACCTCAATATGAAGGAGCTGATCCAGCACCTCACCGACTGGCGCGGAATCGGCAACTACCAGGAGATCCTGGGCAGCGAGCAGTTCTGGCGGGTCACCCTCCGCACCCTCGTCTTCACCGCGGTCAATGTCGTCCTGATCATGGCCCTCGGGGTGCTGATCGGCCTGCTGCTGGCGCGGCTCGGCACCACGATGCGCCTCGTGCTCTCCGGCGCGCTGGTGCTGGCCTGGGCGATGCCGGTGATCGCCGCCACCACCGTCTTCCAGTGGCTCTTCGACTCCCGCTACGGCGTCGTCAACTGGCTGCTCGACAAGCTCGGCCAACACGGCATGGCCCACTACGACTGGGTCGGCAGCCAGCTGTCGACGTTCTTCGTCATCACCGTACTGATCGTCTGGCAGTCGCTGCCCTTCGTGGCCCTCAACCTCTACGCGGCCACCACGACGATCCCCAGGGAGCTGTACGAAGCGGCCCGGATGGACGGCGCCGGCACCTGGAAGGTCTTCACCTCCGTCACCTTCCCCTTCCTCAAGCCGTTCTTCCTCGCGACGACGTTTCTGGAGGTCATCTGGGTCTTCAAGGCGTTCCCGCAGATCTTCGCCATCAACGAGGGCGGCCCCGACCGGCTCACCGAGACACTGCCGATCTACGCCTTCACCGAGGGCGTCGGCAACCTCCACTTCGGCATGGGCGCCGCGATCTCCCTGCTGACGATCGTGGTGCTGCTGGCCGTGACCGCGCACTACCTGCGGCTGACGGTCACCCAGGAACAGCAGGAGGAGAACGAGCAGTGAAGCACTCTCTCGCCGGCCGGGTCTGGCCGAACGCCACGGCGGCCGTGCTCGCCCTCGGCTTCCTCTTCCCGGTCTACTGGATGTTCAACACGGCCTTCAAGCCGACCCGGGACATCATCACCGAGGACCCCGTGTGGTTCCCCCTCCACGGCACCCTCGAACACTTCGCGACGGCCGTGCACGCCCCGGACTTCTGGATCCTGGCGGGCAATTCGGTCCTGGTGACCGTCCTGGCCGTCGGCCTGTCGCTGGTGATCGCCCTCTGCGGGGCGTTCGCCCTGACCCGGATGCGCTTCCGGGGCCGCAAGGGCATCCTGTTGACGTTCATGGTCGCCCAGATGGCTCCCTGGGAGGTCATGGTGATCTCCATCTACCTGATCGTCCGGGACGCCGACCTGCTCAACAACCTGCTGCCGCTCACCTGCTTCTACCTGCTGATGGTGCTGCCCTTCACCCTGCTGACGCTCCGGGGCTATGTCGCCGCGGTGCCCAAGGAGCTGGAGGAGTCCGCGATGGTGGACGGCTGCTCGCGCCGCCAGGCGTTCCTCAAGGTGGTCTTCCCGCTGCTGGCGCCCGGCCTGATGGCCACCTCGCTCTTCGGATTCATCACCGCCTGGAACGAATTCCCGCTGGTGCTGGTTCTCAACAAGGAACCGGCCATGGGCACCCTGCCGTTGTGGCTCTCGCAGTTCCAGACCCAGTTCGGGGACGACTGGGGTGCCACCATGGCCGCCGCCTCGATCTTCGCCGTCCCGATCCTGGTCCTCTTCCTGTTCCTGCAACGCAAGGCGGTCGGCGGTCTCACCTCCGGCGCAGTGAAGGGATAACGCAGCTCATGACGCCTCTCGTACGCTCCGTACGCTCCGCCGACACCCTCACCCGCGATGCCCTCGCCGTCCTCCAGCCCGGCTTCACCGGCACCACCGCGCCCGACTGGCTGCTGCGGCGGCTCGGCGAGGGGCTGGTCTCGGTCGGCCTCTTCGGCCGCAATGTCGCCGACCCGGCCCAACTCGCCGCCCTCACCGGCCGGCTGCGCGCCGAACGAGAGGAACTGATCGTCGCCATCGACGAGGAGGGCGGCGATGTCACCCGCCTCGAAGTGCGCGGCGGCTCCTCCTTCCCCGGCAACCATGCGCTCGGCGCCGTCGACGACACCGAGCTGACCCGCGCGGTCGCCCGCGAACTCGGCCGCCGGCTGGCCGACTGCGGTATCAACCTCAACTGGGCCCCTTCCGCCGACGTCAACTCCAACCCCGCCAACCCGGTCATCGGCGTCCGCTCCTTCGGCGCCGATCCGCAGCTGGTCGCCCGGCACACCGCCGCCTACGTCGAGGGCCTCCAGTCCGCCGGCGTCGCCGCGTGCACCAAGCACTTCCCCGGCCACGGCGACACCGCCGTCGACTCGCACCACGATCTGCCGCGTATCGCCGCCGGTCTGCCCACCCTCCAGGAACGCGAACTGGTGCCGTTCCGCGCCGCCGTCGCCGCCGGCACCCGGGCCGTGATGAGCGCCCACATCCTGCTGCCCGCGCTGGACGCCGAGCACCCGGCCACCCTCAGCCCGGCCGCGCTGCACGGTCTGCTGCGGGCTCCCGAAGCCGAGGGCGGTCTCGGCTTCGACGGGCTGATCGTCACCGACGGGATGGAGATGCAGGCCATCTCCGCCACCTACGGCATCGAGCGCGGCAGCGTGCTCGCCCTGGCGGCCGGTGCCGACGCCATCTGTGTGGGCGGCGGGCTGGCGGACGAGGGCATCGTGCTGCGGCTGCGGGACGCCCTGGTGCGGGCGGTGCGCGAGGGCGAACTGCCGGAACAGCGGCTCGCCGAGGCCGCGGCACGGGTGCGCGCCCTGGCCGGCCGGGCCCGGCGCACGGGCACGGGGGAGGGGGCCGCGCCCGCCCCCGGTATCGGCCTCACCGCTGCCCGGCGCGCCCTGCGCGTCACCGCCACCGGCCCGTACCGGCCCCTGGCCGAGCCCGTCCACGTCGCCGCCTTCACCCCCCTCGCCAACATCGCCGTGGGTGACGAGACCCCCTGGGGCGTCGCCGTCGAACTGGCCAGCCTGCTCCCCGGCACCCAGACCGCCACCTGCACCGCCGAAGCCGCCGCCGCGGCCGGTACCGCCGCCTTGGTCGACGGCCTGCTCACGGCGGCCGCCGGCCGCCGCCTCGTCGCCGTGGTCCGCGATGTGCACCGCCACCCCTGGATGGCCGACGCGCTCGACGCCCTCCTCGCCGCCCGCCCCGACACCGCCGTCGTCGAAATGGGCGTCCCCCAGGCCCCACCCCAAGGCGCCCTCCACCTCGCCACCCACGGCGCGGCCCGAGTCTGCGCCCAGGCCGCGGCCGAGGCCCTCACGGGCCGGAGGCCGTCGCCCGACGACTGATCAGGCGCACCGGCTCCCGTCCGGGCGGACCGAGGGCGCCGCGGAGACCGTCGAGCCCCCGGGGGCACGGTTGCGGTCCCCTGCCCCTGGCCCCCCGGCAGCGCCTACAGGCCCTGCCACTCCGGCTTCGCCGCATACGTGGCGCGGAAGTAGTCCGCGAGCTTCAGCTTGGCGGCCGCGGCCTCGTCCACGACGACCGTCACATGCGGGTGGAGCTGAAGCGCCGAGGCCGGGACCAGCGCGGCGACCGGGCCCTCCACGGCATGGGCCACCGCGTCGGCCTTGCCCTCGCCGGTGGCGAGCAGCACCAGATGGCGGGCCTCCAGGATGGTGCCGATGCCTTGGGTGATGACGTGGTGCGGCACCTCGTCGAGGCTGTCGAAGAACCGGGCGTTGTCCTCCCGGGTCTGCCGGGTCAGCGTCTTGATGCGGGTACGCGAAGCAAGCGATGAGCAGGGCTCGTTGAAGCCGATGTGCCCGTCCGTGCCGATACCGAGCAGCTGGAGGTCCACCCCGCCCGCCTCGCGCAGCGCATGGTCGTACGCCTCGCAGGCGCCCTGCACATCCTCGGCCGCACCATCGGGGCCCATGAAGGACTCCTCGGCGAGACCGAGCGGTTCGATCACCTCGCGCAGGACCACCGAACGGTAGGACTCGGGGTGCCCGGCCGGCAGTCCGACGTACTCGTCGAGCTGGCAGATGCGCGCCCGCGAGGCGTCCACGTCGCCGGCCCGGACCTTCGCCGCCAGCGCCTCGTAGATGGGCAAGGGGGTGGAGCCGGTGGCCACACCGAGCAGTGCGTCGGGCTTACGGCGCACCAGGGTGGCGATGGCCTCCGCGATCAGCTCGCCGCCCGCCACGGCATCCGGAACGATGACAACTTCCACGCTTGGCCTGCCGTTCTGGAGAATGATCCATGTGGTATAGACCAATCTAGCAGAGGGTGACCCCCGGAACCCGTCGCCACATCCGAACGGCCGGTCAAGTTTCCGGGCGTCCGGCACGCCTGTGGTGCGGGCTGCCGGCGGCCCGCACCGGCAGCCCGTCCCGCCGTACGGCACTCCGTCAGAGCAGCGCCCCGCCCGTCGCGTCGATCCACTGCCCCGTCACCCAGCGGCTGTCGTCCGAGGCGAGGAAGGCCACGATGTCGCCGATGTCGGTGGCGTCCGCGACCCGGCCCAGCGGGGATATCCCGCTGACCTGCTGCCGCGCCGCGGCATTGGCCTCGCCGCGCAGCCATCCGGCATTCATGTCGGTGTTCACCGGGCCGGGCGCCACCGCGTTGACCGTGATCCCGCGCGGGCCCAGGTCCTTGGCGAGCGTCGAGGTGAAGACGTCGATCGCGCCCTTGGTCATGGCGTACGCGATCAGCTCGGGCTTGGCCGCGCCCCGCGTCAGACCGGTCGAGATGTTGATGATCCGCCCGCCGTCCCGCAGCCGGGGCAGTGCCTGCTGGGTGATGAAGAACGGCGCCTTGGTGTTGACCGCGAAGAGGGCATCGAAGTCCTCCGCCGTCACCGCGTCGATCCGCTTCAGGGTGCCGTCGACGGCCTTGTTGATCCCGGCGTTGTTGACCAGGATGTCCAGCCCCTCGGCCTGCGCGTCGAACGCGGCCCACAGCGCTTCGGCATCCCCCGGCACCCCCAGCTCGGCCTGGAGCGCGAAGGCCTGACCCCCGGTGGCCTCGATCGCCGAGACCGTCTCCTTGGCCGCGGTCGCGTCCCGGCCGTAATGCACGCCGACCCGCGCACCCTCCCTGGCGAGCCGTTCCGAGACGGCCCGGCCGATCCCCCTGCTGCCGCCGGTCACCAGTGCCGTCTTGCCGCTGAGTGCACTCATGCAGTGCCCCTCCCCGATCCCTGTGCGGATGTCCCCGGACGTATGCGGATGCGCGCCGACGTGCACCGACGCACGCGCCCCCGCATCGAGCGCTTTCTATATCGCTCGTTACAGAAAAACCGTAGCACGCGTTCCGTACCGACCGCTATAAAATTCTTTCCATGGCGACCAAGGAGACGAAGCAGCGCGGGCGGCCCCGGTCCTTCGACCGCGAGACGGCCCTGGAGCAGGCGGTCCGGTCCTTCTGGGAGCGGGGCTACGAGGCCACCTCGATCTCCGACCTCACCCGCGCCATGGGCATCAGCGCCCCCAGCCTCTACGCCGCCTTCGGCGACAAGCGTGCCCTGTTCGGCGAGGTCGTGGCCGAGTACGGGCGGCTCTACGGAGGCTTCCTCTCCCGAGCCGTGGCCGAGGAACCGACCGCGCGCCGGGGCGTCGAACGGGCCCTGCGCGAGGCCGCGGCCGAATACACCCTGCCCGGCCGCCCCCGCGGCTGCCTGGTCATCAGCGCCGCCCTGAACATCTCGCCCGCCTCGGCCGAAGTCGCCGACTCCCTGCGGGAGATGAGGCTCTCGAACGTCCGGGAGATCGCCGGCGCCATCCGTGCGGACATCGCCTCCGGCGAGCTGCCCCCTGATACGGACGCCGCCGCGCTGGCCGCCTACACCGGCGCCGTCATCCAGGGCATGTCCCAGCAGGCGCGCGACGGCGCGGAGCGGACGGAGCTGGAGGCGATCGCCGAGCTGGCGCTCAAGGCGTGGCCGCGGAAGGCGGGCGGCGAGGTCCGCTGAAGACCCCCGGAAGCACCCGCGGGCCGCGGCGCCGGGACAGGACCCTCAACCTGTCCGGCACCGCAGCCCGGAGCTGACATCGGCCGACCCCGCTTGGTGGGCGAGCGGCGCCCCTGTGTGCGGTAGGGGTGCATCCCGTCCTGGGACCGGTCGATCGGAGGCCTCGGCGCAGTCAGGGCAGAGAGCGCCTTCGGCCTCGTTCCGCTCTCCTGTGCGGGGAGGGCGGAGGCCTTTGCTGAATTCTGGACTAGACCATTCTTACTTGTCCATGCCCGTGCAGATACAACACATACACCGTACGCCGGTAGGCTCCAAGACGTGCCCTCCATGAACGATCTCGTACGCCAGCACACCGCTCTGAGCGACACCGACCTCGAGTGGCTCCATCTGCTGGTCTCGGAGTGGCAGCTGCTCTCCGACCTCTCCTTCGCCGATCTCGTGCTGTGGGTGCCCACCCTGGACGGCACGCGCTATGTATCGGTGGCCCAGATGCGGCCCAATACGGGTCCCACCTCCTACCAGGACGACATGGTCGGCCATCTCGTTCCCCGGGGCCGCCGCCCGATGCTGGACTCGGCCCTGGACGAGGGCCGCATCGTGCGCGAGGGCGACCCGGAGTGGCGGGAGGAGGTCCCGGTACGGGTCGAGTCCATCCCGGTGCGCCGCGAGGGCCGGGTGCTCGGGGTGATCGCCCGCAACACCAATCTGCTGACCGTTCGCACCCCCAGCCGGCTGGAGCTCACCTACCTCCAGAGCGCCTCCGACCTCGCCCAGATGATCGCTGCCGGAACGTTTCCCTTCCCCGGCCAGCAGGTCGACATGGATGCCTCGCCGCGTGCCGGCGACGGACTGATCCGGCTCGACGCGGAAGGCATCGTCCAGTACGCCAGCCCCAATGCCCTCTCCGCCTACCACCGGCTCGGTCTCGCCGCCGACCTCGTGGGCCATCACCTGGGCCAGACCACCGCAGAACTGGCGCCCGCCCGGGGCCCGGTGGACGAGGCACTGGTCAAGCTCGCCAGCGGCTGGGCCCCCAGGGAATTCGAGGTCGAAGGTGACGAAGGCGTCATTCAATTGCGCGCCATTCCCCTCAAGCCCAAGGGGACGCACATCGGTTCACTGGTCCTGCTGCGCGATGTGACCGAACTGAGACGTCGCGAGCGGGAGCTGATCACCAAGGACGCCACCATCCGGGAAATCCACCACCGGGTGAAGAACAATCTCCAGACGGTCGCCGCGCTGCTGCGCCTACAGTCCCGCCGGATGGATTCCGAACAGGGCCGCGAGGCACTCAACGAGGCTGTACGCAGGGTCGGTTCGATCGCGATCGTGCACGAGACGCTGTCCCAGACCCTCGACGAACGGGTCGAGTTCGACGAGATCGCGGACCGGGTGCTGGCCATGGTCGCGGAGATCTCCCCGGGCAAGGTGACCACCCGCCGCACCGGACGCTTCGGCATCCTGGACGCCGAGGTGGCCACCCCGCTGTCGATGGTGCTCACCGAGGTGCTGCAGAACGCCCTGGAGCACGCCTTCGACCAGGTGGAGCGGGGCGTGGTCGAGGTCGGCGCGGTGCGCGGCGGCAGCCGTACCGAGCCGCGGCTGCTGGTCACCGTCCAGGACAACGGCCGCGGGCTGCCCGAGGGTTTCGATCCGCATCGCGCCGGAAACCTGGGGCTCCAGATCGTACGGACCCTGGTGGAGGGGGAGTTGGGCGGAAAGTTCGACATGGTGCGGGCGCCCGAGCGTGGTACGCAGGTCATCCTCGACGTCCCGGTGCGCGCCGAGAAGCAGCACTGAGAGCCGGGGCCGGCGACGGGCGGCCGCGCCCGCCCCGGCCCTGAACAGCAGGAAGCCCCGGACCATGCGGTCCGGGGCTCAAAGCTGTGTCGATGCGATAACGACCGGGCGTGTCAGCGCCGGGAATGCATCGGGTGTACTGCGCGCTGCGGCTCGGGGGCCACGGGGCTGCTGGGTCAGGCGCTGGCGTTGCGCGCCCGGTTGCGAGCTGCACGGCGCTTCATCGCGCGGCGCTCGTCCTCGCTCAGACCACCCCAGACGCCGGAGTCCTGGCCGGACTCGAGCGCCCACTGCAGGCACTGCTCCATGACGGGGCAGCGGCGGCAGACGGCCTTGGCTTCCTCGATCTGCAGCAGCGCAGGACCGGTGTTGCCGATGGGGAAGAAGAGCTCGGGGTCTTCCTCGCGGCAAACGGCGCGGTGACGCCAGTCCATGGCTGCTCCATCTCCTCGTATGACGGGATCGTTGCTTGTGAATGTGAACGCTTTCACGAATCCCTCCACAAGGGAAGGGCCGAAATCCAGTCGTGAACTGGCGCGGTCCTGTGGAATGAGGAGGAGGATTCGGGCTCTCAAGGGGGCCGGTAAAGCGGCCGTCCCGATCGCCATGAAGAGACTCGCAAACCTCGGCGACGGATACAACCCCTTCCGGAAACTTTTTTTTGAATCCTTGGTGTCGCCTAGCTCACAGCCGTCATTCCAGGGGGTGGAAACCAGTCTAAACGTTCGAGTGAAAGGACTTTGGGCCCTACTGCTCACACAATCACACGCAGTGCACGGCGTACGCCTGTGAACGTCACACTCGTACGCAGTCCCAGGTGGTCACCGTCCATCTGGAAGGGCAGGGGGACCTGCGAATGCAAGGTGAAGTTCGTGAGGTCGTGAAGTGAGAGGGCGTGTTTGCCGTGGGGCCCGCGCTGCGGTGTTGACGTCAGCAGCTGGGTCGCATAACGGGCCACCGCGGACGGTGAGAGCTTGCTCAGTGCGAACAGATCCAGGGCCGTGTCGAACGAGGCGTCCGGGGACGGATAGATCGGCCGGTTGCCCAGGTAGGACCACGGGGCGGTGTTGCAGATTATGGCCAGCGCCAGGTTCTCGACGGTCTCCGTGGCGCCCTCCTTCCCGCCCGGGCGTTCGAGGGTGAGGACCCCCCGCCGGCGGTTCGCCTCGCCCAGGAACTGCCGTACGACCTGTCGCACGTACAGGGCGTGGGTCGAACGCTTGCCGCGTTCACGCTGCTGCTCGACCCGGCCCACGACGCCGGCGTCGAAACCGAAGCCCGCGCAGAAGGTGAACCAGCGCTCCGGTACGCCCTCGTCCTCGCTGCCCGGGGTGCCCGCGGCCAGTCCGAGGCCGATCGTCCGCTCGCTGCCGTCGCGCAGCGCGTCCAGCAGGGCGCCGGTGGCCTCCACGACGTCATTGGGGAGCCCGAGCGCGCGGGCGAAGACATTGGTGGAGCCGCCGGGGACGACCGCGAGACGGGGGTGCGAGTCGGGGTCGGGGCCGTTGGCCAGCAGACCGTTGACGACCTCGTTGACCGTGCCGTCGCCGCCGAGTGCCACGACCAGGTCGGTCTCGCCGCCCTCGGTGGCCTGCTGGGCGAGGTCACGGGCGTGCCCGCGGTACTGCGTCTGTGCGACCTCCAGCTTGAGGTCGCTGGCGAGTGCGTGGGTCAACACCTCACGGGTGCGGGCACTGGTGGTGGTTGCTGCGGGATTGACCACGAGAAGTGCGCGCATATGCAGCAGCGTACCTACCTGCGGGTACCGCCTCACGCCCCCGTCCGGCTCCGGGGCATCCCCGGAGGCCACGACGGCCGGCGCTACCCTGCTGGGGTGAGCAGTCAGCAGAAGCAGTCCGCGTCCCGAGCCGCCTCCGCCCCCGCCGCGGCCGCGTCCACCGCGCCGACCGGCCCGCGACCTGCCCGGCTGAGCGCCGCGGCGGCGCTCACCGCGGTCGAGGGGCTCGCCCTGGCCGCGCTCGGCGGTTACATGCTGATCATGGGGCTCGCCGGTTCGCCGGACAGTGCGCAGCAGGCGGAGATGGGCGGGCTCACCGTCCTGGCGCTCGCCGTGCTGCCGCTGGTGGCCGCCCGGGGGCTGTGGCTGCGCCGCCGCTGGAGCCGGGGCCCCTCGCTGATCACCCAGATCGTGGCGCTGCCGGTGGCCTGGACGCTGGTCAACGGCGGCGGTGCGCTCATCGCGGCCGGCATCGGACTGGCCGTGGCCGCGCTGGTCGTGCTCGTGCTGCTGGTCAACCCGACGGCCACCGAGGCGCTGGGTATCGGGCCGCGCGAGACGCCCTGAGGGGAGTGCGGGGCGCTCGCTCCGGGCTCAGGCCCGGCAGACCCCTGGAACGCACGGTGGGCGGGGCCTTCGAAGGCCCCGCCCACCGCATGTGTGCGCCGTTCACTCCTCGACGAGGAGCTTGTCGCGGAGCTGGGCCAGGGTGCGGGCCAGGAGGCGGGAGACGTGCATCTGGGAGATGCCGACCTCCTGGGCGATCTGCGACTGGGTCATGTTGCCGAAGAAGCGCAGCAGCAGGATCTTCTTCTCCCGCGGCGGGAGATCTTCCAGCAGCGGTTTGAGGGACTCGCGATACTCCACGCCCTCCAGCGCCTCGTCCTCGGCACCGAGGGTGTCGGCGACCGCCGGGGACTCGTCGTCCGTGTCCGGGACGTCCAGGGAGAGAGTGCTGTAGGCGTTGGCGGACTCCAGGCCCTCCAGGACCTCCTCCTCGGAGATCGCCAGATGCTCGGCCAGCTCATGGACCGTGGGCGCCCGGCCGTGCCGCTGGGACAGCTCGGCGGTCGCGGTGGTCAGCGACAGCCGCAGCTCCTGGAGGCGACGCGGGACGCGGACCGCCCAGCCCTTGTCGCGGAAGTGCCGCTTGATCTCGCCGACGACGGTGGGGGTGGCGTACGTGGAGAACTCCACGCCGCGCTCCGGGTCGAAGCGGTCGACGGACTTGATCAGACCGATGGTGGCGACCTGGGTCAGATCGTCCAGCGGCTCGCCGCGGTTACGGAACCGCCGGGCCAGATGCTCGACGAGCGGGAGGTGCATACGAACGAGGGTGTTGCGCAGCTCCGCACGCTCCGGGGAGCCGTCGGGCAGCTTGCGCAGCTCATAGAACATCGCCCGGGCGCCGCTGCGGTCCTGCGGCTCCTGGGAATGCTGCTGCTCCTGCTGCTTGTCGTCGGGGGCCGGCGCATCGTGCTGCTGCGCCTGCTGCCCCGGCTGCTCGCTCTGCTCCATGTGGTCCGCCCGCTCTGCCTGCTCCGCCGCGTCCAACCGGCCGCCGTGGTCGTCTACGCCCACCGGATGCGGCCGGGCCTGCTGCTCGGGGATGGTCGCACCGGTCGCCATCCTCCCGCCGCGTTCGAGATCTTTCACGGGGCCCCCTGTTCGGTCATGACGGTCCGGGACCGGCGCCGCGCTCCTTGTACAGACTGATGGTGACCGTTTGGTCCTCGGAGACGGTGGAATCGACCTTGCCGGCGAGTGCGGAGAGCACCGTCCAGGCGAAGGTGTCGCGCTCCGGGGCGCGGCCGTCGGTCGTCGGGGCCGACACGGTGACCTGAAGTGCGTCATCGATGAGGCGGAAGACGCAGCTCAGCACACTGCCGGGGACGGCCTGTTGCAGGAGGATCGCGCAGGCCTCGTCGACCGCGATACGCAGATCCTCGATCTCGTCGAGGGTGAAGTCCAAGCGGGCTGCGAGGCCGGCCGTGGCCGTACGCAGCACGGACAGGTAGGCACCCGCAGCGGGCAGACGGACTTCCACGAAGTCCTGAGTCCCGGGCTCGCCTGCGATCTGGGACACCCTCACCTCCAAGGTGGCACAAGCTGGTTGAGCTGGAATGCGCGATATTCGCGTTGTTCGGGATATTCGCGCCGGACTTTTCTCCCCTCGGACGAAAGGAGAACGATTCGGCGCGACACATGGTTCGGCTGTGACGCTATCGCGATCTGTGGGCCGGTGTCGCCCGGAAGGAGCACCACTGCCGTCCGGTGATCCGGCCCCGGGTCGCCCGGCACTCCTACTGTCACTGATTGTAAAGCCACGGGTACGGACAGTGGCTAGAGGTGTGCACCGTCAAATCGATACCGATTACGCTCCGTTGGCGCGTGAAGCGTCCGCAAGGTGGTGCAGTGCCTTTCCAGTGAGCCGGAAGACCGTCCATTCGTCCATGGGCTGTGCACCGATCGACCGGTAAAAACCGATGGACGGTTCATTCCAATCCAGGACTGACCACTCGAAACGCTCATAGCCGCGGGCCACACAGATCTCCGCGAGGGCCGCAAGGAGGGCCTTGCCGTGTCCGCCGCCGCGCGCTTCGGGGCGGACGTACAGGTCCTCCAGATAGACACCGTGCGTGCCCGTCCACGTCGAGAAGTTCCGGAACCACAGGGCAAAGCCCACCGGGGCGTCGCCGTCCTCCGCGATCAGTGCGAAGGCGGCCGGCTGCGGGCCGAAGAGGGCCTCCTTCAGCTGTGCCTCGGTGGCCTGCGCGGCCTCGGGGGCGCGCTCATACGCGGCCAGCTCGCCGATCATGGCCAGGATGACGGGGACATCGCCGGGTGTCGCTTCGCGGATCATGTGTGAAGGTTAAACGGACGCCGGTGATCGCTTCACACCAGTTTCTGGTCGGTGAAGCACCAGCGCCAGGAGTCACCCGGTTCGAACGTCCGCATCACCGGATGGCCGGTCTCCTCGAAGTGCCTGGTCGCGTGCCGGAACGGCGAGGAGTCGCAGCAGCCGACATGGCCGCAGGCCAGGCACAGCCGCAGTTGTACGGGGTGGCTGCCGACGGCCAGGCACTCCAGGCAGGTGGCGCTCTGCGGTGCCGGTTCGGGGCGCGGCAATTCGGCAACGTGGGTGCACTCGCTCATGATGGCCAGGTTAGATCGCCGGGATGCTCGGTGAAGCGTACGGGGACGGGACGGGCCGATGGCTGTCATGCCGCTGTTTTTGCTGGTCGCGGGGAGCGCGGCGGTGGCCGGGCTGGCGCGCCGTACGCCGGTCCCCGCGCCGCTGCTCCTGGTCGCCGCGGGGCTCGCGGCCTCCTACATCCCCGGCATCCCCGACTACACCCTCGATCCGCACATCGTGCTGCCGCTGCTGCTGCCCCCGCTGCTGCACACCGCGGCGCTGGACAGCTCGTATCTGGGGTTGCGGGCCAATCTGCGGCCGGTGGCGCTGCTGTCGGTGGGCTATGTGCTGTTCGCGACGTTCGTGGTCGGCTATGCGGCCTATCTCGTCATCCCGGGGCTGCCGCTGACCGCGGCGCTCGTCCTGGGGGCCGTCGTCGCCCCGCCGGACGCCGTCGCGGCCACCGCCATCGCCCGCAAGCTCGGGCTGCCGCACCGGATCACCACGATCCTTCAGGGCGAATCGCTGTTCAACGACGCCACGGCGATCACCGCGTACAAGGTCCTGGTGGCCGTGGCCCTCGGGGCGGGCGCCTCCTGGGGCGACGGAATCAAACAGTTCGCCATCGCCTCCGTGGGCGGCATCGGCGTCGGCCTCCTCCTGATGGTGCCGCTGCACTGGCTGCGCGTCCGGCTGCGGGAGTCGGCGCTGCTGGAGAACACCCTCTCGCTGCTCATCCCGTTCGTCGCCTACGCGGCCGCCGAGCAGCTGCATGCCTCCGGGGTGCTCGCCGTCGTCGTGGTCGGCCTCTATCTGGGGCACCGCTCCTGGCAGGTCGACTTCGAGACCCGGCTCCAGGAGGACGCCGTCTGGAAGATGGTCTCCTTCATCCTGGAGTCCGCGGTCTTCGCGCTGATCGGGCTCCAGCTGCCGGTCGTGGTGCGCGGACTGGGGGAGTTCAGCGGGGCGCAGGCCCTCGGCTACGCGGCCGTGCTGTTCGCCGTCGTGGTCCTGTCGCGGTTCGTGTGGGTCTTTCCCGGGACGTATCTGCCGCGCCTCCTGTCCGCCCGGATCCGTGCCCGCGAGCCGGACACGAACTGGACCGCGCCGGTCATCGTCGGCTGGGCCGGGATGCGCGGGGTGGTGTCGCTGGCCATCGCGTTCTCCATCCCGGCCGCCGTGCCCGGCGGGGCGGCCTTCCCGGCGCGCAACCTCGTGCTCTTCCTGACCTTCACCACCGTCATCGCCACCCTCGTCATCCAGGGGCTGACGCTGCCGCCGCTGATCCGTGCGCTGAAACTGCCCGGCCCGGACGCCCAGGCCGAGACGCTCGCCGAGGCACAGGCCCAGAACGAGGCCTCGCGGGCCGCCGAGGAGTGCCTGGAGGAGCGCCTTCAGGACCCGCGCAACGCCCTGCCGGGGCCCCTCGCCGACCGGCTGCGCAATGTCCTGGAGCGCCGCCGCAACTCCGTGTGGGAGCGGCTCGGCGCGGCCAACGAGGTCACCGGGGAGTCCGCCGACGAGACCTACCGGCGGCTGGCCCGGGACATGATCGAGGCCGAACGCCGGGTGTTCGTCCGGCTGCGGGACGACGGACGGATCGACGACGAGATGCTGCGGACGCTGCTGCGCAGACTGGACCTGGAGGAGGCCACGGCGTACCGGGAGGGGGCTTCCTAGGGTGGGTCGTCGAGGGATCGGGCCGGGGCCGGTTCAGGGGGTGCCGGTGATCACGGCGGCCACGGTGCTGCCGGGGGCGAAGGCGCCCTCCTCGGCCAGGGTCGTCAGCCCGTAGAGCAGCTTGGCGACGTAGATCCGCTCCACCGGCAGGCCGTGCCGGTCCTCGAAGGCCGTCGCGAAGGCGTCGAGTTCCGGGGTGCGGCGGGCGTATCCGCCGCAGTGGAAGCGCTCCTCCAGCCGCCAGTCGCCGCGCGGTCCGCCGAACGCCGCGCGCTGGAGTTCCTCGACCGTCTCCTGGAGGAAGTGCGGCCGGCCGCCCTTCAACACGGGGAAGCCCAGGGCGCGCTGCCCCGGCCCCAGGCCCGCGGCGAGTCCGGCGAGGGTGCCGCCCGTGCCGCAGGCCACCGCGACCGTGTCCGCGGTCCCGCGCAGTTCGCGGCCGAGCTCCGTACAGCCCTGTGCGGCAAGGGCGTTGCTGCCGCCCTCCGGTATGAGCCGGAACGCGCCGAAGCGTTCGTGCAGCTCGGCGAGCACCTCCGGATCGGCTCTCCGGCGGTAGCGGGCCCGGTCGATGAAGTGCAGCCGCATCCCGTCGGCGGCGCAGCGGGCCAGCGACGGATTGCGCGGTGCGTCGGCCAGCTCGTCGCCGCGGACCACGCCGATGGTGGCGAACCCGAGCAGCCGGCCGGCCGCTGCGGTGGCCCGCAGATGGTTGGAGTACGCACCGCCGAAGGTCAGCAGCGCCCGCTCACCCGCCGCGGCCGCGGCCCGCAGATTCGGCGCCAGCTTGCGCCACTTGTTGCCCGGAGGGTACAGCTCCACTGGTCCAAGCGCAGCCGTATCCCAAGGCAACGTGGTGTGAATGAGGTCATCCCGCTTCAGCAGCAGGCGCACGCCCCGGCGGGCGAACCGCTCATCCTCGATCTCCTGGAGGGGGGAGGGAGGACGGGGCCGGAGGGCAGTGGCGAGGTCTACGGGGTGCTTCACCCGTCCATTGTGGCCGCTGTTCCCGCGAAGCTCCCTGGCTCAGCCCACCGGTACCGCACGGCTCCACAGCTCCTCGGAGTGCTCCGCGAACCGGTCGAACATGCCCCCGCCCCCCTGGCGGCGCAGATGCAGTAGTGGTGAATCGTGGCCCACGAGCCGTGCCAGGTGCGGGGTCACCAGCGCGTCGCTGTCGAACCGGAACACCGACAGTGAGACGTGGTTCACCGCGTCCTCAGCGCTGCTGTATCGCGTCTCCAGCCCGGGAAGGTCGCCCAGTCGGCCCAAGTGTTCGAGAGTGATCCGAATCCGGGTGGACACGCTGAGGGCGACATCTTCGATCGCTTCTCGCTGCGTGGTGACCTCTCCGGCAGGATCACCGAGAAGAATCCTGACCCGACAGCCGGACTCAGCCTTCCGGCGTATGGTCTCGGCGAACCGAGGCACCTGGCTCCAGAAGAAGTAGTTCGTGTATCCGGCGAGGAACAGTTCCTCGTTGCTGTTCTCGACAAGCTCAGACCACACGGTGGAGGGGCAGGCGGACCGGTACGGATACGAGTGGACCAGCTCACGGTCGTTGCCGGTCTTGATGCGGTCCTTCACTGCTCGGGGCCACAACATCTCTTCATCAACTCCCAACGCTCGGCAGGCGTCCTCACGATTGGTTGCGTGCGGCACCAGTCCGGCGTCAGCCAACCACCGCTCTACGGTCTTGCTGGTCACCCCTACCCGGGCCGCTAGCTTCCGGGGCGAGAGGCCAGCATCCGCCATAGCTGATCGTAAGGCTGCGTTCAAGACTTCCCCCTAAGACGTTTGGGCCGTTTCGACGGTACGCACGGAACCGCCCAACTGTCTCTGATACGGGGCGGATACGTCCGCAAGGGCGATCCACCATCGGGCACATGAAACGCCAGACAGCGATGCAAGGGCCCGTATACGTGATGGTGCCTGAGAGCCCTCCCGAACCCGCCGAAGGGTGTGATGTCTGCGACGCCCTGGTCAGGCAACGCAGGGAAGCTCAGGCGAGAGGAGACCGCTCCGCCGTATCCGACTGCAACGTTGAGCTGGCTGCCCACACCAAGCAGCGAAAGCCCAGGAGGCGGGAGTGATGGACATGAAGACCTGGCGAGAGGGCCGCAAGAGCGCCGATGACGCCGTCGCAGCGATCCGGGAGGCTTTCTCCGCACTCGGCCTTTCAGAAGCCTTCGGCAGAGGTGTTCGGCCTGTGGTCACCCACTCCGGAAAGGCGTACGTCGATCTGGGCATGCTCCGTGCTGACCAGGTCGAGCAGGCAGCGAACGCGATCTGCGCGGCAGGCCGCCACCAATGACCGTGCACGGTTGACTCTGACGCCTCGCCCGGCCGGTCGCCTTCGACGCCTCGCGTGCACCTCGTGCCCAGGCCACAGAGCGATTGGCCGGGGCGGGGCGCGCCCGTGGGTCGAGGCGAAGGTGAGACGGCCCGAGGCCGATCGGTGTAACTCTTCTTCACTTGTTCAAGGGCGCGCCTGCGGCGCGCCGGGCGGCACGCTGCCGCACCGGCCGGGCGTGCGGCCTTCGGCCGGTCCCGTCCGGGCGGCAGCCGCCCTACGCGCTGGGCGGCCACGCGTGCGAAGAGCACCGCTCGAATCGGCCGAGTCGTCTTCGCTCTTCCAGCTAGCGCGCCTTCGTGGCCGAGGCCCCGTGGCTGGGGCGGACGGCACTGCGAGGCTTTAGGCAGCTCCCATGGGGCGAGCCTCCAAGAACAGGGGGCCAATCGGGCACCAACGCGGGCAGGGCAGGTGCCTGCCCGATTCGCCGCACGAGCGTATGGCCCCCTGTTCTCTCGCCCCATGGCAGCTACCGCCCAAAGCCTCGCAGCGCCGGCCGCGTGCTCACAGCGCGCCACCGGGCACCGCGCGTCAAGCCGCCGACTGCCACGCGGCAGGCTGTGGATCAAACCAGACGGTGTTGTGGAGCCGCCCGTTGTCCACCTTCAGAGGCTCTGGCTTCGAGCCGACCCAGTGGAAGCAGCAGCGCGCGTAAAGCGCCCAGATGCTGCTGCGCCTTCCTTGGCCCGGCGGGGGAAGCAGCGTCACGGAGTGGAGCACAACGCGGAGAAGCATCCTGGCGCGCACCAGGTCAGCCGCAATCCATGCCTTATGCAGTACGTCAGGATCGCGAAGAACTTCAGGGTCCAACGATGCGGCGATTTCCGCTAGCTCAGCGCTCATTGGCTCTAGCTGGTCCTCAATGGCGGCTCGAAGCTGCTCATACCGGTTCTTCCCCTTGACCCCCTTGAACCGACCTTGCACGTAGTAGGCATCATCCAGAGAGTCCAGCCGCGCTTGGGCCTCCTCGACCGTCAGCGCCAATTCAGCGCGTCGTGCGCTTTCCTCGGGCTTGTCGTACTCCAGCCACCGGGGAGCGAGGGATCGGAAGGCTTCGTGGTCATCCGGGAGATGCGAGACGCGCGAAATGAATGCCGCACTCAACACGGCGTCGGCATCCTTGACGAGCACGCTCATTCCTTGGCATGCCGCCTTTCCCATGTTCACGCGCCGATAGCACCGGTATTGCGGACCGCCTTTCGTCATGTTGCCGCCGCACCGGCCGCATTTCAGCAGACCGGAGAGGAGTGACTGCGCCGCAGGCTTGCCGCGTCGTCCCGCTGCCAGCGATTCGGACGTGCGCGACCGCAGGGCGGCCAGAATGCGCACCCGCTCGCCCACAGTGATGACGCCCTTGCCCACGCAGACGGGCTCACCATTCGCCCCGATCATGGGCTCATCCGTCGCCCGCCAGCGCTCGCGACCGGCAGCGTCCGTGTAGCGCTCATGTACAGGCATCAGCCCGGCCCACGCCGGAGAGTGTGCGAGTTGCGTGATCGTGGACGACCGCCATTTGCTACCCCGTCGAGTCCTCACGCCGTCCGCATTGAGGGTTCCAGCGATGACACCCGCTGCCTGATTTCCGAGGAGTGCATCAGCGATTCGACGCGCTGTCCCGTACTCCTTCGGATGCTCTTCCGTTGCCTTCTTTCCTTTCCGCACCCGCAAGCCGAAGGGCGGTTGCCCGCCCGGCCACTCGCCCGTGATCTTCTTCGCTGCCTTCGTACGACGCGTGCGCATTGAGGTGTTGTAAGACTCGGAGCGTGCTTGCTCGGCCAGCCAGGCGAAAAGCCCCCGATGCTGCGGAATGCTGCTGTCGAGCCCATCCATATGGGCGAGCAGCCGGGCGCCCTTCACCTCGAACTGGTCGAGTACCTGCCCGACCTGACCCATGCCTTTTCGGCTCAGGCGATCGAGTTTCCAGACGAGTAGGTGACGTACTTCTCCAGCGAGCACGGCGGAAATCGCCGCGTCGAATTCCTCTCGGATTACCCCCGCTTTGAATGCTGACAGTTCCTCTTTCCAGACCTTGCGAACGGTCAGCCCCTCGCGCTCGGCGCGCTGCCGAAGGTCACTTTCGTGGGCCTTGAGGGTCGTCTTGTCGTCCTGCAAGGTGCTGCGCCGGAGGAACAGATCGCACAGCTTGGCAGGGTCCATTGCCTTGCCCATGAGTTCACCTTCCTTGAAGGTGTCACGGGCTGTCCACGGGTTAAGTGACCAGGCCAGGCCCGCTAACACCAGTCGGCTTACTCCTGGGAAGTTCCGGGTGGATCAGATCGTCCCGCTTGAGCAGCAGCCGCACCCCGCGGCGGGCGAACGGTGCGTCCTCGATCTCCTGGACGGGGGAGGGCAGGCGCGGGCGCAGGGCGCGCGGGTCCGGCATCGGGCCGGGGTCGGTGCTGGTCACGCGGTCCATTGTCCCCGGTGCCGGGGGCCGGCCCCCGGGTAGGGCGCGGCCCCACAGCTCCTCGGAGTGCGCCGCGAACCGGTCCGCCCCGGCAGGCGCCCCTAGTCGTGCAGGAAGGCGTCGCCGTGGGCGTTGACGTGGGCCTCCAGGGTGTTGAGGGCGTCCTGGGTCGCCTCGGGGGAACCGCTGCCCCGCCGTTCGGCGAAGTACGCGGCGCCCAGCTTTCTCAGGAGTTCGGTGCCGGCGCGGTTCTGCTGTACCTCGTCGACCTTCTGCTTGCCCTGTGCAAGCCCCTTTTGGGCCTGCTCCTTGGCGCGGTCGAGAAACCCTGACATGTGCCACCTCCGTGCAGTCCGTGTCGTAAGGGATCAACGGCGCGGACGGCCGTGGGGTTCCCGTGCCAGGCTGGGGCATGTGGGCGAAACGCGCGACATGAAGGGGCCATCCGGTGTATCCGGCGGCTACCAGGAGCGCGCCTCCCGGGTGGCCGGTGCGGTGCTGTGGAGCCGCGCCGTGCAGCCGTCCGCCCGGCCGGTGCTGCCCGACGGGTGTACGGATCTGATCTGGAGCGCGGGCCGGCTGCTGGTGGCGGGTCCGGACACCGGGCCGCAGTCCGTGGGCGGGGTGTCGCCCGGTACGCGCTTCGTCGGGCTGCGCTTCGCGCCCGGCCAGGGGCCCGCCGTCTTCGGTGTACCGGCCCGGGAACTGCGCGACCGGCGGGTGCCGTTGGCGGACCTGTGGCCCGCCGGGAAGGTACGGGAGCTGACCGAGCGGCTGGCGGCCGCGGGGGAGCCGGGCGGTACGGCCGGTATCGGCCGCCTGTTGGAGAAGGCCGCCGCGGCCCGCCTCCGGGAAGGCGCCGGGGACGACGGCCGGACCGCCGCCGTCGCCGCGGAGCTCGCCCGCGGCCGCCCCGTCGCCGAGGTCGCCCGCGCCGTCGCGCTCAGCGAACGCCAGCTGCACCGGCTCAGCCTGGACGCGTTCGGCTACGGCCCCAAGACCCTCACCCGGGTGCTCCGGCTCGTGCGCGCGCTCGACCTGGCGCGCTCCGGGATGCCCTACGCACAGGTTGCCGCGCGCGCCGGATACGCGGACCAGGCGCACCTCGCGCGTGAGGTGAAGTCGCTGGCGGGGGCCCCGATGGGGGTGCTGCTCGCCCCGGGTTAGCGTGTCCGTCATGGACTACCAGGCCGTTCTCGAGGAGGTAGCGGCCCATGCCCGGCCGTACGTGCGACAGGGGCGGGTCGCCGACTACATACCGGCGCTCGAGCGGGTGTCCGCGGACCGTTTCGGGATCGCGGTGGCCGACATCCACGGCGAGGTGTACGGGGTGGGCGACTGGGAGGTCCCGTTCTCCGTCCAGTCCATCTCCAAGGCCTTTTCGCTGGCGCTGGTGATGGCGCAGAGCCACGGCGGGCACGATGACGGCATCTGGCGGCGGGTGGGCCGTGAGCCGTCCGGCACGCCGTTCAATTCGCTGGTCCAGCTGGAGGCGGAGAACGGCATTCCGCGCAATCCGTTCATCAACGCGGGCGCCCTGGTGGTCACCGACCGGCTCCAGACCCTCACCGGCGACGCCAGCACCTCGATGCTGCACTTCCTGCGGGAGGAGAGCGGCAACCCGGACCTCGCCTTCGACCAGTCGGTGGCCGACTCCGAGGCCGAACACGGTGACCGCAATGCCGCCCTGGCGCACTTCATGGCGTCCTTCGGCAACCTGGAGAACCCCGTCCCCAGCGTCATCGAGCACTACTTCTGGCAGTGCTCGATCGAGATGAGCTGCCGGGATCTGGCCGTGGCGGGCGGCTTCCTCGCCCGGCACGGGCTGCGCGCCGACGGCAGCCGGCTGCTGGAGGCCCGCGAGGCCAAGCGGATCAACGCGGTGATGCTGACCTGCGGGACGTATGACGCGGCCGGGGAGTTCGCCTACCGCGTCGGGCTGCCCGCGAAGAGCGGGGTCGGCGGCGGCATCATCGCGGTCATCCCCGGCCGCTGCACGCTCTGCGTCTGGAGCCCGGGACTCGACGCCCGCGGCAACTCCGTGGCGGGCGCGGCGGCGCTGGATCACTTCACGACGCTGACCGGGTGGTCCGTTTTCTGACCTGCGGGTTCGCGTGCTGACCCGGATCGCGAGGGCCCGCCCCCGCGGCCCGGCTGCCGTTGTGGCCTCCGAACCGCTGGCGCATCGTGGGCGTAGGAGGTGCACCGCCATGGAGCACGAGATGCGCGCTGAGTACGAGGAAGGCGTTCTGCCGCATGCGGACACGCCGGTGAAGATCTGGCACATGGTGCGGCTGGACGGCACCACGGCGATGTGCGGACGGGAACTGGCCCCGGCAGCCGCCACCCAGACGGCCGAGGTCTGGGGTACGCCCCAGGGGGAGCCGTTCTGCCACAGCTGCGGCGCGATGTACCTGCGCGAGCACCCCGGGGACATCGGCTAGGCGCACCTGCCCCTTAGGGCAGCGGGGCGAACAGATCGACCCCGTGGCCGTCCGGGTCCTGTACGACGGCGTAGCGGTGCCCCCAGAAGGCGTCCCATGGCGGCATCTCGCCTGTGTAGCCGGCGTCGGTGAGTTCCGCGTAGAGCTTGTCCACCTCGGCGGGGCCGGTGCACTCGAAGGCCAGCCCGGTGGGGGTGCCGCCCTGGGGCGGGGTCCAGTCCGGGTTGATGGCGCGTGCGGTCTCGTGGGAGTCCCACATCAGCCGCAGCCCTCCGGGGAGCGGCGCTTCGGCGTGCGGGGCGGTGTCCGCGTCGGCGGGGATGTCCAGGCCGAGGCGGCGGTAGAAGGCCAGGGCGGCGGGCATGTCGGCGACGACCATGCCGATGGCCGCGAACCGCGGGGCGGAGGGGGTGGCGGGGGACGGGGATGCGGAAGGTGAAGTGGTCATACGGCGAGCGTAGGCAGGCCGCCGGGGCGCGTCTTGAACGAATCGGACGCGGGGGCGGCCCGCCACACGGATGGACGCGGAGCCGGCCCCTCATGGACAGGCGCGGGGCCGTTCCGGCTCACGGGCAGTGGATGACCTGGCCCGCGTACGAGAGGTTGCCGCCGAAGGCGAACAGCAGGACCGGGGCGCCGGAGGGGATCTCGCGCCGTTCGACCAGCTTGGACAGGGCGAGCGGGACGGAGGCCGCGGAGGTGTTGCCGGAGTCGACGACGTCCTTGGCGACCACCGCGTTGACCGCGCCGATCCGCGCCGCGACCGGCTCGATGATCCGCAGGTTGGCCTGGTGCAGCACCACACCGGCGAGATCGGCGGGGGTGATCCCGGAGCGTTCGCAGACCTTGCGGGCGATGGCCGGCAGCTGGGTCGTGGCCCAGCGGTAGACGGTCTGGCCCTCCTGGGCGAACCGGGCCGGCTCGCCCTCGATACGGACCGCGGCGCCCATCTCCGGCACCGAGCCCCACAGCACCGGGCCGATCCCCGGCTCCGGCGAGGCGCTGACGACCGCGGCGCCCGCGCCGTCGCCGACCAGGACGCAGGTCGAGCGGTCCGTCCAGTCGACCACGTCGGTGAACTTCTCGGCCCCGATGACCAGGGCATGGGTCGCCGAACCGGCCCGGATGGCGTGGTCGGCGGTGGCCAGCGCATGGGTGAAGCCGGAGCAGACGACGTTCAGGTCCATGGTGGCGGGGGCGGTCAGGCCGAGCCGGGCGGCGACCCGGGCCGCGGCGTTCGGGCTGCGGTCGTGGGCCGTGCAGGTGGCGACCAGCACCAGGTCGATGTCCTGCGGAGCCAGGCCACTGGCGGCCAGGGCCTTGGCCGCGGCGGCGGCCGCCATCGAGTCCACGGTCTCGTCCGGGGCGGCGACATGGCGGGTACGGATACCGACCCGGCTGCGGATCCAGGCGTCGTCGGTGTCGACGATCTTGGCGAGGTCGTCGTTGGTGAGCACGCCGGAGGGCTGGTAATGGCCGAGGGCCAGGACGCGTGACCCGGTCATGAGTTCCCCTGTACGTGGGTGGTCGGTTCGCCCACCAGTCTCACCCCTCGGTGCCGCCCGGCGGCTGCGTGAACTGCCAATGTTCCGTAGCCAGAACTGGAGACAGTTGTCAGAACCGGGGCGGAGCCCCCGCCACGACGCCGCCCGGCCCCGGCCCCGTCACGGCTTCACCCGGCCCCCCTCACGACAGCGCCCGGAAGCGCCGCAGTCGCAGGCTGTTGCCGACGACGAAGACCGAGGAGAAGGCCATGGCGGCGCCGGCGATCATCGGGTTGAGCAGGCCGGCCGCGGCCAGCGGCAGCGCCGCGACGTTGTAGCCGAAGGCCCAGAAGAGGTTGGTGCGGATGGTGCCGAGTGTCGCCCGGGCCAGCCGGATGGCGTCCGCGGCGGCGCGCAGATCGCCCCGTACGAGGGTGAGGTCACCGGCCTCGATCGCGGCGTCCGTGCCGGTGCCCATCGCCAGTCCCAGGTCGGCGCGGGCCAGTGCGGCCGCGTCGTTGACGCCGTCGCCGACCATGGCGACCGAGCGGCCCTCGGACTGGAGCCGGGCGACGACCGCGACCTTGTCCTCGGGGAGCACCTCGGCGATCACTTCGTCGATCCCGACCTCGGCGGCCACCGATTTGGCGACGGCCTCGTGGTCGCCGGTGAGCAGGACCGGGGTCAGTCCCAGGGCGCGCAGCCGGCGCACCGCTTCGGCGCTGGTGGGCTTGACCGCGTCGGACACGACCAGCACCGCGCGCGCCGCGCCGTCCCAGCCGACGGTGACCGCGGTCCGGCCCGCCGCCTCGGCCGCGGCCTTGGCGGCCGTCAGCTCCGGCGGGAGGAACTGGCTCCACCGGTGCAGCAGCTGCTCGCGGCCCACCAGGACGGCATGGCCGTCGACCACGCCCTGGACGCCCAGGCCCGGGACGTTCACGAAGTCCTCCGGGGCGGGCAGGGTGGCGCCCCGGGCCTCGGCCCCGGTGGCGACGGCGCGGGCGATGGGGTGCTCGGAGGCGTGTTCCAGTGCGCCGGCCAGCCGCAGCACCTCCGGCTCCGTCTCGCCCTCGGCGAGATGGACCCCGGTCAGCGTCATCACTCCGGTGGTGACCGTGCCGGTCTTGTCCAGGACGACGGTGTCCACCCGACGGGTCGACTCCAGCACCTCCGGGCCCTTGAGCAGGATGCCGAGCTGGGCGCCGCGTCCGGTGCCGACCATCAGCGCGGTCGGCGTGGCCAGCCCCAGGGCGCACGGGCAGGCGATGATCAGGACGGCGACGGCCGCGGTGAAGGCGGCCACCGCGCCGTGGCCGGTGGCGAGCCAGTAGCCGAGGGTGCCCAGGGCGAGCGCGATCACGAGCGGGACGAAGACCGCGGAGATCCGGTCGGCCAGCCGCTGCGCCGCGGCCTTCCCGTTCTGGGCGTCCTCGACCAGCCGTGCCATACGGGCGAGCTGGGTGTCGGCGCCGACCCGGGTGGCCTCGACGACCAGCCGGCCGCCCGCGTTGACGGTGGCGCCGGTGACGCCGTCGCCGGGGGAGACCTCGACGGGGACGGACTCGCCGGTGAGCATCGAGGCGTCGACGGCGGAGGCGCCCTCCACGACCGTCCCGTCGGTGGCGATCTTCTCGCCGGGCCGTACGACGAAGCGGTCGCCGACGTGCAACGCGCCGACGGGGACGCGGACTTCCCGGCCGTCGCGCAGCACGGCGACGTCCTTGGCGCCCAGCTCCAGCAGCGCCCGCAGCGCAGCGCCCGCCTTGCGCTTCGCGCGCGCCTCGAAGGAGCGGCCGGCCAGGATGAAGGTGGTGACTCCGGCCGCGGCCTCCAGATAGATCGCGCCGCTGCCGTCGGTACGGGCGAGGGTCAGCTCGAAGGGGTGCGTCATACCCGGCATGCCCGCCGTGCCGAAGAACAGCGCCCACAGCGACCAGCCCAGGGCCGCGAGGGTGCCCATCGAGATGAGGGTGTCCATCGTGGCGGCGCCGTGCCGCAGGTTCGTCCAGGCGGCTCGGTGGAACGGCCAGGCGCCGTACGCGACCACCGGGGCGGCCAGGGTCAGCGAGAGCCACTGCCAGTTGGTGAACTGAAGGGGCGGCACCATCGCCATCAGCACCACCGGGACGGTCAGGACGAGGGAGATCAGCAGCCGCCGGCGCAGCGCGGCGAGCGCCGCGCCGTCCCGGTCGTCGGCCGCGTCCCCGGCGTCGCTGCCGGAGGGTTCGGCGGCCGGCGGCTCCGGGACCGTTGCGGTGTAGCCGGTCCGCTCCACGGTGGCGATCAGGTCGGCGGCCGCGACGGTGCTGCCCTCCGCGACCGTCACCTGCGCCTTCTCGGTGGCGTAGTTGACGGTGGCGGTGACCCCTTCCATGCGGTTGAGCTTCTTCTCGATGCGGGCGGCGCACGAGGCGCAGGTCATCCCGCCGATCTCCAACTCGACGCCGTGGGCTCCGATCGCGGTGGTCATACCTGCTCCTCGGTCTGCTGCCAGTGCCTGTCTCCGAGGTCAACCATATACCCCCCTAGGGTATTCCCGAGCGGGGTTACGTTGTCACGGCGCGACGGCGTCACGGCGTCGCGCCCTCGTCCTCGCCCGCCGCCCGCTGCGCCCGGCCGCCCATCGCCCGCAGATACGCGACCAGCTCCGGCGGTTCGTGCACGGTGAACTCGTGTCCCAGCAGGGCCAGCCGGACCGCCAGCCACTCCAGCGCCTCGGGGTTGCTGTGCCAGCGGCAGGACGCCTCGTCGACCGGTTCGAGCGCGCCCAGCGCCGGGCCGCCCAGCCGGGCGGCCACCTCCGCGGCCGGTGCGTACACGGTCGCCACCGCCCGGTAGGTCGTGGCCGCCCCCTGCATCCGCTCCCGTACATAGGTGGCCGCGTCGGCGGCCGGCAGGGTGCGCGGCGGGGTCCGGACGCCGGTGGGGAACGGCTCGCTCAGCCGGTCCACCCGGAAGATCCGCCAGTCCTCGCGGTCGTTGTCGTACGCCACGAGGTACCAGCGGCGCCCCGCCGCGACCAGGCGGTGCGGCTCCACCAGGCGCTTGCTGCGGGTGCCGGCCCCGGCCCGGTAGCGGAAGCGCAGCCGCTCATGGTTGGTGATCGCCGCGGCGAGCACCGTCAGATGCTCCGGGTCGACGGTCGGGTGGTCACCGGACGGCAGCGCCACGGTGGCCGTGCCGAGCGTGCCCACCCGCCGCCGCAGCCGGGCCGGCAGCACCTGCTCCAGTTTGGCGAGCGCCCGTACGGACGCCTCCTCGATGCCCTCGATGGTGTGCCCGGCGGCCGAGCGCAGTCCGACCGCGATGGCCACCGCCTCGTCGTCGTCCAGCAGCAGCGGCGGCATCGCGGCGCCCGCCGCGAGTCGGTAGCCGCCCTCCGCGCCCATCGTGGCGTGTACGGGATAGCCCAGCTCGCGCAGCCGGTCGATATCGCGGCGGATCGTCCGGGTGGTGACCCGCAGCCGCCCGGCCAGCTCACTGCCGGGCCATTCGCGCGGGGTCTGCAACAGGGACAGCAGATTCAGCAGTCGCGCCGATGTCTCACTCATGCGACCGATGATGGCGCTCCCAGTAGGACCGGGACTGTCCTATATCGCGCCTAGTGTCAAAGACGGACCTCGACGCCCCGGCCGGCCACCGCCCGGCGGCACGTGCGTCGCCTTCTCTTCCTTCCGCACCGCTCCCCCTGGAGAACGCCCATGCCCACGACCGTGCCCGCGGCCCCCGATGCGGCCGTCCCGGCCCCCGCGCCGGCCGCCCGCAGACGCTGGATAGCGCTCGCCGTCCTGCTGACCGCGAGCTTCATGGACCTGGTCGACGCGACCATCGTCAATATCGCCGTCCCGAGCATCCAGCGGGACCTCGGCGCGGGCTTCAGCGCCGTCCAGTGGGTCACCGCCGGGTACGCCCTCGCCTTCGCCCTCGGCCTGATCACCGGCGGCCGGCTCGGCGACATCTACGGCCGCAAGAAGCTGTTCCTGCTCGGTATGGGCGGCTTCACCCTCGCCTCCGCGCTGTGCGGCGTCGCGGCGGGCCCCGGGATGCTGATCGGCGCCCGGGTGCTCCAGGGCGCGATGGCCGCGCTGATGGTGCCGCAGGTGCTGGCGATCATCCACGTCAGCTTCCCGGCGGGCGAACGCGGCAAGGTCTTCGGGATGTTCGGCGCGGTGGTCGGACTCGGCGCGGTCTGCGGCCCGCTGATCGGCGCCCTGCTCACCGAGGGTGATCTGCTTGGACTGGAGTGGCGCCCGATCTTCCTGATCAATCTGCCGGTCGGGATCGCCGGCATCCTCCTCGGCCGCCGCTTCCTGACCGAGTCCCGGGCCCCGCGCGCCCTGCGCGTCGACCTCGTCGGCACCGCGCTGGCCACCGTGGGCCTGCTGATGCTGCTCTATCCGCTCACCCAGGGACGCGAGTCCGGCTGGCCGTGGTGGGGCTTTGTGTCGATGGCCGCGAGCCCGCTCGTCCTGGCGTTCTTCGTCCGCTACGAGCGGATCAAGGCCCGCAGGGACGGCTCACCGCTCGTCGAGCTCTCGCTCTTCCGGGTGCGGACCTTCGCGGCGGGCGCGGGCGTCCAGCTGACCTTCGGCGTCGTCAGCGGTCTGTTCTTCCTGGTATGGACGCTCCATATGCAACTGGGGCTGGGCTGGGGCCCGTTGCACGCCGGGCTGACCGGGGTGCCGTTCTCGCTCGCCTGCTCCGCGGCGGCCGGGATGTCCGTACAGAAGCTGGTGCCGCGGTTCGGCCGCGCGGTGCTCCAGGCCGGCGCGCTGACCATGCTCTGCGGTGCGCTGCTCTACCTCTGGGAGGCCGGGCACTACGGCACCGCCCTGGAGTCCTGGCAGATGGCACCGGCGATGCTGCTGATGGGGGCCGGGATGGGCCTGATCGTCGCCCCGATCACCGACGCGGCGATCTCCGAGGTCCCGGCCGAGCACTCCGGCTCCGCCTCCGGCATCTTCAACACCACCGGCCAGTTGGGCATGGCGCTCGGTCTCGGCCTGTCGTCGGTGGCCTTCTTCGGCGTCGTCGGCGGTACGGGGGAGGCGCACGGCGCGGCGGCAGCGGCCCTCGCCCCCTCCTTCGTCGACGCGACGACCCACGCCCTGTGGTGGATCTCCGGCGGCCTGGTCCTCATCTTCGGCCTGCTGTTCCTGCTGCCGCGCCGGGCGCCCGCGGCGGCCGCGGTGCCTGCGGTGCCCGGTGACCAGGACGCACCGGAGCGGACGGACCGGGAGGCCGCGCAGGCGGAGGAGCACCGGCCCGCCCTGGTGTCCTGACCGAACCGCCCCCGCACCGGGGCCGGTGGCCCCACAGTGGAACGGCCCCACACGTCTGCCGGCCGCCCCGCACCCCGCCCGGACCCGACGCACCATCGAGCCGAGGAGACCCAGCCGTGCCGAGCAGAACCTTCACCTGGAACGAGGTCAGCGCCCGCCGCCTGGAGCGCTCCGGGCTCGCCGGGAAGCCCCTGGCGCAGGACCCCGCGGAGATCGCCGCCGCACTGTGCGGGGCCCATGCCCAGGTGCTGTCCGCGGCGGAGCTCTCGCTCATGCTGCGGACGGACCACGGCACCCGTACCGCCGTGCAGGATGCCCTGTGGACCGACCGCAGCCTGGTCAAGACGTACGGTCCGCGCGGCACGGTGCATCTGCTGCCCGCCGCCGAGCTGCCGATGTGGACCGGTGCGCTGGCGGCCGTACCGGTGGGCAGCAGCCCGTTCGCCCCGGACGTCCAGCTCACGCCCGGACAGACCGAGCAGGTGCTGGCGGCGATCGAGGACGCGCTGGCCGACGCCGAGCTGACCGTCGACGAACTGAGCGAGGCCGTGGTGGCCGCCACCGGGTCCTGGGCCGGTGACCTGGTGATGCCCGCCTTCCAGGGGAAGTGGCCGCGCTGGCGGCAGGTGATGCACCGGGCCGGCCAGTACGGCGCCCTCTGCTTCGGCCCCAACCGGGGCCGCAAGGTCACCTACACCAGTCCGCGGCGCGCGCTGCCCGGTTTCCGCCCGGCGGACGGCCCGGCCGCCCTCACCGCCCTCGTACGGCGCTATCTGTACGCGTACGGCCCGGCCACCCCGCAGGACTTCGCAACCTGGATCGGCGCCCCGTCCGGCTGGACGGCCCGGCTCTTCGCCTCCCTGGCCGGCGAACTGGAGCAGGTCGATTTCGCGGGCTCGCCCGCCTGGATCCTGGCCGGCGACACGGAGGCGCCCGCCGCGGAACCCTCCGGTGTCCGGCTGCTGCCCTATTTCGACGCCTATGGCATCGCCTGCCGGCCCCGCGATCTGCTCTTCCCCGGCCGGGCGGCGCAGCGGGCGCTGGCCGGGCGGCAGGCCGGGAACTTCCCCGTGCTGCTGATCGACGGAACGGTCGCCGGTGTCTGGCACCAGCGCCGCTCCGGCCGCCGGATGATTCAGCTCACGGTCGAGCCGCTGACCCCGCTGACCGCCCGGCAGCGGCGCGCCCTGGACGACCGGGTGCAGCGCGTCGGCGAAATCCTCCAGGGCACCGCGGAGTTGACGATCGGGACGGTGAGCGTGGGGCCGCACGCTTAGGGCGCACGCCGCCGGGGACCCCGGAGTGCGCCGTGTGACCCAGGGGCCCCGCCCCGCCCCGCTGCGTAAAAACGGCCGCTTTGCCGTACCGCTCGCGGCCTCCGGCTTGCCATACTGGCCGGGTGTCGATGATCAGCAACCTCCGCAAGGCCGTCCGGCTGCCGCAGCCGCGACGCCGGGGAGTCGACCTCAGCCACCCTGCGCGGTCGCCGCTCGGTACCGCCGTGGTGAACTGCGCGGTGTACGTGGACGGCGTGCGGCAGGAGGGCGACCACCCGGCCGATGTGGCCATCCACCGGGTCCGGAAGACCGGCCGGGGATTTGTCTGGATCGGGCTGCATGAGCCGTCCGAGAAGGAATTCGCCGGAATTGTCGAGCTGTTCGGGCTCCACCCGCTCGCCGTCGAGGACGCGGTCTACGCCCATCAGCGGCCCAAGCTGGAGCACTACGACGACTCGCTGTTCACGGTCTTCAAGACCGTCCGCTATGTCGAGCACGACCGGCTCACCGACACCAGCGAGGTCGTGGAGACCGGCGAGATCATGGTCTTCACCGGCACCGACTTCGTGATCACGGTGCGGCACGGCGGACACGGTTCGCTGGGTCCGCTGCGCGAGCAACTGGAGTGTGTACCCGAGCAGTTGGCGCTCGGCCCGTCGGCTGTGCTGCATGCCGTCGCCGACCTCGTCGTGGACGACTACCTCGATGTGGCCTCCGCAGTCCAGGACGACATCGACGAAGTCGAGAGCGAGGTCTTCTCCATCCGTGGCAGCGGCGGCGCCGGCCGGATCTACCAGCTCAAGCGCGAGCTGCTGGAACTCAAGCGGGCGGTGGCCCCCCTGGACCGGCCGATGCAGGAGCTGGCGACCCAGTCGATGTCCGAGGTCGACCCCCGGATCAAGACGTACTTCCGGGACGTCGCCGACCACCTCGACCGGGTCACCGAGCAGATCACGTCCTTCGACGAACTGCTCAACTCCATACTCCAGGCCCACCTCGCCCAGGTCACCGTCGCGCAGAACGAGGACATGCGCCGGATCAGTGCCTGGGTCGCGATCCTCGCCGTACCGACCATGGTCTGCGGTGTGTACGGCATGAATTTCGACCATATGCCGGAAAAGCACTGGACCTTCGGCTATCCGCTGGTGATGACCGTGACCGTGGCCCTCTGCTGGGTGATCCACCGAGGCTTCAAGCGGAACGGCTGGCTCTAGGGGGTGTCGGCCGGTGCCGCCACCCCTGACCCTGTCGAGAAAGTCGCGGCACATCATGGCGTGTTGAGGGGATTTCGGCGGGATGCCGGATAACGATGCCCCTGACCGTTTCCCCGGTGGACGGGTTGTCGCGGCGCCGGGACTCCCGGCGCGCTCCCGAGCACGCCCCGGAGGCCGGACCGCGATCCCCGCCGGTTCTGACAGGAGCAGCACATTGCGGTACGGACAGGCACTGCGTGACGAGATCGCGGCCGAGGGGACGACGCCACTGATCGGCGTCCACGACATGTATGCGGCCTCGATCGCCGCCGGCCACTACAACGGCCTCTTCGTCTCCGGCTTCGGCTTCGCCGCGTCGTACTACGGACTGCCCGACATCGGCTTCATCGCCTGGCCCGACATGGCCGCCTTCGTGGAGCGGCTGCGCGGCGCCTTCCCCCGCCACCATCTGCTGGTGGACATCGACGACGGCTATGTCGACCCCGAGGTGGCCTGCCATGTGGTGCAGCGCCTGGAGCGGGCCGGGGCATCCGGGGTGATCCTGGAGGACCAGAAGCGGCCGCGCCGCTGCGGGCACGCGGACGGCAAGCTGGTGCTGCCGCTGGAGGAGTACCTGGCGAAGCTCGACCTGGTGCTCGCCAGCCGTACCGATCTGCTCGTCGTGGCCCGTACGGACGCCACCGAGGAGGACGACATCCTGCGGCGGGCGGCCGCGCTGGCCGAGACGGACGCGGACGTGGTGCTGGTCGACGGGGTGCGCAGCGTCGACCGGATCCGCCGGATCCGGCAGGTCGTCGGCGACAAGCCACTGCTGTTCAACCAGATCGCGGGCGGGAAGTCCCCGCGGCTCTCGCTGACCGAGCTGACCGAGCTGGGTGTCGATGTGGCCATCTACAGCACCCCGTGCCTGTTCGCCGCGCACCGGGCGATGGAGACCGCGATGGCCGAGCTGAAGTACGCGGACGGGCGGCTGCCGGCCACCGGAGAGACCGGCGGCGAGGTCGGGGTCAAGGAAGCCACCGAACTGCTGGCCCGCAACATCAGCCGGCATCACCCCGTACGCCAGGTGGTCCCGGCGTGAGCGGGGCGGCGGGGCGGCGGCGCGTCACACCCACCGCCCCGCCCCCCACACCCCCACCGCCCGCCACGCCACCCGCGCCCGAGCGGCGGTAGCCTGAGGGCGCCGATGATCTCGGGAGACACATGAGTGAGCGACGCCGCCGGGCGGCCCCCTGGCGGGGGCAGTGGCCGGTGATCGGTGTGGTGGCCGTGGGCGGCGGGATCGGTGCCGCGGCGCGCTACGGGGCCGCTCTTGTCTGGCCCACCGGCGAGGGCTCGTTCCCCTGGACGATCCTGGCGGTCAATGTCGTCGGGTGTGCGCTGATGGGTGTGCTGATGGTGATGGTCACCGAGGTCTGGCCGGCGCACCGGCTGCTGCGTCCCTTTTTCGGTACCGGCGTCCTTGGCGGCTTCACCACCTTCTCCACCTACGCCGTGGACATCCAGCGGCTGATCGACGCCCGGCACCCCGCCCAGGCCATGGCCTATCTTGCGGGCACCCTGCTCGCCGCGCTCGCGGCCGTATGGGGCGCGGTGACCGGTACCCGTGCACTTCTCCAACTGAGGCGGCGGACGGTATGACACACGGCACGGCACTCCCCGGCGGCACCCCGGCGCTCCGGCTCACCGTCCTCGTCGGCGAGCAGGACTGCTGGCACCACAAGCCGCTGTACGCGGAGATCGTGCACCGCGCCCGCGAAGCCGGTCTGGCGGGGGCCAGCGTCTTCCGCGGTATCGAGGGCTTCGGTGCCACCTCGCTCATCCACACCCAGCGGCTGTTGTCGCTGAGCGAGGAGCTGCCGGTCGCGGTCGTGGTCGTCGACGCAGAGGAGCGGATCCGCGCGTTCCTGCCGCAGCTGGACGAACTGCTCGCGGGCGGCGGCCTGGTCACCCTCGACCCGTGCGAGCGGATCAGCTACCCGCGCACGGACGATCCTGCTCCGGCGGAGGGCGGTCGCGGGTGAACTGGCTGCTGGTGGTGGCCGGTGCGGCGGTCGGGGCGCCGCTGCGCTACCTCACCGACCGCTATGTGCAGTCCCGGCACGACACGGTCTTCCCCTGGGGGACGTTCACCGTCAATGTCGCCGGCTCGCTGATCCTCGGCCTGCTGACCGGCGCGGTCACCGCCGGTGCCGCTTCCTCGCACGCCCAGCTGCTGCTCGGCACCGGCCTGTGCGGCGGGCTGACGACCTACTCGACCTTCTCGTACGAGACGCTCCGGCTGGCGGCCGACGGGGCGCGGGGCTACGCCGCCGCCAATGCCGTGGCGAGTGTGGCGGCCGGGCTCGCGGCCGCGTTCGCCGGGGTGGCCGCCGCCCGGGCGCTGTGGGGCTGACCCGGCGGTCTGGCGGCAGACGAAAGCGGTGGGGCTCCGGGGGGAGCCCCACCGCGGGGGCGGCGCACGCTGCGGGGGCTGGTGGGGTACGAGGGCCGGCCGCCAGGTTCCGGCACTCGACAGCCCCCAAGCGTTCGCGGACCCGGCCACGTCAGCTCGGTCGGGCCCGCGGGCCGCCGCCGGACTTCGTTACGTCAGCGGCTCCGTGGGGACGTCAGGAGACCTTGCCGAAGCGGATGCCCGTCAGGCCGTTGGCCCAGAGCTGGTCCACCTTGGCGCGCTCGTTCGCGTCCGGGTTGGCGTTCTGGCACGACGTGCCGGGGCCGCCGCCGGACATCAGCTCGCTGCACGGGCCCTCGTAGTGGTCCGGCAGGCCCAGCACATGGCCGGTCTCGTGCGCGGTCACGCGGGTGGAGTTGTACTCCTGGTTCTGCTGGTAGTCCAGGAAGACGAAGCCCTTCCCGTGCCCGTCGGTGCTGGCGTACGAGCCGCGCGGGTCGTTGCCCTCGCGGTACTCGAAGTCGCCGCCGCTGCCTTCCTGGAGCTTCACGTTCTGCACCGCGCCGTTCCAGATCGACGCGCTCTGCGCTATCTGGTCCTTGAACTTCGGGGCCTTGCCGGCGTCGTAGGTGACGGTGACCGAGGCGGCGTGCGGGTGCGCCTTCATCTTCGCCTTGGCCGACTTGATCACGGCCTCGAAGAACGCCTTGGTGTCCGCCTTCTCGGCGGCCGAGCCGTTGTACGCCGCGATCGAAGCGGCGCTGCTGCGGGGGGAGTTGGTGGGGGAGGGGGAAGCTGCCGAAACCGGCGCCGCGGCTGCGAGCGCGGCGACAAGGCCCAGTCCGAGCGCCGCCGACAGCGCCGTCTTGGGAGATCTCATGTGGGGGCTCCTTAATTTCCGAGGGCCGTACGGTCGCCGTGTGGGGCGGCGACCGGGGCCCTGCGGATTTCTTGGTGCCGTTGAGTCTGGACGGAGTTCACCCGCAAGGCGGAGATGTTAGGTGGCGATAGCACCAGCCAATACCCTGCGCAAAAAACGGAGTTCGGACAGGTTTGAGAGTCTGGTGTGACGTATGCCGACGTCGTTATGCTCCGGACGTGGAGCTTGAGGTAAGGCATCTTCGCGCATTGTGCGCCATCGCCGACACCGGCAGCGTACGCAAGGCTGCCCGGCAGCTCGGCATGACCCAGCCTTCCCTGACCACCCAGCTCCACCGCATCGAGAAAGCCCTCGGTGGCCAGCTCTTCTTCCGGGAGCCGAGCGGCAGCCGGCCCACGCCGCTGGGGCATTCGGTGCTGTGCCGGGCCCGGCCGATAGTGGCCGAAATGCGGGCACTTATTGACGAGGTTGCCTCCACCTCGCAGCGCGAACAGGGCACCCGGCTGCACATCGGCAGCACCAACAGCCCCGCCGTCGCCGGCTGGCTGCGCCGGCTGCGGGTACGGCTGCCGCAGACGGACACCACGATAAGAACCGATGTGTCCGCCAACGCCCTGCTGCACATGGTCGCGACCGGACAGCTCGACGCCGCCTTCGTCCACGAGGTCGAGGGCGCGCCCCTGCGGGTCCCCGACGGTCTGGCCGAACATGAACTCATCGCCCGGGAACCGCAGTTCATCGCCCTGGCGGACACCCACCCGGCGGCCGCCCAGGAGGTCATCCGGGTGGCGGATCTCGCCGGCGACCAGTGGATGGTCGACCCGACCGTGGACGGCGAATGGGCCGGACTGCGCCGCATCTGGGCCGCGGCCGGAATCAACCCCCGGGTCGTGCACGGCGACTACCTCACCACGGTGGATCTCGTCACGGCCGGCGAGGTGGTCACCCCCTGCCAGCCGACCGCCCGCTCCCGCCACGGCATGGCGATCCGCCCGCTGTACGGCGATCCGCTGGCCGTCCGCCTGTTCATGGCCTGTCGCCAGGACGACACCCCCGCGGCCTCGGCGGATGACCTGTTCGCCGACCTGACCGCCGCGTACATGGAGATCGCCTGGGCGAGCGACGCCTACCGGGCGTGGCTGGTACGGCACGACGGGCCGCTGCCGGTGGGGTCGTAGGGCGGGCCGCACACCCCGGGCCCCCGGCGCCCTGCCGCCAACCGTGTGAAAGGCGCGGGCCCGGCCTTCCCGGAACGGCCGGGCGGCGCGGGGATGGCCGAGAGTGGGAGGTCCGAGCGGCGGCGCGGCCAAGCCTGGAGACTCTGTGGACGGCACCCTTTCCCTGGTTCTGCTTCTGCTGTTCCTGTGGTGCCTGTGCTCGCGGCGGATGGAACGCTTCGAACTCACCGCGCCGGCCGCCTTCGTCCTGCTGGGCCTGCTGCTGGGCGAGGGCGCCGGGGTCCTCGACCTCGCCCTCCCGCACGAGACGGTCAAGACGCTCGCGGAGATCACGCTGGTCTGGGTGCTGTTCACCGATGCCGCACGGCTCTCCTTCCGCGCCCTGCGACCGGAACTAGGGCTCTACGTACGGCTGTTGGGCATCGGGCTGCCGCTGTGCGTGGGCCTCGGCGCGCTGGTGGCGGCCGTTCTGCTGCCCGGCGTCTCCGGCTGGTCCGCCCTCTACATCGGTGCCGCGCTCGCCCCCACGGATGCCGCGCTCGGCGCCACGATGATGGTCAACCCCGTGGTGCCCGCGAAGATCCGCCGGATCATCAACGTGGAGAGCGGCCTCAACGACGGCATCGCCACCCCGCTGGTGGTGCTCGCCCTGGCCGGGGTGGCCGCGGCCGAACACCACGCCGGGCCGGACGCCGCCGGCCATGCGGTGGTGGAACTGGCGGTCGGCGCGGCGTACGGCGCGGTGCTCGGGCTGGCCGCCGGATGGCTGCTGCGCACCACGCTCCGCAGCGGCTGGGCCGCCGAGGACTTCGCCGGCGCCGGCGTGCTGGCCCTCTCCCTCCTCGGCTACACGTCCGCCCTCGCGATCGGCGGCAACGGCTTCGTCGCCGCCTTCGTCGCGGGCCTGGCGTTCGGTACGACGCACGGTGCGCCGCCGCGGGTGCTGCTGTACGTCGAGCAGTCCGGGGCGCTGCTGTCCGTGCTGGTCTGGCTGGTCTTCGGCGCCGTGCTGCTTCCCGACGTGTTCGCCCACATGACCTGGCAGGCCGTGGTCTACGCCGTCCTGAGCCTGACGGTGATCCGTATGGTGCCGGTGGCGCTGTGTCTGGCCGGCAGCGGACTGGACGCCCGGACGGTGGGGTTCATCGGCTGGTTCGGCCCCCGCGGACTGGCCTCGATCATCTTCGGCCTGCTCGCGGTCGAGGAGCTCACCCCCGAAGGGGCTCGGCCGGTCCTCCCGGTGATCGCCTGCACCGTCCTCCTCAGCGTCCTCGCCCACGGCCTCACCTCCGCCCCACTGGCGAACCGCTACGGCGCCAGGGCCGAGGATCTCCCGGCCCAGGACCTGCCCGTCAGGGGCATGGCGGCGGGCGGTCTCCACCACGGGCGCCGCGCGGGCGGTCCGTCCGCGTCATGAGGGTGCACATGACCATCACCGGCTGAGCGGCTTCAGCCGCACCCCTTCGGCGCCCCGGCCCGAGCGCGTCAGGCAGGTGTATTCGCGTCGCCCTGAGGACCTCGTCAGGTCGTAGAAATCCCGCAGGCACTTTCCCAGCACCTTCTGGCCGTAGGAGTTGGGGTGGAAGGACTCCTCGACCTGCCCTTGCGAGTGGGCCGCTCCGTGGGACAGGTAGCGCATCCACTCCGCGTCGCGGGCGGGAACGGGAGAGCTCAGGGTGTCACCGCTCCTGGCCTGGCGGACCCCTTTGGCGCAGACCTCGTGGCCGTCGAAACTCCACTGGAGGTCCAGGTAGTGAATGTTCTTCTCCGCCGCGACTCCTTCCAGCATGTCGGCGATTCCCGTCACCAGATCCAGCCGCGCCCAGTTGGTGTCCTGGTCGTAGAAGGGGCAGCCGCCCGGACTGTAGCGCTGGGAAGAAACACTGACGCCCTGTGAGTAGCGATATGCGGCCGACAGCGGAACCGGCGACGGATACGACTGGAGTGCCAGTACGTAGGAGGAGTCCGGGTGACCCGTTTCCCGCATGACCCTGCGGATCTGGTCGATCACATTTTTCACCTTGTCCGGAACTTCTCGTCGCAGCTTCTCCTTGACCTCCCAGTCGAATTGCTTCCAGCAGTATTGCCCGACGGGACCGTAGATGAATCCCCGGATGCAGCTCTCGATGATTCTTCCGAACCCCAGGTCATTGCCGCTGATGGAGACCTGGATCAGCTTGATGTCATGGGTGTTCGCGAGGGTCCTCAGCTGATCCGCCTGCGGTGGCTTCCCCTTGAAGGGCCTGCCGCCCGCCGCCGCGGGCAGCAGGTTGTCCGTGACCGCACCCGAGCAGGCGAGGTTGAATTTTCGATCCACCGGGATGTGTGACTCGATGATTTCCGCGACGTCCGATGTGTGGCAGCCGTTTTCTTTCCCCGTGGTCGGATCGAGATAGGAAGAATTCACATAGACCCGGTTCGGATCTTTGTGGCATCCGGAGGGTCCGCACACCGTGGCCCGGTCCGTGCCGAACATGCTGTCCGTCGCGCTGTACGGTAAGTCGACGTTCCCTTGCCATCTGCCGCCCTCGCCCGATATGAAGCTGTCGCCGAGTGAAATGACTGCCGTGGGCTTTGCCGTGCGGCCACCCGGCCCTTTCGGTGCTGCCGAAGAATGGGTCGGCGATACCGCCAGGACGGTTGACAGGATTGCGGTGACCGAAGCCGCCGTCATCGTCCGGCGGCGGATGCGGAATCCGGGGCCGGAATGCCGGGAGTGGCCGGAGCTCGTGGCGCGCATGACTTCTCCTCGTCCGGAAGTATTTCTGGGCGGATCGTCATTTCTGTTGCTTTCGAGCGGTGGCGCGGCATTGCTGAAGCGGCGGCCGGACCGGCGGTCGGCGCGCGGCCCGGAGGGAGTGCCGGTACGGTGTCCGGCTCGCACGCCGAGGCCGCTGCCTGCGGTGGCCGCAGGCAGCGGCCTCAGTACCCGGCTCAGCCCAGGGAGACCCTGGCGTACTGGTAGAACGTCTGGCCGTTCTCGTCCCCGTTGTGCTGACGCCCGGTCATGACCTCTCCCGCGCCGGCTCGCGAATGGCTGGAGCTCTCCCGCTGGCCCGGGGTCCAGCGGTACGAGGTCAGGGTCACCGGTCGCCCCTGCCAGGTCATCGAGGCGGTCGCGTACCTCGTGGAGCCGTTCTCATCGCCGGAGTGGACCCGGCCGACCAGCGCCTTGTGGGGTGCGGCCGCGAAGAACGAGTTGCTCTCCCGCTGGGCACTGCTCCAGGTGGGCGGGCTGACGTGGACGAGCTCGCCGTAGATGAGGATGAAGCCGCAGTAGTACGTCGTGCTGCCGTTCTCGTCGCCGGAGTGACTCCGGCCGATCAGGACCTGATACGCAGGGCACTCGACGGCGATGCCGGCCGATTCCCGCACCGTCCGGGTGTAGCCGTCGATGATTTCGACGTCGGCCGCCGGAGCCGCACTCACCTCGGTGGCCGTTGCCGTGCCCAGGCCGAGGGACAGGAGGGTGGCGGCCGCGAGGGCCAGAGAGCGTCTGCCGGTTCGCGATAAATGAGGCACGAATTCCCTTTCGCGCGAAGCTGATGGGTGAGGCCCCGCGCCGAAGCCTCACGGCGTCAGAGCGCACAGGAAGGGAGGTTGTCGGACATAACGGGGCGGCGCCAGCGCGTTCAAGGGGCGTACGGGGGGCAGGCCAGGGCGCTCGAACGAATGCCCGTATCCGGCTCGGGCCGCGGAGCGCGGTGGTTAGCTGGCGATGGCAGGGCGAAATCCGGTCAGAAACGCCTAGGGGCGCCACAGTTGCTGGGGCTGACACAGGCGCAAGAAACTAACTAGGAACGTCAACATCCGTAGCTTCAGCCCCCGGAGGACTCGAAACCTCTCTACTTCCAGCCGTCGAGGGAGACTTCGGGGCCTCCGGCCAGGTACTGGTGGAGTGCGCTGGAGGTGGTGTCTACGAAGTTCCCGGGGACGGCGTTGGCGTCGATCCAACGGACCTGGCTGTGCTTGCGAGGTTCGCGGTTCTCCGGCTCCCCTGCCCACTCGTGCGTGACGAAGACGACGGTGAGGAAGCCGTTGGGGGCTTCGACGCCCCAGGCGCCGTGGATGATGTGGGCGACCTTGAGGGACTCGGGTTTCACCGTGAGGCCGGTCTCCTCGTAGAGCTCGCGGACCGCTGTTTCGGTGATGGGCTCGCCCGGTTCGCTCTTGCCGACGGGGAGGTCCCACATGGCCCACATGCGGTGCCAGCCCAGGGCCCAGTTCTCGGCGGTGAGCCCGCCGCGCGGGGCGAGGGCGTCGGGGGTGCCGCCGGCGCTGACGTACTGCTCCAGGAACACGCGCAGGCGCACGGGGTGCGGGGGCTCGATGGTGCCGTGCCAGCTGGCGAGGTCGAGCAGGCCGGGACCGGTGACCTTCCCCATGGCACGCCCACGCCCTTCAGCGCACCGCCGCCGGACTTGCCGAACCTCTGGCCGTACCCGCCCGGATGGAGTGGACCACGAGACCCGGGCAAGGGCCCGGCGCCGAGATCCTCGGCCCCGACCTGCGCGGCAAGCGTCTCCTGGAACTCGGCTGCGGCCCCGGTCACAACGCTGCCCACCTCGCCACCCTTCCCCGAGCTCTCGGCTCCGCTCGAGCAGGGGGGACCCTAATCGGCGCCCACGTCACCGGCGTCGATCTGGTCGGCCTCCAGGTCCGCCGCGCCCGCTCCCACTACGGACGGCTGAACAACCTCACCTTCGTCGCCGGACACGCCCTGTACTACTTGCACGCCTCCGACGAGGAGTTCGACGCGATCTACTCCGTCTTCGGCGCCGTCGGGCTCGTCGCCCCCGAACTCCTTCTCCCGGCCATCGCCCAGCGCCTCACGCCCGGCCGGGTGCTCGCTTTCTCCGTCCCCCACCCGCAGCGCGGCGGCCGACGCCCCGCTGCCGACGACCGACCGCGCCGCGACCACGTCACCCTCCCCGACCGGACCCGGCTCCCCATCGCTCGCTGGGAGTTCGCCACCGACTGCTGGGAGAAGCACCTCAGCCGCGCGGGCTTCTGGCTCACCGCGTCCCAGGAGTTCCACGACCCCCGCATGGGCCACTGGCCCACCACCTTGCTGATCCGCGCCCGCAAGCTCTGACAGCCGTTCGCCCCGGCGTCCCCTGGAGGAAACTGATGCGTCCGCCCTACCTGCTCCTCGACATCGACGGCGTTCTCATTCCCTTCCCCGGCGCAGACGGCTCGATCCCGTCCACCCACTCCCGCCACGAGGTCGTTCCTACTGGCCGGAGTGCCGACAACCCGGTCACCGTCTGGCTCGACCCCGCCCACAGCCCCATGCTCATGGACGTGATCCGTACCGGCCTGGTCACCCCGGTCTGGTGCACCAGCTGGCGGCAGGACGCCGCCACCCTCATCGGGCCCCTACTGGGCCTCCCGCCTCTGCCGCACATCGACCTGCCGCGTCCGCAGATCACCACCAGCCACCCCAAGGGCTACCTGTGGAAACGCGACCACGTCGACGCATGGCTGGGCAACGCCCCCGCTGTCTGGATCGACGACGACTTCACCAGCCTCGACCACACCTGGGCGGCGGAGCGCACCGTCAAAGGAACGGCGACTCTCCTCGTTCAGCCCGACCCACACCTCGGGCTGCAGGCCGAGCACCTGACAGAGGTCACGACGTGGGTCTCGCAGTCACCCGCGGCCCGTGCGTCTGACGATTGATGCCCTCGCTGCCACGGGCAGCGAGGGCATCACGTTCGCCATTCAGAAACTGAACGGAAGGCATCGTTTCCTCAGGGAACGAGCCGGGCGTTCCCCGAGGGAACACTTCTGCTGCCGTAGAAGAAGACCGCACCCGCTCCGTCACGGCCGCCGTGCTCGGCGGTATGCGGACCGGGTGCGGACAGATCGGCTGGGCCGGACCCGCGAAGCCGCGGGTCCGCCTGTGCCGGGTCAGGCCTTCTTGGTCTCCCAGAAGATCTTGTCGATCTGGGCGATGTAGTCCAGAGCCTTCTGGCCGGTCGCCGGGTCGTTGGAACCCTTGGCGGCGCTGAGCGCCTTCAGGGTGTCGTTGACCAGCTGGTGCAGCTCCGGGTACTTCTCGAAGTGCGGGGGCTTGAAGTAGTCGCTCCACAGCACCGAGACGTGGTGCTTGGCCAGCTCGGCGCGCTGTTCCTTGATCAGGACGGCGCGGGTGCGGAAGTCCGCGTCCTCGTTGGCCTGGTACTTCTCCTGGACGGCCTTGACCGACTCGGCCTCGATGCGGGCCTGGGCCGGGTCGTAGACGCCGCAGGGCAGGTCGCAGTGGGCGCTGACCTTCACCTTGGGGGCGAACAGGCGCGAAAGCATGTTCAGTCCTTCCTCGTGATCGTCTTCTCAGGTGCGAGATTACTCGGTGCGGGAAGGCTTTTCTCGGGCGGGCCGGGGGTCTTAGGGCAAAAGTCCGGTGTCACGCCGGGACTGTTGGAGGATGGGCCGGTGAGCGAAGCGAGATGGGGGTGCCCCCGGACGGAGTCCGGGGGAGGGTCGGACCGGGAGGTACGGGATGGCGGAGCGGGTACACGAGCGCGAGCCCGAGCGGGACGCGGACGCGGGGCAGGAGCGGGGCGGCCTCCTTCGTGCCTTCGGGCTGGCCGAGGTGTACAACCCGTCGATGGTGCCGACGCTCCGGCCCGGGGACCAGCTGGTGGTCCGGTACGGGGCGGCGGTGCGGACCGGTGACGTGGTCGTGCTGCGGCATCCGTTCCGGCAGGATCTGCTGATCGTCAAGCGGGCCGTGCAGCGGCGCGACGGCGGCTGGTGGGTCCAGGGGGACAATCCGTTCGTCGAGAACGACAGCCGCGAATTCGGGGTGGTCCCGGACGAACTGGTCATCGCCCGCGCCTGGGTCCGGGTGCGGCCGCCGCGGGGCATTCAGCGGTCGGTGGCCGGGGTGCTGTCCTGGGTCGTCTCGGCGGTCCGGCCGGTACGGGCCGCGCGCTCGCTCTCCAGGCGCTTGCGGGCGCGGTAGGCGGCGACATTGGCGCGGGTGGCGCAGCGGTCGGAGCAGTAGCGCCGGGAGCGGTTGGTCGAGGTGTCCAGGTAGACGTTGCGGCACGGCCGCGCCTCACAGATGCCCAGCCGGTCCACACCGAGCTCGGTGAGGTGGAAGGCCAGCCCCATACAGGCGGTCGCGGTGAAGCCGGCGGTCGCGTTGGCGGCGTGGTCGGCGATGTGCATGTGCCAGTCGGGGCGGCCGTTGTCGTTCCGGAACTCATGGCCGGAGATCTGCGGGCTGACGGGGAACTCCATCATCAGGGCGTTGAGGAGGTCCACGGCCAGCACCTCGTCACCGGCGTCGGCGGCCTCGAAGACGGCGCGCAGCCGGGCGCGGACCGTGCGCAGCCTGGTGACGTCGCTTTCGGTCGCGCGCCGGGCGGCCTGCTGGGCCGGGCCGAAGAGCTCCCGGACGACCTCGACCGAGGTGAGGGTGTCGGTGCCGCGCTCGGGCTGTTCGGTGTTGACCAGTCGCACGGCATAGTCCGAGTAATAGGCCAGTTCCACTTGTAGTCCTTACGGGCGAAGGCTAAGGTACGGATGCATGCTCGTAGTAAGGGGCGTCCTCACTACGAGGGTATTACGGCCTGGAGGGGAAGCGATGACCGAGACCGTCGTCGGCGCCGATTGGCAAGCCTGGCAGAACAGTTGGGACCGCCAGCAGGAGTGGTACCTCCCCGACCGCGAGGAGCGGTTCCGGGTGATGCTGGACATGGTCGAGGCCCTGGTGGGCCCCGCGCCCCGGGTACTGGATCTGGCATGCGGCACGGGCAGTATCTCCGACCGGCTGCTGAAGCGTTTCCCCGAGGCCCGGAGTGTGGGCGTCGATCTGGATCCCGCGCTGCTGGCCATCGCGGAAGGGTACTTCGAAGGCGAGCCCCGGGTCCGCTTCGTGCGGGCCGATCTCAAGGACCCCCGGTGGACCGAGAAGCTGCCGCACGACACCTACGACGCGGTGCTCACCGCCACCGCGCTGCACTGGCTGCACACCGAGGATCTGCGCGCGCTCTACGGGCAGCTCGGCACGCTGGTGCGGGACGGCGGCGTTTTCATGAACGCCGACCACATGCCCGACGAGGGCACCCCGCGGATCAACGCCGCCGAGCGGGTCTTCCGGCATGCGCGGATGGACGCGGCGCAGGCGGCCGGCGCCGTCGGCTGGGCCGAGTGGTGGCAGCTGGCGGCCGCCGATCCGCGGCTGGCCGCGCCGACCGCCGAGCGCTTCGAGATCTACGGCGAGCACGCGGACGGCGACACCCCGTCGGCCGCGTGGCACGCCGCCGTGCTGCGCGACGCGGGCTTCGCGGAGGCCCGGCCGGTATGGGCCTCGCCCACCGACGCCCTGGTGCTGGGCCTGAAGTAGACCGCCCCGGCAACAACGGAGCGCGCCGCCGCGGTGGAACCTCTCCACCGCGACGGCGCGCTCCGTTGTTGCTACAGCACCTTCGACAGGAACGACTTCGTCCGCTCGTGCTGCGGGTTGCCGAGGACCTCGCGCGGGTGGCCGGATTCGACCACCACACCGTCGTCCATGAAGACCAGCGAGTCGCCGACCTCCCGGGCGAAGCCCATCTCATGGGTCACGACGATCATCGTCATACCGTCCGCGGCCAGGTCCTTCATGACGTCCAGGACGTCACCGACCAGCTCCGGGTCGAGGGCCGAGGTCGGCTCGTCGAAGAGCATCAGCTTCGGCTCCATCGCCAGCGCACGGGCGATGGCGACGCGCTGCTGCTGGCCGCCGGAGAGCTGCGAGGGGTAGTTCCCCGCCTTGTCGGACAGGCCGACGCGGTCCAGGAGCTTGACCGCCCGTTCCCGGGCGGCGGACTTCGACTCGCCCTTGACCTGGATCGGCGCCTCCATGATGTTCTCCACCGCGGTCATGTGCGGGAAGAGGTTGAAGCGCTGGAAGACCATGCCGATGTCCCGGCGGCGGGCGGCGACCTCCTTGTCGCGCAGCTCGTAGAGCTTGCCGTTGTGCTCGCGGTAGCCGACCAGTTCACCGTCGACGGACAGTCGCCCGGCGTTGACCTTCTCCAGGTGGTTGATGCAGCGCAGGAACGTCGACTTGCCGGAGCCGGACGGGCCGATCAGGCAGAAGACCTCCCGCGGCGCCACCTCCAGATCGATGCCCTTGAGGATGTGGGCCGCGCCGAAGGACTTGTGGACGCCCTCGGCCTTGACCATCGGGCCGCCGCTGGTGCCCGCGGCCTTGGTCGTCGTCATCTTGCTGGTCATGCCGCACCTCCGGCGGAGCGGTTGAAGCCGCCGGACAGCTTCGCCTTGGCGCGCTGGAGCGGAGTGAGCGGGAGCTGCCGGCTGGAGCCGCGGGCGTAGTAGCGCTCCAGGTAGTACTGGCCGATGCTCAGCACCGTCGTCGCGATCAGGTACCAGGCGGCGGCGAGGATCAGCATCTCCACCACGACGCCGGAGTCCCGGCCGACGTTCTGGGCGGCCTGGAGCAGGTCGTAGTACTGGACCGCGATGACCAGCGAGGAGGTCTTCAGCATGTTGATGACCTCGTTGCCGGTCGGCGGCACGATCACCCGCATCGCCTGCGGCACGATGATCCGGCGCAGCGTCTTGGCGTGGCTCATGCCCAGCGCGTGCGCCGCCTCGGTCTGGCCCTCGTCGACGGCGTTGAGGCCGGCCCGGCAGATCTCCGCCATGTACGCCGCCTCGTTGAGGCCGAGGCCCAGCAGCGCGCACAGGAACGGGGTCATGAAGTCCGACCACTCGTCCTTGTAGATCGGCATGATGTCGATGTACTGGAAGACGAGGCCCAGGTTGAACCAGAGGAACAGCTGGACGTAGACCGGGGTGCCGCGGAAGAACCAGACGTAGAACCAGGCGACGGTCGAGGTGACCGGGTTCTTGGACTGGCGCATCACGGCCAGGATGACGCCGCCCACGATGCCGATGATCATCGAGAGCACGGTGATCAGCAGGGTGTTCCGCAGACCCTTGAGGATGTCCGCGTTGAACATGTACTGGGGAATGGCGTCCCAGTTGACGTCCGCGGTGGCGAAGGCCCTGCCGAGCAGAGCGATCAGCCCGATGACGACGATCGCCGCCACCCAGCGTCCGTAATGGCGTACGGGGATGGCTTTGAGGGACTGGGGCGGCGGAGCATCTGCCGGCGGCTGGGCCGACTTGTCGACGTCAACTGACACGGGTGTTGCCTTTCAGCATTCGGCGGGAGGTGCGCGGAGCGGATGGGGCGGCGTTCGGCGGCTCAGCCGCCATTGAGCTGCACCTTCTTGACCGCGGCGTCCTTGACGTCCCACTTGTCCAGGACCTTGGCGTACGAGCCGTTCTTGATCGCGCCTTCCACGGCGGCCTTCAGCGCGTCCCGCAGCTTTTCCTGGCCCTTGGGGATCGCGATGCCGTACGGGGCCGCCTTCAGCGGCGCGCCGCCGACCATCTGGAAGTCCTTGCCGTGGCCGGAGACCTTCACCGCGTACGCCGCGACCGGGTAGTCGCTGGAGACGGCGTCCACGCCGCCGGTACGCAGCCGGGTCTGGGCCTCGGAGTCGTTGTCGAACGCCTCGATGGCGATCGGCTCCGAGTCGTTGGACTCACAGGCCTTCGACTTGTCCTTGGCCAGGTCGTGCGAGACCGTGCCGCGCTGCACCGCGATCTTCTTGCCGCACAGCGTTTCCCAGCCGTCGACGCCGTTGGTCTTGCCCTTGCGGGTGTAGAGCGAGACACCGACGTTGAGGTAGTCGATGAAGTCGACGCCCTTGCCGATCTTCTTGCCGGTGTTGCTGTCGATGCCCTCCTGGCGCTCCTTGGTGTCCGTCATCGCCGACATCGCGATGTCGTAGCGCTTGGACTTCAGACCGCCCATGAGGGTGTCGAAGGTGGCGTTGTTGAAGTTGAGCTTGATGCCCAGCTCCTTGCTCATCGCCGCCGCGAGATCCGGGTCGATGCCCTCGATCCTGCCGTTGGAGCGGAACTCCACCGGCTTGTAGGTGATGTCCGAGCCGACCTGGAGGAAGCCCTTTTCCTGGACGTCCTTGGGCAGCGTCTTGAACAGCGGGGCATTGACGTTGCGGCTCTTCTTCGCCTCACGCTTGGCGATGGCCTCATTCGTCTGGTCGCCGCAGGCGCTGAGCAACAGCAGCGAGGCGGCGACCGCGGTCGCTGCGGCCACGGCTGTGCGAGACCTGCCGGCGGCCGTGCGACGTGTGGTGCTTGCGGTCATGCTGAGCCTCCTGCGGATGGAGAAGCCGACGTGACAAAAGGGCCGGGGCACACCTTCGGGCGTCGCGACCTCGGTTGGTGACGGAATCCTGCCATCCGGACTCCGGTATTCGGACTGTCGTTCAGGTCAAAATCGGATAACGGACGGGGACGCCGAGGTGGCGGCCGGATGCCACACGGGAGCTTTCCCAGCGGTGAACGGCCCGGGACGGGCGGGTCCGCTCCGGGCATCTCGGAATCCGGGACGGTGGAGAGCGCACTCTTCTGAGTTTTTTGCGTATTTCGCCGTTATTGTCGGAGCTCTGAACCCGAGGGTAATGAATCTGACTCGTCGGGGCCCGCGCCCGTCAGGTAGAAAGGTGCGTTACACCCCTCATCCGGGGCTCAGGGCGCGTGTGCGGCGCGCCCGGCGTCCGTACCTCCCCCCGCGCGGCAGGTATCTGCCGAGCAGGGCGCGGACGCGGTGCCCGCCCACCCCTCAACCAGGGAGTGGCCACCCTCAGCAGATTTACGAATAAAAGGGGTAAGACAAGTGGCAGCGGAGATCGTCAATCCTCGCAGCGACAGCAAGAGCGGTACGGACGCGGACGGTGCGCCCGACGACGCCTTCGATCCGGCGTTCGCGCTGCATCGCGGCGGCAAGATGGCCATTCAGGCGACCGTGCCGGTCCGGGACAAGGACGACCTGTCCCTCGCCTACACACCGGGCGTCGCCAAGGTGTGCAGCGCCATCGCCGAGCAGCCCGAGCTGGTGCACGACTACACCTGGAAGTCCCAGGTCGTCGCCGTCGTCACGGACGGCACCGCGGTGCTGGGCCTGGGCGACATCGGCCCGGAGGCCTCCCTCCCCGTGATGGAGGGCAAGGCCATCCTCTTCAAGCAGTTCGGCGGCGTCGACGCGGTGCCGATCGCGCTCGGCACCACCGACACCGACGAGATCATCGAGACCGTCGTCCGGATGGCGCCGTCCTTCGGCGGTGTCAACCTGGAGGACATCTCGGCGCCCCGGTGCTTCGAGATCGAGCGCCGCCTCCAGGAGGCGCTGGACATCCCGGTCTTCCACGACGACCAGCACGGCACCGCCGTGGTCACCCTGGCCGCCCTGCGCAACGCCGCGAAGCTCACGGACCGTTCGCTCGGTGCGCTGCGGGCGGTCATCTCGGGCGCCGGTGCGGCCGGTGTCGCCATCGCCAAGATCCTCATCGAGGCGGGCATCGGAGACGTCGCGGTGTGCGACCGCAAGGGCATCGTCTCCACCGACCGCGCCGACCTCACGGACGTCAAGCGCGAGGTGGCCGGCTTCACGAACAAGGGCGGGCTGACCGGTTCGCTGGAGGACGCGCTGGACGGCGCCGATGTCTTCATCGGGGTCTCCGGCGGCACGGTGCCGGAGGAGGCGGTGGCGAAGATGGCGAAGGACTCGCTGATCTTCGCGATGGCCAACCCGACCCCGGAGATCCACCCGGACATCGCGCACAAGTACGCGGCCGTGGTCGCCACCGGGCGCAGCGACTACCCGAACCAGATCAACAACGTGCTGGCCTTCCCGGGCATCTTCGCCGGAGCCATGCAGGTGCGGGCGTCGCGGATCACCGAGGGCATGAAGCTCGCCGCCGCCGAGGCGCTGGCCGCCGTGGTCGCCGATGAGCTCAGCGCCGACCGGGTCATCCCCTCGCCGTTCGACGAGCGGGTCGCCCCGGCCGTCACCGCCGCCGTCGCGGCCGCCGCCCGCGCCGAGGGCGTGGCACGCCGCTGACCGCCCCCCCCGCGCGGGGCGCACGACGACGGGCCGGGCCCGCACCTCTCAGGGGTGCGGGCCCGGCTCCGTCGTGGTGGCGGTGTGCGGCCGGGCCGACGCGGTGCGTGTCACACCCGTACGCGGTACCGCAGCGCCCGGCCGCGGCCTACGTTGGGATCATGTTTGCTGCCTATGCCGCCCGCATCGACCGTGACCAGCCGCTGAACGGCCTCGAATTGGGGGAGCGCCCGGCCCCCGACGTACGCCCCGGCTGGACGACCGTCAACGTCAAGGCCGCCTCCCTCAACCACCACGACCTGTGGTCGCTGCGCGGGGTGGGCATCACCGACGAGGCGCTGCCGATGATCCTCGGCTGCGACGCCGCCGGTATCGACGAGGACGGCAACGAGGTCGTCCTGCACTCCGTCATCGGGCAGACCGGCCACGGCGTCGGCCCCAGGGAGAAGCCCTCCATCCTCACCGAGCGCTACCAGGGCACGTTCGCGGAGCAGGTCACCGTCCCCTCCTGGAACGTGCTGCCCAAGCCGAAGGAGCTGTCCTTCGCGGAGGCCGCCTGTCTGCCGACCGCCTGGCTGACCGCGTACCGGATGCTGTTCACCAACGGGGGCGTACGGCCCGGGGACAGCGTCCTGGTGCAGGGCGCGGGCGGCGGGGTGGCGACCGCCGCCATCGTGCTGGGTGCCGCGGCCGGGCTGCGGGTCTTCGCCACCAGCCGGGACGAGGCCAAGCGCAAGCGCGCGCTGGAGCTGGGCGCCGAGGCGGTGTTCGCGAGCGGTGAGCGGCTGCCGCAGCGGGTGGACGCGGTGATCGAGACGGTCGGCGCCGCCACCTGGTCGCACTCCGTCAAGTCGCTGCGCCCCGGCGGCACCCTGGTCATCTCGGGCGCCACCAGCGGCTTCACCCCGAAGAGCGGCGAGCTCAACCGGATCTTCTTCCTGGAGCTGAAGATCGTCGGCTCCACGATGGGCAGCAAGGAGGAGCTGGCCTCGCTGCTCAGCTTCTGCGCGGCCAAGGGCATCCGGCCGGTGATCGACTCGACGCTGCCGCTGGACCGGGCGCGCGAGGGGTTCACCAAGATGGCCGAGGGTGAGCTGTTCGGCAAGATCGTGCTGACCGTCTGACGGCCTGACGGGCCCACCACCACTTCACCGGAAGGCTGCGCGACGTGCGGATCCTGCGGGCGGCGGGGCGCCCCGCCATGCCGTGGAGCAACGGCGGCGGGGTGACCCGGGAGGTCGCCGTCCACCCGCCGGGCGCCGGCTGGGACGCCTTCGCCTGGCGGGTCAGCCTGGCGGACGTCACCCGGGACGGTCCGTACTCACCGCTGCCCGGCGTCCGCCGGATCCTCACCGTCGCCGACGGGGCCGGGCTGGAGCTGACGGTGGACGGCACCACCCGGCGCCTGACGGACCGCTGCCACCCGTTCGCCTTCCCCGGCGGCGCGGAGACCGGCTCCCGGCTGCTGGACGGCCCCGTCGTCAACCTCAATGTGATGCTGCGGGAGGGGCGGGCGGCCGCGACGGTGGAGCGGGTGCGGGGGCGCCGCGTGGTGGCGCCGGTCCGGCGGCCCGCCGAGGGCGCCGCCGAGGGCCCGGAGGCCGTACTGATCGTGGCCGTCGAGGGGGACACCCGGCTCCGGACGGCCGGCGAACCCGAGGTGCGGCTGGCGCGGTTCGACGCGGCGCTGCTGACGGGACCGGACGCGGCGCCCGTCGAGATGCGGACGGACGGCACCGCGGCGCTGATCGCCCTGTCCGCCGCCGACCCGGCCCGTCCCGAGGGCTGAGCCCGCCGGTACCGAGGCTGCGCCTTCCGCCCGATATCCCTCAAGTGTGCTTGCTCCGGGCCGAGTTGCGCCCGGTGCGTCAATGATGGTTGACGCCCCCGAGGTGTCAACGTACATTGACATCCATGACCGAAGCAACGGATCTCGCCGAGCGGGCCGGTGACCGGGACCCCCGGGTGGGGCTCCGCGCCGTGGCCGCGCTCCGCCGACTCCTGGAGCAGCTCGAAGCCGTGCAGGTGCGCATCGCCCGCGCGAAGGGCTGGTCGTGGCAGGAGATCGCGGCGGAGCTGGGTGTCAGCAGGCAGGCAGTGCACAAGAAGCACGGGAGGCGCTGATGTTCGAGAAGTTCACGGCCGGGGCGCGTGCGGTGGTGCGTGGCGCGGTGGAGCAGGCGGACCGTACGGGGAGCGGCGCGATCGGCGAACCGGAGCTGCTGCTCGCACTGCTGGAGCGGGCGGATTCCCCGGCCGCCGGGGTGCTCGCCGCGCTCGGTGTCCACGAGCGGCGGGAGTCGGTGGCGGACGCCCTCGCGCAGGTGCGCCGGCGCGGCGGGGTGTCGACGGCCGACGCGGCGGCGCTGGCCGGGATGGGGATCGATATCGACGCGATCGTGACGCGGGTGGAGGAGGCCCACGGGGTGGGCGCGCTGGCCGCCGACGGGACGGCCGGGCGCCGGAAGCGGGTGCGCCGGCCGTTCACCGCGGAGGCCAGGGCCGTACTGGAGCGCGCCCTGCGGATCGCGGTCGGCCGGGGCGAGCGGTCGCTCGGCGATGAGCATCTGCTGCTCGCGCTGACCGCCGGGCCCGGACCGGCCGGGGCGGTGCTCGCCGACCACGGGGTGACGCATGACGCGGTGGTGCGGCTGCTGGACGAGACGCGGGGCCGGCGCGCGAGTTGAGCCGGGCGGGCGGCCCTGTGGTGGAAGGGGCCGCCTCGCACATCGTCCGGCAGGCCGCTACGGCACCCCTGCGGGCCCGCCCCTACAGGTGGCCGACCTTCACCCTCCCGATGCCCAGGGTGCTGTGCCGGGGGAGATAGCCCGCCTCGAAGACCGCGCAGAGGAGCGGGGTGAGCAGCTGCGCCAGCCGTTCGGCGCGGGAGTGGCCCAGCGCCCGCCACGGTCCGGCCGCCAGCCGGTCGGTGGTCCGCTCGATCGCCTCGCGCTCCTTGTGGGCGCGGTCGGTGGCGGTGCCGTCGGGGGCGATCCAGCCGCGGGCGGCGAGGCGGTGCCGGGCATCGCTCCACTCCTGTGCGCTCCAGCCGCGCCCCACGAAGTCGGCGGCCGGCGCGGCACCGATCGCGGCGAACGACACCAGGGCCTCGCACGGATCGAGTTCGCAGGTCAGCAGGGCCGCCAGATGGCCGTCGCCGCGGTGCTCGCGCAGCACGGTCGCGGCCTGCCAGAGCACCAGATGGGGCGCGTCCGGCCAGGGCAGATCGCGGTTGGCGGCGGCCAGCGGGCGGGCGGCGGTACCGGCGTTCTCGGCGGCCTGGCGGGCGAGTCCGGCCGCCTCGGTGAGCTGGGCGGTGGTCAGCCGGCCGTCGACGAGGGCGGTCAGCGCCCGGTCCATCGCCACCAGCCGGGCGTCCAGCACCTTGGCCGGTTCCGCGACGGTCCAGATCCGGGGGAGATACCGGGTGATCATCCGCGGACTAAAGGTGTAGTACGTCGCGGCGACCAGCTCGGGCCCGGCGGCCCCGAGCGGAGCCGTCCGCCAGGCGAAGTAGCTGGGCCAGCGGGAGGCGACCTCATGGCCGAGGCCGGCGGCGACCTGGCGTGCCTCGGGGGCGAAGTACAGGGTGGCGTGCAGTGGCTCCAGCAGGTGCCACATCCGGCGGGCGACCGCAAGGTATTCCGACATCGCTTTCCCTCATGGCCTTCACGATGCGTGCGCAGACGGGAGACGTGGACCGTGGTCCGGAACACGGCCGTCGGCCCCGCGGAACCGGGCAGCTGGGGCTCCCTGGAACCCGGTGCCGGACGAAAAGCCGTGCGAAGTAGTGACTTCCCCGATTACGCCGCGTGAATCCAGACCGCAGATGGCAACTGTGGGTAACAGAAGCCCGGTTGGGGAATTCCGGTTCCGGCCGCCGCGGGTCCGGTGGCTCACCACCCCCTCGTACAACGGAAATTCGGTCGAACCCGGACGGCCGCGCCCGTACGGTGACCCGGTCGCGGTCCACGGGGGCCGGGCCGTACGACGCGAGGAAGTGAGCGGCAGATGTCACAGCACGGATGGGCCGACGAGGGATTCGGGGCGGTCGCGGACGCCTTCGCCCGGAATTTCGCCGAGGGCCGGGAACTCGGCTCCGCCGTGGCCGTGTTCGCCGGCGGGCGCAAGGTCGTCGACCTGTGGGGCGGGACCGCCGACGACCGGACCGGGCGGGCCTGGGACGAGGACACCGTCCTGCCCGTCATGTCCGTCGCCAAGGGCCTGATCAGTGTCTGTGCCCATCTGCTCGCCCAGCAGGGGGCGTTGGACCTGGACGCCCCGGTGGCCGACCACTGGCCGGAGTTCGCCCAGCGGGGCAAGGAGGCGATCACCACCCGGATGGTGCTCGCCAATACCGCCGGAATCCCGCTCGTCGAGAAGCAGTTGACCTTCGAGGAGCTGACCCGGTGGACGCCGGTGATCCGTGCCCTGGAGGAGCAGCCGACGCTGTATGAGCCCGGCACCGCGTTCGAGTACCACGCGCACGCCTTCGGCTTCCTCATCGGCGAGCTGATCCGGCGGCTGACCGGCCGTACGCCCGGCAGGTACTTCCGCGAGGCCATCGGCGACGCGCTGGCGCTGCGGACCTGGATCGGGATGCCGCAGACGGAGGTGCCGCGGCTGGCCCGGCTCGCCGAGGCCGCGGGGCGGGCGCCGTTGCCGAGCGCCGACCTGCTGCCGATGCGGGCCCTGACGATGAACGGCGTGCTGCCCTTCCCCGGTCTCGACGATCCGCACGGCTACAACTCGCCCGCCCTGCTGACCGCCGAATTCCCCGCCGCGGGCGCGGTCTCGTCCGCGCGCGGGCTGGCGGCCCTGTACGCGGCGGTCGCGACCGGTGTGGACGGCGCGCCGCGGCTGCTCGGCGCCGACACCGTGACCGACGCGGTCCGGCAGGTGTCGGGCGGTGCGTCCTGGTCGGGGTTCCCGGACCTCGGTGCCCGCTGGGGCAGCGGCTTCCTCGTCGACTCGCCGTTCCGCCGGCTGCTCGGCACGCGCTCCTTCGGCAACAGCGGGGCGGGCGGCCAATTCGCCTTCGGTGACGACGAGTTCGGCGTCGGCTTCGCCTATACCGCCAACCTGATGGGCGCCGGTGCCGACCCGCGCGTCGACCGGCTCATCGGCGCGGTGCGGACCTGCGTCGGGGCGCCGGAGCCCGTGGCCGGGAGCTGACCGGACGGCCGCGGCGGGGCGGGCGCACCCTGAGGCGCCCGCCCCGCCGCGGGGTGTAACGAGCCGTCGTCCCGGCCCGGCGGGCCCGGCGGCTCAGTCGTCCGGGTCGGTGCGGGACGCGTACTGCTCCGGGTGGCGCAGCAGGGCGCCGATATGGGCGGCGGCCGTCGACAGCCGGCGGCGGGACTCCCTGAGCTGTGCGGCCGTGACCCCGTGATCGCGGGCCGCGTCCCGCAGATCGTCACGGAAGCGGTCCAGCAGGCGGTCGAAGTCGCGGGCGGGGTCGTCGCCGGCCGGTTCCTTCGCCCACTCCGGGGCCGGCGGGGCCTCGGCCGCCGCGTCCTGACCGGGGCCTTCCCCGGCCTGATCGACGCGCTCGACCGTCACCTTCGTCCCGTTGTCCCGGCCGGTCCGCCCGGCCGCGCCCGGCTCGCCGTCGCTCCGCCGGGCGTCGGACGGACCCCCGGTGAAGCGGCCGACCTCGCGGGACACCTCGGACAGCGCCTCGCGCACCGCGCCCGACCAGTCACCCGACCGCACCGCCCCCTGGGCCTGCTCCTGGACGCGCTTGAGGACCCGCTGGACCTCCTCGCGCGCGAACACCTGGGCGTCCCTCGCCTGCTTACGGGCCCGCTGGGCGTCCTGCTTGGCGCGCCGGCTCTCCTCCTTGGCCCGCCGGGCCTGCTCCTTCCATTCCTCCTTGGCGCGGCGGAACTCCTCCTTCGCCTGCTGCCAGGACTCCTTGTCGCCGAACGCGCCGTCGAGGTAGTCGGCGGCGTCCGGGAACGGCCGCCCGCCGGCGCCGTCCCCGGCGTCCGCGGTGCCCTCACCGGTCCGCCCGGCCTTTCCGGAGTCCCGGGCGTCCCTGCGGGCCTGCTGGGCGGCTTCCCGGATCTCGCGGCGCAGATCCCGCGCCGAACCGCTGACGTCCTCCCGGATGTCGGAGGCGAGCGCGGCGACCGACTCCCGGATCTCCAGTTCGAGGTCGGCCAACTCGCCGCCGCGGTCGGCGAGTTCGGCCCGTCCGGCGTCGGTGAGCGAGTAGACCTTGCGGCCGCCCTCGGTCGTGTGGGTCACCAGGCCCTCGGCCGCCATCTTGGCCAGCCGGGGGTAGACCGTGCCGGCGGAAGGGGCGTAGAGGCCCTGGAAGCGCTCCTCCAGGAGGCGGATGATCTCGTAGCCGTGCCGCGGGGCCTCGTCCAGCAGCTTGAGGAGGTAGAGGCGGAGGCGGCCATGGGCGAAGACGGGGGGCATGCTCAGAGCACCTTCTTCTCGGCGGGCGGGTCGGTGGGGGAGTTCCCCTGCGGGCCGGGGGCCGGGCCGTTGCCGGCCGGGCCGCCGCCGGGGCCGTCCGGCCGGTCCTCGTCCTCGAAGGCGGGGCGGCGGAGCAGGGCCAGACCGCCGGAGACGGTGGTGACCTTGAGGGTGCCGGTGCCCGCGCCGAGCGCGCCGGTGATCTTCTTGGCGCCCCACCGGCCGCTGACCCGCAGCGCGTCGAAGGCGTTGGAGACCGTGCCGCTCGCGGTGTTGGCCTCCACCGTGGCGTCGGCCGGGTCGGGCAGCCGGATGGCGACCTCCCCGGAGACCGTGGTCAGGGCGATGTCCGCGCCCTGGGCGGGGTCCAGGTCCATGACCATGTCGCCGCTGACGGAGTCCGCCCGCACCGTCCCGCCCGCCCCGTCGATGACCGTCAGATCCCCCGAGACGGAGTGGAACCGCAGATCGCCGGTGACCGACTGCACCTCGACATTGCCGGAGACGGTGTCGGCCTGCACCCTGCCGGTGAGCCCGACGAGCGTGGCGTCCCCCGAGACCCCGCGGACGTCCGTACGCCCCGAGATGCCCGAGACCACCGCAGCGGCCCCGACCACGCCGACCTCGACGCGGGTGCCGGCCGGCACCGTCACCGAGATCACCGCGCTGCGGTTCCAGCCCTTGCGTTCCAGGAACTTCAGGAAGCCCTGCCAGGGGAGGTCGTCGTAGGCGACCGAGAGGGTGCCCTGGTCGCACGAGACGGTCAGCGGCGGGCCGTGCAGCTCGCTGATCTCCACGCGGGCCGGACTGCCGCCCGAGGTGCCGACGACGTTGACGGTGCCGCCGACCACGCGCACGTTCAGGGCGTCGAGGGGGTCGGAGATCTCCAGCGTGCGTGGCTCGGCCACCTGTATCGGTCGCGACCACTCGCTCCGGGCTGACATTCCTGGCCTCCCCTGGATAGCCACACAACGCAACATATCGCGTCTCTTGGGGACACGATATATCGCGGATCGGCGAAGTCAAGCGCCGGTACCGAGGGGTGATCGCCGCCACCGGATGCAACCGCGCGCCGCGGGCCGGGAGTCCTAGCCGGTGACCACCGATGTGATGGCTTATGTCATGGAGGAGTTGACTGTGCGTAAATCCACGGGGCTGATCTCGGTGCTGGTGCTCGGCGCCGCCCTGAGCGTGCCGGCCACCGCTGCCCAGGCCGCGCCTGCCGCCGCTTCCGTCTCAACGGCCTCGGCCTGCCACGGGCTGATCGTGAAGGGCAACTCGCGGAACAACAAGGCCATTTCGGCCAGCGAGGCCCGCAGCTACAAGAAGGCCGAGAAGTACAACCACTCGGCCCGGGGGAAGCTCGTCAACGCCCTCAACGAGTGCAAGTCTGCGCACGACGCGAGGGTGCTCCGGCGGATCGTCCGCGACGCCGCCACGCTCATCGAGGACGCCGAGCACCTCAACAGGAAGGCGTACGTCGAGCACGACCGGGGGGCAGGCAAGAGGGCCCTGTACAACGAGTACGACGCTCAGCGCAAGCTGCACGACGCGATCAAGCGCTCCTGACCTCCGCATTCTTCGCCACGGTCCGCCGCTCTCCCGAGGGGCGGACCGCCTGCGTGCGGACACCTCCGCCGGAGGGGGCCGGGCAGCATGCGCCGGGCCCGCGCCCCGCCGGCCTACTCGTCCTCGTCCTCGTCGTCCAGGCGGGCCAGCCAGGTGGCCAGCCGCTCCACCGGTACCTCGAAATCCGGATTGAGATCGACGAAGGTACGCAGCTGGTCAGCCACCCACGCCAGGGTGACCTCCTCCTCGCCGCGCCGGTTCTCCAGCTCCTCGATGCCACGGTCAGTGAAATACACGCGCTCTCCACCAGGGGTCATGGGTCATTCCCGGCCAGGATAGGCAGGCTCACGGACCTCTCGCGCCACAGACGTCCGGCGGCTAGCCTGATCACCTGTCAACGGTCCTGCGGCAATTGGGAAATTGCCGCCCACGGGGCGCAGGAGGCCGTGATGCAAGATCGCGCACAGCGCATCGAACTACCCGACGGTACGGAAGTCTGGGCCCGGGTCTCCCGGCTGGACACCCCGGCACCGGACGGGACGGACGACACGGACGGGGAATTCGAGGACGTCGGCGCCTGGGACGCGCTCGGGGCCCGGGTCGAGGGGCTCCGCGAGGTGATCGGCGGGGTCGCCGCCAGCGTCCGGCAGGCCACCGCACGGGTCGCGCCGCACGAGACCAGTGTGACCTTCGGCGTGGAGCTGTCGGCCAAGCCGGGCAAGGCCGTCGCCCTGCTCGCGGACGGCGAGGCGAAGAGCAACCTCTCCGTCACCCTCACCTGGCGGCGCGAGGACCGGGCGCCGGCCGGGGACGCGCCACACGGGCCGCATCCCGCCGACCGCCGGGAGCCGGACGATTCGAGCCGCTGATGTCGACCTCCGAGGGCCGGGCCGCCGGCCGCGGTGACCGCACCCGCTACACACAGCTCCTCGACCACGCCGGACGCACCACCGTCGCCCTGCGCGCCGCACCGGGCGGGGCCGCCGCCCGCCCGTGGGGCAGCGGTGTGCTGATCGCCCCGGGATGGGTGCTGACCTGCGCCCATGTACTCGCGGCGAGCGACGGGCGGCGCCGCGACACGGGCCCGGACGGGGTCTTCGGTGTCACCTTCGACGGCCGGGTGGTGCCCGCCCGGCTCGCCTACGACCTGAGCCGGCCCGATCCGGCCGCCGGGCCCGCCGCCGCCCGCGCCGACCTCGCCCTGGTCCAGCTGCTCGACCCGGAGACCGACCATCCCTGCGCCTGGCTCAGCGATCAGCCGGCCACGCTCCTGGAGGACGCGTACATCTTCCGCGGGCACGACGCGTCGGGCGCGGTGACCGAAGGGGACGACGGCGCGGACACGGGCCGCCGGGGGGAACGCGTCGTACCTGAGGCCGGTGCCGTGGGCGACCCGCAGGAGGGGGGCTGCGAGCCCGAGCCGGGCGGCGGACGCGGCGCCCGGGGGCGCGCCGAGCACACGGCGCCCGCCGGTCCGCGTGCCCCCGCACCCCCCGTCGACCACTTCATCGCGGTCCGCTTCGGCGCCCGCGATGCCCGGGGCCTCCAGTTCGGCAGCGATGTCCGGGTCTCACCGGGGGCCTCCGGCGGACCGCTGCTCGACTGCGACCGCGGTGAGGTGGTCGGCATCGTCAAGGGCCGCCACCAGCAGGACCATGTGGGACTGGCGGTGCCGGTCACGGCGCTGCGCGGGCTGGGCCCTGAACACCTGGTCGCGGGCGCCGAGGGCCTGGGGCCCGACCCGTACCACGCGCTGATGAGCCTGCACGACCGCTGGCACTGGGCCGGTCAGGACCTCGGCCGGACCGACGGGCTCACCTGGTTCGACGCCCAGCACATGATCATGGCGGGTCGCGGCCGCCTGTGGGGCGTCCAGGAGCGGCTCCAGGCCCTGGATCTGCTCGCCCGGCTGCCCGCACCGCGCGATCCGCTGGTCGTGGAGGCCGCGGTCGGCGAGGTGCTGGAGCGCGGCGACCGGCCCGGGGCCTGGCTGCTGCGTACCTGGCGGGACGGGCACGGCGCCCTCTACCAGGGCAGCGACCCGTATACCGAGCTGCGCGCCTTTGTGCACTATCTGCGGATCGTGGCGCAGCTGACCGCCGACGAGGTGCGCGACGCCCCGGGCGACGAGGCCGCCGCGGTCCGCGAACAGGCCGCCAGGCTCGCGGAGTTCGTGCAGGCCAAAGCGGTGGTGCTCCAGCCGCAGGACCGCCGGAGGATAGGACCCGTACGCCGCCGGCCGCGCTCCGTGCTCGTCGAGTTCGAGCCGCTCTTCTACGACGAGGGCGGGCAGGAGCTGTTCAACTGGTCGGTCAGCGAGGGCTACGGCCAGGGCCAGTGGCTGCGGGTGGACGTCCAGGAGTCGGCCGGCGGGGTGCCGTTCGAGCAGGCGCGGGAGCAGGTGCTGCGGCGGCTCGGCGGGCGGCTGCTGCGGGCCGACGGCGACGCCGGGCCGAATGCCCGGGTACGCCTGGAGGTCGCCGTCCCCGAAGGGCGCTGGGACACCGCCGCCGGCCAGTGGGAGGTGGCGGCCTCGACCCGGCGCACCGCCCGGCTGCGGCCGGTGGGCCCCGGCCGCGCGGTGATCCTGCGGGACCAGGGGCGGCGCGAGCAGGTCGACCCGGCCTGGCTGCGCCGCTGGCAGGGCCTGGCCGCCGCCCGGGAGCTCCAGGCCCTGCGCATCCCGCCGCGGCCGGGCGCCGACGCCCGGTCCGGTTCCGCCGAGGCGATCTGGCAGCTGCTGGAGACGGCGGGTGAGGGCGCGCTGCCGGCGCTGTGCCACACCGTCGCCGACGGGTTCGGCCGGGACGCGGTCGGCGTCGCCCTGGACACCGGCTTCCCGGCCGGGCTGTGGCCCGCCCACGGGCACGGCGAGGAGCGGGACTGCGACGCCGGCTGCGAGGAGTTCCACCGCGGGGTGCGGGAGCTGCTCCAGGGGTCGGGCGGGGTGGCCCGGCTCCCCGAACTGGTCCGGCAGCTACGGGCCAAGGCCGCGGAGGCCGCGGAGGAGGGCACGCACTGGGCGCGCGATCTGGTGCTCCTCTACGACGACCCGGAGGACCCGATTCCGCCGCTCTTCACGGACCGCCCCCAGATGTCGCCGCGATGAGGAGTACGGGGCGCCGCCCCCTGGCGCTCCGGGCGCCGTGTACGCCCCGTACGCCTCGCACGCGCCCGGTGGCCGGCCGGGCGGCATCCGCCCCTCCTGCGGCAAGTCACGCCCCGTACCTGGCACTTGAGCGCCCGCGATGCCCGCGCGGGAGACCGGAAACCGCCCCGTGTGCTTCCGTCCGGGTGGGTACTGTCATAGCGTCGTGGAAGACTTGTTCGTGAGGACGCGACTGCGTGATGGTGGGTGGCGGACGCGGGGGGAGGCCGAGCGGATGCCGAGATCTCCGGCGGTCCGCCATGACCCTCACTCCTGACCGAGGCCTGGCCGGCGACGAGGAGTTCCGACGTGAGCGACTGGCTCATCTACCGTGGCGCGGGGGCACCGCACGACGGAATTGAGCATCTTCCGCCGCCGCCCCCCTGGCGCGATTTCGACGGCGGTCCCCTCGTGGCGCCGCCGGCCGCCCTCGACCCCTCCTCCGAGCGCAGGCTCGGCGTGCAGCACCGCGAGGCCAGCCACCACCGCCCCGGCGAGACCGAGCGCGAGCTGGTCAACGCCGCCCTCTATCTGCGCCGCCCGCTGCTGGTGACCGGCGCACCGGGCAGCGGCAAGAGCACCCTGGCCCATTCGGTGGCCTACGAGCTCGGCCTCGGCCGGGTGCTCGGCTGGCCGGTCGTCAGCCGCAGCACGCTCCGTGACGGTCTGTACGACTACGACGCCATCGGCCGCCTCCAGGACCTCCAGATCGCCCGCGCCGCCCCGGCTACCGCGGACGACGCGGCGGCGCCCGGCCCGGACCCCACCGACGAACCCGGCGGCGGTATCGGCCGCTATATCCGCCTCGGCCCGCTGGGCACGGCCCTGCTGCCGGCCGCCCGGCCCCGGGTGCTGCTCGTCGACGAGCTCGACAAGAGCGATATCGATCTGCCCAATGACCTCCTCAATGTGCTGGAGGAGGGGGAGTTCAGGATTCCGGAGCTGGAGCGGCTGGCCGGATCCGCCCCCGAGGTGGAGGTGCTCAGCGACGACGGCACCCGGGTGACGGTGCGCGACGGCCGGGTGCGCTGCCGCGCCTTCCCCTTCATCGTCCTCACCAGCAACGGTGAACGGGACTTCCCGGCGCCGCTGTTGCGCCGCTGCATCCACCTCCACATCCCGGTGCCCGACAAGGAGCGGCTCGCCGCCATGGTGCGGGCGCACTTCGGCGAGGGGGCGGCGGAGCGCTACGAAGCGGTGATCGACCGCTTCCTGGACCGCGAGCCCGGCGATGTCCGCGCCGTCGACCAGCTCTTCAACGCCATCCACCTGACCCAGAGAGCGGGCTGGACGGACGAGGACGAGGAGGAGACGCGGCGGCGTCTGACGGCGGAGCTGATGCGGCCTCTTGACCGGACGAGGTGAGCCCGGTGCCCCCTGGGGAGCCCGGCCCGGGCCCCCTCGACGAACTCGTCGCCCGGCTGACCGCGGCGGGGCTGCCGGCCGACGCCCGCGGGATGGCCGATGCCCTCTGGCTCGCCCAGTGGATCACCCCGGGCCCCTCGCGGGCCGAGGGCGCCGCGGACGCCGGCCCCACCCACGGGGAGCCTCCGGACCGTACGGATTCAGCCACATTCCGGGTGGGACCGTCCGCATCCGCTGAGGCCGAGGGGACGGATGGGGCGGCACTGACCGGCAGCGGGACCGAAACGGCGGACGGTGACCCCGCGCCGTCCGTGCTCCAGGAGGGCGCCCGGCGCCGGGTCGCGGAGCTGCTGCCCACCCGTGACCCGGGGGAGACGCCCGCGCGCTTCCCCGACCCGGACCGGCAGCGCCTGGGCGAGGTCGCGGTCCCGATCGCCTCCGCGTTCCCCGGACTGCTGCCGCTCCAGCGCGCGCTGCGGCCCATCCAGCGCTACCGCCCGCCGGTCGCCCCGGTCCCCCGGAGGCTGGACGAGCCCGCCACCGCCGAGCTCTCCGCCCACGCCGAAATGATCATCCCGGTGCTGCGCGGGGTGCACCGCCGGGCGGCCGGTCTGCGGCTCCTGATGGACGGCTCGTCCTCGATGGCCGTCTGGGAACAGATGCTGCACGACCTGCGCCAGGTCTGTGAGCGGGTGGGCGCCTTCCGCGATGTCACGGTGCACTACCTCCATCCGCACGGCCCGGACGTGGGCGTCGCGGCGGCCCCCGGCCCCGGCCGCCCGCTGCGCCCCGCCGACCAGCTGCACGACCCGACGGGCCATCACCTCACCCTCGTCGTCAGCGACTGCGCGGGCCCCCTCTGGCGGGACGGCCGGATGCAGCGGCTGCTCTACCGCTGGGCGGCCGAGGCCCCGCTCGCCGTCGTCCAGCCGCTGCCGCAGCGGATGTGGGCGCGCACGCTGCTGCCCGCCGTCGCCGGCACCCTCGTCCGCCGCCAGGGCCCCTACCAGGCCCTCGACTTCCGCCCGGCCCGGCGCCGCCGCCGTCCCGCCGGGCCTCCGGGCGCCGCCGAAGCGCCCCGCGAGCGCGCCATTCCGGTGCTGTCCGCCACCCCCTCCGCCCTCGGCTCCTGGGCCCGGCTGGCCGCCGCCGACGCCGGTCTCTCGCTGCGCGGCGCGGCCTCCGTCGTCCGGGCCGACCACGGCACCGAGCATCCGGCCGGACCGCCGCCCGCGTCCGGGACCGCCGCGCCGGCCCGTATGGTCCGCGAGTTCGACCAGCAGGCCTCACCGGCCGCCCGGCTGCTCGCCGTGCATCTGTCGGCCGTGCCGCTCTCGCTGCCCGTCATCCAGCTCGTCCAGCGCGCGATGCTGCCGCAGACCGGCCCGGCCGAGCTGGCGGAGGTGCTGCTCAGCGGCCTGGTCACGCAACTCCCGCCGGACGAGCGCCCGTCGGGGGAGCAGGCCGGGGTGAACGGCCCCTGGTACGACTTCGTGCCCGGTGTACGCGATGAACTCCTCGCCCGGCTCAGTGCGGGGGAGGCGGCCCTGGTGCTCAAACACTGCTCGCTCTACGTCGAGCGCACCTTCGGCCGCAGCGCCCGCAACTTCCCGGCCGTCGCGGTCGCCATGCTCTCCGGCAGCGGCCGCGAGCCCGAGACCGGCCAGCGGGCCGTCCCCGAACCCTTCGCCCGGGTCTCGGAACGGGTGCTGCGCCGCTTCGAACCCGCGCTGCGCCCGCCCGCCCGGCGGCCGTACGCGACCGACGGGCCCGCCGCGGAAGGCGCGGCCCTCCTGGAGCGCTACGAACAGGACCGCGCCGGCCGGGACCTGATCGAGGCGGTCCGGCTGCTGCGCGCCGCCACCGAACGCCTGCCGGTGGCCGGCACCGACCTCGCCCGCGCGCTGCTGCACGCCTGGGCGACCTGGCGCCAGCCGGACGCACTGGAGGAGGCGGAGCGCGCGGCCCGCGCCGCCGAACGGGCCACCGCGGGCGAGCCCGCCGATGACCCGGAAGGCGCCGCGGCGGGCCGGGAGGCCGAGCGCACCCGGGCGCTGATCGTGCTCGGCCGGGTCGGCCACGCCCGCGCCCGGGAACGCCGCGCGGCCGGCACCCCCGCCGAGGAGCGCACCGCGCTCGCCGACGCCGCCCGCCATCTGCACGCCGCCTGCGGGCTGATGAGCCTGCTGGACCCCCGCGTCCTGGAGAGCATGGTGTTACGCACCGAGGTCCTGCGCCGCCTGGCCGCCCTGCCGCCCGTACCGAGCACCGACGGAGCGACCGACCCCGACCCGCTCGACGAGGCGGAACGCTCCCTCACCACCCTCCTCGACCAGTGGCCCAGCGGAGAGCAGGTGCCGGGCGAGGTCTACGCCGCGCGCGGCGGTGTGCTGCTCGACCAGGCGCGGCGGGCCGCCCGCGGCGACACCGACGGGCCGCGCCCCGCCGAGGCGCTCGCCGTCCGCGCCGCCGACGACCTCGACACCGCCGCGGTCCTGCTGCGCCGCCGTGGTGGCGCGGCCGACCGGCTGGTCTGCGAGACCCTGCTCGACCTCGCGGCGGCCCGCCAGCTCAACGGCGGCGCTGGCCTGCCGTCCGTGCTGCCCACCCTCGAACACGCCCGTGCGCTGGCCCATGAACTGGACGACCGGGCCCTGGAAGCGGACAGTCTGCGCCGTACGGCCGCCGCCCAGCGCGCCGTGCACACCCGTACCGGCGACCTGACCGCGCTGGACGCCGCCATCGCCGCGCTCGCCGCCGCCCTCCGGCTCACCACCCCCGATTCGCCCGAGCACAGCGCGCTGCTCGCCGAGCGGGGCGCGGCACTGCTGCTGCGCGCCCGGCTGGAACCGGCCGGGGAACCGGGCAAGCGGCTGGCCAACGAGGCGGTGCACGTCCTGCGCGAGGCGCTGGGCCGGGTCCGGCCGCAGGACCCCGACCTGGGCAGTCACCGGCTGCTGTTCGGCCGCGCCCTGCGGCTGCGCTACGAGCGCCAGCCCTCGCTCGCCGATCTGCACGAGGCCGACTGGATCCTGGAGCTGGCCGCCCGCGGCGCGGACGTACCGGACGCGGTGGCGGCCGAGGCCTGGCTCGAAGTGGGCGATGTGCAGCTGCTGCTGGACCGCCGCTTCGACTCACGTGAGCGCCATGACCGGGCCGCCGCCTGCTACCGCCGGGCCGCCGCGGCCGCCCGGCGGGCCGACAGCGCGCTGCCGGCCGCCCGCGCCCACCACCGCCGCGGCGAGGTCCTGGAGGTCACCGCCGGACCCCGGTCCGCGCTGCACGCCTACCGCGAGAGCTGGGAGCAGTGGCAGCGGGCCGGCGAGGACACCGGCGCCGAGGCCCAGCGCACCCGCGCCCGTATGCGCGCCCTCGAATCCACCGCCTGACCGCCCCGAGCACCCCGTCCGGCTGCCTGGCCGTCCGCACCGGAACGTGTTTCTGTGGACGGCAGTTCGGGAACACACCCGTCCAGCCGGCCTGAGGAGAGCAGCGTGGCGACTACCCCCCGCACCGAACCGGCTGTGGCCGCCCCGCCGGGGCCGTCGGCCGAGCGGCTGCCGGACTTTGCCGGGGTTGACGTGGGCGTTCTGGCGGCACGGACCGGCCATGCGGTGCTGGGCGAGGTGGCGGCGCTGCTGCTGCGCAACTGGCCGTCGGCGGAGGACGCCGTCGCCTATTACGAGGACGGTCCGGAGAAGGTCTTGCACTGACAGTCGAGAACGGTTGTTTTTGGGCAAACGTGCAAGGAAACCGGCCAGTTGCTGGGGGAATCTGGTTCTTCGCCCGAGGGCGGAGCCATGTACCAGGCAGCGGGCCGGAATTGGCGAGCCCGTACCTCGACGCAGGCAGACGAGAGCAGGGGGCGACCCGTGGCGGGGGAGAAGACCGGCCCGACCGCTGTCGTGCCCTTCCGGCAGTTCGTACTCAAGGTCCACAGCCGCTGCAACCTCGCCTGCACCTACTGCTACATCTACGCCGGCCCGGACCGCAGCTGGCGCGCGCGCCCGCCGACCGTCCCGGCCGCCACCATGCGGCAGACCGCCCTGCGGATCGCCGAACACGCCCGCACCCACCGGCTGCGCGAGGTCCGGATCGATCTGCACGGCGGCGAGCCGCTGCTCACCGGCCCCGGACCGCTGCTGGCCCAGGCAGCCGCGGTCCGCGCCGCGCTGCCCGCCGGCTGCACCGCCGCATTCGGGGTACAGACCAACGGGACGCTGCTCACCCGGGACATGATCGACACCCTCGCCGCCGCCGGGTTCCGGCTCGGCCTCAGCCTCGACGGCGGCACCCCCGGCCTCAACCGCCGCCGTATCGACCACGCCGGGCGGCCCTCCTGGCCCGCGGTCTCCCGCGCCGTACGCCTGCTCCACGACCGGCCCGAGGTCTTCGCCGGCATCCTGTGCACCATCGACATCACCGCCGCCCCCGGCGAGGTCTACGACTCGCTGCGCGCCCTGGACCCCCCGATGGTCGACTTCCTCCTCCCGCACGCCAACTGGACCAGCCCGCCGCCCGCCCCCCTCGGTCCGGCCGGCCGCACCCCGTACGGCGACTGGCTGTGCACCGCCTTCGACCTGTGGTGGGACGGCGGCCCCGGCCCCCGCGTACGGGTCTTCACCGAAATCCTCGGCCTCCTCCTGGGCCGCCCCAGCTCCAGCGAGGCGGTCGGGCTCTCCCCGGTCGTCGCCCTGGTCGTCGACACCGACGGCGCCATCGAACAGGTCGACTCGCTCAAATCGACCTACGAGGGCGCCGCCGCCACCGGCCTCGACGTCTTCCACCACACCTTCGACGACGCCCTGGCACACCCCGGCATGGCCGCCCGCCGGAGCGGCCGGGACGGCCTCGGCGCACAGTGCCGCGGCTGCGCCCTGGTGGAGGTGTGCGGCGGCGGCAACTACGCCCACCGCTATCGCGCGGACACCGGCGGCTTCACCAACCCGTCCGTCTACTGCGCCGACCTGGAGCGCCTGATCCGGCACATCGCGGCCCGCCTGAACGCCACGGTCGCGCTCAACTGACCTGCGTCCGAGATGACCTGACGCACTGTCGTCATATGGAGGGACACTTGGGCTATCGTGCCAAAAAGCCAGGGCGTGCCTGATGAGACAGCCTCTCCGCGCGCGCACCATCGCATCCCAGGGAGACGGTCGCATGGTCGATCAGGCCCATTTTTCCGGTCCCACCGGCTCCAACGAACACATCACCATCAGCTACGCGGGCTTCGCCCGGCCCTGGGCCGCCTGGATCTCCCATCAGCTGGAGCAGCAGGGCCACGGCACGACCATGCTGCGCTGGGACCCCCAGGTGGACACCGCGCTGGTGGCGGAGCTGTCGGGACTGCTGGAGGCCGAGGGCCGGCTGCTGATGGTGCTGGACGACTGGTATTTCCGGCTGGGCCCCAAGACGCAGGACGAGTGGACGACCGCACTGCGCGAGGTGGTCTCCGCGCACGCTGACCGGTTCGCCGCGGTGAGCGTGGCCACCCAGAGCCTGCCCGCCACGGCCTCCCTGCTGCGCCCCGCCGACCTGCGTGACCTGGATGCCCACGAGGCCAACCGCCGGGTACTGCAACGGCTCGGTATCGCGGTGCCGGGCCGGGCCGTGGACGAGGACGCGCCCGGCGCGCCCCGCTTCCCGAACAACCCGCCCGAGGTGTGGAACATCCCGCGCCGCAACAACCGCTTCACCGGCCGCGACCATGTCCTCGAAGCGCTGCACGGCAAGCTGGCCGGCTCCGGTGCGGGCGCGGGCCCGCCGCTGGAGACCCGGATCGCGCTGTATGGCACCTCCGGCGTCGGCAAGAGCCAGATCGCCGCCGAATACGCCCACCGCTTCGGCAACGACTACGACGTGGTGTGGTGGATCAGCGCCACCAACCGCGGCGCCGCCCGCGAACAGCTCGCCGAACTCGCCACCCGGCTCGGCCTGCCCGTGGGCCGGGAGCTGGGCGACCGCATCCGCGCCGTCCATGAAGCGCTCCGCATCGGCCGCCCCTACCGCCGCTGGCTGCTGATCTTCGACAGCGCCGACGACATGGAGCAGATCGAGGACCTGGTCCCGGACGGCCGCGGCCATGTCCTGATCACCACCCTCACCCGCGACTGGTCGGGCTCCGGCAGCGCCCAGGAGATCGAGGTGCCGCCCTTCGAGCGCGTCGAGAGCGTCGCCTACGCACGGCGGCGCGCCCCACGGCTGACGCCGATGGAGGCCGATCTGCTCTCCGAGGCGGTCCAGGACCTGCCGCTGCTGCTCGCGCAGACCGCCGCCTGGCTCGACGCCAACCCGATGTCCCCCAAGGAGTACATCGAGCTGATCCGCCGCGGCGAGCCCAGCCTCGTCGGCATCCGGATCTCCTCCGACTACCCCATGGCCTTCCAGACGAGCTGGGCCATAACTCTCAACACGCTGCGCGAACGCAGCCCGGCCGCGGTCGAACTCCTCAAGCTGTTCGCGTTCTTCGCCCCGGACACCATCCCCGTGCCGATGCTCTCCCGGGCCCGCCGCGGTGACCTGCCCGAGCACCTCGCCGACCTGGCCGCCGAACCGATCAGCTGGAACACCGCGCTGCGCCGGCTGACCGAGTCCACCGCCGTACGCCTCGACTACCAGGTCTCCCAGGACGCCGACCCGGCCGTGGAGACCGCGCTGATGCACCGGCTCTACCACCGGTTCCTGCGCAGTGACATGACCGAGGACGAGCGCGATCTGATGTCGGCGTGCGCCTGCCGGGTGCTGGTCACCGCCGACCCGCAGAACCCCGCCGACACCCGCTACTGGGAGCGCTACGCCGAACTCATCCCGCATCTGGAACCGGCCGGGGTCCTCGACAGCCCCGAGCCCGCGGTCCAGCAGCTGCTGCTGAACTGCGTGGAATACCTGCGGGTCCGCGGCGAGTACCGGATGGGCCTGCGGCTGTGCGAACAGTTCATGTCCCGCTGGCGCACCCGCCTCGCGGCCACCCAGCGCACCATGCTCGTCCTCACCCACCAGCACGCCAACATGCTGCGCCGGCTCGGCCGCTACCGCGAGGCCGAGGCCGTCGGCAGCGCCGTCGTCGACCAGCTCGCCGCCGAGCGGGCCCCCTCCGACGCCGATCTGCTGCGGGCCCAGGACGGGCTGGCCGGCACGCTGATCGCGCTGGGCTCCTACGAGCAGGCCTACGAGCTCTTCGACGCCGTCTGGCGCGCCTACACCGAGCTGCTCGGCCCGGAGGCACCCCGCACCCTCTCCTCGCGGCACAACCTCGGCAGTGTCCTCGCACTGCTCGGCCGGTACGAGGAAGCGCTGGTCACCCATCGCGAGGTGCTGTCCTTCCGGGAGCGCGAGCTGCGCGCCCGCCACCACCTCACGCTCAACGCGGGCACCGCCTACGCCCGCACCCTGCGCCTGCTCGGCCGCTACCGCGACGCCACCTCCAGCCAGGAGCTCAACGCCCGGCTGCACCTCCAGGTGATGGGTCCGCACACCCCGCAGACTTTGCGCGCCGAGCACAATCTCGCGCTGTGTCTGCGCCGCTCCGGCGAGGTCACCCGGGCCGCCACCCTGCTGGCCGACCTCGTCGAGCGCTCCCGCCGGGTGCTCGGGCCCCGCCACCCCGAGACGCTGATGGTGCGCGCGGACCACGCCACCTTCCTGCGGGAGCACGGAGATCTCGGGCACGCCCGCGACCTCGCGGAGGAGGTCGCCGAGCGCTACCGCGCCCTGGCCGGCGAGCGCCATCCGTACACCGTCGGCACCCTGGGGAACGTCGGGCTGGTCCGCGGGGAGTTCGGGGACCCGGCGGACGCGCTGGACCTCGCCGAACGTGCGCTGAGCGGGATGACCGAGGCCATGGGCCCCGGCCACCCCTGGACGCTGGGCTGTGCGCTGAACGCCGCCGCGGCCCGCAACCGGGTGGACGACGAGGAGGGCGCGGTGGAGCTGGGCCGCGACACCCTGGAGCGGGCCAAGGCGAGGCTGGGCGACACCCATCCGCTGACCCTCTCCGCGAAGACGGCGCTGTCCGAGGACCTGCGGGCGCTCCGCCGCGGCCAGGAGGCGGCGAAGCTCGAACAGGAGGCGATCCAGCAGCTCTCCGAGAACCTGGGCGCCGAGCATCCGCACACCCTGTCCGCCCGGCGCCGCCGCCGCCCGTACTGGGACTTCGAACCGCAGCCCGTCTAGACCTGACCAGGGGTTCGTCCCACGCATGCGGAAGGGCCCGCCCCCACCGGGGACGGGCCCTTCCGCTGGTGCCTGCCGGTTCTCCGGCGGCCCGGACGCTTATGCGTCGAAGGCCTCCGCGACCAGCTGTGCCTGCTCAGCCTGGTGACGCTTGGCGGAGCCGACGGCCGGCGACGAGGAGTGCGGCCGCGAGATGCGGCGCAGGCGCTCGCCGTGCGGGACATCGGCGCCGACGGCCAGGTCGAGGTGGTCGATCAGGTTGAGGCCGAGGAACGGCCAGGCACCCTGGTTCGCCGGTTCTTCCTGGGTCCACAGGTACTTCTCGGCGTTCGGGAACTTGGAGATCTCCGCCTGGAGCTCCTTGCCGGGAAGCGGGTAGAGCCGCTCGATACGGATGATCGCGGTGTCGTGCGCGCCGCGCTTCTCCCGCTCGGCCTCCAGGTCGTAGTAGACCTTGCCGGAGCAGAAGATGACCTTGCGGACATCCTCGGGCTTGACCGTGGAGTCGCCGATGACGGGACGGAAGCCGCCCGTCGTGAACTCATCCGTCCGCGACGCCGCCGCCTTCAGACGCAGCATCGACTTCGGGGTGAAGACGACCAGCGGCTTGTGGTGCGGGTTGTGGACCTGCCAGCGCAGCAGGTGGAAGTAGTTCGACGGCAGGGTCGGCATGGCGACCGTCATGTTGTTCTGCGCGCACAGCTGGAGGAACCGCTCGATACGGGCCGAGGAGTGGTCCGGGCCCTGGCCCTCGTAGCCGTGCGGCAGCAGCAGGGTGACGCCGGACGTCTGGCCCCACTTCTGCTCCGCCGAGGAGATGAACTCGTCGACGACCGTCTGGGCGCCGTTGACGAAGTCACCGAACTGCGCCTCCCACATGACCAGCGCCTCCGGACGGGCCAGGGAGTAGCCGTACTCGAAGCCCATCGCCGCGTACTCGCTGAGCAGCGAGTCGTAGACGTTGAAGCGGGCCTGGTCCTCGGAGAGGTAGAGCAGCGGCGTGTAGTCGTCGCCGGTCTCCCGGTCGATGAGCACCGCGTGCCGCTGGCCGAAGGTGCCACGGCGGGAGTCCTGGCCGGCGAGCCGGACCGGGGTGCCCTCCATCAGCAGCGAGCCGATGGCCAGGGTCTCGCCCATGCCCCAGTCGATGGTGTTGTCCTCGACCTGGGCCGCGCGGCGCTGCAGCTGGGGCAGCAGACGCGGGTGGACGGTGACCCGCTCGGGGATGTTGACCTGCGACTCGGCGATCCGCTTGACGACCTCCTGGGAGATCGCGGTGTCGACGTAGACCGGGAACTCGGCCTTGGGCTGCGGCACCTCGGGGGCGGCCGGGGCCGTCGTGGCGTCGCGGACCTCGGTGAAGACCTTCTCCAGCTGGCCCTGGAAGTCCTGGAGCGCCTGCTCGGCCTCTTCCAGCGTGATGTCGCCGCGACCGATGAGGGACTCGGTGTAGAGCTTGCGCACCGAGCGCTTCTTGTCGATCAGGTCGTACATCAGTGGCTGGGTGAAGGCCGGGTTGTCCGACTCGTTGTGGCCACGGCGGCGGTAGCAGATCAGGTCGATGACGACGTCCTTGTTGAACGCCTGGCGGAACTCGAAGGCCAGACGGGCAACGCGGACGACGGCCTCGGGGTCGTCGCCGTTCACGTGGAAGATCGGCGCCTCGATCATGCGGGCCACGTCGGTGGCGTACATGGACGAACGCGACGACTCCGGGGCGGCGGTGAAGCCGACCTGGTTGTTGATGACCACGTGCACCGTGCCGCCGGTGCGGTAGCCGCGCAGCTGGGACATGTTCAGCGTCTCCGCGACCACGCCCTGGCCGGCGAACGCCGCGTCACCGTGCAGCTGGATCGGCAGGACCGTGAAGTCCGTGCCGCCCTTGTTGATGAGGTCCTGCTTGGCGCGCGCGATGCCCTCGACGATCGGGTCGACGGCCTCCAGGTGGGAGGGGTTCGCGGCCAGCGAGACCTTGATCTGCTCGCCGTCCAGGCCGGTGAAGACACCCTCCTGGCCCAGGTGGTACTTCACGTCGCCGGAGCCGTGCATCGACTTCGGGTCGAGGTTGCCCTCGAACTCGCGGAAGATCTGCGCGTACGACTTGCCGACGATGTTCGCCAGGACGTTGAGGCGGCCGCGGTGGGCCATGCCGATGACGACCTCGTCGAGGCGCGACTCGGCCGCGGAGTCGATGACCGCGTCCAGCAGCGGGATGACGGACTCGCCGCCCTCCAGCGAGAAGCGCTTCTGGCCGACGTACTTCGTCTGGAGGAAGGTCTCGAAGGCCTCGGCGGAGTTCAGCCGGCGCAGGATGCGCAGCTGCTCCTCGCGCTCGGGCGACTTGTGCGAGCGCTCGACCCGGTCCTGGATCCACTTGCGCTGCTTGGGGTCCTGGATGTGCATGAACTCGATGCCGGTGGTGCGGCAGTACGAGTCACGCAGCACGCCCAGGATGTCGCGCAGCTTCATCATGGACTTGCCGGAGAAGCCGCCGACCGCGAACTCGCGCTCCAGGTCCCACAAGGTGAGCCCGTGCTCGGTGATGTCGAGGTCGGGGTGCTTGCGCTGGTGGTACTCCAGCGGGTCGGTGTCGGCCATGACGTGGCCGCGGACCCGGTAGGAGTGGATCAGCTCGAAGACCCGGGCGGCCTTGGTGACGTCGTCGTCGTGGGAGGCGTCGATGTCCCGCAGCCAGCGGACGGGCTCGTACGGAATCCGCAGCGACTTGAAGATGTCGTCGAAGAACTCGTTGTCGCCGAGCAGCAGCTGGCTCATGATGCGCAGGAACTCGCCGGAGGCGGCGCCCTGGATCACCCGGTGGTCATAGGTGCTGGTCAGCGTCATGACCTTGGCGACACCCAGCTTGTTCAGGGCGTCCTGGGAGGTGCCCTGGAACTCCGCGGGGTAGTCCATCGCGCCGACGCCCATGATCATGGACTGGCCGGGCATCAGGCGGGGCACGGAGTGCACGGTGCCGATGCCGCCCGGGTTCGTCAGCGACGCGGTGACTCCGGTGAAGTCGTCCATCGTCAGCTTGTTGTCGCGGGCCCGGCGGACGATGTCCTCGTAGGCCTGCCAGAACTCGAAGAAGGTCAGCGTCTCGGCCTTCTTGATGGCGGCGACGACGAGCTGGCGGTCACCGTTCGGCTTCACCAGGTCGATGGCGAGACCGAGGTTGATGTGCTCGGGCTTGACCAGCGTCGGCTTGCCGTCCTTCTCCGCGAAGGAGTAGTTCATCGACGGCATGGCCTTGAGGGCCTGCACCATCGCGTACCCGATGAGGTGGGTGAAGGAGACCTTCCCACCGCGGGCGCGCTTGAGGTGGTTGTTGATCACGATGCGGTTGTCGAAGAGCAGCTTCACCGGGACCGCGCGGACGGACGTGGCCGTCGGCAGCTCCAGGGAGGCGTTCATGTTCTTCGCAACGGCGGCCGAGGGGCCGCGCAGGGTGATGAACTCGGGACCGGCCGGAGCCGAGCCCTCCTCGGCGGCCGGCTTCGCGGCGGGCTTGGCCGGAGCCGCCTTCGCGGGCTCGGCCTTCGCCGGAGCGGCCTTCGCCGGTGCCGGAGCGCTCGCGGCGGGCTTCGCCGGGGTGGCCGGCGCGGCGGAGGCCGACTGCGGCTCGGCTGCGGGCGCGGCCGACTGCGCCGGGGCGGCCGGAGCGGGGGCAGAGCCCTCCGCCGGCTGGCTCGGTGCGGTGGCACCGCCCGGCTTGTAGTCAGCGAAGAAGTCCCACCAGGCTCGGTCTACCGAGTTCGGGTCCTGGAGGTACTGCTGGTAGATCTCGTCGACGAGCCACTCATTGGGACCGAACGCAGCAGCAGGGTTCTTACCCTGCCCCTCCTGGTCGGTCGAGATGCTCGAGCTGTTGGGGGACTGTAGCGACACGGCGGCAACCGCCCTCTTCCGCTTCCTAAGGTGGTGGACAGCGGGAATAAAGGCTACGCCTGTTGTGACCCTTGGTGCAGGCCGGGAGGGGCACTCGTCGTGTACGTCACATTCCCGGCCGGGTTTCGGGGCATGACTTGGCGGGAAACACACGAAGTTTGCCTCTGTGCGGGTAGGAGTGATCACCACCACACCCGCGGGGGAGTGCTTCCACCACCGACCCTACGTCAGCGGCCGTCAGCTTCGAGCTGACTCCAGCCCCGGAAGAGTGACCCGGATCCGGCAACCGCGGGACGATTCCGCGACGCCGATGCGTCCGCCGTGCAGATCCACCGCCCAGCGGGCGATCGCCAGGCCCAGGCCCGTACCGCCGTCGCTGCCGGGGCCGGAGGGGGCCGGGCCGCCGCGGTTGAACCGCTCGAAGACCCGGTAGCGCTCCGCCTCGGGGATGCCGGGGCCCTCGTCCTGCACCTCCAGCACCAGGCTCTGCGGCCCCTCGCCCCGCCGGGCGTGCACCGTGACCCGGCCGTGCCGGGGGCTGTGCTTGATCGCGTTGTCGATGAGATTGGCCACGACCTGGTGCAGCCGCTCGGCGTCCGCGTGCGCGGTCAGCTCCGGCGGCGAGACATCCAGGTGCAGATGGACGTCCGTACGGGTGTGGGTGCCGGAGCCGGCCACTCCGGCGAGGGTGGCGGCGCCCCGGCTCATGTTGGCTTCCTTGAGCACCCCGGACAGATAGGGCCAGACCTCGAAGCGGCGGGAGTGCAGCGGCACCACCCCGTTGTCCAGCCGGGACAGGTCCAGCAGGTGCTCGACCAGCCGGCCCAGCCGCTCGGTCTGCTTCAGCGCCGTACGCATCGTCTCCGGGTCCGGCTCGCAGACGCCGTCGACGACGTTCTCCAGGACGGCCCGGAGCGCGGCGATGGGGGTGCGCAGCTCGTGCGAGACATTGGCGACCAGCTCCTTGCGGTGGGTGTCCACCGCTTCCAGGTCGGCCGCCATCCGGTTGAAGGCGTTCGCCAGGTCGCCGAACTCGTCGCGGCGCTCCGAGCGGACCCGGCGGCTGTAGTTACCGTGCGCCATCGACCGGGTGACATCCGTCATCTCGTCGAGCGGCGCGGTCAGGCTGTTGGCCACGAACTGGGTGATCAGCAGCGAGGCGATGATCGAGAAGATCGTGATCACCCGCAGCTCGGTCGCCGAGTGCATCGCGACGAACACCAGCAGGGTCGTGATGATCACCGAGACGCTGACCAGCGCCCCGAGGGCAGCCTTGACGGAGCGGTACGGGTCCAGCGGGCGCAGGCCCTCCCAGATCCGCTGCCACAGCTCGGCCAGGCGAGTGCGTGGCGACCGCGTCATGCGGCCGGGGTCTCCAGGGCGTAGCCGACGCCGTGGACGGTACGGATCCGCTCGGCGCCGATCTTCCGGCGCAGTGCCTTGATGTGGCTGTCGACCGTCCGGGTCCCGGAGGCGTCGGCCCAGTCCCACACCTCGGCCAGCAGCTGCTCACGGGAGAGCACCGCACGCGGGGTGTTCGCCAGGCACACCAACAGATCGAACTCGGTGGGCGTCAGATGGACGTCCGCACCGCGCACCCGCACCCGGCGCTGGGCGTGGTCGATCTCCAGCTCGCCCAGGCGCAGGATGCCGCTGCGCGGGGTGTGCGCGGCCAGTGCGGCGCGCTCGACCCGGCGCAGCAGGACATGCACCCGCGCCGCCAGCTCACGCATCGAGAACGGCTTGGTCATGTAGTCGTCGGCGCCGACGCCGAGGCCCACCAGCATGTCGGTCTCGTCGTCCCGGGCGGTGAGCATCATCACCGGCACCGGACGCTGGGCCTGGACCCGGCGGCACACCTCCAGGCCGTCGAAGCCCGGCAGCATCACATCGAGGACCAGCAGATCGGGCTGCCAGGCCTCGGCGGTGTCCACGGCGGCCGGGCCGTCGGTGGCCGTCTGCACCTGGAAGCCCTCGGCGCGCAGCCGGGCCGCGATGGCCTCGACGATCGTGGGGTCGTCCTCCACGACCAGCACCCGGCGCTGCGCACCCGGCGTGGCCGCGGCGGCGCCGCCCTGCGTTGTCTGAGTCTGGTCCATCGCCCGCCCCTGCATGTCCCTGCGTGGTCGCGTCTTGCTGGGCAGCAGCGTACGGGCATGGTGTGACTGTCGGCTACGCGCCCTTCCGCGCGAGATGGACCACGTCCGGGACGCCTCGGACAACGGGGATCTCTTCCGTATGTACCCCGCTGAAACCGGCATTTCGCAGCGCTTCCTCGAAGGCCGGCGAGGGCTGCGCGGACCAGACGGCGAGCACTCCGCCGGGGGTCAGCCGGTCGCGGCAGGCGGCGAGCCCGTCGGGGGAGTAGAGGCTGTCGTTGTCCTCGGTGACGGTCCAGTCGGGGCCGTTGTCGATGTCCAGGCACAGCGCGTCGTAGGTGTCCTGCCCCGCTTCCGTGCGCAGGTGGGCGACGAGGTCGGTGTGCCGGATCTCGCTGCGCGGATCGGCCAGCGCGGCCGCCGAGACGGCCGACAGCGGGCCGGTGCGGTGCCAGTCGATCACCGCCTCCTCGCGCTCGACGACGACGATCCGGCCCCAGCGCGGCTGCCGGGCCGCGCGGGCCAGGGAGAAGCCGACGCCGAGGCCGCCGATCAGGACGGAGGGGTGGGCGCGGCCGGCCGGCAGCGCGTCCAGCGCGGCATCGATCAGCAGCCGTTCGGACCGGCCGTCGGAGGTGTCCATCAGGAAGCAGCCGTTGGCGATGATCTCGTAGATCACCGGTGCCGCGGGGGTGCCGCCGCCGTCGGCCCCGGGTGCCGCAGGGGGCCCGCCCCGCTGCCGCAGCACCACCTCACCGAACGGGCCCTCGCGGCGGTCGAGCGTGCGCGGGGCCTCGGGGGCGCCGGTCCTTGCCTGCGTCGGTGTCACGGAAGCCATGGCGCCATGGTGGCCAATGCGGGGCGCGCCGGTCCAACGCTTTGGGGACCCGTTCCCCCGGTTGTCCGCCCGGACGTGAAGCACCTTCCAGGGGTTGTCTCGTGTGACGGATCTCACTCTCACAGGTTCTTCATGGATTGAGCGTGCAGGGTGGTCCGGGACGTAGGACAGGGCAGGGATTCACGGCCGAGGGACACGGGCGTGGCTCACCGGATGCGCCAGGACGGAAGGGGCCTCGGACTGTGAGCTGGCTGGGAACCGCCGAGAGGATATGGACCGGTCGCGGGACGGTCGCCGACGCGGGGCCGGACACCGGCCCGGCCGGTACGCCGGGCCTGCTGCCCGGCATCCCCCGGCAGCGCGGGGGCGGGGAGACCGGGGCCCGCGCCGCCGCCGAAGCGGGGCCGAGCGCCCCTGCCGTGGCGGTGCGTTGGCGGCTCTGGCGGCTGCTGCCCACCCCCGTCGGCACCCCGTTCACCTTCGGCTACGCCATCCTCCTCGTGGCCACCTCGCTGTTCGCCGAGTACGCCGACCCGGGGCTGGTCTCCGACCTGCTGCGCGGATCCAGCACCGATGTCGTCCATCTCGCCCAGGCCCCGCTGGTGGTGCTGATCGCCAGCGCCTTGTGGATCGCCGGCGGGATGACCTCCGGGTACGCCCTCGCCTTCCTCTTCGTGCTGACGGCGCTGGAGCGGCGGATCGGCGCGCGGGCCGCGGTCGCGGTCTTCTTCGGCGGCCATGTGCTCGCCACCCTCGCCACCGAAGTGCCCGTCGCTTTCTCGGTCGCCGCCGGCGGGCTGCCGGAGAGCTCGCTGCACCGCCTCGACTACGGCATCAGCTTCGGCGTGATGACCTGCGTGGGAGCCCTGGCCGGGCTGCTGCCGGCCTGGCCGGGCCGGCTGCTGCTGGCCGGCGTCGGCTATCTGGCGCTGACGGATCTGTTCGCCTACGTGGACCCGCTGTCCGACTGGGGGCATCTGCTCTCGCTCGCCCTGGGGGTGGCGAGCTGGCCGCTGCTGCGCCGCTGGCGCACCCGTCGCGCCGCACCCGCACCGCTCCTCGGCGACCTGGGCCATCCCGCCCTGCGGGGCGCGCGGATGTACTGAGCGTTCCCCGCGGCCCGGCCGGCCCGGGGGACAGGCCCTACGGCCGCGCCGTCGACCGGTAGGTGTGGGTGATGGCGTAGGCGCAGCCGCCCAGGAGCGCCACACCGGAGAGCACACCGCTGACGAACGGCACCCACGCCACGGCGGAGGTGGCCGCCATGCCCAGGCCGATCGCGCCGAGCGCGGTCAGTGCGGCACCGGGGACGGCGATGCTGCGCCGCTTCCAGACCGCCATCAGCGCGATGAAGTGCAGGCCGACGATCAGCGCGATCCACGCCACCGCGGTCTGCTCGGGGGCACCCGCCGCCCGCAGCGCGAGATTGCCGCCGATCAGCAGCACCGCCTCGGCCCCCACGACGAACGCGAACTTCCCCCGGAACCAGTCCGCCTGAGGGGCCTCGGGGCCGTCCGCCGCGGGCAGCCCCCGGCGCCCTGCCCGCAGCGCGAGCGTGAGCAGCCCGGCGAAGGTGAGCACCGCGAGCACCCGGAGGGCGATACCGACCGCCGGATTCAGCGGGTCGTGCGCGTTGGCGACCACGAAGATCGTCCCGAAGAGTGCACCGATGAAGACACCGGACATCCGCTGCAACATGCCGTGAAGGTAGCAGTCTTGACGGGGTGTGAGGCCGGAGGCGAGGGGCGTGCTGCCGAGGTCCGCCGGACCGGACACGCCTGGTGCGTTTCTTCGGAGCCGCGTGCCGGGCCCCGGCGAGCGCCCGGAGATTCTGGGCGGCCAACGCCGCCGACCGCTGCCCGGTGGACGAATTCTTCGGCAAAGGCTGACCGACGGGCGGGGGCATTGGGTCGATGAAAACCCTTGCCTGCCCGATCTGGGGTATGGGAATTTTCGAACTGCCCGCCAAATTAGCCTGCTTGAGCCTGATCGCCTCATTCGTTCACGGCAGGGAGCGGAACGGACATTCTGCTGATAGCTCGATCCGCGTAACGTGCGGCATTATTGGGCTAGTTGTAGACGGATGGTTCGAACCGCCCCTGCTTTTCTGATGGGTCGCCATATAGTGATAGCTTCGCCGGACGGCAGTGCCAACTTACCTGCCATTAGCGCGTGTTCACGAGGGATGGTTCTAGGGTGCCCACTAGCCATGACGGCTTTGAAGCTGATCCGGATGAACTCAGGGGTGGGGCTTCGGATGTGCTGAAATGCCTTGACCCGGCCAAGGGGGTCGATTTCGGAGCGCTGAACGAAAGCTTCGATGATTCCGATCAGGGCGAAAAGGTTCTCGCCGATAAATTCGAAGCTTTCTGCGATACGTGGGAGGTGGCCTATCTCGTTCTCGGTGACCGCGCCAGCGACATGTCGGACAAGCTAAAAAGCCAGGCCGACACCTACGAGCAAAACGAAGCCCATACCGACGAGTACATGAAGTATATAGATCAGCATAAGAATGGTACGGGGCTCTAAAAGCGGGGGCGGGCGTGACGGACGAGTTGGGCGAAACGAAAGACCCCAAGGGGCTCATTCCCGGAAATGTAGGGGATGTCGAGGGTGTCGCTCGGACGCTGAAGAAACAATCCGGAAAATTCGAGAGCGTCGCAAAAGGGCTGGGCGCCGTACGGATATCTGGCTGGAACGGTGCAGCCGGTGACCGGTTCTGGGAAAAGCTTTCCGGTGAGAAGAAGAACTGGCTCTACGCTTCCGATGCGCTGTCCGATGCGGCTGCGGCGATCAGTGGGTATGCCGAGGCGTTGAGCGCGGCACAGGGGAAGGCGCGGGAAGCGATCGAGCTGTGGGACGAAGGCGATGAAAGCCAGGCCCAGCTGATTCTGAGGACTGCCCGACAGAACTTGCGGGACCATGCTGATTCGGCGGCGGGAAAGTTGAAGGACGCGGCCGGTGGCGCTTCCGACGCGCCGTCCTGGCTGCAAAGAGCAGGCAAGACCGCCGAACAGCAAAAGGAATCGGGAAAGATCAGCGTCAGCATCAGGGAGCTCCACGAATCCAGTCCACTGACGGACAGGCCGAACAGCAAGAAGAAGTACTTCGGTGCGGCGGGCCCCGAGGATCCCAATGCCAAAAAACCCCGAGCCTCCGAGGTCAAGCTGTGGGAGCGGAAGGCCGAGGTGAGTGTCTGGGAGGCGGAGGCTGAAGGCGAGTCGCAGTTCGGAGACGACGGCAAGGTCTCCGGGAAAGCCGGCCTCAAACTTCTCGGGGCGGAGGGTACGGCGGCTGCTTCCGTGACCGACGGCAAGCTACAGGTCGGAGCCGGCGGTAAGGCGTACCTGGCACAGGCATCCGCGGAGGGCGGCGTCGAGTACGGCATGGCCGCTGCCAAGGCGGATGCCACGGCCTTTGCCGGTGCCGAGGCGCAAGTGAATACATCCGTGGGCAAGGATGGAGTGCACGCGGGCGCCGAGGCTTTCGCGGGCGCCAAGGCGACGGCGAGTGCCCACGCGGACGTGGCCGGCATCGGGGCCGGTGCCACTGCTGAAGGGTGGGCCGGAGCCGGAGCTGCGGCCCATGCGGATGCCGGCATGAAAGATGGAAAGTTCGTCATCGGCGCCGATGTGGGCGTAGGACTCGGACTCGGGGGCAAGGTCGGTTTCCAGGCTGAGATCGACCCGCAAAAGGTCGCGGACTCGTTCAGTGACATAGGGGACAAGGTGGGTGACGGCCTCGACGCAATGGGTGACGGGCTGGAGTCCATCAATCCCTTCGGATGACACTGGCCTCGCATTTCGCACACTAGGGAGTTGATCCACGATGGCGACCACGCTGCCGGTAAAGATTGAATTTTCGCTGCCCGAGGGCTGGCAGCCGGCGCCCCCCGATGAGGTGGGCGCTCCCGGAGTGGCTTTCATCGCACTTCACTCCGAGTCGCAGGACAAGTTCACCGCGAATATCACGATCGCGGGTAAAGTCCGGGACGAAGCCGACCTGCTCACACTCGCACAGGAGTCGGTCCATCGGCTGCGTGAGGGGGCAACGGTGAGCGTCGCCACGCAGGCCCAGGGGGGCACCCCGGAAGTGCCTGCGCTGACCCAAACGCTGCGTATCTCCACCACCTTGCGCGGGCTGCCCGTGGAATTGGTCCAGAGCCAGGTCTACCTGCTCATGAATGATGCGCATGATCCGTCCAAACACGCGGTGATCGAGCTGGCATTGACCGCTAAGCAGTCCCAGCTGGATCAGGTCGCCGACGACTTCGAGGAGTTCGTCCGATCCATTCGTCCGGCGGGTCCTGACGCCGCGTAAGTCTTATGCATCTCGGCGCTCATGGGTGAGTACCCCGTGGTCCATATTCGCGGGGGACTCACGCGTGAGCACCTGTCCTTCAGGACGTGTGTTACACCTGCGCCGGCTGGTGGTCCAGGACGTCGCACAGATAGTTCAGCTTCTGGTCGATCTGTTCCGCCCGGAGCCGCCCCCGATGCCAGGTGAGCAGATCGTTTCCCTGGAACCGGAGAGGATGGTCCTTGGCGCGGGTGTCGGTCATGAGGAACCGAGCCAAGGGGCCGGTCAGAACCGCACGCGCGACCTCTTCGTCGTTGGCGATCACGCGAAATTCCTCGTCGAATTCGGGATCGCCCAGCTCTATCACCTTGCCGCCTCCGAACAGGGCGTTCAGGCGCGCGTTCACCTTGTCCAGTGCCTGCGGCCGTTTGACGACCATACGAGGTACGGACGTCGCCGACGTCACGGCGAACACCGTGGAGCGCTGCACCGTGTTCGGGCCGTCCACGTCCATTCCCCGCGAGTTGTACTCGAAGCAGCAGATGGCGCGACCCCGGAATTCGCCGACGATCTGGTCCGAAATGGGGATATTGGTCCCCGTTCCCGGGAGTGGCTCTCCCCCGCAGTAGCGGTCTCCCTGGCCGGGGGCCCAAGCGGTGTGGCTCCACCCCCGGCTCTCCACCAACTGGAGCAGTTCTTCCAGCTGTTGGGGGCTGCGGTTGTCCCTTTTATTCACATACCGCGAGACCCAGATGAACAATCCGAAGAAAGCGGCGATAAAAAGGAAAAGGCCGACGATAAGGACTGTTTCCCATGTCTCGTTCATGCGGCACGAGTATGTCGGACGGCCCGGTGAACGCACCCGCCGGGGGCGACCGGTGGGTGGGTCACCCCTGTTTGCCCCGCTCGCATATGACGCTTCAGAGCGTGTCGCCGCCTGGCGAGCGGTCCTGGTTGTACTGCCCGTAGCTACGAGGCTTCCTCTGGTCCGCCCGGTGATTCCGAACGACTGGTCCTAGCCCAGCCAGAGGAGCATGCCGTCCCCCTCGTCCGCCGCCGCGCGGAAGAACGGCCGCAACTGCTCGTAGTGCTCGCAGACATAGTCCAGCGGCTCGCCCCGCTCCCAGACGATCGTCGGATAGATCTGCGCCGCGGCCAGGTCCGCCGGGCCGACGCCGTCCGTCAGACGCTCGGCGGGTATCTCCGCGAGCGCCTCGGCGGCGGTCCGCACCTGCGCGGGGGTGAGGTAGCGGGGCGGGCCGTAGCCCCAGTCGTCGGCATCCGGGATGTCCTGCTCGCCGTGGACGATGTCCACCGGGAAGGCCGCGCGGCGCAGCAGGAATCCGACGGCGGCCCAGGCCTTGTCGATGTCCAGGCAGCGCGCCGCAGCGGGCTCCGGGCAACCGGCGGCCTCCGCTTCCATCCGCCCCTGGACCAGCTTCAGCGCCCACTCGGGATCGCTCAGGCCGCGGTCGAGTTCGGCAGGGGTGACACGTGCGTACTCTCCGATCATGCTCATGGACCCGACGTTAGGGCCGACCACTGACAACGGCCGGTGCGCGGTGGGACGGTGCCCGGCCCGCGGCGGGCGGATCCGGCCGGGCGCGGCGGCCTCCTCCGGCGCCTGGGAGAATGGCGGTCCCTTCCCGGCACGGCCTCGTGCGGTGCCCGCCGACGCAGGAGTACCCCCGCCTTGTCCTCAGAACGCGAGCCCTCGATTCCGGGCGTCACCGACCTCGGCCTGACGTCCGACTGCGGCAGTTGCTTCGGGCTGTGCTGTGTCGCGCTGCCGTTCGCGGCCTCGGCGGACTTCGCGATCGACAAGGACGCCGGCCGGCCCTGCCCGAACCTTCAGCAGGACTTCCGCTGCGGCATCCACCGCGACCTGCGCCCGCGCGGCTTCACCGGCTGCACCGTCTTCGACTGCTTCGGCGCCGGGCAGAAGGTCTCCCAGGTCACCTTCGACGGACAGGACTGGCGGCGGGCCCCGGGGACCGCCCGGCAGATGTTCGACGTCTTCCCCGTCATGCGGCAGCTGCACGAACTCCTCTGGTACCTCGCCGAGGCGCTCACCCGCCCGGCGGCCCGCCCGGTGCACGCCGATCTGCGCGCCGCCCTGGAGAAGACCGAGCGCCTCACCCGCGGCAGCGCCGAGGAGCTCATGGAGCTGGATGTGCCGGCCCACCGAGGCGAGGTCAACGCCCTGCTGCTGCGTACCAGCGAACTCGTACGGGCCGAGGTCCCGGGCCGTAAGAAGGAGCGGCGGGGCGCCGACCTCATGGGGGCCCGCCTCAAGGGCGCCAACCTCCGGGGCGCCAACCTCCGTGGGGCCTACCTGATCGCCGCCGACCTCAGGGGCGCCGACCTGCGCACGGCGGACCTGATCGGCGCCGATCTGCGCGCCGCCGACCTCGCCGGAGCCGATCTCACCGGCGCGCTCTTCCTCACCCAGTCGCAGCTGAACGCGGCCAAGGGCGATGCCGCGACCGAGCTGCCGCAGAGCCTGAGCCGCCCCGCCCACTGGTAGCGCGGCCGCGCGGCCCGACCGGCCCCGCGGCCCGACCGGCCGCACGCCAGCCGAACCCGCCGTTGATCAACAGGAGCCCGGCCCGCCCGCCACGGGCCCGCCCCTGCCCACCCGCCGCGGGCCCGGCCCGGCCCGCCGAAACGGCAACTCCCCTGATCGCTCACAGCGAACGCATCCGGGGGAACATCTCCAGGCCCCTTCGCATTGAGTGAGTAAAGCTCAACTTGCTTGCCGAAGGGGAGATCATGGCTTCGACGTCCACACCGCTCACTCTGCCTGTGCTGCCTCTCGATGACGAGGTCGTGCTCCCCGGCATGGTGGTGCCGCTGGACCTGTCCGACGCGGACGTACGGGCAGCGGTGGAGGCCGCCCAGGCCGCCGCCTCCTCGGGTAACAAACCGCGGGTGCTGCTTGTGCCCCGCATCGACGGGAAGTACGCGGCGATCGGCACGCTCGGACGGATCGAGCAGGTCGGGCGGCTGTCCGACGGCGATCCCGGCGCGCTGATCCGCGGCCTGGGCCGGGTGCGGATCGGTTCCGGCACCACCGGCCCCGGGGCCGCCCTCTGGGTGGAGGGCACCACCGTCGAGGAGACGGTCCCCGAGCCCCTGCCCGGTGCGGTGGCCGAACTCGCCACGGAATACAAGGCGCTGGCCACCAGCTGGCTGCGCAAGCGCGGCGCCTGGCAGGTCGTCGACCGCGTCCAGCAGATCGAGGATGTGCCGACGCTCGCCGACAACTCCGGCTACTCGCCGTTCCTGACCACCGAACAGAAGATCCGGCTGCTGGAGACCACCGATCCGGTCGCCCGCCTGAAGTACGCGACCGAGACGCTGCGCGAGCACCTCGCCGAGCAGGACGTCGCCGAGTCCATCGCCAAGGACGTCCAGGAAGGCGTCGACAAGCAGCAGCGGGAGTTCCTGCTGCGGCGCCAGCTGGAGGCGGTCCGCAAGGAGCTGGCAGAGCTCAACGGCGATCCGGAGGACGAGGGCGACGACTACCGCGCCCGCGTCGAGGCCGCCGATCTGCCCGAGGACGTCCGCAAGGCCGCCCTCAAGGAGGTCGACAAGCTGGAGCGGTCCAGCGACCAGAGCCCCGAGGGCTCCTGGATCCGCACCTGGCTGGACACCGTCCTCGAACTCCCGTGGAACGAACGGACCGAGGACGCCTACGACATCGCCGGCGCCAAGGAGATCCTGGACGCCGACCACTCCGGTCTGGAGGACGTCAAGGAGCGGATCACCGAATACCTGGCCGTCCGCAAGCGCCGGACCGAGCGGGGACTCGGGCTCGTGGGTGGCCGTCGCGGTGGCGCCGTGTTGGCGCTCGTCGGGCCGCCGGGGGTCGGAAAGACGTCGCTCGGCACATCCGTCGCCCGGGCCATGGGCCGGAAGTTCGTCCGGGTCGCGCTCGGCGGCGTCCGGGACGAGGCGGAGATCCGTGGCCACCGCCGTACGTATGTCGGCGCGCTGCCCGGCCGGATCGTCCGGGCCATCAAGGAAGCCGGGTCGATGAACCCGGTCGTCCTCCTCGACGAGATCGACAAGGTGGGCTCCGACTTCCGGGGCGACCCGGCCGCCGCCCTCCTGGAAGTCCTGGACCCGGCGCAGAACCACACCTTCCGCGACCACTACCTGGAGGTCGAACTCGACCTCAGCGATGTGGTCTTCCTGGCCACCGCCAATGTCCTCGAAGCCATCCCCGAGCCGCTGCTCGACCGTATGGAGCTGGTCCGGCTGGACGGCTACACGGAGGACGAGAAGGTCGTCATCGCCCGGGACCATCTGCTGCCCCGCCAGCTGGAGCGGGCCGGTCTGGAGCCCGGCGAGGTGACCCTGGAGGACGGGGCGCTGCGCAAGCTGGCCGGCGAATACACCCGCGAGGCGGGCGTACGGAACCTGGAGCGCGCGGTCGCCAGGCTGCTGCGCAAGGTCGCCGCACAGCACGAACTGGGGGAGCGGGAGCTGCCGTTCACGGTCGGCACGGACCAGCTGCGCCCGCTGATCGGGCGGCCGCACCACACCCCCGAGTCGGCCCAGGACCCGGCCGAGCGGCGCACCGCGGTGCCCGGCGTGGTCACCGGCCTCGCGGTCACCGGCGCCGGCGGCGATGTGCTCTACGTGGAGGCCTCGCTCGCCGATCCGGAGACCGGCGCGTCCGGGCTCCAGCTGACCGGCCAGCTCGGCGAGGTGATGAAGGAGTCCGCGCATATCGCGCTGTCGTTCCTGCGCTCCCACGGCGCGGAACTGGAGCTCCCGGTCGCCGACCTGAAGGAGCGCGGAGTGCATCTGCACGTACCGGCGGGCGCCGTTCCCAAGGACGGGCCGAGCGCGGGCGTGACGATGACGACGGCGCTGGCCTCGCTGCTGTCGGGCCGGCAGGTCCGGCCGGATGTGGCGATGACCGGTGAGGTCTCGCTGACCGGGCGGGTGCTGCCGATCGGCGGCGTCAAGCAGAAGCTGCTGGCGGCGCACCGGGCCGGCATCGGCACCGTCATCATCCCGAAGCGCAACGAACCGGACCTGGACGACGTGCCGGCCGAGATCCTCGACGCCCTGGAGGTCCACCCGGTCGCCGATGTCCGCCAGGTGCTGGAGCTGGCACTGACACCGGCGTCGAACGGGGCCGTGCCGGAGGTGGCCCCCCTCAGCGCCTGAACCCCGCACAGCGGCCGGTGCTCCCGTAGGGGAACACCGGCCGCTCGCTGCGGGAACCCGCTCAGCCGTTCGCCAGCGCGCGGAGACGGTCCAGCGCGCCGTTGAAGCGGTTGTGGTCACCGACCGTCGGGCCGGACGAGGTGTACTGCCAGATGGTGTGGAAGCCCCAGCCGGCCGGGAGTTCACCGGCCGAGGAGCCGTAGCGCGGAATCCACAGGGGGTTGACGGCGCCGAAGGCGGCGGAGTTGCCGGTGCACTGTTTCCACCAGTTGGTGGAGGTGTAGAGGACGGCGTCCCGGCCGGTGCGCGCCTTGTACGTGGCGAACCAGTCCTTCATCCAGTTGACCAGCCCGGCCGCGCTCAGCCCGTAACAGGTCGCCCCGTAGGGGTTGTACTCCATGTCGAGCGCGCCGGGCAGCGTCCTGCCGTCCTTGGACCAGCCGCCGCCGTGGTCGGCGAAGTACTTGGCCTGGGCGGCGCCGCTGGAGGTGTCGGGGGTGGCGAAGTGGTAGGCGCCGCGGATCATCCCGGTGCCGTAGGAGCCGTTGTACTGCTGCGCGAAGTACGGGTTGGTGTAGCTGGTGGACTCCGTCGCCTTGACATAGGCGAAGCGGACACCGCTGTTCCAGAGGGTCGACCAGGCGACGTTGCCGTTGTGGCTGCTGACGTCCACCCCTTCGACGGAGGCGAGCGGGGCGGCCGGCGGTGCGCCGCCGGCCGCCGTGCCCTCGTGCCGGGCGATCTGGGAACCGGCCCAGTCCTGTCCGGGGTGGCTGGGTTCCGGTGCGCGCTTCGCGGCCGCGGCGCCGGCGGTGCCGGGCAGGGCGAGGAGGAGGGAGACGAGGGTGAGCAGGATCCCGGCCACGGTCGCGAGGGAGCGTGCGGGGCGGTGGGGGGAGCCGGATCTGAGCACGGACATACGTGCCTCCGAAGATCTCGGTGGATGACCTGAGGGGGGAGGTGCTGACGGCATGGCGCAGGCGTGCTGACACGGATGTGCGAGGTGCATGACGCCGCGGCGGGATACCCGGGCCGCTTGGTATGGCCATGCCAGAAATGACGATACGCGCGTAGACCGAGGTGACAAAAGAGGGTCCGTGGGCTGCCGTTGGTCTAATCCTGCGAAATACTGGCCGAGCTGCGGCTTCGACCGCCGCCGGCAGAAACTTTCAGGTGAGGAAACGCGGGAATGGGCGCTGACGTGCACAACACCGGAGCCGATGACACGACGGCGGACGGTGAGCCGACTGGTGTGGACCACGTATTTCTCGCCCTGGAACGGGAATTGGCGGTATTTCTCCGCCGTGCCCGGGCCTCTTCCGGCGAACTGGCACGAGAGGTGCATCCCGACCTGGAACCCGCCGCGTACGGCCTCCTCGTACGGCTGGCGGACGCCGGCGCCCAGCGCGCCACCGACCTCGCCGGCTACTTCGGGGTCGGCAAGGCCACGATGAGCCGCCAGCTGCACGCCCTGGAGAAGCTCGGCCTCGTCGCCCGCGAACCGGACCCGGCGGACGGCCGCGCGGTCCTGGTGCGCCTCACCGGGGAGGGCCGCGAACGCTTCACCCGCGTCCGCACCGGCCGCCGCGCCCGGTACGCCCGCCGCCTGGCCTCCTGGGACCGCGGCGAGGTCGCCGAACTCGCCCGTCTGCTGCACCGGCTGAACGCGGAGCAGGAGGGCGACGAGGTGTAGGGCGCGTCCGCAGAGTCCCGTCCGGCTCGCGCGGACACCGGCACCTCACCGCATCCGTCCTGGCCACAGCCGTGATGGCCGCCGCCGGACCCGCACCGCCGCGAGGCCGTTCCCACCTGGCGGGAAAACATGCCCGGCCCGTCCGTGGTTGTCACGGCGCCACAAAAATCACCGCCGCATCGTCCCGCGCCTTGCCGCGCGGAAACGCCGCGCACGCCGGGTCCGCCGCCTCCGCGGCCCGCACCCGGTCGATCAGCGCCTGCGGGCCCTGTCCGGACACCAGGGCCACACAGTCCGCCCAGGACCCTTCCCGGAAGACCTCCACCCAGCGGCTCGCACCGTCGCTGAGCGCGGTCAGGGAGCGGACATCGGCGCGCGGGGTACTGCCGGTCACCGCGCGGGCGGCCACCGCCGGATCGGCGGCCGCGGTGAAGAAGCCGCCCTCCGCGTTGCGCAGCGCCTCGACCGCCCGGCCGTACTCCCGGCCCGCCGCGGCCCGTTCCGCCGAGCCGCGGGGCAGCGCCCGTACGGCGGCCCGCAGCTCCCGGACCGCGGGCGGCAGTTCGTCCAGCCGCGGGTCGAGCACCGGATCCACCGAGCCGTCGGCCCGTTCCAGCAGCAGCACCGAATCGGACAGGACGAGGTGCTCGACGGTGACCCCGGACCATCGCGCGGCGATCACGGTTGCCTGCGGAGTGCGGACGTGAGAAAGGTCACAGGAGTCCCGGTGGTCGTCGGCCGTCCGGGAGATGGCCGCGGCGAGAGCCTCAGCCAGCGTCATATCCCGGTGTGAAACCGACAGTTCGAGCATTGCGCCGCCGAGCCGCGCGGTGAACCACGGCACCCCGTGGACGCAGCCGTAGTCCTCCTCCGGTGGCGTCACGCCGTCCAGCAGGACCAGAGCTCCGCCCCGGCCGGAAGCCGGCAGGGCTACCGATGCGTAGTCCTCGTTTGGGTGTTGGGGGTCGCCCGGCTCGGTGGCGAGTGCGATGTGCATACCCGGAAGTCTGCCGGAGGCGGGGGTCACGGCCCGGCCGGCGGGCGCCCGCGGCGGCGTCGGAGGCCGGGCGGGGTGGGGGCTTACCGACGGTAGGAGCCCCCGGGCCGGCGGCGTGCGGGCGGGCATCTTTCCAGGACCGGGACGCATCTCCAAACCCGTTCGGGGGTTGCGCGGGCTCGCGGCCGAAAACACCGGCGCACGGAAGTTGATGGTCAAACTCCGAGTGATGTTCACTCGTTCAGGTGGCCGGGCATGTGTTGCCGAGCCACTGCGCGGCGCCGGTGGAATGGTCGTTGCCCGAATCATGGGGTGAGGTCGGGACATCGTCGCGACGCGCAGAGCCGGGCTGTTTCCCTTCGCGGAAGTGTGCGCTGCTGCGGTCTTCGCGCAGGTCCGCTCCGCGAGCGGAGAGCGAGCCGGGTCCGCGACGCCATTTGGGCGTGAGCAGGCGAGACAGGAATGCGAGCAGCGGTGCGGAAGATGCGGCTTCGAGGCGGCGCAGGGAAGCCGGGTTCACCGGCCGGTTCGATCCCGGGACCGGGATCGGCTCCTGGTAAGGGTCCCGACGCGAAGGGCGGTCCGGACGCGACGGGCCGTGGCGAGAGCCCCACGGGACGGCGTCCCGCGCGGGTGCGCAATCGGCTCGTCGGGGCGGTGGCCGTCGTGGCCGCCGCTGTCATCGGCTCCGGCGTCCCCGGTCTGACGGCGACCGCCGACGAGGCCAACACCGGCCAGCAGCTGGTCGATCTGGCCGAACTGAACGCCCGAGCCATCGCGCTCGCGCACTCCCTCGCCGATGAACGCGACGGTATGACCGCGTATGCCGCCACCGGGCGGGGCGGCCGGACCGCCCCGAGGGCGGGCGCCGCCGGGGCCGACGCGGCCGCGGCCTCCCGGGCCCAGCGCACCCGTGTGGACCGGCAGATCGACGAGCTGCGCTCCGAGGCCCAGGACGCCACGGGCGACACCGCCGTGTACCGGGCCGCCGCCAAGGCGCTGGCCGCCCTGCCGCAAACCCGTCAAAAGGCGCTGTCCGGGCCCACATCGGCCGAGCAGATCTACGGCGCCTATACCGAGGCACTCCAGGCACTCGGTGCGATCAGCGACGACATCGCCCGCCAACTGCCGGCCCGCGCGGACTCCGCCGATGCCGACACCCGCGCGCTGCCCGTCCTCGGCCGCGCCACCGAACAGGCCGCGGGCACCCGCGCGCTGCTGCTCGCCGGGCTCGGCGCGGGCGGCAGCCAGCCCCGGCTGACCGCCCTGGCCCAGGTCGCCCACCTCCGCGAACAGGGCGCGCTGGGCGACTTCCAGCAGACCGCGAGCCAGGCCGCCCGGGACCGCTACGACCGCACCGTCACCGGCGCGGACGTCAACACCGCCGAGCGCTATCTGACCCGGCTGACCGACCAGCCCCGGCTGGACGCCCTCGATCTGCGGCTCAACCACCGGCGGGTCCAGCAGACCCTCACCACCCGCCTCGGTCTGATGCGGGGCGTCGAATCCGCCATGGCCACCGCCGACATCCAGCGGCTCGGTGCGCTGCGCGACGACGAGGTGACGGAGCTGGAGATCCGCATCGGTCTGGAAGCGCTGTGCCTGCTGCTGGCCGTCGGTGCCGGGGTGTGGGCCGCCCGCTCGCTGACCCAGCCGCTCGCGGCGCTGCGGATCGGCGCCAAGCGGGTGGCCGAGGACCCCGCGCACGAGGAGCCCATCACCTACAAGGGCCGCAACGACGAATTCGCCGCCGCCGTACGGTCCGTCAACGCGCTGCACGCCCAGGTCGGCGAGCTGGCGCGGCGCACCTCCGAGCTGGAGGGCGAGCGCAAGCGGCTGGTCGGCGGCCGGCAGCGGCTGGTCGCCGAGCGCGAGGTGCTCCAGGAGCAGGGCGAGACGCTCAAGGAGGAGATCGCCGATCTCACCGAGCGGCTGGCGGCCCTGCACAGCGGGGTGCACGGCCGGTTCGTCAACCTCTCGCTGCGCACTCTCGGGCTCGTGGAGCGCCAGCTCGGCGTCATCGAGTCGCTGGAGGAGAGCGAGCAGGACCCGGAGCGGCTGGAAACCCTCTTCAAGCTGGACCACTTCGCCGCGCGGATGCGCCGTAACAGCGAGAATCTCCTCGTCCTCGCGGGCGCGGAACAGCACAGCACCAACCACCAGGGCCCGGTGCCGCTGCTGGACGTGCTGCGCGCCGCGATCAGCGAGATCGAGCGCTACGACCGGGTGCGCATCCAGTCGCTGCCGCCGCACTCGCAGGTCGCCGGGTTCGCTGCGGACGACCTCAGCCACCTGGTCGCCGAACTCCTGGAGAACGCCACCGGGTTCTCGCCGCCGAACGCCCATGTGGAGCTGTCCGGCTGGCTGCTGGAGAGCGGTGAGGTCATGCTCTCGGTCCAGGACGAGGGCATAGGGATGACCTCGGAGCGGATGGCCGAGCTCAACGAGCGGCTGGCGGACGTCGACGCCGCCTCGTCCTCGGAGACCATCGACGAGGCGCTGGGCCTCGGGCTGTACGTCGTGGTGCGGCTGGCCGCCCGGCACGGCGTCCGGGTCCAGCTGCGGGACGCCAAGCAGGGCGGCGTCACCGCCGTCGTCGTGCTGCCCGGCTCGATCCTGCCCACCCGCCCGGCCCCGTCGGCCGCCCCGGCCACCGCGTCCCGGGACGTGGCACACACCCCGAGCCTGCCCGGCTCGGTCGCCGAGGCGAACTCCAACGCGCTGCCGACCCGGGCCGCGCGGCCCGAACCGGCGGCGGAGGAGGGCGCTGCGGCCCCCACCGCGCCCCCGGCCCAGGGCGCGCCGGGCACCGACGGGCCCGACGCCGCACCGGCCACCGGCCAGCAGGGCACCCCGGGCGCGGACCCGGCGCCCGTCGCCGACCCGTTCGTCGCCGCAGCGGAACGCGCTATCGACGCCGCCGGACTCGGCGCCCCGGACGAACCCGCCCCGGCGCCCGCCGTGCAGCAGCCGTCCGGCCCCACCACCCACGCCGCGTCCCAAGCGAGCCCGTACGGCCCCGAGTCGCCCGGCCCGTACGGTGCCACCACCAGCGGCAGCGGCGAGCACGTACGGCCTGAGGAGGAGCCGCGCCCGGCCGCCGACCCGGCGCCCAAGGGCACCGGCCGGCACGCCGCCCCGGCCGCCGGGCCCACCGCGTCCGACGCGCCCGCGGCCGACCCGTACGCCATCGGTCCGGACCAGCACACGCATGCCGGGACGGACGCGGCACCCACGGACGCGGTGGCACCCGCCGACGCGTCCCCGGCCGGTACACCGGCCGACCCACAGACCGCTGCCGCCCCGTCCGCGGGGAAGCAGCGGACGACCATGGGGCTGCCCAAGCGCACGCCCAAGGTCGTGGCGCAGCAACAGGCGCCCGCCGCCCCGCGCAAGAGCGGAGCGGCCAACGCCGAGGCGCTGCGGCGCCGGCTCGGCGGATTTCAGGCGGGGGCGCGAGTCGGCCGACGTGACGTCGAGGCCGAGATCGCGGAACGTACAACGGAGCAGACCATCCCACAGACGGACACCGACGGAGCGGGGGCCCCGGGAGAGAGCCACGTTGTCGAGGAGGCACGCGATTGAAAGCGCAAGCGCCCACTGCTTATGGACAAGGCCTGAGCAGCCAGGCACAGAACCTGCACTGGCTGCTGACCAACCTGGTGGACGAGGTGCCGGGCATCCGCTCGGTCGCGGTGGTCTCCTCCGACGGTCTGCTGCTGCTGTCGTCCGACCCGGACCAGGCGGACGAGGCAGCGGCACGGCCGGACGGGGGTGACGGTCCCCGGGGGTCCAGCGCGGACCTGGCCACCATCGTGTCCGGACTCGGCAGCCTCACCAACGGCGCCGCGAAGCTCATGGACGGCGGGCCGGTCAAGCAGACGATGATCACGATGGACGAAGGCAGCGTGTTCGTCATGTCGATCAGCGACGGTTCGCTGCTCGGCGTGCACGCCACCCCGGACTGCGACATGAACGTCATCGCCTACCACATGGCGCTGTTCGTCGGCCGGGCCGGCCATGTCCTCACCCCCGAACTCCGCAGCGAATTGCGCCAGTCGATGGAGAACGTCCAGTGACTAGTCCCAAACTCCCCGTACGTGGGGACCGGAAACCCGCGCGGGTGCGGCCGTACTCGCTCACCGGCGGCCGGACGCGCTTCGGCCATGTGCTGCTGGTCGAGACGTTCGTGGCGGCGCTGGAGGCGCCCGAGGAGCGCCGCGAGCTCACCTCCGGCGGCTGGGGTGACCGGGTGATGCCGGAGATGCGGGCGATCGTCGAACTGTGCCGCCGGATGCGCTCGGTCGCGGAGATCTCCGCGCTCCTCAAGATGCCGCTGGGCGTGGTCCGGGTACTGCTCAGTGACCTCGCCGACCAGGGAAAGATTCGCGTCTACGGCACCGGGCACGGCTCCGGCCGGCCCGACCGCGCGCTGCTCGAAAGGGTGCTGAGTGGACTTCACAGGCTCTGACACGATATCGGCCGGGCCGACGGCGACCACCGGTTCCGTGGGTCGGGCCGACCCGTCGGCCACGGCCGCCGACGCGGGGCTACAGAGCTGGCAGACGGACCGTTCGCGGGCGCCGATCGCCACCAAGATCGTGGTGGCGGGCGGCTTCGGCGTCGGCAAGACCACGTTCGTCGGATCGGTCTCGGAGATCACCCCGCTCCAGACCGAAGCGGTGATGACGCAGGCCAGCGCCGACACGGACGATCTGACCGCCACCCCGGAGAAGACCACGACCACGGTCGCGATGGACTTCGGGCGGATCACCCTCGACCAGGAACTGGTGCTGTACCTGTTCGGCACGCCCGGCCAGCAGCGCTTCTGGTTCATGTGGGACGACCTGGTGCGTGGTGCGATCGGCGCGATCGTGATGGCTGACACCCGGCGTCTGGAGGACTGTTTCCCGGCGCTCGACTACTTCGAGAGCTGCGGACTGCCGTATGTCGTCGCGGTCAACCACTTCGAAGGGACCGAGGCGTACGCCGTCGAGCATGTCCGCGACGCGCTGACCGTGCCGCCGCAGGTACCGGTCGTGATCATGGACGCCCGGGAGCGGCCCACGGTGATCAAGTCGCTGCTCGCGCTGGTCGGCCACGCACTGGAGACCACACCGGAGTAACCGGTGGGTAAGGTCTCGCCCCTCCCCCCACTCCCCGAACCACCAGCAGTAATAGAGAAGAGCCCCGCCATGCGGAAAATACTCATCGTCGGAGCCGGCCAGTCCGGTCTCCAGCTTGCCCTGGGCCTCCAGTCGCAGGGCTATGAGGTCACCCTCATGTCCAACCGCACCGCCGACGAGATCCGTGCCGGGCGGGTCATGTCGACGCAGTGCATGTTCGACACCGCGCTCCAGCACGAGCGCGACCTCCAGATCAACTTCTGGGAGAGCCAGGCCCCGCGCATCGAGGGCCTCGGCGTCTCGGTCGCCGCGCCCGGCAGCCATGAGGCGCCGGAGGGCTCGCAGCGGGCCATCGACTGGGTGGGCAAGCTGGACGGCTACGCCCAGTCCGTCGACCAGCGGGTGAAGATGGCCGGCTGGATGGAGACCTTCGCGCAGCGCGGCGGCCAGCTCGTCATCCATGGCGCGGCCGTCTCCGACCTCGACTTCTTCGCCAGCCGCTACGACCTGACGATGGTGTCGGCCGGCAAGGGCGAGCTGGTGTCCATGTTCGGCCGCGACGCCGGGCGCTCCCCGTACGACGCCCCGCAGCGCGCGCTGGCCGTCGCCTACGTGCACGGTCTGGGCCCGCGCCCCGAGCACCCCGACTACGACGCGGTGCGCTGCAACCTGGTGCCCGGCGTCGGCGAGCTGTTCGTGATGCCGACGTACACCACCTCCGGCCGCGCCGACATCCTCTTCTGGGAGGGCATACCCGGCGGCCCGCTGGACGCCTTCCAGGGCGTCAAGGACCCCGAGGAGCACCTCGCCGTCACGCTGGAACTGATGGAGAAGTTCCTGCCCTGGGAGTACGCCCGCGCCACCAAGGTCGAACTGACCGACGCCAACGGCACGCTGGCCGGCCGCTACGCTCCCACCGTGCGCAACCCCGTCGGCCGGCTGCCCTCCGGCGGTCTGGTGCTCGGCGTCGCGGATGTCGTGGTCGCCAACGACCCGATCACCGGCCAGGGCTCCAACTCGGCCTCCAAGTGCGCCGCCTCCTACCTCGCCTCCATCGTGGAGCGCGGGGACCAGCCCTTCGACGGGGACTGGATGCGGACCGCCTTCGAGCGGTACTGGACCACCGCCCAGCACGTCACCAAGTGGACGAACGCGATGCTGGCGCCGCCGCCGGAGCACATCCTGAACCTCATCGGCGCGGCCGGGCAGCTTCAGCCCGTAGCCGACCGGTTCGCCAACGGCTTCAACGACCCGTCGGACTTCGAGAACTTCTTCTACGACCCGGAGAAGACGAATGCGTATCTCGCTTCGCTGACGGGCTGACGTCCGCCCACGGCGGTGCTGTCCGCCCCACGTGGTCGGGTGGCACCGCCGTGCCGGTTCTCCCCGCCTTCGGCGGGGAGGGGTGTTGTTTCGGGCTGCTGCGGCGCGGGTTTCGTTGTGGTGGCGGTGGCGGGCCTCCGGGGGTGGTGTGCGGGACTGCTTCGCTTTACGTCCCGCACACCACCCCCTCCGGCCCGCCACCTCACGTGGGTGCCGCGGCTGCCCGTGGTGGGGGTGGGCGTGGGCTTCAGTGGTGCCTGCGCCAAGGCCACTTGGGTCCAGTGGAGGGTGTTCCGGCCGGGTCGTACTCGTACTTCCAGCCGCTGGGCAGGCCGAGGCGGCCCACCCGGGCCGGGACGCGCCGGTAGAAGTGGACGGTCGGGGGGCGGCCGTCGTCGTGGGGTTCGGGCACCTCGTACGTCTTGGGCGGCTGGCCTGTCATGCCGACCAGTACGGGCAGGACCCGGCCGTCCAGCGGGCCGCCGACGAAGAGGGTGTTCTCGCTTCTCACGTCCTCAGTGTCACACCGGCCCGGCCCGGTGGCGGCTCACAGCAGATGCGCGGCGTCGCTCACGACGGGCAGGGCGCGGCGGGCCAGATCGCCGGCCGGACCGTCGGAGGTCTCCAGCTTCAGTGCCGCGCGGGTCACCCGGGCGGTCTGGGGGTCCCCGGCCGCGGTCGCGGTCAGCAGCGCGATGAAGTGGTCGACCAGCCAGTTCCGCAGCTCGTCGAGGCCCGGCTGCTTGTCCTCGTCGAGCCAGATCAGCGAGGCGGCCTCGACCGCGGTGATCCACATCCGGACGGTCATCCGCAGCCGCAGGCCCGGCTCCGGTTCGCCCAGGTGCCGCAGGATCTGATCGGCCGCGGCCCGCCGTACCTCGTCGACGATCGCGGTCGTACGGGTGGTCTCCACGACGCTGCCGCCCTGGAGGAGCGCGCTGAACCCGGCGTCGTGCTCGTCGACGAACGCCAAGTAGCGGTCCAGCGCACGGGACAGCCGCTGGGTGAGCGGTCCGGTGTCCGGCTCGGCGAAGCAGCGCTCCAGGATGTCGGCCGCGCTGCGCAGCGCGGCCTCGTACAACTGCTGCTTGCCGCCGGGGAAGTAGCGGTAGACGAGCGGCCGGGAGACCCCGGCGGCCAGGGCGACATCGTCCAGGGAGACGTCCTCGGGCGCGCGCTGGGCGAACAGGTCCAGCGCGGCGGTGAGCAATTGGCTGCGACGCTGCTCCACGCTCAGCCTGCGATAAGCGGGTCGGGGTACAGCTGGGGCGGTGCCGGGGCCGTTCATGAACAGCAGCGTAACCGGCCCGGATGTCGGCTCGTACAGGTGCTCGGGGTGTACCGGGTCCATGCCGTCCGCTTCAGGCCAGCAGACCCGAGCTGCGCCACAACCTGCGGCCCATACCGCGCAGTACGCCGATCTCGTCGAGGAAGTCGGTCAGCCGCCGGGCGCCGGACTGCATCACCTCGCGGCGGTGGCCACTGGCCTTGACCTGGGCTACGGCCTCCCGCCTGTCCAGCCCGACGTGGGTGTACACGTCCGGATTGACGAAGGCGAGGGAGAACACCCGGGCCGCCTCGCCGGAGCTGATCCGGGTCAACTCCCGCTCCCAGCGCGGCGCGGTGACCATCTGGCGGCGCAGCTCCTCGCGGGCGTAGCGCACATGCCGGGCCTCCTCGACGACATGGATACGGGTCACCCCGCGCACGATCGTCTGCACCCGCTCGTCCGGGAAGGTCAGCCGCTGCATCCAGTCCAGGATCTCCTCGCCGAGCAGTGTGCAGGCGAACGACCCCGGGGTGGTGGATACCGTCTTGAGCACACGGGCGAGGTTGTGGTTGAGCCGGGAGACCGGATACGCCGGTGCGCCGCCCTTCTGGATCATGCGCGCGAACATCTTGGAGTGCCGGCACTCATCGGCGATCTCGGTGAGCGCGTAGCGGACATGGGCGCTGGTCACCGGCTTGTCGTAGATGTGCCGGACGAGCAGCTGCATCAGGATGATCTCGAACCAGATGCCCAGCGAGGCGAGCGAGGCGGCCTCGTGCCGGGACAGGTCCTGCTGCTGCTCCAGGGACATCTTCCGCCAGAGCGGGGTGTCGTAGAGCGAGACCAGCTCCGGCGGCCAGAACCACTTGCCGTCCTCCAGGGGCGCGTCCCAGTCGAGTTCGGTGTCGGGGTCGAAGGAGTGCTTGGCGGAGGAGTCGAGCAGTCGCTCGGCGACCTGTTCCCGGTCCTTGAGCAGACCGAGGGCGTCCCGCAGCACTTCGGTGTCCGTCTCGGTCATCGCGGTGGGCGCGCTCGTCATGGCTGTGGCTACCTCGCTCTGGGGGTCGGGGGCTGTCCTCCCCGTGGTCATCTCTTATGAGACTGCGTGTCAGTAAGCTCGTCAATCCCCCGTGCACGACTTATTGACCCGTCGGTAAGGAACGTGTGAGCCTGCCAACGACCGCCCATGACAAGGCGTTTGGCGACCCCAGGAGGCGTCCGTGCCGACCCGAGATCTCTATGTGCAGGACCCAGGCGACCCCGTCTGGAAGGTGCCCGCCTCCGGTGCGGCCCGCTTCAGCTGGGACTACGACGACGGACGCGAACGGCTGCTCGCGCTCTACCAGAAGGGCAAGGACAAGCAGTGGGACGCCAATCTGCGGATCGACTGGGGGCTGGAGGTGGACCCCCAGGACCCGCTCGGCACCCCGGATGAGTCCATGTCCCTGTACGGCACCAAGTACTGGGACAAAATGACCGAGAAGGACCGAGGTGATCTGCGCCGGCACTACACCTCCTGGCAGTTCAGCCAGTTTCTGCACGGCGAGCAGGGCGCGATGGTGTGCGCGGCGCGGATCGTCGAATCCGTTCCGGACCTCGACGCGAAGTTCTACTCCGCCACCCAGACCATGGACGAGGCGCGGCACGCCGAGATATACAGCCGTTTCCTCCAGGAAAAGATCGGGATGCTCTACCCGGTCAACGACAACCTCCAGGCGCTGCTTTCCGACACCCTCAAGGATTCACGCTGGGACATGCCGTACCTCGGCATGCAGGTGCTGATCGAGGGCCTGGCGCTGGCCGCCTTCGGCATGATCCGCGACACCACCACCAAACCGCTGCCCCAGCAGATCCTCGCGTACGTCATGCAGGACGAGGCGCGCCATGTCGCCTTCGGGCGCATGGCGCTGCGCGACTACTACAAGCAGCTCACCGATGCCGAACTGCGCGAACGCGAGGAATTCGTCATCGAGGGCTGCTATTTGATGCGCGACCGGCTGCGCGGTCTGGAAGTCCTGGAGAACTTCGGCATTCCGCACGACGAAGCCGCCGAATTCACTGAGAACTCCGAATTCCTGCACCTCTTCCGCAAGCTGCTCTTCAGCCGCATCGTGCCCTGCGTGAAGGACATCGGCCTGTGGGGCGAACGCCTCCAGCGCGCCTATGTCGACATGGGCGTCTTCGAGATGGGCGATTCCAACCTCGACCTCCTCATGGCCCAGGACGAGGAACTCGCGGAGAAGCTGGACGCCGAGCGCTTCGTGGCCGAGGAGGAGGCCCGTACGGCCGAGGTCGCAGCGGCCATCGAGCAGGGCGCGGAGGACTGACCGCCGGGCGGCCGGACCTCCGCGCCGCTGTCAGGGGGTCCCGCCAGGAAGCCCGGCGGGCAGAAAGCCGAGCACCTGGCGGCCGAGCGCCTCGGGGTCGGCGTACGGCAGGGAGTGGTGCGTGACCCCCGCCAGGGTCGCGATCCGTACGCCCGCCAGGGTTCGTTCGGCCCGGGCCGCGACCCGGCGCGGATCGTGCGTCCGGCTCCGCCCGGCCAGCAGCAACAGCGTCGGCACGGCCCGGGTGACGTCCGGCCGCGGCCCCGTGACGACCTTCGTGGTGCGGAACTCGACGGCGCCCAGGCCCATCAGCCGCACCAGTTCGGGCGCCGGCGGCGCACCCCCGGTCTCCCACTCCAGGAACCGCCGGGTGCTCCGCTCCCCGGGCCGTAGGAACAGCGGCAGCGCCCGCAGCAGATACGACGGCCGGAAACCCGCGAAGCACTGGGTCGGATCGAGCAGCACCAGCCGGTTCACCCGCCCCGGCGCCGCGTGCCCGGCATAGCTCAGCGCGAGCCACCCGCCGTACGAGTGCCCGAGCAGCGCGGCCGAGGTCAGCCCCAGCCCGCGGAACACCCCGTCGAGCCAGTCGAGCAGATCCGCCGGCCGCCGCAGCGCCCGCCCGGTGGGCACACTGAGCCCCGGCCCGCCCATCTGGTCCACGGCGTACACCCGGTGCGTACGGGCGAGCGAGGCGGCGAGGGCGTACCAGACGGCCGAGGTGGTGCCGCCGCCGTGCAGCAGCACCAGCGGCGGACCGCCGGCCGGCCCGCACACGGTGACCCGGGTACTGCCGAACTCCGACGCCAGATCGAGCCGTTCCACCGGGACCGGCCACAGCGCCATGGCCTGCTCGTAGGCCGCACGAAAGGCCGCGGTGGGGGTGGGTGCAGGAGTGTCTGCTGTCATGGTGCACCTCCGGGACGAGGAGAAGAGACGCACGAGGCCGTCACTACTGCCTCGCTCGGCAAGTATCTCGCTGAGCGAGGTAATAATGCGGAAGTCCGGAAAGAAAGGCGGCGGTGCATGGCGAAGCAGCAAGCGGCGGACGAACCGGCGGGGATGGACCTGGTTCATCTGCTGCGGGAGGTGACCGTGCGACTCGACCTCGCCGGAGCGCGGTTCGCCGGCCGCAACGGCCTGCACCCCACCGACCTCCGGGCCCTGATCAGCCTGCTGGACGCGGCACGGGCCGGCGAGGAGGCCACCCCCGGCCGGCTCGGCGACCGGCTGGGCCTGAACTCCGCCGGCACCACGGCACTCATCGACCGCCTGGAACGGCTGGGTCTGCTCCGCCGGGTCCGTGACACCCGCGACCGGCGCCGCGTCCTGCTGGAGGTCGACGACCGGGCCCTCGCCCTGGGCCGGTCCTTCTTCGGCCCGCTGATCGACCGCACCATCGCCCTGCTCGCCACCTTCGACGCCGGTGAACAGGCGGCGATCCGGCGGTTCCTGAGCGGGGTGGGGGAGGCGGTGACGGAGGAGGGTGCGCAGGGCCCCTGAAGGGGCGCGGGGAACCGCGCGACCGGCCACGGCGCGGCCGCAGAAGCAGGACGGCGCCTATCGCCCCGCCCCGCGCATGCTCATCGCTTGCCCGACCGCGCCAGCCAGCGCCCCTCGTGCCGGGACACCTCGATCGGACGGCCGAAGCAGGCCGTCATCCGCTCACCGGTCAGCACCTCGTCCACCGGGCCGGCGGCCTGCACCCGGCCGTCGCGCAGCAGCAGGGCGTGGCCGATGGCCGGGGACAGCTCCTCCAGGTGGTGGGTGACCGTCACGGTCGCCAACTCCGGGCGCCCCACGGCCAGTCGGTGCAGCGCATCGATCAGATCCTCGCGGGACGGCAGATCGAGCGCGTTGAACGGCTCGTCGAGCAGCAGCAGCCGGGGCTCGGCCATCAGCGCGCGGGCGATCAGGATCCTGGCCCGCTGGCCGCCCGAACACACCCCGAACGGGCGGTCCGCCAGCTCCTTGCAGTCCAGTTCGGTGAGCAGCTCATGGGCGCGCTCCCGGGTGGCCGCGTCGTACTTGCGCCACAGCGGCTGCACGGTGCCGGTCGCGCCGGTCAGCACGACCGTGTGGCCGGTCGCGTCCTGCGGAACCTTCTGCGCGCCGGAGACCAGACCGATGACGGCACGCAGTTCACGGACGTCCACCGAGCCGAGGCGGTGGCCGAGCACCTCGACGGTGCCGACGGTCGGGAACATCAGCGCGCCGACGAGCCGCAGAAGGGTGGTCTTCCCGGCACCGTTCGCACCGAGCAGCGCCCAGTGCTCACCGGACCGTACGGTCCAGTCGACGGCATCGAGGATGACCTGCCCGCTGGAGTAGCGGCGGACGCCGACTCCCTCCAGGGCGGCGATCACCCGGGCGGACTCGGGGGCCGGCTGCGGCGTGGCCGTTGCGGGGTTCCGGGGCTGCGAAGGCTGCGTGGGGCTCATCGCGGCAGATTAGCTGTGCACGGCACCTTTCTGTGCGGGTGTCCGAGGTGCGGACCCCGGCGGAGAGCGGCAGCAGGAGGGCGTCGAGGCCCCGGGCCGTTACGGCTCGGGGAGCCCCGACAGCGTCCGTTGCCGAGGTGGCGTCCGTACGGTACGCACCGGGGTGGCTACGGCACGGACGGCAGCCCCAACAGCGCCCGCACCCGGGCGTACTTCGCCGTCAGCCGCTCGCGCGTCGGCGCGTCCAGTACGGCCAGCCGGTCCGGATCGGCGTTGTGCGCCAGATCGGCCTCCTTGACCAGCAGCGCCCCCGGCGTGGCCAGAATGCGTGCGGTGTACTCCTCGACCGGTTCGCCCGCCCGCTTGGTGACGGCCAGGATCATCGCCTTGACCGCCTCGCTCAGCGCCGCACCGGCCAGCCACTCCTCGCTCAGCGCGCCGTCCTCGACCGCGTCATGCAGCCAGGCGGCGGCGATCTGCTCGTCACTGCCGCCCCGTTCGCGTACGCCCGTCGCGACCGCGGCGAGATGCTCGGCATACGGGCGGCCCGCCTTGTCCGTCTGCCCCGAGTGCACGCGCCGGGCCAGCGCCTCCACTTCGGCCAGGGACAGCAGCGGGGGCAGGGCGGGTTCCATGGGTGGGATCGCGTCAGCCATAAGGCCATTGTGACGCGGAGGGGCAGGTGAGGCGTGGGCGGCCGGGGCGAACGGGCCATCGAGGAAGGCCCCGGCGACCAAGGCCAGGCGGCCAAGGCGTCTCAGCGCACCGCCGCCGCCATCACCGCCCGTGCGATCGGCGCCGCGCTGCCCCCGCCGCTGATGTCCGCGCGGTCGGCGGCCGCGTCCTCGACCACCACGGCCACCGCCACGGCCGGCTCGTAGCTGTCCTTCGCCCGCGCCCAGGAGATGAACCAGGCGTACGGCGTCCCCTCGTTGCGCACCCCGTGCTGCGCGGTACCGGTCTTTCCGCCGACCGTGACGCCCTTGATGGCGGCCCGTTTGCCGCTGCCGTGCGCGACCACGTCGATCATCATGTCCTGGATCTGCTGGGCGGTGACCGGGCCGATCACCTGGCGGGTGGGCCGGTGCGGACCGGCCGCGATCATGACCCCCCTGGCATCGGTCACCTTGTCGACGAGCGTCGGCGGCGCCAGCCGGCCCCCGTTGGCGACCGTTGCCGAGACCATCGCCATCTGGAGCGGCGTGGCAGCGGTGTCGTACTGCCCGATGGCGGACAGCGCGACCTGCGAGGCATCCATCCGGGTATCGAAGTTGCTCGGCGCGACCGGCGACGGGATACGCAGCCCGGGGTCGTTGAAGCCGAACCGCCGGGCCATGCCGACCATGTCCCGCAGCCCGATCTCGGCGCCGAGCCGCGCGAAGACGGTGTTGCAGGAGGCCCGGAAGGCGTCCTTCAGCGGGGCGTCCTCGCAGCCCTCCGCGGCATTGCCGAGCAGGGTGGCGGTGCCGGGCAGCGGGTAGGGATCGGGCGAGTCCGTCCGGGCGTCGATATCGGTGACCTCGCCGCTCTCCAGCGCGGCCGCCGCGGTGACGACCTTGAAGGTGGAGCCGGGCGGATAGGTCTCCTGAAGCGCCCGGTTGAGCATCGGCCGCGGCCCGGCGGCGTTCAGCCGGTGCCAGGCCGCGCCGACCGCGCCGTCGTTGCCGGACAGCTCACCGGGGTCGTACGAGGGCGTGCTCACCAGCGCCAGGACCTTCCCCGTACGCGGCTCGATCGCGGCCACCGCTCCCTTCTTTCCGCCCAGCCCGTCGAACGCGGCGCGCTGCATCCGGGGGTCGATGGTGGTGTGCACGCTGCCGCCCGGCCGGTGGGTGCGGGTCAGCTGGTCCCACCAGGGGAAGGTGGCGAGCCGGTCGTCGAAGCCGGAGAGGACGCCGTCCTCGGCGCTCTCCAGCAGCGAGGTCCCGTAGGTCTGCGAGGAGTAGCCGGTGACCGGTGCGTACAACGGTCCGTCGGTGTAGGTGCGCTCGTAGCGCAGCCGCCCGCCGCTGTCCCGGGAGCCGGTGACCGGCCGTCCCGCGACGAGCACGGCCCCGCGCGGCTGCTCGTAACGGGCGATCACTCCCCGGCGGTTGGCCGTATTGGCGCCGTAGCGCTCCGTCTCGAAGACCTGCACCCGCGCCGCGTTGACCAGGAGTGCGACAAGGAGCAGAAAGGAGAACGCGGCGGTGTGCCGAATACAGCGGATCAACGGCCCGCCTCCGGTGACGCGGCGTCATCGGCGGAGGCGGGGGGCGGGGCGGTCGGGGGGTGGTGCCGGGATGGGGGCTGAGTCCGGGCCTGGGACCGCATCGGCTTCAGAAAGCCCACCACCCAGCTCCGCGCCCCGAACCCCACGTCACTTCCCCCGTCCTGCGCCACAAGGCTCCTCTCCGGACTCCCTGACGAGGCGGCCGCCCCCGCCCCACTACGGCTCCCCGAAACCACTCCGCTACGACTCCCCGCCCCGTTCCCCGCAGCACCACTCCCCGCGGGACTCCCCGTCGCACCCCCCAATCCGCTCCCCGAACCGTTCCCGGCGCCTCCCCCCTCCGGCCGTGGTGTCCGCGCCCGATCACTGATCCGCAACAGCAGCGCGATGATGATCCAGTTCGTGACGACGGACGACCCGCCCTGCGCCAGAAACGGCATCGCCATCCCCGTCAGCGGAATCAGCCCCGTCACCCCGCCCGCGATGACGAAGACCTGAAGGGCGGGCAGCGCCGCCAGCCCCACGGCCAGCAGGCTGCCGAACGGATCCCGCAGTCCGAGCGCGGCCCGGTAGCCGCGGGCCACCAGCAGCGCGTACAGCAGGAACAGCGCGGTCAGCCCGGCCAGCCCGAGTTCCTCGCCGTAGGTCGCCAGGATGAAGTCGGACTTCATGGCGAAGCCGATCAGATACGAGTGGCCCTGGCCGAGGCCGGTGCCGAGCATCCCGCCCGCCGCGAACGCGAACAGCGACTGGGCGAGCTGACCGGGCCCCCGGCCCGCCGCGATACCGGCGAACGGATGCTGCCAGTCCTCGACCCGGCTGTGCACATGCGGCTCCAGCGTGCCGACGGCGGCCGCCCCGACGCCGGCCAGGATCAGCCCGACCGCGATCCATCCGGTCCGCCCGGTGGCCACGTACAACAGAACGACAAAGATCCCGAAGAACAGGAGCGAGGTGCCCAGATCCCGCTCCAGCACCAGCACCGCGACGCTGATCAGCCAGATCGCGACGATCGGTCCGAGCACCCGGCCGGTGGGGAGCCGCAGCCGCCCCATCCGGCGTCCCGTGTGGGCCAGCGCGCTGCGGTTGGCGGCCAGATAGGCCGCGAAGAAGACGGTGATCAACACCTTGGCGAACTCGCCCGGCTGAATGGAAAATCCGGCGATACGGATCCAGATCTTCGCCCCGTTGATCGCGGGAAAGAGAATCGGCGCAGCCATGAGCAGCAGCGCGAGCGCCGCACAGACATAGGCGTACCGCTGGAGCACACGGTGGTCGCGCAACAGCACCACCACCGCGATGAAGAGCCCGACGCCGACCGTCGACCACATCAGCTGGGTGGGCGCGGCATGGTCGGCCGGGGTGTCCAGATCGAGCCGGAAGATCAGCACCAGCCCGAGCCCGTTGAGCAGTACGGCGGTGGGCAACAGCAGCGGATCGGCATACGGGGCGCGGAAGCGGACGGCGAGATGCGCGAGCAGCGCGAGCCCGGCGAGCCCCGCCCCGTACCGGACCGCACCGCCCGGCAGCGCATGCCCGCGGGCCAGCCCCACGACGAGATATCCGCAGACGCTGATCAGGACCGCGCCTACAAGGAGGGCCAGTTCAATGCCCCGCCGCTTGGGCAGCAGCGGCAACGGGGGAGGGGTGTCCGCCGGGCGCGCGGCCGCCGCCCTCGCCATTGCCGTCATGCCTGGCAACGTAGCAAGCAGCGGCCGCTATTTCCGTTATGTCCGATGCGACGTTCGGGGCGTACGCGCACGCCACCCGGAAGGTAGGGGTGAGGCAGTGGGGAATGCAGGGGTAGGGCAGGGGAGGATCAGGGGGAAGTAGAGGTCGTTCCAGGGGTGGCAAGGGGTGCCCTCAGGGGGCGCCGGGGCGCACCACTGGGACGGGCGCACCGCCGGGCCGGGCGCATCCCCGGGGCGGGCGTGCCGCCTCGGCCCACGCCGCCCTCAACACCACCGCGGATCCTCCCCGTCGTTCACGATGTGCCGCGTCGAGGACCAGACGTACGAGGCATCGCTGAGCTTGTACCAGACCGGGTTGTCCTCGATGAGCTGCCCGTTGAGCCGGCAGGAGATCCCGACGACGGACCCGTACTCCTTCAGGCCGATCGCACGGAACTCGGTACTCGGCCCGGTACGCAGCACCAGCCCCTCCTTGGCGACGACCCGCCCCTCGTACTCCGTGAGCTCGTCACCCTCCGGGTCATTGGCCGCCAGGGCAGGACCGGCTGCGAGGACCCCGGCCAGCGCACCGGACAGAAAGCAAAGAGCGAACGTGCCGAACGTGCCGGACTTCGACTTCGGAAACATGCGCTTCCTCCTGCGAAGGGAGAGTCCCAGGGGAATCCCTGTGGGGTGAATCGAGCAGAGTTGCCGGGCGTCACTCAACGGACGGGCCGGGGCGGACGCCCCGCCGGTGCGGTGCCTGTCGCACCCTTCCCCGGTTACGAGTGCGGCTCCTCCGTCACGCGCCGCCCTCCCGCACCGCGCCGTGCCGCCTGCCTCGCTCTCCTCTCACGCTAAGGAGGGCGCGGAGAGTCCGCAACTCATCACGCTCTGTGATCGGCGCTGAGCGGCGGCGCCGGGCGGCCGAAGGCGAGGCGGCCCACAGGAAGTGCGCGAGAGCGGCGGGCAACTCGTAGCGCCGGGCGCACGTCTAAGGAAGGAGCCATGAGGGAGTCATACGGGAGTCAGGGAAGAGTCAGGGTCGAACCAGGGGTCTCCCAGGGGTATCCCGGGTTGTTCCGCGAACGCCGCCAATGGCACTTTGTAAACTCGTCCAGACCGAATAGAAGAAGAAGGCCGAGGCCGAGCTCGTCACGCTGATGCGGACGACCGAAGACTCCGGTCGATGGCATGGACCTGTGCCATGACCACCGCAAGCGAGGGGCTATGGCGTACGTCACACCCGTAGACGCCGAGTGGGGGTTCCGTGCTGTCCCGGCCGTCTTGGGCCGCCGAGCGCGGGTGACCGTCCCCCTCGACGAAAGGCAGTATTAGCGTCATGACGACTCTCCGTTCCCGGATCATCGCCTGGGCCGGCCGCATGTATCTGGCGAGAACACAGAAGAAAGGCTTCGACCTGTCTCGAATGTCTTTCTTGCCCGAGTCCGTCCTGATGCCATTGCGGCGCGACGGCCTCAACCCGGTGGGCGATTTGGCAGCCGTCCGGGAGCGGGAGCCCGTCAGCAAGCTTCCCGTGCCGATAGCCGCCAACGTCTGGCTGGTCACCGGCTACGACGAGGTCAAGGCGGTGCTCGGAAAGGCCAATGCCTTCAGCTCCGACTTCACCAACCTCGTCGGCAAGGCCGGCGCCGGCGCCGAACAGAACCCCGGCGGACTCGGATTCGCCGACCCGCCCGTGCACACCCGTCTCCGTCGGCTCCTGACGCCTGAATTCACCATGCGGCGCCTCGGGCGGCTCACACCCCGTATCCATGAGATCGTCGAGGAACGCCTCGACGCGATGGAAAAGGCAGGAAAGGACGGCGAACTGGTCGACATCGTCCACTCATTTGCCCTCCCCATTCCCTCCCTCGTGATTTGCGAGCTCCTCGGCGTCCCTTACGAAGACCGCGCCGACTTCGAACGCCTCAGCGCCGCCCGCTTCGACCTTTTCAGCGGAGCGAACGCCTCCTTCGGCGCCATATCTGAATCCCTTTCGTATTTCCGGGACATCGTCAAGAAGCAGCGCGAAAACCCGGGTGACGGCCTGCTCGGCATGATCGTGAAGGAACACGGCGACACGGTCAGCGACGAAGAACTCGCAGGCCTGGCCGACGGCGTCCTCACCGGCGGCTTCGAAACCACCGCCAGCATGCTGGCCCTCGGCGCCCTCGTCCTCCTCCAGGACCCGAAGCATTTCGCGGCCCTCCATGACGGCGACGACGTCGTCGAAAGCTATGTCGAGGAACTCCTCCGTTACTTGACCGTCGTGCAGGTCGCCTTCCCGCGCTTCGCCCGCGAGGACCTGGAAATCGGCGGCGTCCAGATCGCCTCCGGAGATGTGGTGCTGTGCTCACTGAGCGGTGCGGACCGGGACGGCAAACTGGGCCCGGAAATGGAACAGTTCGACCCCACCCGCAACGTTCCCTCCCATCTCGCCTTCGGCTACGGAATTCACCGCTGCGTAGGCGCGGAACTGGCCCGCATGGAACTCCGCGCCGCCTACCCGGCACTGGTACGCCGCTTCCCGAACATGCGCCTCGCCGCCAACCCCGAGGACCTCGAATTCCGCAAACTCTCCATCGTCTACGGACTCGAATCGCTCCCGGTCCATCTCAACAACTGACCCCACCCCACCCCTGCGCCCCGCACTGACCGGGCACTCGGCCGAGGCGCCTGGTGCCCGGTTTTGCGGTGCCCGGACCGTGTCCAGTCGTCGTTCCGCCCACATATGGCTCACCGTCAACTGGGGCAAAGCGCACAGCGGTTCCGGCCGCCGGCTCAGGAACTCCCGGGGCATGGCCTCGAATGCGACGGAAACGTGGTCCGGTACGCGCGATTCGCTGGATCCACCGGCCGTCGCCCCTCTCGCCCCCGAGCGGGCCGGACACGGTGCGTATCCGCTGCCCTCACCGCCGGTACTCGCGCTTCACCATCGACGGCACGCAGACATGAAAAGACCCCGCCCAGCATCTCTGCGCTGGCGGGGTCTTCAGGCACCTCATTCAAGGTGCCCCCGGCAGGATTCGAACCTGCGCACACGGCTCCGGAGGCCGTTGCTCTATCCCCTGAGCTACGGGGGCGTTGTCGCTGTGTGTTGCGGCGACGGGTAGAACCCTACCAGCTCTGATGGGGTGTTCATGAACAGGTTTCGTCGGTGGCGGGTACGGGGGGTGCGGCCGGCTGACCGGGCCGTAGCGCATGTGCGGGCCGTGGTGCGGGACGCTCGGGGAAAGGTCCCTCGCACGGGGGCGGAAGTGGGGAAAACCGGGACGCAGTCGCAGGTGGGGTCCTAGTCTCATGGTGTGCCTGGCTTGTCCGGTCGGATCCTTGTTGTCGACGACAACAAGGTGATCCGCCAGTTGATCAGGGTCAATCTCGAGCTGGAGGGCTTCGAGGTCGTGACCGCGGCTGATGGTGCCGAATGTCTGGATGTCGTGCACCACGTGAGACCTGATGTCGTGACCCTTGATGTCGTGATGCCGCGGCTCAACGGTCTGCACACCGCGGCGCGATTGCGCTCCGATCCGCGGACGTGGGACATCCCGATCGCCATCGTCAGTGCGTGCACCCAGGGTGAGGTGGACAACGGCGAATCGGTGGGCGTGGACGCGTTTCTCGCGAAGCCTTTCGAGCCGGCCGAGCTGGTGCGGATCGTGGGGATGCTGGTGCGGGAGGGGCGGCAGCGGCAACGCGAGCGTGGGCCCGAGGGTGGGGCCGGGGAAGAGGACGGGGAAAGCGACGGGGGCGGGGGAGCGGCGGGGCGTGCTGCCCCGTCCGGTGGGGTCGCGGCGTCCGGTGGGGTCGGCATGGTGGATACGGGCGGGGAGTAGCCGGACGTGGTGACCGGGCGCCCTGGAGCGTGACGGGGAGTGTCCACAGGGCGAAACCGGGTCGCATGGGTACCCCGGGTCTCCCATACGCTTGTCCTGTGACCCCCGCTGAGCTCGCCCGTACCGTCCTGCGCTCCGTGCGTGGTGCGGTGGAGGAGCAGGAGCTCTCCGTGGCCGTGCCGGCGCGGATCGTGGTGCAGCCGCCGCCGCGGCCCGGGTGTGGGGACTACGCCTCCAATGTCGCGCTCCAGCTTGCCCAGCAGGCGGGGCGGCCGGCTCACGAGGTCGCCGAGATTCTGCGGAAGCGGCTGAGCGGAAGCGCCGGGATCGCCCGGGTCGAGATCGCCGGGCCGGGGTTCTTGAACTTCACGTTGGGGGACGGGGCGCAGGTCGCGTTGGTACGGGAGGTACTGGCGCGGGGGGAGAGCTACGGGGGACCGGCTGCGGGGCAGAGCCGGGTGACGGCTGCCCCGGCGACCAGCTCCGCGACCGCCTCGGCTGCCCACACTGCGACCGACCCGGCGACTGCCCCTGCGGCCGGCCCCACGACTGCCCCGGCAGGTGACGCCCGCGCCGTCGTCGTCGCCGAGGCGCTCGCGCGGATCGACACGGCGGCCGGGCTCGGTGGTCGCCGTGTCGCCGGTGAACAGCCCGTTCTCACGCCCACTCCGTACGACCTCGCCACTCTCGTCGCCCGCCTCGGCGCCGACGAAGCGCGCTGGGTGTTGTTGCGGCCGGCCGCGCAGGATCCGGTGCGGGTGCCCGAGCGGCCGGTGCAGCGGGAGAGCAATCCGCGGTTCCGGGTGCAGTACGCGTATGCGCGGGCGCGGGCGCTCGGGCGTCACGCACGGGAGCTGGGGTTCGGGAGTGAGCCGGGGGACGTGGGTGCTCCGGTTCGGGGGCAGGCCGCGGACGACGGCTCGTCGGACGGGGCCGGGTCCGCCGCGCAGGCCCTGAAGAGCTTTCACACCCTTCTCGCCACCTACCCCTCCGCCGTCGAGAGCGCCGCGCGGCTGCGGGCGCCGGACCGGGTGGTGCGGCATCTGGAGGCCACGGCGGACGCGTTCTTCCGGTGGCATGACGTCTATCCGCCGCTGCCCGTCGGGGAGCAGAAACCCTTGGCCGTGCATCGCTCCCGGCTGGCCCTTGCCGAGGCCGGCCGGACGGTGCTCGCCAACGGCCTGCGACTGCTCGGCATCTCCGCTCCCGAACACCTCTGAACGATTTTGAGGGGATCTCCACTGTCATGAGCCGTTCCGCGCACCCCGCAGGACCCCGGCACGCCGATGTGCTGCCCGAGGGGCACTACGCCGGGCCGCCCGCCGATCTGAACACCCTCGACCCGCGGGTCTGGTCCCGTACGGTCCAGCGCGACGCCGACGGTGTGGTCACCGTCGGCGGGCTGGATGTCGCCGCGCTCGCCGCGGAATTCGGCACTCCGGCGTATTTCCTGGACGAGGACGACTTCCGGGCGCGCTGCCGGGCCTGGAAGGACGCCTTCGGGCCGGGAGCCGATGTCTTCTACGCCGGGAAGGCGTTCCTGTCCCGGGCCATCGTGCGGTGGCTGCACGAAGAGGGCCTGAACCTCGACGTCTGTTCCGGGGGCGAGCTGGCGACGGCGCTGGCGGCCGGAATGCCTCCCGAGCAGATCGCGCTGCACGGGAACAACAAGAGCACCGAGGAGATCACCCGGGCCGTCGAGGTGGGCGTCGGGCGGATCGTGCTCGATTCCTTCCAGGAAATGGTGCGGGTCGCCCATGTCGCGGAGCGGCTGGGCAAGCGGCAGCGGGTGCAGATCCGGGTCACGGTCGGTGTCGAGGCGCATACGCATGAATTCATCGCGACCGCGCACGAGGACCAGAAGTTCGGTATCGCGCTGGCGGGCGGGCAGGCGGCGGAGGCCGTGCGCCGGGCGCTCAAGCTGGACGGCCTGGAGCTCATCGGAATTCACAGCCATATCGGGTCGCAGATTTTCGATATGGCGGGATTCGAGGTCTCGGCCCGCCGGGTGGTGCAGCTGCTGACCGAGGTACGGGACGAGCACGGCATCGAGCTGCCCGAGATCGACCTGGGCGGCGGCCTCGGCATCGCGTACACCTCGGACGACGATCCGCGCGAGCCGCACGAGATCGCCACCGCGCTGGGCGAGATCGTGCGCCGGGAGTGCGAGTCGGCGGGGCTGCGGATGCCGCGGCTGTCGGTCGAGCCGGGGCGCGCGATCGTGGGCCCGACCGCCTTTACGCTGTATGAGGTCGGGACGGTCAAGGAGCTGGAAGGGCTGCGGACGTATGTGTCCGTGGACGGCGGGATGTCGGACAACATCCGGACGGCGCTCTACGACGCGGAGTACAGCGTGGCGCTGGTCTCGCGTACCTCCGATGCCGAGCCGATGCTCTCGCGCGTGGTCGGCAAGCACTGTGAGAGTGGCGACATCGTCGTACGCGATGCCTTCCTGCCGGCGGATGTGGCGCCGGGGGATCTCCTCGCGGTGCCGGCGACCGGTGCGTACTGCCGTTCCATGGCGAGCAACTACAACCACTCACTCCGGCCGCCGGTCGTAGCGGTGAAGGACGGTGCGGCCAGGGTGATCGTCCGGCGGGAGACGGAGGAAGATCTCCTGCGGTTGGATGTCGGGTAGGGCCGGATCGCCGGATCCCGACCCCGGGTGAAATAAATGTCTCGGCATCTGGACGACGGGCGGAAACTGCCGTTCGGTGCGTGAGACTTGTGCATGAGCAAGCTGGAATTCGCTGATCGATGAGAAGCAGAGGTCGAATGATGCGTACGCGTCCGCTGAAAGTGGCGCTCCTGGGCTGTGGTGTGGTCGGCTCAGAGGTGACGCGCATCATGACGACGCACGCCGACGACCTCGCCGCCCGTATCGGTGCGCCCGTGGAGCTCGCCGGGATCGCCGTCCGCCGCCCCGACAAGGTGCGCGAGGGCGTCCCGGCCGAGCTGGTCACCACCGACGCGACCGCGCTCGTCAAACGCGGCGACATTGATGTCGTGATCGAGGTCATCGGCGGTATCGAGCCGGCCCGCACGCTCATCACCACCGCCTTCGAGCACGGTGCGAGCGTGGTCTCCGCCAACAAGGCGCTGGTCGCGGCGGACGGGGCGGCGCTGCACGCGGCGGCCGAGGCCAATGGCGCGGACCTGTACTACGAGGCCGCCGTCGCCGGCGCGATCCCGCTGGTGCGGCCGCTGCGCGAGTCGCTGGCCGGCGACAAGGTCAACCGGGTGCTCGGCATCGTCAACGGCACCACCAACTTCATCCTCGACAAGATGGACTCGACGGGGGCCGGTTACAGCGAGGCGCTCGACGAGGCGACCGCGCTGGGCTACGCCGAGGCCGACCCGACCGCCGATGTCGAGGGCTTCGACGCCGCCGCCAAGGCCGCGATCCTGGCCGGTATCGCCTTCCACACCCGGGTGACCATCGACGATGTGCACCGCGAGGGCCTCACGGAGGTCACCGCGGCCGATATCGCCTCCGCCAAGCGGATGGGCTGCACGGTCAAGCTGCTGGCCATCTGCGAGCGGGCCGCGGACGGTGCGTCGGTGACCGCGCGGGTGCACCCCGCGATGATTCCGCTGACGCATCCGCTGGCCTCCGTCCGTGAGGCGTACAACGCGGTCTTCGTCGAGGCCGAGGCGGCCGGCCAGCTGATGTTCTACGGGCCGGGCGCGGGCGGTGCGCCGACCGCCTCCGCGGTCCTCGGCGACCTGGTCGCGGTCTGCCGCAATAAGCTCGCCGGGGCCACCGGACCGGGCGAGTCCGCCTACACCCGGCTGCCCGTCAGCCCCATGGGCGCGGTCACCACGCGCTACCACATCAGCCTTGATGTGGCCGACAAGCCCGGCGTGCTCGCGCAGGTCGCGAACATCTTCGCCGATCACGGCGTATCGATCGATACGGTCCGTCAGCAGGGCAAGGACGGCGAGGCATCCCTCGTCATCGTCACCCACCGAGCGGCGGACGCGGCCCTGTCGTCGACCGTCGGGGCACTGCGCGAGCTGGACACCGTGCGCGGTGTCGCCAGCATCATGCGGGTCGAAGGGGAGTAAAGGAACCCATGTCTGCCAATTCCACCGCGAGCCGTCAGTGGCGCGGAATCATCGAGGAATACCGTGACCGGCTGCCGGTCAGCGACACGACCGAGGTCGTCACCCTCCGGGAGGGCGGCACCCCCCTCGTCCCGGCGCAGCTGCTCTCCGAGCGCACCGGCTGCGAGGTGCACCTCAAGGTCGAGGGTGCCAACCCCACCGGTTCCTTCAAGGACCGCGGCATGACGATGGCCATCACGCGCGCCAAGGAGGAGGGCGCCAAGGCGGTCATCTGCGCCTCCACCGGCAACACCTCCGCCTCGGCCGCGGCCTACGCGGTCCGCGCCGGCATGGTCTGCGCCGTCCTCGTCCCGCAGGGCAAGATCGCGCTCGGCAAGATGGGCCAGGCGCTGGTCCACGGCGCGAAGATCCTCCAGGTCGACGGAAATTTCGACGACTGTCTGACGCTGGCCCGGAGCCTCTCCGACAACTACCCCGTCGCACTTGTGAACTCCGTGAACCCGGTGCGCATCGAGGGCCAGAAGACCGCGGCCTTCGAAATCGTCGACATGCTCGGCGACGCCCCCGACATCCATGTGCTGCCCGTCGGCAACGCCGGCAACATCACGGCGTACTGGAAGGGCTACCGCGAGTACGCGGCCGACGGGATCGCCTCGCACACCCCGCGGATGTGGGGCTTCCAGGCCTCCGGCAGCGCGCCGATCGTGCGCGGTGAGGTCGTCAAGGACCCGACCACCATCGCCACCGCGATCCGTATCGGCAACCCGGCCTCGTGGTCGTACGCCCAGCAGGCGCGGGACGAGTCGGGCGGCTTCATCGACGACGTGACCGACCGTCAAATCCTGGCCGCCTACCGCCTGTTGGCGGCGCGGGAGGGCGTCTTCGTGGAGCCCGCCTCGGCCGCCTCGGTGGCCGGTCTGCTCAAGGCCGCAGAAGAGGGCAAGGTCGACCCCGGCCAGCGCATCGTCTGCACGGTGACCGGTAACGGCCTCAAGGACCCGGACTGGGCGGTGGCCGGAGCGCCGCAGCCGGTCACGGTCCCGATCGACGCGGACGCCGCGGCCGAGCGCCTGGGCCTCGCCTAGGACCCGGCGGCCGTACGGGCGGATTCGCCGCGTACGGCACACGATGACGGGGCGGCCCGCGCCCCGTCATCCCCCGCGCAGCAAATTGCGCAAAGGCTGCAAAGATCATCGAAGGCGGCGTCGGGGCACAGGAAGGCGCGCGACACGCATCGTGCGCCTCCTGTGCGCCCTATGTCGCGACAGAACCTTCCTTCGATAGGCTGGCAGCCAACTCCCCTCCCCACGGCATAACGCAGTGGTGTTCAGGGCAGGTCAGAACAGACCCCAGGAAGTCGGCCGGGCACTTCGGTGCCGCGGCGCTCCGGGGCAGTACCGCAGCATCAATCAAGGAGAGTCATCGAGCGATGGCCGGTCCCGCGTTCCGCGCCGCCGCCGTCCGGGTGCGCACCCCCGCTACCAGCGCCAATCTCGGTCCCGGCTTCGATGCCCTGGGTCTTTCCCTGGGCCTGTACGACGATGTCGTGGTGCGCGTCGCCGACTCCGGACTGCACATCGACATCGCAGGTGAGGGCGCCGGCACGCTCCCCCGCGACGAGAGTCATCTGCTCGTACGGTCGATGCGCGCCGCCTTCGAGCTGCTCGGCGGGCAGCCGCGCGGCCTGGAAATCGTCTGCGCCAACCGCATCCCGCACGGCCGTGGCCTGGGGTCTTCCTCGGCCGCCATCTGCGCGGGCATCGTCGCCGCCCGCGCCGTGACGATAGGCGGTGAACAGAAGCTCGACGACGCCGGGCTGCTGGAGCTGGCCACCGAGATCGAGGGCCACCCCGACAATGTCGCCGCCTGTCTGCTGGGCGGATTCACGCTCGCCTGGATGGACACCGGAACCGCCCACGCGATCCGGATGGATCCCGCCGATTCCATCGTTCCGGTGGTCTTCGTCCCCGGGAAGCCGGTGCTGACCGAGACCGCCCGTGGACTGCTGCCGCGCACCGTCCCGCATGTGGACGCCGCGGCCAACGCCGGCCGCGCCGCACTGCTCGTCGAGGCCCTGACCAGGCGCCCCGAGCTGTTGCTCGCCGCGACCGAGGACCGACTCCACCAGGAGTACCGCGCCCCCGCGATGCCGGAGAGCGTGGCCCTGGTGAACCGACTGCGTGCGGACGGCGTCCCCGCAGTTGTGTCCGGTGCGGGCCCCACGGTCCTCGCACTGGTCGAGGACGCGGCGGCCGACAAGGTCGCGGCACTGGCGGGAGAGGGGTGGGCGGCCAACCGGCTGACCCTCGATGCGGCGGGCACCTGCGTACTGCCGCTCGCCGGGTGATCACGCGGGTGATCGACGATTGCCGGTCATTGAGAGGGGGAATGTTTGTTGGACCCGGTAGTGTTAACCTCAAGTCAGTACTCGACGCCTGAGTGGCGCGGTGCTTCGTGTCCCCCATAGGGACCACTTTCTTCCGGGAGCCTCCCAAACTGCTCGGAGCAATGGCCTGAGCAGGTGTGAGCACGCTCCGGAATCGGCGTGACGACATGGGCCACTCTGCATCTCTTCACGCCGGCGCCATGAACTGATCTCTCCGCCACTTCCGGCGGGACCACCGCCCCGGCACCGGTCCACAAGACCAAGGACCCAGCCGGACAGCACAACCGGTCGCCGAGCCAGACAGGCCGACGCCCGCTCCAGGGAAGGACCCTTCGTGAGCGACACCACCGATCTGATGGGCGCGCGCACCGATGGCAGTGCCACCGCGCCCGCCACGGACGCTGCCGCCGCGCCTGCTACCACGCGGCGCCGCCGTTCCGGCACCGGCCTTGACGGCATGGTCCTGGCGGAGCTTCAGCAGGTCGCCTCAGGCCTCGGTATCAAGGGCACCGCGCGGATGCGCAAGAGCCAGCTGATCGAGGTCATCAAGGAGAAGCAGGCCGGAGGCTCAGGCTCCGCCGCCAAGGCCGACGCGCCTGCCGACACCGAGACCAAGCCCAAGCGCCGGACGACCTCCAAGGCCCGCACCGGCGACGACGGCGCGGAGCAGGCCGGCGGCAAGTCCGCCAAGTCCGCCAAGGGCGACAAGGCCGCGGACCAGGCCCAGCAGCAGATCGACATCCCCGGCCAGCCGGTGAGCGACGAGCAGCCGGCCGGCGAGCGCCGCCGGCGTCGCGCCACCTCCGCCGCGGGCAGCCCCGAGGCCGCCTCGGGCGACCTCAAGACCGACACCAAGGTCGAGGCGAAGACCGAGGTCAAGGCGGACGCCAAGACCGACACCGCGGTGTCCCCGCAGGAGACCGGCGAGGGCCGGCCCGGCAAGGGCGGCGAGCGCCAGGACCGCGGCGACCGCGGTGACCGCGGCCAGAAGGGTGACCGTGGCGACCGCGGTGACCGCGGCCAGCGCCAGCGTGACCGCCGCAAGGGCGACGCCGGTGACGGCGGCGGACAGGGCGGCCAGCGCCAGCGGGACCGCGGCGACCGCCGTACCGAGGACGACGACGACTTCGAGGGTGGCCGCCGGGGCCGTCGTGGCCGCTACCGCGACCGCCGGGGCCGTCGCGGCGGCCGTGAGGACTTCGGCAACGAGCCGCAGGTGTCCGAGGACGACGTCCTGATCCCGGTCGCGGGCATCCTCGACATCCTCGACAACTACGCGTTCATCCGGACCTCCGGCTACCTGCCCGGCCCGAACGACGTCTACGTCTCGCTCGCCCAGGTCCGCAAGAACGGTCTGCGCAAGGGTGACCACGTCACCGGCGCGGTCCGCCAGCCCAAGGACGGCGAGCGGCGCGAGAAGTTCAACGCGCTGGTCCGGCTCGACACGGTCAACAGCGTGGCGCCCGAACAGGGCCGCGGACGGCCGGAGTTCGGGAAGCTGACGCCCCTTTACCCGCAGGATCGACTGCGCCTGGAGGGTGAGTCGGGCGGTCTGACGACCCGGATCATCGACCTGGTCACGCCGATCGGCAAGGGCCAGCGAGGGCTGATCGTGGCCCCGCCGAAGACCGGCAAGACCATGATCATGCAGGCGATCGCCAACTCGATCACCCGCAACAACCCCGAGTGCCACCTGATGGTCGTCCTTGTCGACGAGCGTCCGGAAGAGGTCACCGACATGCAGCGGTCGGTGAAGGGCGAGGTCATCTCCTCGACCTTCGACCGCCCGGCCGAGGACCACACCACCGTCGCCGAGCTGGCCATCGAGCGCGCCAAGCGCCTCGTCGAGCTGGGTCACGACGTGGTCGTCCTGCTGGACTCGATCACCCGTCTGGGCCGTGCGTACAACCTCGCCGCCCCGGCCTCGGGCCGCATCCTGTCCGGTGGTGTCGACTCGACCGCGCTCTACCCGCCGAAGCGCTTCTTCGGTGCGGCGCGCAACATCGAGGACGGCGGTTCGCTGACCATCCTGGCCACCGCGCTGGTCGAGACCGGCTCGCGGATGGACGAGGTGATCTTCGAGGAGTTCAAGGGCACCGGCAACCTGGAGCTCAAGCTCGACCGCAAGCTCTCGGACAAGCGCATCTTCCCGGCGGTGGACGTGGACGCGTCCAGCACCCGTAAGGAAGAGATCCTCATGGGCAGCGACGAGCTCGCCATCGTGTGGAAGCTGCGCCGGGTGCTGCACGCCCTGGACCAGCAGCAGGCCATCGAGCTGCTGCTGGACAAGATGAAGCAGACGAAGTCCAACGCGGAGTTCCTGCTCCAGATCCAGAAGACGACCCCGACCGCGGGCAACGGCAACGACTGACGCCCGCCGGGCGCGTCCTGGCGCCGTACACCGAGCCCTCCTCGCCCTCACGGGTGAGGGGGGCTTTGTGCTGGGCGGCCCGTACGGGACGGGCCGCGGGCGGTGATCTGTGACCTGGGCCGCGCCCCGAAGGCCCCCTCACGGGCGCGCCTGAGACCTTCCGCACAGATCCGCGGGAACCCGCACGGTTCCAGCCATGGCGGAAAAAGGGACGAAAGCCCAGGTGATGCAGGCGAAGGTCCCGGGGCTGTCCACCCGGCCGCCGCGGATTTCTAAGAAATCGCTCATGACTCGCTGTGCAACCCTTCCCGTCGACCTCCCGTCTGACAAGGAGCAACGGGCCGTGGCAGCACTCCGCACGGCGGCGGCGAGGGGCAGCCGAGCGAACGAGGACTGAGGAGCAGATGGCGGACAGCAGCGGGAGCGCGAAGACGGCCGAAACCCGTGGCCGCGCCCTACGTCCCAAGGGACGCCGGCGCAAGGGGCCGACCCGACGCCGCCGAATAGCGACCATCACTGTATGCGGGCTGGTCAGTGTGGTGCTGCTCGGTGGTGCCGGACTCGGCTACGTCTACTTCAAGCTCAACGGCAATCTGAAGGGCGTCGACATCAACGCCGCCCTCGGACACGACCGGCCGAAGAATGTCGACGACGGGTCGATGGACATCCTGGTGATGGGCTCCGACTCCCGCGCCGGCAAGAACAACGAGTACGGCCGGGACGAGGGCGCCGCGCGTTCCGACACGGCGATGATCATGCACGTCTACAAGGGCCGTAAGAAGGCCAGCGTGGTCAGCGTCCCCCGGGACACCATGATCAAGCGCCCCGACTGCTCCAAGGACGGCAAGGACGTCCCCGGGGCGAACCGGGCGATGTTCAACACCGCGTTCGAGGTCGGCGGCCCGGCCTGCGCCGTGAAGACCGTCGAAACGATCAGCGGCATCCGGATGGACCACTTCGTCGAGGTCGACTTCACCGGCTTCAAGAAGCTCATCGACGCGCTGGGCGGGGTGGAGATCACCACCAGCAAGGCGATCGACGACAACAGCAGCCATCTGCATCTGAAGCCCGGCACCCACACGCTGGACGGTGAGCACGCCCTCGGCCTCGTCCGGACCCGGCACGGTGTCCCCGGCGGCGACGGCAGCGACCTCGGCCGCATCCAGCTCCAGCAGACCTTCATCAAGGCCCTGCTGAAGCAGGTCAAGAACGTCGGGGTGCTCACCAACCCCGCCAAGCTCTACGACATCGCCGACACGGCCACCAAGGCCGTCACCACCGACACCGACCTCAACTCGGTCAGTGAACTGACCGGCCTGGCCAAGAGCCTGGGCAGCATCGGTGCGGAGAACATCGACATGATGACGCTGCCGGTGGCCTACGACCCCCAGGACCCCGACCGGGTGCTGCCGCTGACCAAGCAGAGCCGCCAGGTCTGGGACGCGCTCCGGCAGGACAAGGAGATCCCCAAGTCCGCGATCAAGGGGTCGGCCGGTGACAAGGGCGGCACGGACAACTACGTGAAGTAGCCGCTGTCCAGCGGTTCCGGGGTCCGGCGGCCCCGGAACCGGCCGGGGGAATAGTTGCGTCCGCACCCCGGTTTTGGGAGATGCGGCTAGTCCTGGCAGACTGGACCGTCGGCCCCGGTTCACGTGACGCAACCCGCGACACGACCCGGTGCACTCCCGAACCTAGGAGAATCCCTTGAAGCGCGACATTCACCCGGAGTACGTCGAGACCCAGGTCAGCTGCACCTGTGGCGCGTCCTTCACCACCCGTAGCACGGTCGCCAGCGGCACGGTCCGCGCCGACATCTGCTCCGAGTGCCACCCGTTCTACACCGGCAAGCAGAAGATCATGGACACGGGCGGCCGCGTGGCCCGCTTCGAGGCCCGCTTCGGCAAGGGCGCCGCTGCCAAGAAGTAGCGACCCTCAAGGCGCCGGTCTCCGGTCGCCCCTGCTCAGGGGTGACCGGACCGGCGTTTTGTCGTCCTGGCCCTTGGCTCCCGTACGGGCGTCCCGGGGCCCGCGGCGCAGCACCCCCCACGGGCCGGCGCCCCGGTACTCCGGTCATCACAGCAGCCAGTAGAGGAACTCCACGATGTTCGAGGCGGTCGAAGAACTGATCGGCGAGCACGCCGATCTCGAGAAGCGGCTGGCCGACCCCGCGGTCCACGCCGACCAGCGCGAGGCCATGCGGCTCAACAAGCGTTATGCCGAGCTGACCCCGATCACCGCGACGTACCGCGACTGGAAGCAGACCGGCGAGGACATGGAGACCGCGCGCGAACTCGCCGCGGACGACCCGGACTTCGCCGACGAGGTCAAGGAGCTCGACGCCCGGCGCGGCGAGCTGACCGAGAAGCTGCGGCTGCTGCTCGTCCCGCGCGACCCCAGCGACGACAAGGACGTCATCCTCGAGGTCAAGGCCGGTGAGGGCGGCGAGGAGTCCGCGCTGTTCGCCGGCGACCTGCTGCGGATGTATCTGCGCTACGCCGAGCGGGCCGGCTGGAAGACCGAGATCCTGGAGGCCAACGAGTCCGACCTCGGCGGCTACAAGGACGTCCAGGTCGCCGTGAAGACCAAGGGCGGGGGCGGCGCCACCGAGCCCGGACAGGGCGTCTGGGCGCGGCTGAAGTACGAGGGCGGGGTGCACCGCGTCCAGCGGGTGCCCGCCACCGAGTCGCAGGGCCGCATCCACACCTCCGCGGCCGGTGTGCTGGTCACGCCGGAGGCCGAGGAGGTCGAGGTCGAGATCGGCCCCAACGACCTGCGGATCGATGTCTACCGCTCCTCCGGCCCCGGCGGCCAGTCGGTCAACACCACCGACTCCGCGGTGCGCATCACGCACCTGCCCACCGGCATCGTGGTCTCCTGCCAGAACGAGAAGAGCCAGCTCCAGAACAAGGAGCAGGCGCTGCGCATCCTGCGCTCCCGGCTGCTGGCCGCCGCCCAGGAAGAGGCCGAGCGGGAGGCGTCGGACGCCCGGCGCAGCCAGGTCCGCACGGTCGACCGCTCCGAGCGCATCCGGACGTACAACTTCCCGGAAAACCGCATCTCGGACCACCGGGTCGGCTTCAAGGCGTACAACTTGGACCAGGTGCTCGACGGCGAGCTCGATCCGGTCATCCAGGCGTGTGTCGACGCCGACTCGGCAGCGAAGCTCGCCGCCGCCCAGTAAGCCCGCACGACCCGGTACGCCCCGGCCGGTCGACGGCGAACCCGCACCATGAAGACGCAGCGCACTAGGAGGAAGGCCCCGTGAACCTTCTGCTCGCCGAGGTGGCCCAGGCCACCCAGCGGCTGGCCGACGCCGGTGTGCCCTCGCCGCGCTTCGACGCCGAGGAACTCGCCGCGTTCGTGCACGGCGTCAAACGGGGGGAGCTGCACCACGTCAAGGACGCGGACTTCGACGCCCGCTACTGGGAGGCCGTCGCCCGCCGCGAGGCCCGTGAGCCGCTCCAGCACATCACCGGACGGGCGTTCTTCCGCTACCTCGAACTCGCCGTCGGGCCGGGGGTGTTCGTACCCCGCCCGGAGACCGAATCGGTGGTCGGCTGGGCGATAGACGCCGTCCGGGCCATGGACGTCGTCGAACCGCTGATCGTCGACCTGTGCACCGGCTCGGGGGCGATCGCCCTCGCCCTGGCCCAGGAGGTCCCCCGCTCGCGGGTGCACGCCGTGGAGCTGTCCGACGAGGCCCTGGACTACGCCCGCAAGAACGTCGAGGGGTCCCGCGTCGTTCTCCATCAGGGCGACGCGCTGACCGCGCTTCCCGAACTGGACGGGCAGGTCGACCTGGTCGTCTCCAACCCGCCGTACATCCCGCTGACCGAGTGGGAGTACGTCGCACCCGAGGCCCGCGACCACGACCCCGAGCTCGCGCTGTTCTCGGGCCAGGACGGCCTGGACACCATCCGGGGCATCGAGCGGACCGCACACCGTCTGCTGCGCCCCGGCGGCGTGGTCGTCATCGAGCATGCCGACACCCAGGGCGGGCAGGTGCCGTGGATCTTCACCGAGGAGCGGGGCTGGGCCGATGCGGCCGATCACCCGGACCTCAACAACAGGCCCCGTTTCGCCACCGCGCGCCGGGCGACGCCATGACGCGTTTCGCTTCGGCGCCTGATGCAGCCGATGCATCCGAAGTATTCGTTTCGCACGAGGAGGTCCCGTAATGGCACGGCGATACGACTGCAGCGACGCGACCGACCGCACCACCGGTCTGCGCGAGGCCGCCTCGGCCGTCCGCCGCGGTGAGCTGGTCGTGCTGCCGACCGACACCGTCTACGGCATCGGCGCGGACGCCTTCAGCGCCGAGGCCGTCGGCGACCTGCTGGAGGCCAAGGGCCGCGGCCGCGGTATGCCCTCGCCGGTCCTCGTCGGGTCCCCCAACACCCTGCACGGCCTGGTCACCGACTTCTCCGAGCAGGCCTGGGAGCTGGTCGACGCCTTCTGGCCCGGTGCGCTCACCCTCGTCGCCAAGCACCAGCCGTCGCTGACCTGGGACCTGGGCGAGACCCGGGGCACGGTCGCCGTACGGATGCCGCTGCACCCCGTCGCGATCGAGCTGCTCACCGAGTTCGGTCCGATGGCCGTCTCCAGTGCCAACCTCACCGGCCACCCGTCCCCGCAGGACTGCGACGCCGCACAGGAAATGCTGGGCGACTCGGTCTCCGTCTATCTGGACGGCGGTCCCACGCCCGCCGCCGTACCGTCCTCGATCGTCGATGTCACCGGCAAGACGCCGGTGCTGCTGCGCGAGGGCGCGATCAGCGCGGAAGAGCTGCGCAAGGTGGTACCCGAGCTCGAGGTGGCCAATTGATGGCGCCCCCGGGGCGTGGCATAGCGGGACCAGGTGGCGACACTCCTGTACCCCCTCCCTCCCCTTTTCGGATTCTCCACGTCAGCACCGGCAACGTCTGCCGCTCGCCGATCACCGAGCGGCTGCACCGCCATGCCCTGGAACTGCGGCTCGGTGCGGCGCGCAGTGGCGGGCTGCTCGTGGAGAGCGCCGGAACCTGGGGCCACGAGGGCGCCCCGATGGAGACGCACGCCGCCACGGTGCTCACCGACTACGGTGCCGACCCGGCCGGCTTCCTCGGCCGTGAGCTGCTCGACGAGCACGTCATCCGGGCCGACCTGGTGCTCACCGCCACCCGCGACCACCGCGCCCAGGTCATCTCGATGGGCCATTCGGCGGGGCTGCGCACCTTCACGCTGAAGGAGTTCAACCGGCTGGTGCGGGCCATAGACCCGGCCACGCTGCCCGAGCCCGATCCGGACCTGCCGGACGGCGGGCTGGTCGAGCGCGCCCGTGCGCTGGTCGGCGCCGCCGCGGCGCTGCGCGGCTGGCTGCTGGCGCCCAACCCGCAGTCCGACGAGGTCTACGACCCCTACGGCGCCCCCATCACCTTCTTCCGCTCCATCGGCGACGAGATCAACCAGGCGCTCGACCCGGTCGTCACCGCCCTCACGGGACTCCCGGCGCGCGCCTAGACGCCCCGGCGCGGGCCCAGGCGCGCTGTCCCGCCGGACAGGCCCCCGGAGCCCGTGCCGAGCGGTCCGGGTCCCGGGGTGGCCTGCGGGCCCCCGAGCGGCCCGCACACCGCGCTTGATCGCCCTGCCGCGCCTACATTGGGACTACGTCCCCGTACGAGGCCCGGAGCAAGCGATGCCTGCCACCACCGCGTCACCCCGTAGCGAGACCCCGGACACCCTTTCCCCGGCCCCCGCGCCCGCTGCCGGCGCCGGTCCGGACGAGACCGTCGAAGACCGGGCGCGGGCCGCCCGTGAGGCCGGGACCCGGCCGGCCGGCTCCCCGGACTTCGCCGCCCTGCTGCGCCAGGACCCGGAGATCGCCGGCGTACTGCTCGGGGAGAGCGCCCGGCAGAGCGACGGACTCCAGCTGATCGCCGCGGAGAACTTCACCTCGCCGGCCGTCCTCGCCGCCCTCGGGTCTCCCTTGGGCAACAAATACGCCGAGGGCTATCCGGGGGCACGGCACCACGGCGGCTGCGAGATCGTCGACCTCGCCGAGCGGATCGCGGTGGAGCGCGCCAAGGCCCTCTTCGGCGCCGAACACGCCAACGTCCAGGCCCACTCCGGGTCTTCGGCCGTGCTGGCCGCCTACGCCGCCCTGCTGCGCCCCGGAGACACCGTTCTGGCCATGTCCCTCCCGCACGGCGGACACCTCACCCATGGATCACCGGCCAACTTCTCCGGCCGCTGGTTCGACTTCGCCGGCTACGGCGTCGACGAGGAGACCGGCCTGCTCGACTACGACGCGATCCGCGAGCTGGCCCGCGCCCGCCGGCCCAAGGCCATCGTCTGCGGCTCGATCTCCTATCCCCGGCACCTCGACTACGCCGCCTTCCGTGACATCGCCGACGAGACCGGCGCCTACCTGATCGCGGATGTCGCGCACCCCCTGGGGCTGATCGCCGGGGGAGCGGCGCCCAGCCCCGTCCCGTACGCCGATGTGGTGTGCGGAACCACACACAAGGTGCTGCGCGGGCCGCGCGGCGGGCTGATCCTGTGCGGCACGAAGCTGGCCGAGCGGATCGACCGCGCGGTGTTCCCCTTCACCCAAGGGGGCGCCCAGATGAACTCCGTCGCCGCCAAGGCCGTGGCCTTCGCGGAGGCCGCCACGCCCGCCTTCGGCGCGTATGCCCATCAGGTCACGGCCAATGCCCGCGCGCTCGCCGAGGCGCTCGCCGGACACGGTCTGACCATCAACACCGGCGGCACCGACACCCATCTGATCACCGCAGATACCGCTCCGCTGGGCCTGGACGCGCGCACCGCCCGGGGCCGGCTGGCCGCCGCCGGTATCGTGCTGGACACCTGCGCGCTGCCGTGCGCCGAGCCCCCCGGCGTTCTCGCGGCGGGCCGGACCGGCATCCGGATGGGCACCGCCGCGGTGACGACCCAGGGCATGGGCGAGACCGAGATGAAGGCGGTCGCCGAGCTGATCGTGGCGGCGCTGGAGGAGGACGGTGCGGTCCGCTCCCGTACCGTCGCTTTGGTCCACGGTTTCCCGCCATATCCCGATCACGGATGACGGCGGGAACCATCCGCTGACGCCCGGCGTCTTTTCCTGTATTCACGGCCAGGGGGCGGACACGCATAGGGTGTGGGGCTGTGATGGCCAGCTATACCAATGGGGCAGCCCGTGCGTGAATACCTGCTGACGCTGTGCGTCACGGCCGCGGTGACCTACCTGCTGACCGGCCCGGTGCGGAAATTCGCCATCGCGGCCGGGGCGATGCCGGAGATCCGCGCGCGTGATGTGCACCGCGAGCCGACGCCACGACTCGGCGGCATCGCGATGTTCGGCGGGCTCTGCGCCGGCCTGCTGGTCGCCTCGCATCTGACCAACCTCAAGACCGTCTTCGAGAACTCCAACGAGCCCCGGGCGCTGCTCTCCGGCGCCGCGCTGATCTGGATCCTCGGCGTCCTGGACGACAAGTGGGGCGTGGACGCGCTGGTCAAGCTCGGCGGCCAGATGATCGCCGCGGGCGTGATGGTCCTCCAGGGCCTGACGATCCTCTGGATCCCGATCCCCGGTGTCGGCACGGTCTCCCTCACCCCGATGCAGGGCACCCTGCTGACCGTCGCCCTCGTCGTGATCACCATCAACGCGGTGAACTTCGTGGACGGCCTGGACGGTCTCGCCTCCGGCATGGTGTGCATCGCCGCCGCGGCGTTCTTCATGTACGCGTACCGGATGTGGTTCGGCTACGGCATCGAGGCGGCCGCGCCCGCAACGCTGTTCTCGGTCGTTCTCATGGGCATGTGCCTCGGCTTCCTGCCGCACAACATGCACCCGGCGCGGATCTTCATGGGCGACTCGGGATCGATGCTGATCGGCCTGGTCATGGCCGCGGGCGCGGTCTCGGTGACCGGCCAGGTCGACCCGGACCTGCTCAACGTCAAGGCGGGCGGTCTGCGTGAGGCGACCCACGCGATGGTGCCGGTCTACATCCCGCTGCTGCTGCCGCTGACGATCATCGCGGTGCCGGTCGCCGACCTGATCCTGGCGATCGTGCGGCGTACGTGGCAGGGCCAGTCGCCGTTCGCCGCCGACCGCGGCCATCTGCACCACCGGCTGCTGGAGATCGGGCACTCGCACAGCCGGGCCGTGCTGATCATGTACTTCTGGTCGGCGCTGATCGCCTTCGGCGCGGTCGCCTACTCCGCGAACAACGCGAGCATGTGGATCGTGCTGGGCATCGTGCTGCTGAGCGCGGTGGGTCTGGTGCTGCTTCTGCTGCCGCGCTTCACGCCGCGGGCGCCCCTCTGGGCGGAGTGGATGGTGCCGCCGCGCTACCGCCGGATCGCCCCCGCGACGGCGCCGGCCGCGACGACGGACGCGACCGGCGTGGCACTGGACGACGAGAGCGCCGCCGGGCCGGAGGAGGAGCGGGAGCCGGTTCCGGCGGGCCTCCACGGGGCCACCGCGATCGGGGACCGCTCACGCTTCGTGGGTCGCCGGAAGGCGGACAGTCACCGCTGATCCAGAGGTTCGATCGCCCGAACGTGCCTCAAGAATCGGGACGGTTGACTCCATACCAGACATAAGGCGGCCCGTCAGTGCACCAACGCGCACGTTCACGCTCAGGTGTGACAGGGTCCACACGAACCAGGTAAAGACCTCATCAAATAGTTTGTGATACCGTTCACGAAACCCGGCGATAGAGCCGAAGGGCCGTAGTGCGACTGCCCTTGGGCCGCAGGTTCCGCCTCAGGCCGGGTCTACGCTCGTCCATGACGACACACCCCACATCTTTTGCCGGAGCGCCGCCATGCAGTCGAATGACGCCCGACTACTCCTTCACGCCGTTGTGCCCACCCTCGCCATCGGCGCTGTCGCCGTTGCCGTGAGCGGCGCGGTCGCAGGTGTGCCGGGAGCGCTCGGCGCCGTCATCGGCACCGTGCTGGTGCTGCTCGTGATGGGGGCCGGTCTCGTCGTCCTGCAAAAGACCGCGAAGAACCACCCGCAGCTGTTCCAGATGATGGGCCTGCTGCTGTACACCGTGCAGATCCTGTTCGTGGCGGTCTTCCTGATCGCGTTCAAGGACACCACGTTCTTCGATACCAAGGCTTTTGCGTTCACCTTGCTCGGCGCCACCCTCGTGTGGATCGCGGCACAGACCCGCGGTCATATGAAGGCGAAGATTCTGTACGTGGAACCCGACTCCGCCGGGACGAAGAAGGCGGAGACGGCGGGGTCGCCGACGTGACACGTAGGGCCGAGATAAATGCCCTCTTGCGGGCCTGCTATCGTCCGGTTCCAACTGCGGCACAGTTGGCGCAGGCGGCTGAGCTCCCGGGTTCCACTCGATGGAACGGGCAGTTCTCGCGGCCAATGCCTGTGATGTGGCCGGGCCCAGCGCCCGCCAGCCGCCCCCTAATCCGTAAGACCAGTCCAGTGCCGCTCCGTGGCTCAACGCCGCGCCGACACAACGAGGTTGCCGTACCCATGCGCCACGCTGAAGGAGCTCGCGGTGAGTGCTGAAACGATGCTCGCCTTCGAGACCGACTGCCACATCTTTTCCGGCTGTGGCTTCGAGGCCCCGGGCCTTCATTCGTTCGTCTTCGAACCCCTCTTCACCATCGGTGGCTACGAGTTCAACAAGCCGATGCTGCTGGCGTTCCTCAGCACGGTGGTCGTGGTGTGGTTCTTCTGGGCCGCTTTCGGCCGGGCGAAGGTGGTGCCCGGAAAGCTCCAGATGATCGGCGAAGCGGGCTACGACTTCGTGCGCCGCGGGCTCGTCTATGACGCGCTGGGGAAGAAGGAGGGCGACAAGTACGTCCCCTTCATGGTCTCGCTGTTCTTCTTCGTATGGGTCATGAACATCTGGTCCATCATCCCGGTCATGGCGTTCCCGGTGACGTCGGTCATTGCCTTCCCGATGGGCCTGGCCCTGGTGGTCTATGTCCTCTGGCTGACCCTGACGTTCAAGAAGCAGGGTTTCGTCGGCGGCCTGAAGAACATCACCGGCTACGACAAGTCGCTCGGCTGGGTGCTGCCGCTGATCATGGTGCTCGAACTGCTTCAGCACCTGATCATCCGCCCCTTCACCCACGCGGTCCGACTGTTCGCGAACATGTTCGCGGGTCACCTGCTGATCCTGCTGTTCACCATTGCCAGCTGGTACCTGCTGAACGGCATCGGCATCGTCTACGCGAGCGCATCCTTCGTGATGACCATCGTGATGACCGCCTTCGAGCTCTTCATCCAGGCCGTCCAGGCGTATGTCTTCGTCCTCCTGGCCTGCAACTACGTCCAGGGCGCGCTCGCCGAGCACCACTGAGCGCCCTCGCTCCCAGCCCAACAGCTGTCCGGTGGCCAACCCCCATCGGTCCGTGAAATGAGAAGGAAGTAACGGCATGTCCGCTGCTCTCGAAATGGTCAACCTCGCCGCCGGCTCCGCCAAGACCAACGTCGTCGGCAACGTCGCCTCCATCGGTTACGGCCTGGCCGCGATCGGCCCCGGCGTCGGCGTCGGCATCATCTTCGGTAACGGCACCCAGGCCCTGGCCCGTCAGCCCGAGGCGGCCGGCCTGATCCGCACCAACCAGATCATGGGTTTCGCCTTCTGTGAGGCGCTCGCCCTGATCGGCATCGTCATGGGCTTCGTTTACCAGTAAACGAACCCTTCGACTATCCCATTTAGACGGAAGGCACTGATGTGAACGCCCTGGTGAACATGGCGGCGGAGGTTCCCGAGAACCCCCTGGTCCCGCCGATTCCAGAGCTGGTCATCGGCCTGATCGCCTTCTTCATCGTCTTCGGCTTCCTGGCCAAGAAGCTCCTCCCGAACATCAACAAGGTTCTGGAAGAGCGCCGGACGCTTATCGAAGGCCGCATGGAGGAAGCCGAGGCGACTCAGGCCGAGGCTCAGCAGGTGCTCGCGGACTACCGGGCACAGCTCGCCGACGCCCGCCACGAGGCCGCGCGTCTGCGCCAGGAGGCGCAGGAGCAGGGCGCGACGCTCATCGCTGAGATGCGCGCCGAGGGCCAGCGGCAGCGTGAGGAGATCATCGCTGCCGGTCACGCCCAGATCGAGGCGGACCGGAAGCAGGCCGCGCAGGCGCTGCGCCAGGACGTGGGCAAGCTCGCCGTCGACCTGGCCGGCAAGCTCGTCGGGGAGTCCCTCGAGGACCACGCCCGGCAGAGCCGGACCATCGACCGCTTCCTCGACGACGTCGAGGCCAAGGCGGCGTCGGACGCGACGAAGGCTGAGGCCGGACGATGAACGGAGCGAGCCGCGAGGCACTCGCCTCCGCACGTGAGCAGTTCAACGCGCTGGCGGACACCACGTCCGTCGACGCCGCGAAGCTCGCCGAGGAGCTGGCTGCCGTCACCGCTCTGCTCGACCGCGAGGTGTCGCTGCGTCGGGTCCTGACCGACCCGGCGCAGGCCGCCGAGGCGCGCGCCGAACTGGCCGGACGACTGCTGGGCGGCAAGGTGGGCGGTCCGACCGCCGACCTGGTGTCCGGCATGGTCCGTGCCCGCTGGTCGGGTTCGCGTGACCTGACCGACGCGCTCGAGGAGCTGGCCTACAGCGCCGACCTGGTCGCCGCGCAGCGGGCCGGCCAGCTCGACGACGTCGAGGACGAGCTCTTCCGGTTCGGCCGGATCGTCAGCTCCAACAGTGAGCTGCGCGGTGCGCTGACCGACCGGAACGCGACGGTCGCGGCCAAGACGGAGCTGCTGAATGCGCTGCTGGGCGGCCGGGCCAACCCGGTCACCGAGCGCATCGTGATCCGTCTTGTCGTACAGCCGCGGGGCCGTAGCCTGGAAGCGGGGCTCGACGCCCTCTCCAAGCTGGCGGCGAGCCGCCGGGACCGCATGGTCGCGGTGGTCACCTCCGCGGTGCCCCTCAGTGAAGGGCAGCGGCAGCGCCTGGGCGCTTCCCTGGCGCAGCTGTACGGACGGCAGGTCCACCTGAACCTCGACGTGGACCCCGAGGTCCTCGGCGGAGTCCAGGTCCGGATCGGCGACGAGGTCATCAACGGGACCATCGCGGAGCGCCTCGACGAGGCGGGCCGGCGGATGGCCGGCTGACCCAGCCACCAACTCAAGAGCTGCACAACCGGCGGTCAGACGCCGGACCAGCCGGCCGGACCACGAGGTCCGGCTGCGGTCCGGAAGAAGCCCCGGGGACCAGCACAAGCATGACGGCGGCCCGAGTTGGGCCGTAAGCGGAAACCCCCCGGGGGACAGACCCCCGGACACCCGCAAGTAACTTCGGGCCCAACAAGGAGAGCAGGGAACCCAGATGGCGGAGCTCACGATCCGGCCGGAGGAGATCCGGGACGCGCTGGAGAACTTCGTCCAGGCGTACAAGCCGGACGCGGCCTCGCGCGAGGAGGTCGGCACGGTAAGCGAGGCCGGAGACGGCATCGCGAAGGTCGAGGGCCTTCCCTCGGCGATGGCGAACGAGCTGCTGAAGTTCGAGGACGGCACGCTCGGTCTTGCGCTGAACCTGGAAGAGCGCGAGATCGGTGCGGTGGTCCTCGGTGAGTTCAGCGGCATCGAGGAGGGCCAGCCGGTGCAGCGCACCGGTGAGGTGCTCTCGGTCGCCGTGGGCGAGGGCTACCTCGGCCGCGTCGTCGACCCGCTGGGCAACCCGATCGACGGCCTCGGCGAGATCGAGTCCGAGGGCCGCCGCGCCCTGGAGCTTCAGGCCCCGGGCGTCATGGTCCGTAAGTCGGTCCACGAGCCCATGGAGACCGGCTACAAGGCCGTCGACTCGATGGTGCCGATCGGCCGTGGCCAGCGTCAGCTGATCATTGGTGACCGCCAGACCGGCAAGACCGCCCTGGCCGTCGACACGATCATCAACCAGCGCGACAACTGGCGCTCGGGCGACCCGAAGAAGCAGGTCCGCTGCATCTACGTCGCCATCGGCCAGAAGGGCTCCACCATCGCGTCCGTGCGCGGTGCGCTGGAGGAGGCCGGCGCCCTGGAGTACACCACCATCGTCGCCGCCCCGGCGTCCGACCCGGCGGGCTTCAAGTACCTCGCGCCCTACACCGGCTCGGCCATCGGCCAGCACTGGATGTACCAGGGCAAGCACGTCCTGATCATCTTCGATGACCTTTCGAAGCAGGCCGACGCCTACCGCGCCGTGTCCCTGCTGCTGCGCCGTCCGCCGGGCCGTGAGGCCTACCCGGGCGACGTCTTCTACCTGCACTCGCGTCTGCTGGAGCGCTGCGCCAAGCTCTCCGACGAGATGGGCGCCGGCTCGATGACCGGCCTCCCGATCGTCGAGACCAAGGCGAACGACGTGTCGGCGTTCATTCCGACCAACGTCATTTCCATCACCGACGGCCAGTGCTTCCTGGAGTCGGACCTCTTCAACGCCAACCAGCGTCCGGCGCTGAACGTGGGTATCTCCGTCTCCCGAGTCGGTGGCTCCGCCCAGCACAAGGCCATGCGCCAGGTGTCCGGCCGGCTCCGCGTGGACCTCGCCCAGTACCGCGAGCTGGAGGCGTTCGCCGCCTTCGGTTCCGACCTGGACGCGGCCTCCAAGCAGCAGCTGGAGCGCGGTAAGCGGATGACCGAGCTGCTCAAGCAGGCGCAGTACTCCCCGTACGCGACCGAGGACCAGGTCGTCTCCATCTGGGCCGGCACCAACGGCAAGATGGACGACGTGCCGGTGGCGGACATCCGCCGCTTCGAGCGGGAGCTCCTGGACCACCTGCACCGGGAGAAGAAGGACCTGCTGACCAGCATCCGCGAGGGCGCCAAGATGTCCGACGACACCATCGGCGCGATCGCCGAGGCCGTCGAGGGCTTCAAGCGGCAGTTCGAGACCTCGGACGGCAAGCTGCTCGGCGAGGACGCCCCGGCCGGCACCAGCAAGTGACGACGGAAGGGACCTGATCCATGGGAGCCAAGCTCCGGGTCTACAAGCGTCGCATCCGCTCCGTCACCGCGACCAAGAAGATCACCAAGGCGATGGAGATGATCGCCGCCTCGCGCGTCGTCAAGGCGCAGCGCCAGGTGGCGGCGTCGACGCCGTACGCGAGTGAACTGACCCGCGCGGTGACAGCGGTTGCCACGGGCTCGAACACCCAGCACCCGCTGACGACGGAGGCGGAGCAGCCCTCGCGGGCCGCGCTGCTGCTCATCACGAGCGACCGCGGTCTGGCCGGCGGCTACTCCTCCAACGTCCTCAAGGCCGGCGAGCAGCTCACCGAGCGGCTCAAGGCCGAGGGCAAGGAGGTCGACGCCTACATCGTCGGGCGCAAGGGTGTGTCGTACTACAGCTTCCGCGAGCGCAAGGTCGTGGAGTCGTGGACCGGTTTCACCGACAGCCCGACGTACGCGGACGCCAAGACGATCGCTGCGCCGCTGATCGAGGCCGTTCAGCGGGACACGGCCGAGGGCGGCGTGGACGAACTCCACATCGTCTTCACCGAGTTCATCTCGATGATGACGCAGACGGCGCTCGATGACCGTCTGCTGCCGCTGAGCCTCGACAAGGCGGCGGAGTCGGACGAGTCGGCGCAGGCCGGCGAGATCCTTCCGCTGTTCGACTTCGAGCCGTCGGCCGAGGACGTCCTCGACGCCCTGCTTCCGCGGTATGTCGAGTCGCGGATCTACAACGCCCTTCTCCAGGCCGCCGCCTCCAAGCACGCCGCCACGCGTCGTGCGATGAAGTCGGCGACCGACAACGCAGAAGAGCTCATCAAGTCGCTCTCGCGGCTTGCCAACGCGGCCCGACAGGCCGAAATCACCCAGGAAATCAGCGAGATCGTCGGTGGCGCCAGTGCTCTGGCCGACGCGACCGCGGGGAGTGACTGACCACTATGACCACCACTGTTGAAACGGCCACGGCTTCGGGCCGCGTCGCGCGGGTCATCGGCCCGGTCGTCGACGTGGAGTTCCCCGTCGACGCGATGCCGGAGATCTACAACGCGCTGACTGTCGAGATCGCGGACCCGGCCGAGGCCGGGGCCAAGAAGGTCCTGACCCTCGAGGTTGCCCAGCACCTGGGCGAGGGCCTGGTCCGTGCGATCTCGATGCAGCCCACCGACGGTCTGGTCCGCCAGGCCGCGGTGACCGACACCGGCGCCGGGATCACCGTCCCGGTCGGCGATGTCACCAAGGGCAAGGTGTTCAACACCCTCGGCGAGATCCTGAACGTGGACCCGTCCACGGTCGAGGTCACCGAGCGCTGGCCCATCCACCGCAAGGCTCCGTCCTTCGACCAGCTCGAGTCCAAGACCGAGATGTTCGAGACCGGCGTCAAGGTCATCGACCTGCTCACCCCGTACGTCAAGGGTGGAAAGATCGGTCTGTTCGGTGGTGCCGGTGTCGGCAAGACCGTGCTGATCCAGGAAATGATCTACCGCGTGGCCAACAACCACGACGGTGTGTCGGTGTTCGCCGGTGTCGGCGAGCGCACCCGTGAGGGCAACGACCTCATCGAGGAAATGACGGACTCCGGCGTCATCGACAAGACCGCGCTGGTCTTCGGTCAGATGGACGAGCCCCCGGGCACCCGTCTCCGCGTCGCCCTGGCCGGTCTGACCATGGCGGAGTACTTCCGCGATGTGCAGAAGCAGGACGTGCTGTTCTTCATCGACAACATCTTCCGGTACACCCAGGCGGGTTCCGAGGTGTCGACCCTGCTCGGCCGGATGCCCTCCGCGGTGGGTTACCAGCCGAACCTGGCCGACGAGATGGGTCTCCTCCAGGAGCGCATCACCTCGACCCGTGGTCACTCGATCACCTCGATGCAGGCGATCTACGTCCCCGCGGACGACCTGACCGACCCGGCGCCGGCCACCACCTTCGCCCACCTGGACGCGACGACCGTTCTGTCGCGCCCGATCTCGGAGAAGGGCATCTACCCGGCGGTCGACCCGCTGGACTCGACGTCCCGGATCCTGGACCCCCGCTACATCACGCAGGAGCACTACGACTGCGCGTCGCGGGTCAAGACGATCCTCCAGAAGTACAAGGATCTCCAGGACATCATCGCGATTCTGGGTATCGACGAGCTCGGCGAGGAGGACAAGCTCACCGTCCACCGCGCCCGTCGTATCGAGCGGTTCCTGTCGCAGAACACCCACGTGGCGAAGCAGTTCACCGGTGTCGACGGCTCGGACGTCTCGCTGGACGAGTCGATCACCGCGTTCAACGCGATCGCGGACGGCGACTACGACCACTTCCCCGAGCAGGCGTTCTTCATGTGCGGTGGCATCGAGGACCTGAAGGCCAATGCCAAGGAGCTGGGCGTCTCCTGACCCCGGCACCGGTCCCGGGGGCGGCCCTGGCCGCCCCCGGCCCGTACGACCACTAGTATTTGACCCAACATCTGCCGAGCCAGGCAGGTGGAGACCCGAGGAGCCATCGTGGCTGAGCTGCACGTCGAGTTGGTCGCCGCGGACCGTCAGGTCTGGTCCGGCGAGGCCAGCCTGGTCGTCGCGCGCACCTCGTCGGGCGACATCGGCGTCATGCCCGGACACCAGCCGCTGCTCGGCGTGCTGCAGTCGGGCCCGGTGACGATTCGTACGACCGGCGAGAGCGGGGACGGCACCGTCGTCGCCGCGGTGCACGGCGGCTTCATTTCGTTCGCCGACAACAAGCTGTCTCTGCTCGCGGAGATCGCGGAACTGTCGGATGAGATCGATGTCCAGCGCGCGGAGCGGGCCCTGGAGCGAGCGAAGTCGGACGCTGACGCGGCCGCCGAGCGTCGCGCCGATGTCCGGCTGCGTTCGGTGACGGGCGTTCACTGAGCCCCGCCACCGAAGAGATCGATCCTCAGCCGCGGGCTGCCCGGAAACCTCCGGAGCGGCCCGCGGCTGAGGCAATGCAGGTGCGTTTCCCTCCCTCGCGCCCTCACGGCGCGGGGGGACACCCTTCGAGGCGAGGAGGTCGGTCGAGATGTTCCTCGCTCTGCTTGTGAGCGGCATCGTCGTGGTGCTGGTGCTGCTGGGGCTGTTCGTCTTCGGACTGCGGCGACGGCTCATCCAGCGCTCCGGTGGCACCTTCGACTGCAGCCTGCGCTGGAACGTCCCGGAGCACGAGACCGGCGGCAAGGGCTGGATCTACGGTGTGGCGCGCTACAACGGCGACCGGGTGGAGTGGTTCCGGGTCTTCTCGTACGCGCCCCGGCCCCGCCACCTCCTGGAGCGCTCCGCCATCGAGGTCCTGGAGCGCCGCACTCCCCAGGGCGAGGAGGAGCTGGCGCTGCTCTCCGACTCCCTCGTACTGGCCTGCCGGCACCGTGGCACCCGTCTGGAACTGGCGATGAGCGAGGACGCGCTCACCGGCTTCCTCGCCTGGCTGGAGGCGGCACCGCCCGGCCAACGAGTCAACGTGGCCTGAGCTGGGCGGTCTCGTTGGATGGGGGTCCCCCCGGACGAAGTCTGGGGGAGGGTGAACGTGGCCTGAAACCGGCACGTGGCTGCCTGATGTCGGCCTGAAACGGCCGTCGCTGCGGGGCCACGGGAATCGCGTCCGCCCTTGCCGCGTTGTGGCCCCGCAAGGGGGGCCCGCACCCCCTACGGGATGTGTTCGACCGGCCCTTACGTGCGGCCCGCTCCTACGGGACGCCCCCCACGCCTACGGCCCGTCCACTCCCAACTCCTGTGCCAGTACGGCCGCTTGCACCCGGCTGCGCAGATCCAGCTTCGCCAGCAGCCGGCTGACATGGGTCTTCACGGTGGCCTCCGCCATCGCCAGCCGTAGCGCGATATCGGCGTTCGACAGCCCCCGGCCCAGACAGCCCAGCACCTCCAGCTCACGCGGGGTCAGTGCGTCCAGGACCGCCCGGTCCGGCGCGGCGCCCTCGCGCGGGGGCCGCCCCGCCGTCCGCGGGTTCGCGAACTCCGCGATCAGCCGCCGGGTCACCGCAGGGGCGATCAGCCCCTCGCCGGACGCCACGGTGCGCACCGCGGTGAGCAGCGCGGCCGCGTCGCTGTCCTTGAGCAGAAAGCCCGCGGCCCCCGCCCGCAGCGCGCCGAAGACATATTCGTCCAGGTCGAAGGTGGTCAGTACGAGCACGTCCGCCAGCCGCTCGGAGACCACCTGCCGGGTGGCGGAGACCCCGTCGAGGCGGGGCATCTGGATGTCCATGAGGACGAGGGCGGGGCGCAGCTCGCGGGCGAGCCGTACCGCCTCGACGCCGTCCTCCGCCTCGCCGACGACCTCGATGTCGGGGGCGGAACGCAGGATGAGGACCAGTCCGGCCCGTACGGAGGACTGGTCCTCGGCGACGAGAACCCGGATCGGCGGTGTGGCGGCGCCTGTCATCGTCGTATTTCCTCCCCCAGGTCGGACCGAGCCGCCCCCATGAGCCCGCTCGGACGGCTTCTTTCGGCCAGACCTTGCATGCGGTTCTCCCGGGTCGCCGAGGGGGCGGTCACCCACCATCCAACACGGCGCCGCGGCCCGCCGCCGCCACGTCCGGGTCATCCCCGTACGGAGCGCGCTACATCGAAAGTTGCAGCCCCGGATCATCGTGTGCGACGAGGTGGCGGCCGGGGGCCGTTGGGAGGCTGGAGACGTTCGATGGAGGGTTCGGAAAGGAGACAGCCGTGATCGTCGTGCTGATCGTGGCCTGCGAGGTCGGCTTCTGGGTACTGCTGGCGCTCGGTCTGGCGCTGCGCTACCTGGCACGGATGCCGCGCACCGGAGCGGTGGTGCTGCTGATGGAGCCGCTGCTGGAGCTGGTCCTGCTGATCGTCACGGCGATCGACCTGAGGAACGGGGCGCCCGCGGACTGGAAACACGGCCTGGCCGCCGTCTATATCGGCTTCACGGTCGCCTACGGCCACTACACGATCAAGTGGGTCGACGGACACTTCGCGCACCGCTTCGCGGGCGGGCCGCGGCCGGTCAAGCGTTATGGACTCGCCCGCGCCAAGCACGAGGGAAAGCTGTGGGTGCGCACGGTGGTGATGGCCGCGGTCGCCGCGGCGCTGCTCCAGCTCGCGACCTGGTACGTCGGCGACGGCGGCGACACCCGGTCACTGCACGAATGGCAGCTCACCACTCTGCGGATCGTCGCCGTCCACGGTGTGATCGCGCTGACCTACCTCATCTGGCAGAAGAAGGACCCGGGCCGGCCCACGGCCGACGAGGAAGCGGCCCGGCCGCCGCAGAAGACGCTGCGCTAGGGGGCGAGCCCCGGTCAGCGCTCCCCGCCCGGTACCCACAGCACGTCCCCGACCTCCTTGTTGGCCGTACGGGCCAGGATGAACAGGAGGTCGGAGAGGCGGTTGAGGTAGGTGGCGGTAAGCGGGTTCATCGTCTCGCCGTGCTCCTCGAAAGCCGCCCAGGTGGCGCGTTCGGCGCGGCGGACGACCGTGCACGCCTGGTGCAGCAGCGCGGCGCCGGCCGTGCCACCGGGGAGGATGAAGCTGCGCAGCTTCTCCAGCTCCGCCAGGAAGCGGTCGCAGTCGGCCTCCAGCTTGTCGATATAGCTCTGCTCGACGCGCAGCGGCGGGAATTCCGGGTTCTCCACCACCGGCGTCGACAGGTCCGCGCCGACATCGAACAGGTCGTTCTGCACCCGCAGCAGCACCGCGGCGACGTCCTCGGGGAGCGAGCCGAGCGCCAGGGCCACGCCGATCGCCGCGTTGGCCTCGTTGGCGTCCGCGTACGCCGCGATCCGCGAATCGGTCTTGGCGGTACGGCTCATGTCGCCGAGGGCGGTGGTGCCCTTGTCGCCGGTGCGGGTGTAGATGCGCGTCAGATTCACCATATGGGCGAGCCTACGCCGCGGACCTGCGGAAGGCCCGGGTGCCATGGGTCACGGACAGCGCGGCGAAGGCGACCGCCACCAGCACGCCGTAGAGCAGGGCCGGGGAGGCGTAGGAGCCGACGAAGGCCGCCCGGACCGCGTCCACGAGATAGCGGAACGGCATGAAGTGCGAGAGCACATCGAGCCACGTGGGCCCCAGGGCCATCGGCAGCATCAGCCCGGACAGCAGCATCGAGGGCATGGTGACGGAGTTGATGACCGGCCCGAACTCCTGCGGAGTCTGGACCTTCAGCGCCAGCGCGTACGACAGCGAGGCCAGCGCCACGGTCAGCACGGCGACGAACGCGAAGCCGATGAGGATGCCGGGCAGCGGTGCGCGCAGCCCCATGGCCAGCGCGGCCAGCACCAGCAGCACCGCCTGGAAGACGAACAGCAGGGCATCGCGCAGCACCCGCCCCAGCAGCAGCGCCAGCCGGCTCACCGGGGTCACCCGCATCCGCTCCACGACCCCGTACTGCTTCTCGACAATGATGCCGAAACCACAGAACGAGGCGCCGAACAGGGCGAGTTGGAGCAGGAGTCCGGGCACCAGCACCTGCCAGGAGCTGCCGGACGAGGACAGCGGCAGCCCGGTGAGCAGCGGCCCGAAGAAGAGCAGATACAGCAGCGGCATCAGCACACCGAAGAGCATCTGGAGTCTGGAGCGCAGCGTCTGGCGGGCGTACCGACCGAAGATCAGTGCGGTGTCGGAAAGCAGGGCGGACAAGGAGAGCTCCTAGAGGGCGACGGGGGCCTGGTCCCGGGGTGCGGGGGCGGCGCCGGTGATGGCGAGGAAGGTGTCCTGGAGGGAGGCGTCGGGGGAGCCGGCGTGGGCGCGTTTGAGGGCCTGCGGGGTGCCCTCCGCGACCACCACCCCCTTGTCGACGATCACCAGCCGGTCGGCGAGAGCGTCGGCCTCGTCGAGGTAGTGCGTGGTCAGGAAGACGGTGGTGCCGTGCTCGGCGCGGATCCGGCGGACCAGCTCCCACAGATCGGCGCGGCTGCCCGGATCGAGCCCGGTGGTGGGCTCGTCGAGGAACAGCACCTGGGGACGGTGGGTGAGGCCCATCGCGATGTCCAGCCGGCGCCGCTGACCGCCGGAGAGCGTCGCGGTCCTGCGGTCGAGCAACCCCTCCAGGCCCAGGTCGGCGGCCAACTCCGCGGCACGGGCCAGGGCGTCGGCCTTGCCGAGGCGGTAGAGGCGGGCCTGGGTGACCAGCTCCTCCCGTACCGAGACGTTCGGGTCGACGCCGCCGGACTGGGCGACGTAGCCGGCGGCGCGGCGGACGCCCGCCGGATCGCGGACGAGGTCGCAGCCGGCCACGGTCGCGGTGCCGCCGGTCGGCGCGAGCAGGGTCGTGAGCATCCGCAGGGTGGTGGTCTTGCCGGCGCCGTTGGGGCCGAGGAAGCCGAGGATCTCGCCGCGTTCGGCGGTGAGGTCGATACCGCGCACGGCCTCTACGGGGCCGCTCTTGGTGGTGAAGGTCCGGGCGAGTCCGGACGTGCTGAGGACTGGCATGCCCTCAGAAAAACAGAGGGGCTGAAAAATTGCAATGCCCCCAAAAATGCAATCCATCCAGCGAAGGGTAGGGTGAGGGCATGGCAGAGGGGCTCAGGGAGCGGAAGAAGCGGCAGACCCGCCAGTACATCTCGGACGTGGCCACCGGCCTCTTCCTGGCGCGCGGCTTCGACGCGGTGACCATCGCGGAGATCGCCGAGGCCGCCGAGGTCTCCGTCAACACCGTCTACAACTACTTCCCGGCCAAGGAGGACCTCTTCCTCGACCGGAGCAAGGGCATGGTGGACCGGCTCTGCCGCTTCGTACGGGGCCGGACGGCGGGGGAGTCCGCGGCCGCCGCCGTGCTGCGCGAACTGCGCGAAGAGGTCGCGGCGGTCTCGCCGCGGGTCGGGCTGATCGAGGGGTACGACCAGTTCATGCGGGTGGTGGACGGGGCGCCCACCCTCAAGGCGCGGCTCTGGTTCCTCCAGCAGGAGATCCACACCAACCTGGCGGAAACCCTCCGGGAGGAGACCGGAGCCCCGGCCGGCGATCCGCTGCCCGGCCTGATGGCGGGCCAGATCGGCTGGGTGCACCAGAGTCTGATGGGGTGGATCGCGCAGGAGATGCTCGCCGGCCGCAAGCCCGCCGAGGTCTCCCGGGAGGCCCTGGTCCTGCTCGACGAGATGGAAGAGCTTCTGGGCGAAAAGGTCCTCAACTACGCCGTACGGACGGCCGGCTGACGGCGGACTGTCCGGTTCGTGCCCCGCGGAAGCGCCCCGACGGTGTGATGTCCGTCATCTGAGACGTGACGCGCATCTCTTACCCTCCAAAGGATCGCTCACGACCGCTAACGTCACCCAGGACCGTCAAATGCACAGGGTGTGAGGGGACAGCAGTGGCAAAGAAGCTCGCCGTCATCGGCGCCGGACTCATGGGATCCGGTATCGCGCAGGTCTCCGCCCAGGCGGGCTGGGACGTGGTTCTCCGCGATGTGACGGACGAGGCGCTGGCCCGGGGCAAGGGTGGCATCGAGGCCTCGTACGAGAAGTTCGTCGCCAAGGGCAAGCTGGCGGCGTCCGACGCCGAGCAGGCGCTGGCCCGCATCACCACCTCGACCGACCTGGAAGCCGCCGCCGACGCGGACATCGTCGTCGAGGCCGTCTTCGAGCGGATCGAGATCAAGCGGGAGATCTTCCAGGCGCTGGACAAGCTGGTCAAGGACGAGGCGGTGCTGGCCTCCAACACCTCCGCCATCCCGATCACCAAGATCGCCGCGGCCACCTCCCGCCCCGAGCGGGTCGTCGGTGCGCACTTCTTCTCGCCGGTGCCGATGATGCAGCTGTGCGAGCTGGTCCGCGGTTACAAGACCAGCGACGAAACCCTCGCCACCGCCCGGCAGTTCGCCGAGTCGGTCGGCAAGACCTGTGTCGTCGTCAACCGCGACGTGGCCGGCTTCGTCACCACCCGCCTGATCTCGGCGCTGGTCGTCGAGGCCGCCAAGCTCTACGAAGCCGGCGTGGCCAGCGCCGAGGACATCGACACCGCCTGCAAGTTGGGCTTCGGCCATGCGATGGGACCGCTGGCCACCGCCGACCTGACGGGCATCGACATCCTGCTGCACGCCACCGACAACATCTACACCGAGTCCCAGGACGAGAAGTTCGCCCCGCCGGAGATCATGCGTCGGATGGTCGATGCGGGCGATATCGGACGCAAGAGTGGGCAGGGCTTCTACGAGCACTGATGCCGCGTCAGGCCCATCGGCCTGATGGCGTCACCCCGTGGGGTGAATTCGGTATCGGTTCGCTTACAGGCGGCAACTTCGCCGCACGAGAGGCAGTCAGATCTGTAGACGTCCAGGCTTCATCACCCATGACATCGGGGAGCGCATATGCACATCAGGGGCGACCACGCCGAGCTGGTCGTCGGGGGCCGCCTTGACGTCCGCAGCGCGGCGGACGCCCGTACGGCCCTGCACGCCGCCGTCGACTCCGGTCGGGGCGATCTCGTGCTGGACCTGACCGAACTGGATTCCTGGGACGCCACCGGCCTCGGCGTGATCATGGGCGCGCACCGTCGCGCCGGCCGGTTCAACCGCAGGCTGGTGCTGCGCGGAGTGCCGCCCCAGATGCAGCGCCTGCTGGTCGCCACCAGGCTGCACCGCATCCTCGCGATCGAGGGCGGCATCGAAGCGGAATCGGTTCCCCGGGTGTGAGGCAAGGGCGGTGCGCCGCCCGACGGCCTCACGGACGCCCGGGGAGTGATCGGGCTCGTAGGTAAAGAGTCCGAAGAATGCAGAACTGTGCGACGGAAATGTCGTAAACAGCGCGATACCGCGCAATCCCGGAAGTTCCGGTCAGGACCCGCCCCCGGCGGTGCACCGGGCCGCCCTCCAGGTCTATGGTTCGGTTCCCGCCCGTATGTCATCATCCGCGGCGGGCACCGGACCGGCCGCGACGCCTGAGGACGAGCTGCCGGCGCCGGGGGAGTGCGGACGGCCGGAAGCGCAGTCGGCACACCGCTCCGCCTCCTGTGACCGAGGACGCCGGGCGGAGGCGGAGGCGGAGCGGAACGAAGCATCTGGGAGCTTGCAGCATGGACCCGAACACTCACCGGGGACCTGAGGAGTACGGCGAGCCGGGCAGCCCTGCCGTGCCGCCGGTCCCCGCGTTCGGCGGCGCGCAGAGCGGCTCCGCGGAACGCGCCCGCGTCGTCCGGCTCGTCTCGGGCCCCTACCTCGTCACCGTCAACCCCGTCGACGGCAGCGAGATAGAGCCCTGCCCGCCCGGTGAGCGCCCCGCGGCCCCCGGCCGGCTCGACCCGGAGGAACGCGCCGCGGCCGCCCTCGCCGCCGCGCCCCCGCTGCCGCCGGGAATCGCCCGGCCCGAGACCGCACTCGAAGAGCGCACCGAGGACACCGAACGCCTGGTCCGCCTGCTCTCCCGCGGCCGCTCCGTCCGCGTCACAGGACCCTCCGGCTCCGGCCGCACCCGGCTGCTGGACGCCGTCGCCGCCGCCTGCGCCGACCTCGCCCCCGACGGCGTCATCCGGCTCTCCGGCTACCACCGCACCTCCGCCGACCTGCTGTACGCGCTGTTCGCCGCCGTCTACCGGGCCCCGCAGCACCGCCCCGACCGGCCCGAGATGCTGCGCATGGTCGCCGAGATCGGCGCGATCGTCGTCCTGGACGACCTGGAATTCGGCGGCGCCGCGCTCGATGAGCTGCTCGACGCGACCCCCGAATGCGCCTTCCTGATCGCCGCCACGCCCGACGTCGCGGCCCCCAGCGCCGGCTCGCACCTCGAAGAGGTCTTCCTCGGCGGCATCGGCCGCGGCGGCTGCGGCCGGCTGCTGGAGCGCGCCGTGGACCGGCCGCTCACCGACGACGAGGAGGCCTGGGCCGCCGACCTCTGGTTCGAGTCCGAGGGCCTGCCGCTGCGGTTCGTCCAGGCCGCCGCCCTGCTGCGGCAGCACGACCGGGCGCAGGCCGGACCGGGCGCCCTCGACGACGGCTACGGCCTCTTCCCCGGGGCCGGCACCGACGAGCCGGCCGGCGAGCCCGCGGAGAGCCCGGAGGCGGCACTGCCGTCGCTCGGCGAGGCCGCCGCGCCCGCCCCACTGCTCGCCTCGCGGCTGACCGAAGCCGCCCGGGAGACCCTGCGCTTCGCCGTCGCGCTCGGCGGCGAGCTGCCGCACCAGGCGCATCTGCCGGCCCTCACCCAGGACACCCACGCCGACGCCGCCCTCGGCGAGCTGCTGGCCTGCGGTCTGCTCACCCCGGCCGGCGGCCACTACCGGCTCGCCGCCACCGTCCAGGACCAGCTGACGGCGGCCGGCTACGCGGACGGCGCCGCCGCCCGGGCGCACACCGTCGCCCAGCACTACGCCTGGTGGGCCGGGCACCCCTCGGTGAGCCCCGAACGGGCCGCCGCCGAGTCCGATGTGGCGCTGGCCGCGATGGGCGTCCTGACCGGCAGCCGGGAGAGCGGACACGCCAGCGCGGCCGTGCTGCTGGCCCGTACGGCCGCACCGGCGTTCGCCGCGGCACTGCACTGGAGCGCGTGGGAACGCACCCTGCGGCACGGCCAGGAGGCCGCGCGGCTCGCCGGTGAGGTCGCCGAGGAGGCGTACTTCCACCACGAGCTGGGCGTGCTGGCCCTGTGCACCGGCAGCCTCGACCGGGCGCGCGCCGAACTGGAGGCATCCATCGGGCTGCGCGGCGTGCTCTCCGACCGCAATGGCGCGGTGGCCGGCCGGCGTGCACTGGCGCTGGTCACCGACCGGACGCGGGCCGACTCCGCGGCGGCGGCCACCACGGCCCTGCCGACGGCCGCCGCACCGCGGGGGACCTCGAAGGCCCCCGCCACGCCGTTCGACACCGCCTCGACGGCCTCGACCGGTTCGGCCGCGAAGCTGCACAAGCCGCGTGCCGAGCGGGCCGCGGCGGCGACGCTCGTGGCCCGGAATGCCGCGACGACCGCCGGGACCACCGGCGGCCCGGCCGTGACCAGCAGCGGCGACGGCGCCGCCAAGGGCGTCCGGCGGGTCTTCGGCGGGGCGCGGCGCAATGCCGTCGCCGCGGGCGCCGGCGCCCTGCTGGCGGCCGTCCTCGGCACCGTCGTCACCATCGGGGCAACGGGCGGCGACGACCCGCACAACGACAAGGTCAGCACGGAACAGACCACGGACGACGGCGAGAGCAGCGACGTGCCGGCCGAGCAGCCCGCCACGGATACCGGCCGGCCGCCCACCGGACCCGGCACGTCCCGGCCCGGCACCGCCGGCCAGCCGGACCACCCGTCCCCCTCGGCCACCAGCCCCTCCGCCAGCGGCTCGCCCAGCGACCCCGCCACCGGATCACCGGACCCGACGGCCGACCCGACGCGGCCGACCGAGCGGCCCAGCACGCCCACCGGCCGGCCGACCCGCCCCACGCACCCGCCGACGGACGAGCCGAGCGACCCGACGCCTTCGGACGAGCCGACCGAGCCCTCGCCGTCGGGCACGACGCCCACCGAGCCGACGGGCAAGCCGACCTCCGAGAGCCCCTCGCAGTCCGCGTCCGGCCCCTCCGCGAGCGGCACCTCCGGCACCGCCCCCTCCGGCGGCACCCCGTCGGACGGCACGGCCACCTCCTCCGGCACGGCGAGCGCCCCGGCGGCCTGACGCCCCGCAGGAATCGGCACAGAACAGCGCAACGGCCCGGTCACCTGCCGGGCCGTTGCGCTGTGCCGCCCTCTGGAGGGCGGGCGGGGTCAGAACAGGCGGAGCTTGTCGTCCTCGATGCCGCGCAGGGCGTCGTAGTCCAGCACCACGCAGCCGATACCGCGGTCGGTGGCCAGCACCCGCGCCTGCGGCTTGATCTCCTGAGCTGCGAAGATGCCCTTCACCGGCGCCAAGTGCGGGTCGCGGTTGAGGAGTTCGAGATAGCGGGTGAGCTGCTCGACACCGTCGATCTCACCACGCCGCTTGATCTCGACGGCGACCGTCTGGTTGTCGGCGTCCCGGCACAAGATATCCACCGGGCCAATGGCAGTGGGGTATTCACGCCGAATCAGGGAGTAGCCCTCACCAAGGGTTTCGATCCGGTCCGCGAGGAGCTCCTGGAGGTGGGCCTCCACACCGTCCTTGATCAGCCCCGGGTCGACACCGAGCTCGTGCGAGGAGTCGTGCATGACCTCCTCAAGGGTGATGATGAGCTTCTCGCCGCCCTTGTTCTCCACCGTCCACACCTCACCGTCGCCCTCCTTGAGAGTGCAGGGCGGCGACATCCAGTTGAGGGGTTTGTAGGCCCGGTCGTCCGCGTGAATGGAGACGGAGCCGTCCGCCTTCACCAGGATGAGGCGAGGGGCGGAAGGAAGATGGGCGGTGAGCCGGCCCGCGTAGTCCACGGAGCAGCGGGCGATGACGAGACGCATGGGGCGTCACGCTACTCGACCAGGGGCCACCTACGCGATTCGCCCTGGATCACGGTGTCTTTACGGGGGAAATCCCCGCACCCCCGGCGCGGGCCAATGGCCGGTTGTATGTGCAATCTCCTGGTGCGGGCCCCTTGCGCGGCATACCGTTGAAGCGGGGGGTTGTGAGGCGAACACGCTCCGTCGCAAAGCCCCTTGTCCCGTCCCTAGGCCCCGTCCGTCCCGGCGGGGCCGCGAGAGGAGAACCTCATGTCGCTCGACGTCTCACCGGCCCTCCTCGAACAGGCCGAGCGAGGCGAGGTCGACGAAGCCGCATTTGTCGACTGCGTCCGGACCTCCCTGCCCTTCGCATGGGGGATGATCAGCTCTCTGGTGGCACAGCTGAAGGTGGACGGCGGAGAGTTCGCCGACAATCAGACGCCCCCGCCGGACGAGCAGGCGCGCGGCCAGCTGCTGCGCGCACTGGCGAGTGACGCCATCCGTGGTTCGCTGGAGCGGCACTTCGGTGTGCGGCTCGCTTTTCAGAACTGCCACCGGGTCGCGGTCTTCCCGCTCGACCCGGCGGTGGACGACCGTCTGACCCGCTTCACGTCCATCCGCGGTCAGCTGCTGAACCAGTCGCCCGAACTCCGCGACTGCTGAACGGAGTTGCTGCCGCTGCGCACACGGTTGTGACACGCACCGTGCCGTGCGCCAGCGGCAGCACCACCCACAGCACGCCGGCCTCCGAGTACGGCGCCACCGCACGACACGGTCACCCGCATGCCGGCCGCCGCACCCGGCCGGTCACCCCAGCTGGGGCAGCACCTCCGCGCCCAGCCGGCGCACGTTCTCCTCCGTCGCCGCGAGGTCGCCGGAGCCCTCGACGAGCAGCGCGAACCGAGTGATGCCCGTACGCTCCGAGGTCGCCGCCAGCCGGTCGGCACACAGCTGCGGCGGGCCGACCGGATGCAGCTCGCACAGCAGCTCCGTATAAGCCAGCGGATCACGCATGGCGCGATAGCGGCCGTCGACCGTCACATGCGCGCCCAGGCCCTGCTGGAGCCAGCCGGGCATCGCCTTCGTGAGGGTTTCCGTCGCCGCCCTGCGGGTATCGGCGATCTGCACCACGCCCGCCGAGACATGCGCGGCCGCGGCGACCTCGTCGCCGTCCCGGCCGGCCTCCAGGGCGGCCGACCGCCACAGCGCGACCATCTCCGCCTTCTCCTCGTCGCCGCAGTGCATGCCCAGCAGCATCGGCAGCCCGCGCTCCGCGGCCGTCCGGACCGACGAGGCGGAGGTGCAGGCCACCACCACTGGTGGCCCCGGGGGGCCGGGCTCGTCCGGATCGGTCAGTGCCTCGGCCGGCCGGGGCACCACCGCCACCTCCCGGAACGCATAGCGCTCGCCCTGCGCGCCCACCCGCGGCTCCCGCAGCCAGCGCATCAGCAGATCGAGTGACTCCGGGAAGCCGTGGTCGTACGCGGCGAGGCCGGAGCCGAACACCTCCAGATCGACCCAGGGCCCGCCCCGGCCGACGCCGAGCGTGAACCGCCCGTCGGAGGTGAGATGCAGCAGCGCCGCCTGCTCACCGAGCGCCACCGGATGCTGGGTCGGCAGCACGCTCACCGCCGTCCCGACACCGATCCGGCGGGTCCGCCCCAGCAGCAGCGCGGCCAGCGTCACTGCATTCGGGCAGACGCCGTACGGTACGAAGTGGTGTTCCGCGAGCCAGACATCGTCGAGTCCGGCTTGCTCCGCGATCTCCGCGGAGCGCACCGCGCGGTGCAGTGCTTCCCCCTGTCCCTGACCGGGGAATTGAGCGGCCAGGATGAAAGCCCCAACGCGCATCGCTCTCTGCCTCCTCGCAGCCGACGCGACTCCCCCTTACAGGCAACAACGTGTGACACGTGCCAAGGGCACGGCCTGACGGCAAATTTCCTGATGATCGCAGAATCCTGCCGAGGGGGGTTCGCCCGTGACCGCTCCGCGTACGCTGGTGACATCCCGTGACCCCGTGACTCTCCGAGGTGCTCTGTGTCCCCGCGTCGAAACCGCCAGCACGGCGGCGCGAAGCCCGTCGACCGCATGGGCGGTGACCGCTACGGCCTGGAACGTACCGAGGAATGGCGCGGCGAGGACTGGGTCGTCCGGCTGGTCGGGGGCGGCGGGGCGGCCAAGCACTACCGCTGCCCCGGCTGCGACCAGGAGATCCCGCCCGGGGTGCCGCATGTCGTCGCCTGGCCGCAGCACGGCGATGTCGACGACCGCCGGCACTGGCACAAGGCGTGCTGGAACGCACGGGACCGCCGGAGCGCGCGGCTCCAGCGGTCCCGGAATGCGCCCCGCTACTGAGGGCGGGCGGCGTCAGACGTCGCGCTGAAGGACGGCGGCGTAGGCGCCGCCCAGCGTCACCGCGGTCACACCGGCGAGGATCCACACGGGAGTCCAGCCGGTCGGGCCGGTGCTGAGGAACGGGATGTCGTACAGCGTCGCGAGCGCGCTGGGCACCGAGTACTCGATCAGCGCCTGCTGGACGTCCTTGAGGCTCTCGCCCTGGAGGAACAGCGCCAGCAGCATCGGCAGCAGCACCACGCCCATCATCGTGCTGATGGCGCCCGCCGAGTGCCGCAGCAGCGTGCCGACGGACAGCGCCAGCAGACCGAGCAGGGCGACGTAGAGACCGGCGCCGACGGTGGCGCGCAGCCACTGGTCGGCGGTGGGCGCGGGGCCGTTGAGCATCGCGCTGTCGAGCAGGGCGACCAGACCGGTCGCGACCGTCGTGATCACCAGCGCGAGCGTGAAGAAGACGATCGCCTTCGCGGTCAGCATCCGGACCCGGCTGGGGCAGGCGGTCAGCGTCGTACGGACCATGCCGGTGCCGTACTCGGACGAGATCGACAGCACGCCCAGGGTGATCACGCACAGGCTGCCGAGCAGGACGCCGACGAAGCCGAGGCCGAGCACCGGGTCCAGCTCGCGGTCCGAGCCCGCCGCGAGGGCGGCCAGCAGGCCGATGCCGACGCTGAGCAGGACCATCACGCCCAGCGTCCAGATCGTCGAGCGCACCGAGCGGATCTTCGTCCACTCGGAGAGCAGCGCATGGCCGAGGTGGGTGGGGCGCACGGGGATGGGCGAGACATAGCCGCCCGCGCCCGCGTAGGCCTGCTGGGGGTGCGGCTGGACCGGCTGCTGCTGCACCGGCGGCTGCGGGGCCTGGGGCTGGGCGTGGGCCTGGGGCGGTGCGGGAGCCTGGGCGGGCACGGGTGCCTGGACCGGGGCCTGGAGCATCATCGTGCCCGCGTCCTTGCCCGGTCCGTGCGCCGCGAGCGGCTGCGGCACGGGGTACTGCTGGGCCTGGAGCATCATCGTCCCGGCCTCCCCGGCCGGAGCGGGCTGCGCGGGGGCCTGGCCCTGGACGGGCGCCTGCCCGTGCTGGGGCTGGGCCTGGGCCGTCTGGGCCTGGGTGGGTGCCGGGCCCTGGGCGGGCGCCTGGCCCTGAGCCGCTGCCGGGCCCTGGCCCTGGGCCTGGAGCATCATCGTGCCCGCTTCCTTGGCGGGCGCGGGCTGCTCGGGTGCGGACTGGGCCTGGAGCATCATCGTGCCGGCCTCTTTGGCGGGCGGCTCCGGTGCCGGCTGCTGGGCGGGCGGCTGCTGACCGGGCTGCTGCTGGGCGGGCGGCGTCAGCGGAGCCACGCCCTGCGGCTGGTGCGGTGCGGCCGGCGGTGCCGCGGGCGGCATCGGCGGCGCGGCCGGCACCGGCTGCTCGTGTGCGCCGGTGTCGTGGGGTCCGCGCTCAGGCTGCGGCTGGGGCTGCGGCTGCTGAGGGCTGGTCATCGGGCGTCCTCGTGGTGGGGCGTGGGCAGGTCGGCGGGGGCGGCGGGAGCCGCGGGCGGCATCGGCGCGGCGGGCTGTTGCCCGTACGGGTGAGGCGCACCGTATTGCTCGGGCCCCCCGTACGGGTGACCCTGAGCGGGCGGCGGATAGCCCGGCCCGGGAGCGGGCGCCTGCTGGGCATACGGATTCGGCTGCCCCTGACCGGGAACACCGGCCGGAACCTGGCCGGGAACACCCGGCTGACCGGGCGGGAACCCCGGGCCGCCCGCGTACCCCTGCGGGGCGTACCCGGCGGGGGCCTCCTGGAGGCCGGCCCGTGCGTCCGCCGTCGAGCGGTAGTCCACGACGCCCTGCGTCAGCTGCATATACGCCTCTTCCAGGGACGCCTGGTGCGGCGACAGCTCCCACAGCCGGACATCGGCCTGATGCGCCAGCTCGCTGATGCGGGGGAGCGGCAGCCCGGTCACCCGCAGCGCACCGTCCGGCTCGGGCGCGGTCTGCCCGCCCGCCTCACCGATCGCGGCGGTCAGCTTCTCGCGCTGCTCCGGCTCGGTGTCCGGGGTACGGACCCGGGCGAAATCGGCGGAGTTGGCCGAGATGAAGTCCTTCACGGACATATCCGCCATCAGCTGCCCCCGGCCGATCACGATCAAGTGCTCGGCGGTCAGCGCCATTTCGCTCATCAGATGCGAGGAGACAAAGACCGTACGGCCCTCGCTCGCCAGCTGCTTCATCAGATTGCGCACCCACAGGATGCCTTCGGGGTCGAGCCCGTTGACCGGCTCGTCGAAGAGCAGCACCTGGGGGTCGCCGAGCAGCGCCGCGGCGATGCCCAGCCGCTGGCCCATACCGAGCGAGAAGCCCTTGGAGCGCCGCCCGGCGACATCCTGGAGACCGACCACCCCGAGCACCTCGTCGACCCGGCGGGCCGGGATACCGGACACCTGGGCGAGCGACAGCAGATGCTGACGCGCACTGCGCCCGCCGTGCACGGCCTTGGCATCGAGCAGTGCGCCCACCTGGCGGGGCGCGTTGGGGAGGCTGCGGAAGGGACGGCCGGCGATGGTGGCCCGCCCCGAGGTCGGTGCGTCCAGACCCAGAATCATGCGCATCGTCGTGGACTTGCCGGAGCCGTTGGGCCCCAGGAAGCCGGTCACCGTACCCGGCCGCACCTGGAACGACAGGTTGTACACGGCCGTCTTGGCGCCGTAGCGCTTCGTCAGGCCGACTGCCTCGATCATTCTCCGCCCCTCGCGAGATGGTCGGGGCAGAGGCGCTCTCGTACCCCCGTGAGGATTAGGAGGCTATCCGGCCATTGACGGTTCCCGTCAATCGCCACAGGCAAAGCCCCCGCCACCCAGCCCACCCACAGCCCCCGACGACCCAAACCCCCGGCCACACCACGAACTACGACCACCCCCACCGGCCCCATCCCCACCCACCACAACGGGAGGGGACGGGCCGGAGGGGTAGGGGTGTGGGACGTAAAGCGAAGCAGTCCCACACCCCTGCCCCGGAGGCCCGTCACCGCACCCCGACAACCCCGCGCAGCGGACACCGGCCCGCCGCAGGCGAAACGGCGCCGCACCCGGCAACGTACGACCAAGCCCAGCGCAGCGTCACGCATCGCGCCGCTTCAGCAACACGAACCCGCAGATCAGCGCGACCACCGTCCAGGCGATCATGATGCCGAGCCCGCCCCACGGGCCGTACGGCACCTGGTCGTTGGCCCGCGGGACCACCTGCATGATTTTCGAGCCGGCCTGGTCCGGCAGATAGCGGCCGACCTTCCGGGTGGCCGAGACGTTTCCGAGAATGTTCGAGATCAGGAAGAAGAACGGCATCAGGATGCCCAGCGAGAGCATCGGGCTGCGCAGCATCGTGGCCACCGCCATCGAGAACAGCGCGATCAGCGTCATGTAGAGGCCGCCGCCGATCACCGCGCGCAGTACGCCCGGGTCGCCGAGGTGCGCCCGGAGGTCACCGAGCACCGCCTGCCCCGCGAAGAACGTCACGAAGCTGGTGGCGAGGCCGACGACGAAGACCAGCGCGGTGGCCACCAGCAGCTTGCAGAACAGGAAGGTGCCGCGCTGCGGTACGGCGGCCAGCGAGGCGCGGATCATGCCGGTGCTGTACTCGTTCGAGACCACCAGCACCCCGAAGACGATCATCGCCAGCTGGCCCAGCCCCATCCCGGCGAAGCTGATGTTGGTGGCGTCGAACGTCAGCCGGTCCCGGGCCGGCATCGAGCTGAAGTCGTTGTTGGCCAGGGTGCAGAGCAGCACGCCCAGGCCGATGGTGACGACCACGGCGATGCCCAGTGTCCACACCGTGGACCGCACCGACCTGATCTTGGTCCATTCCGACCGAATGACCTGCCCGAGCGCCGCCATCCGTCAGCTCCTCTTCTTCTGCCAGTCTGCACCCCAGCCGGTCGGCTGCGGCTCACCCGGCCGGGCCCCGGCCGGCTGCGGTTCTCCCGGCGGCCGGGCCCCGGCCTGCGCCGGTACCGGGTCGCCGTCGTGCGCGTGATACTCCACCGACTCCGCCGTCAGCCGCATGAACGCCTCCTCCAGGGAGGCCTGCTGCGGACTGAGCTCGTGCAGCACCAGCTGATGCCGGGCGGCCAGCTCGCCCAGCCGGTCGGCGGGCACTCCGTCGATCTCCAGCGACCCGTTGCCGACGGCCACCGCGTCGATGCCCTCGTCGTGCAGCAGATCCAGCAGCTTCTCCTGCTGCGGGGACCGCATCCGGACGTACGACCGGGAGTTCTGGTGAATGAAGTCCTTCATCGAGGTGTCCGCCATCAGCCGGCCCTGCCCGATCACGATCAGATGCTCGGCGGTCAGCGCCATTTCGCTCATCAGATGCGAGGAGACGAAGACGGTGCGGCCCTGGGCGGCGAGGTTCTTCATCAGATTGCGGATCCAGTGGATGCCTTCGGGGTCGAGCCCGTTGACCGGCTCGTCGAAGAGCAGCACCTGGGGGTCGCCGAGCAGCGCCGCGGCGATACCGAGCCGCTGGCTCATCCCGAGCGAGAAGCCCTTCGAGCGCTTCTTGGCGACCGTGCTCAGCCCGACGGTGTCCAGCACCTCGGCGACCCGGCCGCGGGGGATGCCGTTGCTCTGCGCCAGGCACAGCAGATGGTTGGCGGCGCTGCGGCCGCCGTGCACCGCCTTCGCCTCCAGCAGCGCCCCGATGGAGGTGAGCGGGTCCTTCAGCTGCCGGTAGTGCCTGCCGTCGATCCGGACCGTCCCCGATGTCGGGTTGTCCAGGTCGAGCATCATCCGCATGGTCGTCGACTTGCCGGCGCCGTTCGGGCCGAGGAAGCCGGTCACCATCCCGGGCCGCACCGTGAACGTGAGGTGGTCCACGGCGACCTTGTCGCCGTAATGCTTGGTCAGCCCCTCGAGCTCGATCATGTACCGCACGCTAGGCGTCCCCGGGGGCCGCTGCCACCGGGGCGGGGCCGCCCGGCTGACCCCCCGTACGCACCGCGCCCCCGCACCACCACAGAGGCGGTACGGGGGCGCGACAGAACGGAAGCGGAACCGGCCGGGGGTGGGGGCACCTCCCAGCGCTAGCTGGGGGAGGTCAGCGGCTCTGCTGGGCGGGGACGCCGCGGGTGACGGTCTCGTCCTCGCCGGGGGCGCCGGCCGCGGCCACGGCGGCACCGGTCAGCGTCGCCAGCATCTCGCGGACGTTGGTCAGCTGCGCGTTGATGGAGTCGCGGCGGTTCGTCAGCGCCGCCAGCTCGCGCTCGGATTCGCTGCGGATCCGGTCGGCCTTGGCGTTGGCGTCCGCCACGATGTCCTCGGCCTGGCGCTGCGCGGTCTCCACCGTCTGGCGGGCCCGGCGCTCGGCGTCCGTACGCAGCTTCTCGGCCTCCAGGCGGAGCTGCTCGGCGCGGTGCTCGATCTCCGCGAGCCGCTTCTCGGCCTTGGCCTGACGCGAGGCCAGGTCGCGCTCGGACTGCTCACGGCGCTTGGCGAGGTTGGTCTCGAAGTCCGCGGCGGCCTGTGCGGCCTTGGCACGGGTCTCCTCGAAGAGGGAGTCAGCCTCCTCCCGCTTGGACTGCGCGTCCTTCTGCGCCTCGGCGCGCAGGGTGGCCGCCTCACCCTTGGCCTTCTCGACGATCCGGGCGCCCTCGTCCTCGGCCTTCGCCTTGCGCTCGGAGGCGAACGACTCGGCGTCGTTACGGACCTGCTGGGCGGCCGACTCGGCCAGCTCACGGTGCTGCTCGGCGGCCCGGCGGGCCTCCTCGCGCAGATCCTTCGCCTCCTCTTCGGCGAGCCGGAGGATCTTCTCGACGCGCGCGCCGAGGCCCGCGTAGGACGGTTCGGCGTCATTGACCTGCGCCTGGGCGTTCTGCGTTTCGAGGTGCAGCTCCTCGATCCGCTTTTCCAGCGACGTGATGCGGGCCAGCGCGCTGTCGCGGTCGGCGACGAGCTTCGTAATGCGGTCATCCACCTGACCGCGGTCGTACCCACGCCGCACGAGCTCGAAGCCGAAGGGGGAGGAAGTGTCGCTCATGGGGTTCCTGTCGAAGAGACCGGTGAGGTGATAAGGAGAATCCTAGGGGTCACAACGGCGTGTCATCGAGTCATTGCCGGTTTGATCTGGAGAATGACCCCTCATTTGAGTGGCTACCCCTCAGACTGCTTGCCACTCGAACGAGTTGCCCCCGCTCCCGCGGCTGCCTTCACACCGCCGCCCTTTCCTTCCCCGCCCCCGCCGGGTGCCTCGAACGATTCCAGCGCTTCCAGAACGTCCTGGACGCGGGAGATTTCGGCGTTGATGTCCTCCCGGCGGCGCACCAGCACCTCCAGCTCCCGCTTGCCCTCGTCCACGATCCGTTCGGCCTCCGCCTCGGCCTCGCTGCGCATCCGCTCCGCGTCGCGCACCGCCGCCGCCTTCTTGTTCTCGGCCTCCTTGATCAGGCTCTCGGCCTTCTTCACCGCCGAGATCCGGACCTTGCTCGCCTCGCTGTTCGCGTCCGCCACCATCCGGTCGGCCTTCTCCTCGGCCTCGACCTGCTGGGCGGTGGCCTGCGCGATGAGCTTGTCGACCCGCTCGCCGGCGTTCTTCATCGTCTCCGCCGACTCCCGGCGGGCCCGCTCGTGCAGTTCCTCGACCTCGGACTCGATCCGCTGGCGCAGCTCCTCGGCGCGGTCCCGGATGCCGGTGGCGTCGCGGCGGGCCTCTTCCAGCAGCGTGTTCGCGTCCGTACGGGCCTTCTCCACCCGCGCATTGCCGTCGGCCGTCGCCTCCGAGACCAGCCGCTCGGCTTCCTTGCGGGCCGCCCCGACCATGGTGTCGGCCTGTTCCTCGGCGGCGGTGGCCGCGTTGAGCGCCTCCTCCTGGGCCTTGGTGACGAGCTGGTCCGCCTGCTCGGCCGCGTCCGCGCGGCGCTTGGCGGCGTCCTTGCGCGCCTCGTCGAGCAGCCGGTCCGCCTCCTGCTGGGCCTCCGTCCGGGTCTGCTCGGCGGCCGCCTCGGCGTCCTCCTTGAGCTTCGCGGACTCGTTACGGGTGCGGTTGGCGTGCTCCTGCGCGGCGGTGACCGTCTCGGCCGCCTCCGCCCGCAGCCGGTCCGCCTCCGCGGTGGCCGTCGCGAGCATCCGGTCCGCCTGCTCCCGGGCGTCGGCCCGGGTACGGTCCGCGTCCCGCTCGGCGTCCGCGGTGGTCTCCGCCGCCTCCGTGCGCAGCCGCTCGGCCTCGGTCGCGGCCTCCGACATCAGCTCGTCGGCCTGCTCCGCGGCGTCCGAACGCGTCTTGTTGGCCGCCTTGCGCGCCTCGTCGCCGGTGTGGTCCGCGTTCCGGCGGGCCTCCTCCAGCACCTCGGCCGCCTCGGCCCGCAGCCGCTCCGCCTTCTCGGTCGCCTCCGTCACCAGGCGGTGCGCCTGCTGCTCGCCCTCGGCCCGCAGCTGATCGGCGGCCTGCTGGGCCTCCTGGACCGTACGGTCCGCGTCGTCCTGCGCCGAAGACGTCAGCTCGGTGGCCTCGGTGACAATCCGTTCGGCCTCGGTGCGCGCCTCGGTGATCAGCCGGTCCGCCTGCTCCGCGGCGTCCGAACGCATCCGGTTCGCGTCGTCCCGCGCCTCGGCACGGGCCCGCGCCGCGTCCTGCTCGCCGGCCGCCAGTGCGTCCGAGGCGTCGGTACGCAGCTGCTGCGCCTTCGCCGTGGCGTCCGCCACCAGCTTCTCGGCCTGGGCGGTCGCCGCCGACACCAGCTGGTCGGCCTGCTCGGCGGCCTCGGTCCGCGCCGTGTTGGCGTCCCGGCGTGCCTCGTCCAGCGCCCCGGCCGCCTCGGCGCGCAGCCCGTCGGCCTCCTCGATGGCCTCGGAAACCGCCCGCTCCGCGAGGGCCTTCGCGGCCTCCGTCGCCTCCTGCGCCTCCGCACGGGCCCGCGCCGCGTCCTCCGAGGCGCGCTCCCGCTCCTCGTAGGCGTCCTTGCGGATCCGGTCCGCCTCGTCCTGTGCCTCGGTCCTGGTGCGCTCCGCGGCGTGCTCGGCCGCCGAACGCAGCCCGGCGATCTCCTCACCGGCCTGCTCGTGCAGCCCCGCGACCGAGTCCCGCACCTGCTGCGCGGTCTGCTCGGCCGCCGCCACCAGCTCGCCCGCGCGCCGGTCCGCCTCCTCGACCAGCCGCTGGGCCTCCTCCTGGGCCTCGCTCACCCGCGTACGGGCCGACGCCAGCAGCTCCTCGCTCTGCTCGCGCGCCGCGGTGCGCTCCTGGTGGGCCTCCTCGCGGGCCTCGCCCAGCAGTTGCTCGGCCTCCCGGCGCCGCCGCGCGGCCTCCTCCTGGGCCGCGGCGAGCGCCTGCGCCGCCTCCGCGCCCGTACGCTCGGCGGCCGTCGCCGCCTCGGCACGGACCCGGTCCGCGGTCTCCTGGGCCTCCGTCTTGAGCCGCTCGGCCTCCGCCGACGCCTCGGTGCGCAGCCGCTCGGCCACCGACTCGGCCTCGGCCCGCGCCGTCGACGCGTCCGACGCGGCCTCGGCCCGCAGCCGCTCGGCCTCCTCCTCGGCCTGCTGCTGAAGCGTCCGGCGCCGCTCCGCCGACTCGGCCTTGAGCCGGGCCGCGTCCTCCTGCGTCTCCCGGCGCAGTCGCTCCGCCTCGGCGCGGGCGTCGCGCAGCGACCGCTCGGCGGCGGTGACCTTCTCCTCCGCCTCGCGGTGCAGCCGGTCCAGTTCGTCCTGCGCCTCGGCGCGCCGCTCCTCGGCGGCCTGTTCGGCCTCCTCGCGCAGCCGGGCGGCGGACGCCTCCGCCTCGGTGGTCACCATCTCCGCGGCCTGGGCGCCCTCGGTGAGCAGCTCCTCGGCCTCCGAACGGGCGCGCTCCAGCGCCTCCTCGGCCTGCCGGCGCAGCGCCGAGGCCCGCTCGATGGCCTCCGTCCGCACCCGCTCGCTCTCCGCGACGGCGCCCGAACGGGTCTCCTCGGCGTCGGACTTGGCCTTCGCCAGCAGCTCCTCGGCGGTCCCGGCCGCCTCCTCGATCTGCTGGACCGCCTCCCGGCGGGCCTCGCCGCGGATCCGCTCGCCCTCGGCGACCGCGTCCGCGCGCAGCTGCTCGGCCTCGCCGCGCAGCCGCCGTGCCTCCTCCTGGAGTTCGACGGTCTTGGCGCGGTACTCCTTGGTGTCGTCCTTGGCCGCGCCCTTGAGCTGCGCCACGGTGTCGTGGGCCTCTTCGCGCAGCCGGTCCGCCTCGGACTCGGCCTCCTTGCGCAGCCGTTCGGCCTCCTCGGCGGCGGCCTTGGTGGTGGCCTTGGCGTCCTCCGACGCCTTGGTCAGCACCTCCTCGGCGCTGCGCGCGGCCTTCGCCAGCTGGGCCGCGGAGTCCTCCGCCACCTGGGACCGGGCGGTCTCCTGCGCCTCGGCGAGCAGCCGCTCGGCCTCCGTGCGGGCGTCGGACCGCAGTTGCTCGGCCTCGGCCTTGAGCGCCTCGGCCTCCTTGGTGGCCTCACCGACCAGCCGGGCGATCTCCGCCTTGGCCGTACGGGTGCGCTGCTCGTTGTCCGACTCGGCCGCCGTCAGCCGCTTGGTGGCGCTCTGCTGCGCCTCGTCGACCAGCTTCTCCGCCTCGGCGCGCGCCTCGCGCAGCGCCTTGTCCGCCTCCTGGATGCGGGCCTCGGCGGTACGGGTCAGCTCCGCGGCCTGCCGGCGGGCCTCCTCCGACTCGGTGCCGACGCTGGTGCGCAGCTGCTCGGCCTGGTCGGTGGCCTCCTGAGCCTGGGTGGAGGCGGCGTTCAGCAGCCGCTCGGCGTCCGTACGCGCCCGGCGCAGGATGCTTTCCGCTTCGGTACGGGCCTCCGCGGCCTCGGTGCCGAGCCGCTCCCGGGCCTGTTCGGCCAGCCGCTGGGCCTCGGCCCGCGCGGCGGCCAGCGCCTGCTCGGCCTCCCTGCGGGACTCCTCCATGAGCCGGCGGGCCTGCGACTCCGTACGGGCCCGCAGTTGTTCGGCCCAGGCGACGTTCTCGTTGACATGCGATTCGACGGTCTGCCGGCGCTCGTTGAGCTCCTCGTCGAGCCGCTGCCGGCGGGTGACCGCCTCGGCGTGCAGCTCGGCCTCCAGCCGGGACTGCCGTTCGGCCTGCTCCTGGAGCAGCCGCTGGGTCTGTGCCCGTGCCTCGCGCAGCTCACGCTCGGCATCGGTACGCAGCTGGTCCGCCTGGATCTGCGCGTTGCGCAGCAGCTGTTCGGCCTGATGACTGACGTTGTCGTAGGCAGGGCGGGTCGCGAGGTTGCGGCGCGCCTCATGGAGCTTGGCGCGCAGCACCTCGACCTGATAGCCGAGGTCGTCGGCGTGCTGAACGGCCTTGTCCCGCTCCGTCTTCAGCCGCTCCATCTCGGCCTCGAACTGCGAGAGGTGGTCGTCAGCCTCGTAGCGGTCGTTGCCCCGCACTGCGCGGTCCCATCCGTCCCCTGGTCATGGTGGCGGCCTTCTCCGGTCCTGCGGTGCTCGTCCCGTACACGTCACGTCGTACCGGACTCGCGCCCATCGGAGCTGACCCTTCCGAAGAAATGGTGTCAGATCATCGGCAGGGTATGGACCGAGCCCCACTCCCTTACCCCGGCCGAAGCAGCACTCTACCGGCCGGGGAAGGTGAAGGTCAGTGGTCCGTCGGGGTGGTCGGCGCCGCGGTGACGAGTTCGGTGAGCACTCCATGACAATCCTTGGGGTGCAGGAAGGTGATCCGGGAGCCCATCGAGCCGGTCCTGGGCTCGTCGTAGAGCACCCGGACACCCTTGCCCCGGATGGCCTCGGAGTCGCCGTCGACGTCCGCGGTGCCGAAGGCGATGTGGTGCACCCCCTCGCCGTTCTTGGCAAGCCACTTGCCCACCGCGGAGTCCTCGCGGGTGGGCTCCAGGAGCTGCAAATACGAGGCTCCGCCGTCGGAGGTCTCATTGATCTTGAGCATGGCTTCCCGGACTCCCTGCTCCTCGTTGACCTCGGTGTGGAACACCTCGAAGCCATACGTGGCACGGTAGAACTCGACAGTCTTGTCGAGGTCGAAACAGGCGATCCCGATGTGGTCGATTCGCGTCAGCATGGCTCCAGTGCACCGCCCGCACGGCTGGTTACGCAACGTGCGCGCGATCACACCCGCTTGCCGGTGACCCGGCGCGTACCGCTCAGTACATTGACGGGAACCCTCGTTAACTTCCGTGCAAAGGAAGGCCGCACCGCATGTCTGCAACGAACGGCACGAACGGCAGCACCTCAGTGATCGTGGCGGGAGCGCGCACCCCCATGGGCCGGCTCCTGGGATCGCTGCGGACCTTCTCCGGCGCCGACCTGGGCGCCGTCGCCATCAAGGCGGCACTCGACCGGGCGGGCATCGGCGGCGACCAGGTGCAGTACGTGATCATGGGCCAGGTGCTCCAGGCCGGGGCAGGGCAGATCCCGGCACGCCAGGCCGCCGTCAAGGCCGGAATCCCCCTGAACGTCCCCGCGCTGACCGTCAACAAGGTCTGCCTCTCCGGTCTCGACGCCATCGCGCTGGCCGACCAGCTCATCCGCGCCGGCGAGTTCGACGTGATCGTCGCCGGTGGCCAGGAGTCCATGACCAACGCCCCGCACCTGCTCCCGAAGTCCCGTGAGGGATTCAAGTACGGCGCGGTCGAGATGCTTGACGCGATGGCGCACGACGGCCTCACGGACGCCTACGAAGGCATCGCCATGGGCGAGTCGACCGAGAAGCACAACACCCGTTTGGGTATCGCCCGACCGGAGCAGGACGAGATCGCCGCGCGCTCCCACCAGCGGGCCGCCGCCGCCCAGAAGAACGGGCTCTTCGAGGCCGAGATCACCCCCGTGGAGATCCCGCAGCGCAAGGGCGAGCCGGTCCTCTTCAGCCAGGACGAGGGCATCCGCGGCGAGACCACCACGGAGTCGCTCGGCAAGCTCCGCCCGGCCTTCGCCAAGGACGGCACGATCACCGCCGGCACCTCCTCGCAGATCTCCGACGGCGCCGCCGCGGTCGTCGTCATGAGCAAGGCCAAGGCCCAGGAGCTCGGCCTGGAGTGGATCGCGGAGATCGGCGCGCACGGCAATGTCGCGGGCCCGGACAACTCGCTCCAGTCCCAGCCCTCCAACGCCATCAACCACGCCCTGAAGAAGGACGGCCTGGCCGTCGACGATCTTGACCTGATCGAGATCAACGAGGCGTTCGCGGCCGTCGCCGTGCAGTCCATGAAGGACCTCGGAGTGTCCCCGGAAAAGGTGAATGTCAATGGCGGCGCCATTGCGCTGGGTCACCCGATCGGGATGTCCGGCGCCCGGATCGTGCTGCATCTCGCGCTGGAGCTGCGCCGGCGGGGCGGTGGCGTGGGTGCCGCCGCGCTGTGTGGTGGCGGCGGCCAGGGCGACGCGCTGATCATCCGCGTACCGGGTAAGTAAGCAAGAGCCCGTACGCCGGTGCGTACGGGCTCGCCGATTCGCGTCACGAGCGAGCCGAAGGAGCCGAGCGGCGATGGTGGACGTCCCCCAGCTGGTGGAACAGGCGCGGCAGGGCCGGCCGAGGGCCGTGGCACGGCTGATCTCCCTCGTGGAGGGGGCGTCACCGGAGCTGCGCGAGGTGATGGCGGCGCTGGCCCCCCTCACCGGCAACGCGTATGTGGTCGGGCTGACCGGCTCGCCCGGTGTGGGCAAGTCCACCACCACCTCCGCGCTGGTGACGGCCTATCGCAAGACGGGCAAACGGGTCGGCGTGCTCGCCGTCGACCCGTCCTCGCCGTTCTCCGGCGGTGCGCTGCTCGGTGACCGGGTCCGGATGAGCGAACACGCCTCCGATCCCGGGGTCTACATCCGCTCCATGGCCACCCGCGGCCATCTGGGCGGCCTGGCCTGGGCCGCGCCCCAGGCCATCCGCGTCCTGGACGCGGCGGGCTGCGACGTGGTCCTCGTCGAGACGGTCGGCGTCGGCCAGTCCGAGGTGGAGATCGCCTCCCAGGCCGATACGAGCGTGGTGCTGCTCGCACCCGGCATGGGCGACGGCATCCAGGCGGCCAAGGCCGGAATCCTGGAGATCGGCGACGTCTACGTCGTCAACAAGGCGGACCGCGACGGGGCCGATGCGACCGCCCGCGAGCTCAACCACATGCTGGGGCTCGGCGAATCCCGTACGCCGGGTGACTGGCGGCCGCCCATCGTCAAGACGGTCGCGGCGCGGGCCGAGGGCATCGACGAGGTCGTCGAGGCGCTGGAGAAGCACCGGGCCTGGATGGAGGAGCGCGGCGTTCTGGCGCAGCGGCGGCGGTCCCGGGCGGCGCATGAGGTCGAGACGATCGCGGTCACGGCGCTGCGGGAGCGGATCGGTGATCTGCGGGGGGATCAGCGGCTCGATGCGTTGGCCGAGCGCATCGTTGCCGGGGAGACGGATCCTTATCGGGCGGCCGATGAGTTGGTTGATGGGCTGACTAACGGGGGTTGAGGATCCGCCAATCGGCGGGTGCGTGGTCTTTGTCTGCGGGTTCGTTGTGGCTGGGCGCGCAGTTCCCCGCGCCCCTTCGGTGGCGCGGCCGATCCGGCACGTGCTTTCGGTGCGGGTGTGTCTGGGCTGGCGCCTTGCGGGGTCTGTGGTTGCCGCGGGGGCCGGAGGGGACGCACCGGGACCCGTCCTCGGCGCGGGCGACGCGGCTACGTGCGTTTGATTGCCCCGGTGTTTGCTCCGGTCCTGCGGGCGGGCCCCGGTACATCCCCTCCGACCGTCCGGCGTTGCCGACTGCCGGGCGGTGGCACCGTCCGTCACAGACCCCACGATGGCCCGCGCCCGGCCTGTGGGGACCAGATTCCTGTCAAGGGGTGCCGCTGCCTTGCCGTAACGGTCATCGGTACGGCGGGAGAGCCGCGCAAGGACAGTGGTCGGAGGGGATGTCCGGTGAGCCGCCCGCAGGACCCGGAGCGGACAACGGGGCTTAGAACCTCTGGGACCCGCGTCGCCCGCGCCGAGGACGGGTTACCGGGCGTCCCCTCCGACCCCACCACCCACACGTCGTAGGCGAACCGGCCCAAGCCGCCGGCAACCCGCACCCACCCCCAGCCACCGGCAACGCCACAGCCGAAGGCCCCGCCCACAGCAAGGTGGGCGGGGCCTGGTGCGGTGGGTGGTCAGTCGTCCGCGCCGTCGTTGTCGTCGGACTGCGCCGGAACGGCGCTCAGCTTGGCGGTCTGCGGGTCGACCAGCAGCTTGTGCTCCTTGCCGTCCTTGGTGATCGTCTCGACCTCCCAGACCGCCTTGCCGCGGTCGTCGTCGTCCAGGTCGACGGAGGTGACGGTGCCGTGCGAGGCGGCGGTACGGGCGGCCGAGGCGGCGTCGGTGCGGGCGTTCTGGAGCGCGGCGCGCTCCTGGGCGTCGTCGTCATCGTCGGTGTCGACGTGCTGGTTGAGCACCCGCGCGTTGCCGGCGTCGAGGGTGACCTCGTGCCACTTGCCGTCCTTGCCCAGCACGTCCGCCTCCCAGACCAGGCCGGCCCGGTCCGCGTCCAGGTCGAGGCCGGAGACGGTGCCGGGGACGGCCTTCAGGGCGGCGGCCGCGGCGTCCGGCGCGCTGACCTTGGCGGCGCGGGCCTCGCGGCGGTCCTCCTGGCCGTTGGCGTCGTCGTCCTGCATACGGATGCTGGAGCGGCCGTCCTGCACGTGGGCGGTGCCGGAGTCGGCGGCCGCCGTGTCGTGGGCGGCAGACCGGGCCGAGACCGGGGCGCCGGACCGGGCGCTGCCGGAGCCGTCGGCGCTGACCGCGACGGCGGTGACCGTGCCGCCGGCGACGAGGGCGGCCGCGGCGGCGGTGGCGATGATCAGATGGCGCTTCATGTGTGTTCTCCCCTTGCGATCGGCTGTGCCAACACACTGGCGGAACCAAGCTGAAGGGGACCTGAAGGCTCCTGAAGGGGGCTTCAGGAAGGGGATGGCATGGTGAGCGCATGCACCCGCACGTCACGCAGTTCCGCCCGCCCGGCCCCGCCGCACACCGTCCGTACCGGCTCCTGATCGTGGAGGACGAGAAGCGGCTGGCCCTGTCACTGGCCAAGGGGCTGATGGCCGAGGGCTATGCGGTCGATGTGGTGCACGACGGTCTGGCGGGGCTCCACCAGGCGAGTGCGGAGAGCTACGACCTGGTCGTGCTGGACATCATGCTGCCGGGGATGAACGGCTACCGCGTCTGCGGGGCGCTGCGTGCGGCCGGTGATGAGGTGCCGATTCTGATGCTGACCGCGAAGGACGGCGAGTACGACGAGGCCGAGGGGCTGGACACCGGCGCCGATGACTATCTGACCAAGCCGTTCTCGTATGTGGTGCTGGTGGCGCGGGTGAAGGCGCTGTTGCGCAGGCGCGGCCGGACCGCGCCCCCGGTGCTGCGGGTGGGGGCGCTGGCCATCGACCAGGGGGCCCGGCGGGTCGAGCGGGACGGCGCCGAGGTGACGCTGACGACGAAGGAGTTCGCCGTGCTGGAGCAGCTGGCGGTGCGGGCGGGCGAGGTGGTTTCCAAGGCGGAGATCCTGGAGCACGTCTGGGACTTCGCCTATGAGGGCGATGTCAACATCATCGAGGTGTACGTGAGCGCCCTGCGGCGCAAGCTCGGCGCGGGCCACATCGTGACGGTGCGCGGCGCGGGATACCGGCTGGTGGCCGGTGGGTAGCGTGCTGGGCTCGGTACGGGCCAGGGCGGCGGCCGGGGCGACCGTGGTGGTGGCCCTGGCACTGATCGCGGCGGGTACGGCGGTGCTGCTGGTGCTGCGCGGCAATCTCCAGAACCAGGCGGGGCTGGAGGCGGAGGTCGCGGCGCGTGAGGTGGCCGTGCAGATCGCGACGGGAACGCCGTACGACAAGCTGGATCTGCCGGACGGCGAGGAGCATCCGGTGGTGGTCGCCGCCGAGGACGGGCGGGTGCGGGCGGTCGGTGAGGACGTGCGGGCCGTCGACGGGAAGCGGGTGGGCGCCGCCCAGGGGGCGGGGAGCGTCGCGCCGCCGGCGGCGGAGGACGAGGACGACGAGGACGACGACCGTGCGCTGAAGCCGGGTGAGGTCGATGACGACGTCCGGTACCGGGACGGGACCGCGGATGTCGACGGGACGGTGGCCGACTACCGGTTCGCGGTGATCGAGGCCAAGGACACCCGCGGTGAGCAGGCGACGGTGCGCGCGGGGGCGGCGCTGGCGCCGGAACAGGACGCCGTCGGATCGGTGCGGGACGCCATGCTGCTGGGGCTGCCGCTGCTGCTCGTGGTGGTCGCGGGGGTGACCTGGCTGGTGACCCGGCGGGCGCTGCGGCCGGTGGAGGGGATCCGCGGGGAGATGGCCGCGATCACGGCGAGTACGGATCTGAGCCGGCGGGTGCCGGTGCCGTCGTCGAAGGACGAGATCGGCCGGCTGGCCCGGACGACCAACGAGACGCTGGCGGCGCTGGAGTCGGCCGTGGAGCGCCAGCGGCGGTTCGTCGCGGACGCCTCGCACGAGCTGCGCAGTCCGATCGCGAGCCTGCGGACGCAGCTGGAAGTGGGGGTGGCCCACCCGGAGTTGCTGGATGTGCCGGGCGCGGTGGAGGACACCGTACGGCTCCAGCGGCTGGCGGCCGATCTGCTGCTGCTGGCCCGGCTGGACGCGGGGGAGCGGCCGGGCGGGACCCGGGTGGATCTGGCGGCGATGGTGCGCGAGGAGAGTTCGCAGCGGGTCGCGGACCGGGTGCCGGTGCGGACCGGGGAGCTGGCGAGCGCGGAAGTGGCGGGATCCCGCGGCCAGTTGGGCCGGGTGCTGGGGAATCTGCTGGACAACGCGCAGCGGCATGCCGTCGCATCCGTGCGGGTGGCCGTGGTGCGCGAGGGGGAGTGGGCGGTGCTGCGGGTCGAGGACGACGGGCCCGGGGTGCCGGAGAGCGAGCGGGAGCGGATCTTCGAGCGGTTCGTCCGGCTCGATGACGCCCGGGCCCGGGACGACGGCGGGGCCGGGCTGGGGCTGGCCATCGCGCGGGATGTCGCGGTGCGGCACGGGGGTTCGCTGGCGGTGCGCACGGGCTCGGTGTTCGAGCTGCGGCTGCCGGTGGCCTGATGCCCGGCGCGGCCCCGGCGGCGCGGCCCCGGCCCGGTCAGGGGGCCGAGGCCGGCCGGTCAGAGGCCGCCGCGCTCCTTGCGGAGGTGCTCGGCCACCGGAGTGAGCGAGCTGCGCAGCGCCTGGAGGTCCTCGGACGTGAAGAGGTCGATGAAGTGCTTGCGGACCGAGGCGACATGGTGCGGGGCGACCCGGCGCATGGTGTCCCAGCCTTCGTCGGTGAGGACGGCGTAGAGGCCACGGCGGTCCGACTCGCAACTCTCCCGGCGCACCAGCCCGGCGTTCTCCATCCGGGTGATCTGGTGGGAGAGACGGCTCTTGGACTGGAGGGTGCTGGCTGCCAGGTCGCTCATCCGGAGGCGTCGGTCCTCGGCCTCGGAGAGGTTGACCAGGATCTCGTAGTCGTTGTTCGTCAGGCCGAACGGTTGCAGATCCCGCTCGAGTTGGTGCATCAGCAGCCTGCTGACATCGAGGTGGGTGCGCCAGGCACACTGCTCCTGGTCGGTCAGCCAGGGGGTGTCGCTGTCGGTCGTCATGGAGTGAATTCTACCCGTAAAAGTTGAATATCGAATTAATCATGCCGGGGGTGGCGCCTCGCCCGGCCGGGAGCCGGTTGTTGGTCAGACGTTCGAGGTCACCGTCCGCAGAGTACCGCTCACAGCCCGAAGTGGCGCTGGAGGCTCCCGAGGTTGCCGGGGAGCTGGGGCAGTTGTGAGCCACTTTGCGGGACGTGTCCGCCCCCGCCCGGAACGCCCGCTTCGGTGGGCACCGCGCCGGTCGCCAGCTCCGGCATCAGCTGCTCCGTCGACTGGAGCAGGACCGTGCCGGCCCCGACGAACTCGAATTGGTGCTCCTCTCCGGACGCCCCGCCGATACCGGTGTGCGCCCGCAGCCCGCCCAGGAATCCTTGCAGGTACTGGTGGTCGTAGTGGTGGCACGGGGAGGGGCAGTCCGCCCAGCCGACGAGCGCCTGCGGGTCCACCCGGATCGGCGGCTCCATGAACACCACCGGGCCGTTGGACGCGGCCACGAACTTGCCCGTGCCGATGAGGGTGAGAAAGCCCGGGATGATCGACTGCTTCAGCGACAGAGATGGCTGAAATGCGAGCAAGTTGCCCGAGCGAATCGTCAGGTTGCCGTCCTCCAGGTCGAAGGAGTTCACATCGAAGGCACGGTCCGCGAGCAGCATCTTTCCCCGGCCCTCGGCGACGACCCAGTCCGCGGCGTGCAGTGGCGAATGGAAACTCCCGGCGATCAGGCGGTCCAGGCGGCCGTGCCCGATGCCATGGAAGTCGATCTGCCCGTAGTAGGCGATCATCTTCCCCTTCTGGAGGAACCACTGGCCGTCCAGCTCGACGCTGAAGGCATACGCGTGGACGTTGTCGTCGGCGGGGAGCGAATGGACGTCGTGGACGACGGGACCGGTCACAGCTTTTCCTCCGACGCCTGTACGTAGACGGTGCCCTGGCCCGACAGCTCCAGCTGGAAGGCCTCGCCCGAGCCGCGGCCGACCATGTCGCGCCAGCCGAGCGCCGTGGACAATTTGTTGCGGACGTCGCCGCGGTGGGCGACATAGGCCTGCGGGTCGACATGGACCGGGCGCTGGGGCGTGATCGGGAGTTCGATCACCCCGCCGTGCGCCATCACCGCGGCCGAGCCGACGCCCTTGAGGGTCGTGGTGAACAGGCCCTGGCCGGTGACCTGGCCGCGCACCATGCCCATCACGCCGCCCTGCGAGCCCATGAACATCGTGCCCTGCTGGAGCCCGCCGTCGAAGGCCAGCAGCCGGTCGGCCTCGACGTAGAGCGTCTCGCCGGTCAGGTCGACGACGTGCACATGATGGCCGCCGTGGCCGAACATGACCGTCCCGGTGCCCTCGACGGTCATCAGGGGCGTGGCCTCACCGGCGATCCGGCGGCCGATCATCGAGCCGATACCGCCCTGGCCGCCCTGGAGGTTCGGGGTGAAGGAGACCTCGCCGCGGTAGGCGAGCATCGCGCCGCGCTGGCTGAACAGCCGCTGGCCCGGGCCGATCCTGGCCTCCACCATGCGGGAGTTGAGTGTCGTGAACGGCATCAGACCTCACCGCCCACGGTGTTGCGCTCGCTGGGCTGGACGTACACCAGGCCCTCGCCCTCGAAGCGGATCTGGAAGGCCTCGCCGGAGCCCTCGCCGATGAAGGTGCGGAAGTTCACCCCGGACTGAAAGTGCTGCTTGAGGTCGCCGGTGTGGGCGACATAGGCGCCCGGGTCGACCTGAAGGGGGTACTGCTTGGTCACCCGCAGCACCACCGCGGGGCCGTCGGAGGTGATCGCCGCCTGGCCGCTGCCCTCGACGGTGGTGGTGAACAGGCCGTTGCCCTGGGAGGCGCCGCGCAGGCCGGTGAAGCTCGTGCCCGTACGGAGCGCGGCGTCCGTGCACAGCAGATTGCTGGCCTCCACGAACAGCTTCTCGCCCTGCAACTGCACCAGGTTGATCTCGCTCGCGCGATCGGCGAAGTAGCAGGTGCCGTGGCCCTTCACCTCCATCACGGCCATCTGCTCACCCGTGAGCCGCCGGGTGACCATGCCGCGCAGGCCCTCGCCGCCGCCGGACATCTTCTTGAACGCCATCTGGCCGTCGTACGCGACCATCGCACCGTTTTTCGCCTTGACGGCGTCGCCGGTCATGTCGACGGCGAGCACCTTGCTCCCCTGGAGCCGAAACTGAGCCACGGATCAGACCGTAGTCGGCCGGAGCCGCGCGGGGCAGGTCCTTTGTCCCTGATATCGCCCTGAATCTCGTGCCGCGCGCCGGTCTGTCGGCCCTTGCCTCCCCCCGGCGCAGCGATCGCCGAGGCGGCTGTAACAATGGGGCGAAGTTTGTGAACTCTTGCACAAGCCCACCCGTCGCCCGACCTCCACCCCCAGAAGACGGCGCTGCGCGCCGACCGCCCATCTGCCACCCGAACGAGGTTCCCGTGGACATCAAGACCGCCGCCGCCCTGCACCGACTGCGCCTGGCCTCCATTCCCGAGGCCATCTCCTTCCCGGCGCTGCTGATCTTCGGCACCGGCTTCCGTCTGGCCTTCGACTACGACTCGCTGGTGATGCCGCTCGGCCTGATCCACGGCCTGCTCTTCATCACCTACGTGGTGCTGCTGCTGGACGTGTGGAACCGCACCAAGTGGCCGGTCAAGCGCGTCGCCTTCTTCTTCGTGCTGGCGATCCTGCCGTTCGGCGGCCTCTTCGGGGACCGGATCCTCAAGCGCGAGGAGGAGGCCGGAGTGATCGCGGCCCGCGCCCGCAAGGAAGGGGTCGTGAACGTATGATCGTCGCCTTCTCCGTCAGCCCGCTGGGCGTCGGCGAGGACGTCGGTGAGTATGTCGCCGACGCGGTCCGGGTCGTCCGCGAGTCCGGGCTGCCGAACCGTACGGACGCCATGTTCACCTCCATCGAAGGTGAATGGGACGAGGTCATGGACGTCGTCAAGCGCGCGGTCGCGGCCGTCGAGGCCCGCTCCGGGCGGGTCTCGCTGGTGCTGAAGGCCGACATCCGGCACGGCGTCACCGACGGACTGACCTCGAAGGTCGAGACCGTGGAGCGGTATCTCGGCGAGGACGGCACGCCCCGGGGCTGACCGTCCCCGGGCGCCCGCCGGGCGTCAGCCACCCGCCGCCAGGGCGATCCCCAGCGGGGTGCGCTCGTACCGCACCTGATGCCCGTGCCGGCGCGAGACCAGCAGACCGGCGTCGCGCAGCACGGACAGATGCTCCGAGACGGAGGACGGCGCCAGGCCGAGGCGGTGGGCCAGGGCCGTCGTGGTCGACGGGGCGTCGAGCGCGGCCAGTACGGCCGCGCGGTTCGCCCCCAGCAGCCGGGCCAGCGCCGGGCCGGTCTCCGGCTCGGTCCACAGCCCGCCGATCCCGCGCGCCGGGTAGATCACGGTGGGCTGCCACGGCGGATCGAACCCGCTGACCACGTCCGGCCACACGAAGACGCTGGGCAGCAGCAGCACCCCGCGGCCGTCCAGATCCTGCATCTGGGCGAAGTCGGTACGGGTGCGGACCGTCAGGGTGTCGCCCGACCAGGACAGCCGCGGATGCAGATCGGCGAACAGCCGCTGGAGGCCGCCGCCCGCCAACTGCCGCGACCGGTAGGCGATCTCGGCCTCCAGCAGGGCCCGCAGCCGTGGCCAGTCCGGTGCGAGCAGCGCCCGCCAGGCCCGTTCGGTGACATCGGCCAGCTCCTGGACGGCCCGGGCCGGATCGGCCAGCGCCGCCCGGCCGCGCGCCGACTCCGCCGCCTCCGGCCTGCTCGCCAGCGACTTGGCCATCTCGGCGCGGGCCAGCGCCGGGTCGGTCGCGCGCAGCCGCGCCAGCTCCTCGTCGAAGCCGGCCATCGGGGTGTCCGGCGGGCGGCCCAGGAAGTCAGGTGTGTAACCCGGGGGGACCGACGGCATGAAGAGCCACAGCGGCGTCAGGTCCAGCCCGGCCAGCGTCTGGCGCATCCGGCGCAGCCACGGCGCGTGATAGCCGTGCCGGTCGGCGCGGCGCAGGGTCCGTACGGCCTCATGGGTCTCGCACAGCGGGGAGACCGCGAAGCGGATGCGGAGCAGGTCATCGGCGCCGAAATGCAGGTTCACCGGCACGGCCGCACGCTCCCCCCGGAGGCCAGGATTCGGCTGGAGCCGAAAGAATACGGGGCGGCGCCGGGCTCCGGCAGGCTGCGGACATGCCCTCGCCCTCCGGGCCCGCGCCGTCGGGCCGCCTTCCCGCCTGCCCTGATGAGGGCGCCGCCGACGCCGGGCCGTACACCGGTGCGGCCCGCCCGGACGGCTATCGCGCCGTCTTCGCCGTCCCCGAGTTCCGGCACGTCTTCGCCGCGCATCTGCTGTCCTCGCTCGGCGTGGTCGTCTGCGAGATCGCGCTGTCCGTCCTCGTCTTCGGGCTCACCGCGTCGCCGCTGCTCAGCGCCCTGACCTTCGCGCTGGGGCTGCTGCCGTACGTGGTCGGCGGGACGCTGCTGTCGGCGGTCGCCGACCGGTATCCGGCCCGGGGGGTGCTGGTCGGCTGCGATCTGCTGTGCGCGCTGGCGGCGGCGGGGATGGTGGCGCCGGGCACCCCGGTCGTGGTGCTGCTGGTGCTGCGCTGTGTGCTCGCGGCCATCGCGCCGGTCTTCGCCGGGACCCGGGCCGCGACCCTGGGGGAGATCCTCGGCGAGGGGGAGCTGTTCGTCCTGGGGCGCTCGGTGATCCGCATCGTGAACCAGAGCGCGCAGCTCGCCGGGTTCGCCGCGGGGGGCCTGCTGCTCACCGTGGTGTCCCCGGCGGCGGTGCTCGCGCTCACCGGCGGTGCGTTCCTCGCGTCGGCGCTGCTGCTGCGGCTGGGGACCCTTGCGCGTCCGGCGCGGGACGCTGCTCCGGGCGCGGCGCGCGGGGCGCTGCTGGCGGCCTCGCTGGGCGGGGCCCGGCTGCTGCTGGCCGACCGCCGGGTGCGGGCGCTGCTGCTGCTCACGTGGCTGCCGCCGGCGTTCGTCGTGATCCCCGAGGCGCTGCTGGTCCCCTATGCCGGCCTGCTCGGCACCGGGCCGGCCGGTATGGGGCTGCTGATGTGCAGCATGCCCATCGGTGCGGTGCTCGCCGAGAGCCTGGTGGGCACGTTCCTCGGGCCGCGGGCCCGCACCCGGCTGACCTTCCCCATGGGCGTCTTCGCGGTGCTGCCCTCGCTCGGCTTCGCCGCACAGCCCTCGCTCGGCTGGGCGGTGCTGCTGCTCGCCCTGACCGGCACCGGGATCTCGTACAACTTCGGCGTCGACCGCTGGTTCGTCGCCGCGGTCCCCGACGCCCTGCTGGGCCGGGCGATGACGGTGATGCAGGCGGGGCGGATGACGGTGATGGGCCTGGCGATGGCGCTGGCCGGGGTCGCCGCGGAGTACGCGCCGCTGCGGCTCGTGATGCCCGCGGCGGGGGTGCTGGGGGCGGTCTGTGTAGTGGCGGTGATCTTCGAGGTGCGGCGTACGGAGCCGGGGCCGGATCGAACCTTCCCCGGGCCGGACCGGACGTCCCCCGGGCCGGTGCGCGGACCGGCCGGACCGGCGGCCCGGACCGAAAAATGAGACGCGGCTGACCACCATATGGCCGCCCGGTAGGGTCGGACGCGTGCCGAAGCCGCTCAGCCTTGCTTTCGATCCCATCGCGCGCGCCGATGAACTGTGGCAGCAGCGATGGGGCGCTGTGCCCTCGATGGCCGCGATCACCTCGATCATGCGCGCCCATCAGATCCTGCTGGCCGAAGTGGACGCGGTGGTCAAACCGTACGGGCTGACCTTCGCCCGTTATGAGGCGCTGGTGCTGCTGACCTTCTCCAAGGCGGGCGAGCTGCCGATGTCGAAGATCGGCGAGCGGCTGATGGTGCACCCCACCTCGGTGACCAACACCGTCGACCGGCTGGTGAGGTCCGGGCTCGTCGCCAAGCGGCCGAATCCGAACGACGGGCGGGGCACGCTCGCCACCATCACGGACAAGGGCCGCGAGGTGTGTGACGCGGCCACCCGCGACCTGATGGCGATGGACTTCGGGCTCGGGGCCTATGACGCCGAGGAGTGCGCGGAGATCTTCGCGCTGCTGCGGCCGCTGCGGGTGGCGGCGGCGGACTTCAAGGACGAATAGGGCGGCGTCCGGAGGGGGGCGGCGAAGATCGCCCCGGAACGGCTGGTTACCCTCGGGGCATGAAGCGAAGCGTCCTGACCCGCTACCGGGCGATGGCCTACATCACCGCGGTGATGCTGCTGGTGCTCTGTACCTGCATGGTTTTCAAGTACGGCTTCGGGATGGGCAAGGACCTGACCCTCGTCGTCTCCCAGATCCACGGCGTGCTCTACATCATCTATCTGGTCTTCGCCTTCGACCTGGGCTCCAAGGCCAAGTGGAAGTTCGGCAAGCTGCTGTGGGTGCTGATCTCGGGCACCATCCCGACCGCGGCGTTCTTCGTGGAGCGCCAGGTGGTGCGGGAGGTCGAGCCGCTGATCGCCGGTGACGCTCCGGAGCCGGTGAAGGCCTGAGGGCCGCCCGGGAAACCCTGCGGAACGCGCCTGTCCCTCTGAGGGGCGGGCGCTTTTGCGCTCCCCGCACCCTTACGGACAGTGACTATCACCACGCATAGGGCGACTCAGGGGCCTCTCCCGTCGACAACTACTAGGACGTCCTAGTAAATTCAAGGTATGGACGCTGACGCGATCGATGAGGGCCGCCGCCGCTGGCAGGCCCGGTACGACTCCGCCCGTAAGCGGGATGCGGACTTCAGCACGCTTTCGGGTGACCCTGTGGAGCCGGCGTACGGGCCCCGGCCCGGGGACTCGGTCGAGGGGTTCGAGCGGATCGGGTGGCCGGGCGAGTTCCCCTTCACGCGAGGGCTGTATCCCACCGGCTACCGGGGGCGGACGTGGACGATCCGCCAGTTCGCGGGCTTCGGCAACGCCGAGCAGACCAACGAGCGCTACAAGATGATCCTCAAGGCGGGCGGCGGCGGCCTCTCCGTCGCCTTCGACATGCCGACCCTCATGGGCCGCGACTCCGACGACCCGCGCTCGCTGGGCGAGGTCGGGCACTGCGGTGTCGCCATCGACTCGGCCGCCGACATGGAGGTGCTGTTCCAGGACATCCCGCTCGGTGATGTCACGACCTCCATGACGATCAGCGGTCCCGCCGTACCGGTCTTCTGCATGTATCTGGTGGCCGCCGAGCGGCAGGGCATCGACCCGGGTGTCCTGAACGGCACGCTCCAGACGGACATCTTCAAGGAGTACATCGCGCAGAAGGAGTGGCTCTTCCAGCCGGAGCCTCATCTGCGGCTGATCGGCGACCTGATGGAGCACTGCGCCCGCGGCATCCCCGCGTACAAGCCGCTCTCGGTCTCCGGCTACCACATCCGCGAGGCGGGCGCGACGGCCGCGCAGGAGCTGGCGTACACGCTGGCCGACGGCTTCGGCTATGTGGAGCTGGGACTCTCCCGCGGGCTGGACGTCAACACCTTCGCCCCCGGCCTGTCCTTCTTCTTCGACGCGCATCTGGACTTCTTCGAGGAGATCGCCAAGTTCCGCGCCGCGCGCCGTATCTGGGCCCGCTGGATGCGCGATGTATACGGCGCCACGAGCGAGAAGGCGCAGTGGCTGCGCTTCCACACCCAGACCGCCGGGGTCTCGCTGACCGCCCAGCAGCCGTACAACAACGTCGTCCGTACCGCCGTCGAGGCCCTGGCGGCCGTGCTCGGCGGCACGAACTCGCTGCACACCAACGCCCTGGACGAGACCCTGGCGCTGCCCAGTGAGCAGGCCGCGGAGATCGCGCTGCGCACCCAGCAGGTGCTGATGGAGGAGACCGGCGTCGCCAATGTCGCGGACCCGCTGGGCGGTTCGTGGTTCATCGAGTCGCTCACCGACCGGATCGAGGCGGACGCCGAGAAGATCTTCGACCAGATCAAGGAGCGCGGCCGGCGCGCGGTGCCGAACGGTGAGCACCCGATCGGCCCGATGACCTCCGGCATCCTGCGCGGCATCGAGGACGGCTGGTTCACCGGCGAGATCGCCGAGTCCGCCTTCCAGTACCAGCAGGCGCTGGAGAAGGGCGACAAGAAGGTCGTCGGCGTCAACTGCCACCACGGCTCGGTCACCGGTGATCTGGAGATCCTGCGGGTCAGCCACGAGGTCGAGCGGGAGCAGGTGCGGGTGCTCGCGGACCGTAAGGCGGCGCGGGACGACGCCCGGGTCCAGGCCTCGCTGAAGGCGATGCTGGAAGCCGCCCGGACCGGCGGCAACATGATCGAGCCGATGCTGGAGGCCGTACGGGCCGAGGCGACGCTCGGCGAGATCTGCGGTGTGCTGCGGGACGAGTGGGGCGTGTATACGGAGCCGGCCGGATTCTGAGGCCAGGCCAGGAGGCCAGGAGGGACGTCCCCTCCCCCCGGGGCGCGGGGCGGCAGGCATGGGCCTGCTGCCCCGTACGGCTGCCGGGCCACGGAGCGCCGCCCGACTCACCGGTGGCGGTACGGCGCCGTCAGCCCGCGGCGGGAAGCGACTGGTAGCGGCTGCCCGCGAAACGCCGCAGTGCGGTATCGAGGCCGTCCAGGCGGGCGCTCGTCTCGTTCTTCGCGGGGGAGACGAGCGTGCACTTCAGCACACCCGTCCCGGCGTGGAGCGGGGAGGGGACCCGGGTGGCCGTTCCCTCTGCGAGGGCCGCCGTCAGGGCGATGCTGCGCCTGTTCCGCTTTCCGGTGAGCGTGACGGAGGAGATGTCCCGCCAGGGCACCGTGACCATGTGCGGGCCGTGCCGCACAAAGAGCCCGTCCGCTCCGACCCGCAGTGCCCTGGGGCCGAGGAGTGGCAACGAAACCATCACCCCGTAGAGCAGATGCAGCAGCATGACGAAGAGCGTCAACACGAACGCGGGCGCCGGCGCCTGGGCCATCTCTCCGACCAAGTCCAGGAAGCCGGCGATCGTCAACGCCGAAACAGCCGGCCATTTCAGGCGGCGCCAGACCGCCGCGCGGCCCCATTTCTCCACGGTGAACGGGGGGAGGGCGGCCGGTGGTTGGGCAACCGGCCGATGCCCGAGCGGTGCCGCCACGGGCGGCTCGGCTGTGGCTGTCGGGCTCGCAGGCTGCGGTCCGGTGGCCGCCAGGGCATCCGCGTCGGAAACGGTCTCCGCCACGGGCCTCGGCGCGATGCGCGGGTCGGGGACCGTCGCGCGCGCTGCGCCCGCGAGGCGTGCGAGGAGCGCGTCGGCGGTGGGACGGCCCTCCGGAGACTTGTGCAGACAGTCCTGCACCAGCCCCCGCAGTCCGTCCGGCACGGCGCTGAGATCGGGTGCCTCGTACACCACCCGGAACAACAGCGCGTGGGAGGCCCCGTCACCGAAGGGCCCTGCGCCGGTGACCGCGTAGGCGAGCAGGGAGCCGAGCGAGAAGACATCCGAGGGCGGGCCCACCGGCTGCCCCAGTGCCTGCTCCGGCGACATGAAGCCAGGTGTGCCCATGACGGTCCCGGCCTTGGTCAGATCGGTACCGTCGCTGGTCTCCAGGGCCTTGGAGATGCCGAAGTCGATGACCCTCGGACCGTCGTCGACGAGCAGGACATTGGAGGGCTTGAGGTCGCGGTGGACCAGGCCGCCTCGGTGGAACGAGGCGATGGCCTCGGCCAGTCCCGTGCCGAGCCTGCGCACCTCGGACTCGTCCAACGGGCCCTGCTGGATGACGTGCTCGTCGAGCGAGGGGCCTTCGACGTACTGGCTTGCGATCCACGGCATGGTGGCGTCCGGGTCCGCGTCGACGACCGGCGCGGTCCAGAAGCCGCCCGCCCGCATCGCGAGCTTGGCCTCGCGCCGGAACCTGTCGCGAAAACCGGGCGTGGCCGCCAGATCCTCCCGTACGACCTTCACGGCGACCCGCCGTCCCGTCACGGATTCTCCGACGAACACCCGGCCCATCCCGCCCGAGCCCAGACGTCCCAGCAGCTGATACGGTCCGGCGGCCCGTGGGTCCGCAGCTTCCAACGGCTCCATCAAGCTCCCCATCCACCACACCCGGATTTTCCGAGGTCTCACCCTAGGCGGTGTCCACCCGATCATCGCGTCGTGGGTGCGTGCGTGGGAACGGGGGGATTTCTGACGTGGCCCTGGGGCGTGTCCTAGGCCGCCGGCCGCGGAATCCGCAGCCGGAAGAGCGCCCCGCCCCCCGGCGCCCGCTCGGCGGTGAGGTCGGCCCCGTGGGCGCGGGCGATCTGGCGGGCCATCGCCAGGCCCAGCCCGGAGCCGGGCAGGGCGCGGGCCGCCTTCGCACGGTAGAAGCGGTCGAAGACATGGGGCAGATCGCCGGCCTCGATGCCGGGGCCGTGGTCGCGCACGGTCAGCTCCAGCGCGCCCGGTACGCCGCAGAGCGCGGTCTCGACCGGGCCGCCCGGCGGGGAGAACTTCGCGGCGTTGTCCAGCAGGTTGGACAGCAGCCGGGCCAGGCGGGGCGGCACTCCGGGGACCGTGGTGTCCGCCGCGGCCGGGTCGATGGCGGCGGTGAAGGTGAGCTCCGGCCAGTGCTCGCGGGCCGCGCCCACGGCGTGCTCCAGGAGGGCGGCCGGGCGTACCTGTTCGACCAGCGGCTGGGGTTCCTCGTCACGGGCGAGTTCGATCAGGTCGTTGACGAGTGTGGTGACCTCGCGCAGCTGGCGGCCCAGGGCGGCCGAGGCGCGGTCGCGCTGGGCGTCGGTCAGCCGGTCGGCGCGGGCCAGGAGTTCGGCGTTGGTGCGAAGCGCGGTGAGCGGGGTGCGCAGCTCGTGGGAGGCGTCGGCGACCAGCCGGCGCTGGGCGGTGACGGACTGCTCCAGTTCGGCGAGCATGGTGTTGAAGCTGGTGGCGAGCCGGGTGATCTCGTCCTCCCGGGCGGCCGGTCCCGCGGGGAGTTCGATGCGATGGCGGGCGTCGCGGGTGGCGGCGATGCGCTCCGCGGTGGCGGTGAGCCGGGCGACCGGGGCCAGGCCCGTACGGGACACCCAGTAGCCCAGCGCGGCGGCCAGCAGGACGCCGGCGCCGCCGACCGCGGCCAGCGCCCAGGCGGCCTGTTCCACGCCCCGGTCGACGGTGTCGGAGCGCTGGGCGACCTGGAGCGCCTCGTCCTTGTCCCCGAGGCGGGTGGTGAGCATCAGGACCGGCCGGCCGGCCACCTTCTGCCGCTCGTAGAACGCGGGGCTCCGGCCGTCGGCGACCTGCCGGGTGGCGTCGGAGACGGGCAGCACATACGGCTTGCGCGGGTCCTTGGCGGGGTCGGACGGCACGATCTGGACGCAGGACGAGGCCGGGTACTGGCAGAGGGTGTCACTGGGCGTCGGGCCCCAGTCGTGGCGGTCCCGGATCATCTGGGTGGCCGTCTGGGTCAGGGTCAGCTTCAGCTGACGGGTCATCTGGTAGTCGATGACGGTGAACGCCGCGGCGCAGACACCGATCGCCACCAGCGCCACTGCGGCGGAGGCCGCCAGGGCCAGCCGGGCGCGCAGCGGACGGCGCCGCCGCCAGCGGGCCCCCAGCCCGCGGGTGCCGGTCACGCGCCCTCCGCGGGGCCCAGGCGGTAGCCGATGCCGTGCACGGTGTGGACGAGCCGCGGCTCGCCGCCCGCCTCCAGCTTGCGGCGCAGATAACCGATGTACACGGCCAGTGAGTTGGAGTCCGGGCCGAAGTCGCGGCCCCAGACGCGCTCCAGGATCATCTCGCGCGGCAGCACCTGCCCGGGGTGCAGCAGCAGCAGTTCCAGCAGCGCCCATTCGGTGCGGCTGAACTCCAGGGGGCGGCCCGCCCGGTGGCCGGAGCGGGTCACCGGGTCGACGACCAGATCGCCGAAGGAGAGCTGGGTGTCCTCCACCGCCGTGGTGGAGGCCCGGCGCAGCAGGGCCCGGATACGGGCCACCAGCTCGTCCAGCGCGAACGGTTTGACGAGATAGTCGTCGGCGCCGGCGTCCAGCCCGTCGACCCGTTCGCTGACCGAGTCCAGCGCGGTCAGGACCAGGATCGGGGTGCGGTCGTCCAGCGCGCGCAGCCGGCGGCAGACGGCCAGGCCGTCCAGGACGGGCATCAGCACGTCCAGGACGAGGGCGTCCGGCTGCCAGGCGGCGACCTCGGAGAGGGCGGCCAGGCCGTCGGGGGCGCCGCGTACCGCATAGCCCTCCACGGCGAGGCCGTCCTCGACGGCGGCACGCACCTCGGGTTCGTCGTCGACGACGAGGATCTTGGGGGCGGGGGTGTTCCCGGGCGTGGGCGGCATGGACACAGGCTGCCAAACACCTCTCTTAGAAGCTTCTTAGGGCACGTCGCGAGCGTGGCGGCCATGCGCACACCACTCTCTGTCGTGATCGGTGCGGGCGGCACCGGCGGCCATATCTATCCCGGACTCGCGCTCGCCGACGCACTCCGCCGGGCCGTGCCCGAGGCGGTGATCTCCTTCGTCGGGACCGAACGCGGACTGGAGACGCGGCTGATCCCGCAGGCCGGATACCGGCTGCACACCGTTGACATGATCCCCTTCGATCCCGCACTCGGCGCCCGACGCTATCTGCTGCCGGCCGCGCTGCTGCGCTCGGGCGGCCAGTGCCGGAGCATCCTCAAGGAACAGAACGCCCAGGTCGCGGTCGGTATGGGCGGCTATCCGAGCGCGCCGGTGATCGTCGGGGCGCGGCTGGCCGGGCTGCCGAGCGTGATCCATGAGTCCAACGCGGTGCCCGGCCGGGCCAACAAGTTCGCGGCCCGGCTCACCCCGCATCTCGCCCTCGCCTTCGACCGCAGCCGGGAGCATCTGGCCGGCGGCGAGCGGGCCGAGACGGTGGGGATGCCGCTGGTCGGCCCGCTGGCCGACCTGGACCGCGAGCGGCTGCGGCCCGCCGCCCGCCGGGAGTTCGGCATCCCGGACGACGCGCGGCTGCTGCTGGTCAACGGCGGCAGCCTGGGCGCGGCCCGGCTCACCGAGGCGGCGGTGGGGCTGGCCGGCCGCTACCGGACGCGGACGGATCTCCGGCTGCTGATCAAGACCGGGCCCGCGGCCCTGGAGGAGACCCGGGCGCAACTGGCGGCCAACGGCGGGGCGGCGGTCGCCGCGGCCGTGCCGTACCTCGACCGGATGGATCTGGCCTATGCGGCCGCCGATCTCGTGGTGTGCCGGGCCGGTTCGGCGACCGTGGCGGAGCTGGCCACGATCGGGATGCCGGCCGTCCTCGTCCCGTATCCGTACGCACCGGGCGACCACCAGACCCATAACGCGCGGGTGCTCTCCGACGCCGGGGCGGGGCTTCTGCTGCCCGACGCGGAGACCTCCGCCGAGCGGCTGGACGCACTGGTCACCCCGCTGCTCGACGATCCCGGCCGGCTCGCCGCGATGGGCGCGGCCGCCGACCCCGGTACCCATGCCCGCGCCGCCGAACTGCTGGCCGCCAAGGTGCTGGCGCTGGCCGGACACCCGTACACCGCACACCCCACGATGAAGGAGTCAGCATGAGCAGCAACACGCAGCAGTGGACGGGCCGCAGGGTCCTGGTCACCGGGGCCGAGGGGTTCATCGGCTCGACCCTGGTCGACCTGCTGGTGGAGGCCGGCGCCGAGGTGCGCGCGTTCGTCCATTACAAGCCGTACGCCGAAAAGGGAAATCTGGCGCGCTATCTCGTGCCGGGCGGCCCGGTCGAGATGATCTCCGGTGATGTCCGGGACGCGGGCCGGGTGATGGACGCGGTCGAGGGCTGCGACACGGTCTTCCATCTGGCCGCGCTGATCGGCATCCCGTACAGCTATGACTCGCCGGGTGCCTATGTGCAGACGAATGTGGTGGGTACGGAGAACGTGGCGGAGGCCTGCCGTCGCCATGCGGTGCGCCGGCTGGTGCACACCTCCACCAGCGAGGTCTACGGGACGGCGCTGACCGCGCCGATCAGCGAGGACCACCCGCTCCAGCCGCAGTCGCCGTACTCCGCCTCGAAGATCGGCGCGGACATGATGGCGCTGTCGCACCGGCACGCCTTCGAGCTGCCGGTGACCGTGGTGCGGCCGTTCAACACCTACGGGCCGCGGCAGTCGGCGCGCGCCGTCATCCCCACGATCCTGGCCCAGCTCCACGCCGGCGCCCGGCAGATCAAGCTCGGCTCGCTCACCCCGACCCGCGACTTCACCTATGTCACGGACACCGCGGCCGGGTTCATGGCGCTGGCCGACTGCGACCGGGCGCTGGGCGAGGTCGTCAATCTCGGCACCGGCCGGGAGATCGCCATCGGCGCGCTCGCCGAGGCGCTGATAGCGGCGTCCGGCCGGGAGGCCGAGGTGGTGGTGGACGCCGAGCGGCTGCGGCCGGCCGGCAGCGAGGTCGAGCGGCTGCTGTCGGACAACTCCCGGGCGCGCGAGTGGGCTTCGTGGCGGCCGGAGGTGTCGCTGGAGCAGGGCCTGAAGTGGACGTCGGAGTGGGTGGCGGAGCACCTGCACCTCTTCGCGGCGGACCGCTACCAGGTCTGACCGGAAACCGGGGCCGGGTGTCCGCCGCAGCACCGCGGCGGGCGCCCGGCCTCAGTCCTGTGTGCCCAGCCCGGCCAGACCGGTGAGGAAGAGGGCCGTGAAGTCCCGCCCCCACGCGGCGTCCACCGGCTCGCCGCTGACCAGGGTGCGGTGCACGATCGCCCCGGCGATCACATCGAAGATCAGGTCCATGTTGCGGGTGGCCGCCCGTTCGCCCTCCTCGCCCGCGGTGTCCGGGGCCAGCTCGCCACGGGTCTGGGCGCGCGAGCGGCCGAGCAGGACCAGCCGCTTCTGGCGGTCGACGATCGCCGAGCGGATCCGCTCGCGCAGCGCTTCGTCGGTGGTGGACTCGGCGACCACGGCCATCAGCGCGGTCTTGGTCTCCGGCCGGGCCAGCAGCGCGCCGAACTGGAGCACCACGCCCTCGATGTCGGAGCGCAGCGAGCCCCGGTCGGGGAGTTCGAGCTCGTCGAAAAGGACCGCCACGGCGTCCACGACGAGCTCGTTCTTGTTGGCCCAGCGGCGGTAGAGCGTCGTCTTGGCCACGCCGGCGCGGGCCGCCACATCGCTCATGGTGAGCCGTCCCCAGCCCAGGTCCACGAGCGCGGCCCGGGTCGCGCAGAGGATCGCCTGGTCGGTCTCGGCGCTGCGGGGGCGGCCCGTGCGGCCCTTCCGGGGGCTGGCGGAGTCGTGCATGCGGGCGACCATACCGGCCGGTCCGGGGCCGGACCGCGGCTCCCGTGAGGGAGATCACTCGGCGCGGGGCCGGATGTGGTGGTTGCGCAGGGGTGGCGAGGAGTTACGCTACGGGTCGTAGCGTAAGAGCGATAGCCACTGGCCGTGGGTGGGGACCCATGGCCGCGCACGACGGTCCTCCTCGGGACCGCAGAACGGTCCTCCTCGGGACCGGACGGGCAGTGCTCCCGGACGTACACCGGCATTCCGGCGGGGTGTGCGCACGGGCCGCGGTGCCCGGCGAAACGGCCCGGCCCCACCGCCGGAGCCGCCCTCCGCACCACCGACCGCAGTACCGACCAGATCGCCGACCGCACCGCTTTCCGGATCGCTTTTCGGAACGGGCCGCCCAGGGGGGAGGATGGACCCATGCAGCCACGCAATATGTCCATGAGTGGAGTCGTCGACCTCGCAGCGGTGAAGGCGGCCGGGGAAGCGAAGCAGAAGGCGGAGCAGGCACGCGCCGAGGCCGCCCGTACGGGCCGGGCGCCCACGAGCGGTGCCCGTCTGGTGTTTGACGTCGACGAGGCAGGGTTCCAGCAGGACGTCCTGCAACGCTCCACCGAGGTTCCGGTCGTCATCGACTTCTGGGCCGAGTGGTGCGAGCCGTGCAAGCAGCTCGGTCCGCTGCTGGAGCGCCTCGCGGGGGAGTACGCCGGCAAGTTCGTGCTGGCCAAGATCGACGTCGATGCCAACCAGATGCTGTTCCAGCAGTTCGGGGTGCAGGGCATCCCGGCGGTCTTCGCGGTGGTGGCGGGCCAGCCGATCCCGCTGTTCCAGGGCGCGGCCCCCGAGTCGCAGATCCGTGAGGTGCTCGACCAGCTGGTGCAGGCCGCCGAGCAGCAGTTCGGCATCGTGGGCGCGCCGGTCGACCCGCAGGCCGCGGGTGAGCAGCCGGAGGCCGAGGCCCCGGTGCCGGCCGGTCCCTATGACGCCCTGCTGGAGGCCGCGAACCAGGCGCTGGACTCCGGCGACCTGGGCGGTGCCATCCAGGCTTACAAGAACGTGCTCTCCGACGACCCGGCCAACCCGGAGGCCAAGCTCGGTCTGGCGCAGGCCGAACTTCTGCACCGGGTGCAGGACCTGGACCCCCAGGCGGTGCGCAAGGAGGCCGCGGAGAACCCGGCCGATGTGCCGGCGCAGATCCGTGCCGCGGACCTCGACCTGGTCGGCGGGCATGTCGAGGACGCCTTCGGGCGGCTGATCGACGCGGTGAAGCGGACCGCGGGCGCCGACCGGGAGGCCGCGCGGGTGCGGTTGCTGGAGCTCTTCGAGGTCATCGGCGCGGACGATCCGCGGGTGACGGCGGCCCGTACGGCGCTGGCGCGGGTGCTGTTCTGACCCGCTGTCTGCGGAGTCGCCCTCTTCTGACCAGTACGGCCTCCGCGAGTTGACCGAACAAACGGAGCAGCGGCCACGTTTTACCAAAACTTGGTAAACGTGGCCGCTGTTACTTCAAGTAAGTCTGAGCGACCCGCTTGCGGCAGTGTGTCCGCAATTGCCTCATGTCCTCTTGCTGTTAGCAGCGACAGCGTGTGTCCAGTTGATCTCGCCCCGTGCAGGCGTGTTTATCGTGCCGTTACCCGCAAGTAACGAGCCCCTTGTGCGGCGGCCGTGAATGGACCACGATCGGCCACGCTCGGTCCATTCCCGCAGCCCGGCATCCGGCCGGTGCCGCGGGGCACTTGGGTCCCCACCGAGTGGTCGGCGGCAGGTGGCGCCGGCCGTGGACAGGGGGGTCTCTGCCCCACCCGGCAGGGCCTGTCCAGGAGGTTGCGCGAGAGCGTGGCCAGTGGTTGTCGCTCGGGGGTGATCGCCGGTATTCGGAACACGATGTGCCTCCGAGGACAGGCGCTCTTCTTCCCGAGGACGTAGCACTTCTCCCATCCCAGGTACCGCTGTCCCAACTCGGGCGGCCGGTACCGGAGATGTACGTCCGAGAAGGAGGAAAGTCATGGAGTCCCTGGCTCGTGGCGGGACCAGATGGAAGCGGTTCGCCGTCGTCATGGTGCCGAGCGTCGCGGCTACGGCCGCGATCGGTGTAGCCCTTTCGCAGGGTGCGCTCGCGGCGTCGTTCAGCGTGTCCGGCCAGCAGTTCAAGGTCGCTACCGACCGGCTGGACGGCACCGGATTTGTTCAGTACGGAGCCATTGACGCCCAGAAGGGCGGCAAGCAGGTCCCGGTGGCGGTCTCGGGGTTCTCGAACGCCAAGATCAAGAACCTGTGCCAGTCGGTGGTCGTTCCGGTCCCGGTCTTCGGCGATGTGTCGATGAAGCTGTCGGCCGGTGGCGGTGACACGCCTGTCGAGGCGAAGAACCTCTACATCGACCTGGATCAGCTGTCCGCGGACGCGACCTTCAACAACATCGACATCGGTGTTGCTGCGGGCTCGACGACCAAGGGCCCCGGCATGCACAAGGGCGACAAGGCCGACCCGGGCTCGTTCGCCCAGCAGGCCGACTCGGCCACGCTGACCCACGTCAGGCAGCAGGCATGGGCCACGACGGCCGGCACGTTCAAGCTCAGCGGCCTCAAGATGAGCGTCGCCAAGGGCAAGAGCGAGTGCTACTGACGCACTGAGCGTGCGGGCGCGGGGCGAGCTGTGCGGCAGACGCCGTTCCCCGTGCCCGTACGCGGGTAGCGCTCAGTAGGACACTCAGCACAGAACCACCGATTTGCCAGTCCCGAGGAGCTGTACGACATGAGCGCCGAAACGCGACCACGGCTGATCGAGTCCATCGGCCGGAAGCGGATTTCGTTCCGGGAGTGGCGCGGACACCGCCCGTTCTGGGGCGGCATGCTGACTCTGCTGGCCGGCATCCCGATCATGTACATCCCTTACGCGAATCTCACGATCGGTTCCCTGACCGTCCGCATGGCGACCACCGCCGGCGCCGGCTCGCTGATCATCGGCGTACTGCTGGTCGTGCTCGGTCTGACCATGTGGTTCCAGCCCGCCTCGCGTGTCTTCGCAGGTGTGGCGGCGATTCTGCTGTCCCTGGTCTCCCTGGTCGTCTCGAACTTCGGCGCCTTCCTGATCGGCTTCCTTCTGGGGCTGATCGGCGGTGCGCTCGGTGTCTCCTGGGCTCCGGGCAAGGCCACTCAGGGCGGGGACGACTCCCAGGAGCCGGGCCGCACCACGGTCGCCGGACCGGTGGTCGCCACGCATCCGGCGCCGGCCGGCGGTCCCGGGTTGGGCAAGGGACTGGACGACCTGTCAGGAACGAGCCCGACCAACGGAGAGAACGGGAGGCACCGTGCCGGGTGACGAGCTGCCGCAGGAGAGCGCAGCTACCGGGGCGAGAACGGGGCCGAGGCACGCGGCGCCGAGGAAGCCGCTGCTGACTCGGCTCCATGTGCCCGCGGGCAAGGCGATAGCCATTGCCGCCATGCCGTCCGCCGTGCTCATGGGGATGGGGCTGACGCCCCAGATGGCGATAGCCAAGCCCGCTCCCCCCAAGAGCCCCTTCAAGGACGGCCCGTGCGTCACTGCTCCGGACAAGGTGGAGCAGAAGGACGGCACGTCCAAGGACGGCGCGAAGGTCACCAAGGACGACACCAAGCCGTCCGCGGAGCCCTCCGCCTCGCCCTCCCCCTCGGCCGGCAAGGACACGGACAAGACGCCCGCGCCCGAACCGTCCGGCTCCGCGAAGACCGACAAGCCCTCGGGCTCCGCGACCCCGTCGCCGTCGGCCTCCGAGGAGGAGAAGAAGGACGACGGCGGTCTGCTGGGCGGCATCGGTGATGCGCTCGGCGGTCTCCTCGGCGGGGACGACAAGGACGAGGAGCCGGCCGCCTCGCCGAGCCCCTCCGCGTCCGACAAGGCCTCCCCGAGCCCCTCGCCGTCCGCGTCGAAGGACGCCGGATCGGCCGCGGACAAGGTCACCAAGCCGGTCACGGACACCGTCGACGGCCTCAAGGACGGCGCCGACAAGGCCGGTGACACCGTCAAGAACGGGTCGAAGACGGTCAACGACACCGTCCACGGCGCCGTGGGTGCGGCGGACAACGCCCTGCCCGGCGGCGGTGTCGACGGCAAGGACGCCGACGGCAAGAAGGCGTTCCCCTGCGTCGTCGAGAACAAGCAGAAGGGCGAGGACGAGCAGACGCCCGTCACCCTGCCCGACGACCCCTGGCGCCTGGAGTCCAGCGCGCTCACCCTGCGCGGTCTGAACTACGAGGGCGTCGTCAATGTCACCACCCAGAACGGCCACACCAAGCAGGCCCTGAAGTTCACCGCGGACAGCGTCGACATCGGTGATCTGCACCAGATCGTCGACGACAAGGCGTCCGGGAAGAAGTACCACGTCCAGGGCGCGGACGGCTCCACGTCCACGATCCGCGGCGGCAAGGTGACGATGTACACCGAGCGGCTCCAGGGCAATCTCTTCGGTCTGATCCCGATCGTCTTCGACCCCGAGCACCCGCCGCCGCTCAATGTCCCGTTCGCCTACTTCACCAAGGTGAAGATCGAGCAGGCGGGCCAGTTCGGCGGCAATCTCCACATCCCCGGTCTGCATCAGTCGATCACGGACTGAGCACCCCCGTAGCGAGCCGGGCACCACGACCCGTTCGGGAGCCGCAGAAAAGGCGGTGGGCCACCCCCACAGGGGCGGCCCACCGCCTTTTCGTGCGCCGGTGCGTCAGGCCTGCTCGCCGCCGAGGTGGTGCACCCGGACCATGTTGGTGGTGCCGGGGACGCCGGGGGGCGAACCGGCGGTGATCAGCATGGTGTCGCCCTTGCTGTAGCGCTTGAGCTTGAGCAGCTCGGCGTCCACCAGGTCGACCATGGCGTCGGTGTTGTCGACGTGCGGCACGACGAAGGCATCGACGCCCCAGCTCAGCGTGAGCTGGTTGCGGGTGGACGCCTCGGTGGTGAAGGCCAGGATCGGCTGGGCCGCGCGGTAGCGGGAGAGCCGGCGGGCGGTGTCACCGGACTTGGTGAAGGCGATCAGCGCCTTGCCGTCCAGGAAGTCCGCCATCTCGCAGGCCGCGCGGGCCACCGAACCACCCTGCGTACGCGGCTTCTTGCCGGGCACCAGCGGCTGGAGGCCCTTGGAGAGCAGCTCCTCCTCGGCCGCCTCGACGATCTTCGACATCGTCTTGACGGTCTCGATCGGGTACTGGCCCACCGAGGACTCGGCGGAGAGCATGACCGCGTCGGCGCCGTCGAGGATGGCGTTGGCGACGTCGGACGCCTCGGCGCGGGTCGGGCGGGAGTTGGTGATCATCGACTCCATCATCTGGGTCGCGACGATCACCGGCTTGGCGTTCCTGCGGCACAGCTCCACCAGGCGCTTCTGCACCATCGGGACCTTCTCCAGCGGGTACTCCACCGCCAGGTCACCACGGGCGACCATGACGGCGTCGAAGGCCATCACGACCTCCTGCATGTTGGCGACCGCCTGCGGCTTCTCCACCTTGGCGATGACCGGGACCCGGCGGCCCACCTCGTCCATGACGCGGTGCACGTCCTGGACGTCCTTGGCGTCCCGCACGAAGGACAGCGCGACCATGTCGCAGCCCATCCGCAGGGCGAACTTGAGGTCCTCGATGTCCTTCCCGGACAGCGCGGGGACGTTCACCGCGGCGCCGGGCAGGTTGATGCCCTTGTGGTCGGAGATGACCCCGCCCTCGATGACGATGGTCCGCACCCGCGGGCCGTCGACCTCGACGACCTGGAGCGCGACATTGCCGTCGTTGATCAGGATCGGGTCGCCCTTGGAGACGTCGCCGGGCAGGCCCTTGTACGTCGTCCCGCAGATGGTCTTGTCACCGGGGACGTCCTCGGTGGTGATGACGAACTCGTCGCCCCGCACCAGCTCCACGGGGCCGTCGGCGAAGGTTTCCAGGCGGATCTTGGGACCCTGGAGGTCGGCGAGCACGCCCACGGCGCGGCCGGTCTCCTCGGAGGCCTTGCGAAGGCGGTGGTACCGCTCCTCGTGCTCCGGCTGGGTCCCATGGCTCATATTGAAACGGGCCACATTCATGCCTGCCTCGATCAGCGTCTTCAGCTGGTCGTAGGAGTCGACGGCGGGGCCCAGGGTGCAGACGATTTTGGAACGGCGCATGGGCAGAATCCTATCGGTTTGTTTAGCGGCGGAATATTTCGGTAGGTGGAAACACCGAGTCCTAGGCGCTGACCAGGGCATATGTCTGCTGGGCGATCTCCAGTTCCTCGTCGGTCGGGACGACGGCGGCCGCGACCCGGGCGTACTCGGGGGAGATCAGCCGGGGCTCGCCGGACCGTACGGCGTTGAGATCGGCGTCCACGGCCAGGCCCATCTCCTCCAGGCCGGCGAGCGCGGCAGCACGCACCGGGGCGGCGTTCTCCCCGACGCCCGCGGTGAACGCCACCGCGTCGACCCGGCCGAGCACCGCGGTGTAGGCCCCGATGTACTTCTTCAGCCGGTGGATGTAGATGTCGAAGGCCAGCTCGGCGCGCTCGTCACCCTCGTCGATCCGCCGCCGGATCTCCCGCATGTCGTTGTCCCCGCACAGCCCGACCAGCCCGCTCTTCTTGTTGAGCAGCACATCGACGTCGTCCTCCGACATCCCCGCGACCCGCTTGAGGTGGAAGGTCACCGCGGGGTCGATGTCACCGGAGCGGGTGCCCATGACCAGGCCCTCCAGCGGGGTGAGGCCCATCGAGGTGTCCACACAGCGGCCGCCGGCCACCGCCGAGGCGGAGGCGCCGTTGCCCAGGTGCAGCACGATGACATTGACCTCGGAGGGGTCCTTGCCCAGCAGCTCGGCGGTCTTGCGGGAGACATAGGCGTGCGAGGTGCCGTGGAAGCCGTAGCGGCGGATGCGGTGGGCGTCGGCGGTCGCCACGTCGATGGCGTAGCGGGCCGCGTACTCCGGCATCGTGGTGTGGAACGCGGTGTCGAAGACCGCCACCTGCGGCAGGTCCGGGCGCAGCGCCTGCGCGGTCCGGATGCCGGTGATGTTCGCCGGGTTGTGCAGCGGGGCGACCGGCACCAGCCGCTCGATCTCCGCGAGCACCGCATCGTCGATCACGGTCGGGGCGGTGAACTTCAGCCCGCCGTGCACCACCCGGTGCCCGATCGCGGCCAGCTGCGGGGAGTCGAGGCCGAGACCGTCGGCGGACAGCTCCGCGGCGACGGCCTTCAGCGCGGCCTCGTGGTCGGCTATCGGGCCCTCGGTCTCCCGCTTGGCGCCCCCGGTCGCCAGCGGGGTGTGGGCCAGGAGCGAGGTCTCTTCCCCGATCCGCTCGACCAGTCCGACGGCGAGGCGGGTGCCCGCGGCGGGGCCGCCGCCGGAGTCCGGGTTCATGTCGAGCAGCTGGTACTTCACCGACGAGGAGCCGGAGTTGAGGACGAGGACGCGGGTGGCGGTGGCAGTCATGTAGTGCTTTCCGGGGTGGGGTGGGAGACGGACGGGGCCGGGGTCAGCCCGTGTGGGCGGCACCGGGCTGGGCGCCCTGGGCCTGGATGGCGGTGATGGCCACGGTGTTGACGATGTCCTGCACCAGGGCGCCGCGCGAGAGGTCGTTGACCGGCTTGCGCAGCCCCTGGAGGACCGGGCCGACGGCGACCGCACCGGCCGAGCGCTGCACGGCCTTGTAGGTGTTGTTGCCGGTGTTCAGGTCCGGGAAGATCAGCACGGTGGCCTTGCCCGCGACGTCGGACTCCGGGAGCTTGGTCTGCGCGACTGCCGCGTCCACCGCCGCGTCGTACTGGATCGGGCCCTCGACCAGCAGATCGGGCCGCAGCTCGCGGACGATCTCGGTGGCCTTGCGGACCTTGTCGACGTCCGCGCCGGAGCCGGAGGTGCCGGTGGAGTACGACAGCATCGCGATCCGCGGCTCGACGCCGAACTGGGCGGCGGTGGTGGCCGACTGGATGGCGATGTCCGCCAGCTGCTCGGCGTTCGGGTCCGGGTTGACCGCGCAGTCGCCGTAGACCAGTACCCGGTCGGCCAGGCACATGAAGAAGACCGACGAGACGATCTGGGCGTTCGGCCGGGTCTTGATGATCTCGAAGGCGGGGCGGATGGTGGCCGCGGTGGAGTGCACCGCGCCGGAGACCATGCCGTCGGCCAGCCCTTCCTGGACCATCAGCGTGCCGAAGTAGGAGACGTCCGCGACCACGTCGAAGGCCAGCTCGACGCTGACGCCCTTGTGGGCGCGCAGCTGGGCGTAGCGCTCGGCGAACCGCTCGCGCAGCTCGGAGGTCTGCGGGTCGATGATCTGGGCGCCGGCCAGGTCGATGGCCAGGTCGGCGGCGCGCTTGCGGATCGCCTCCTCCTCGCCCAGCAGCGTCAGATCGCAGACATCGCGGCGCAGCAGCACATCGGCGGCGCGCAGCACCCGCTCCTCGCCGCCCTCGGGGAGGACGACCCGGCGGCGGCCGGCGCGGGAGCGCTCGATCAGCTCGTGCTCGAACATCATCGGGGTGACCCGGCCGGAGCGGGCGACGGAGATCCGGTTCGTCAGCTCCACGGTGTCCACATGCCGCTCGAAGAGGCCGAGCGCGGTCTCCGCCTTGCGCGGGGAGGCGGCGTTGAGCTTGCCCTCGATCGCGAACAGCTCGCCCGCGGTCGGGAAGGAGCCGCCCGGTACGGAGACGACCGGGGTGCCCGGCGCGAGCCGGCCGGCCAGCGCCATGATGTCCGGGCCGGGCCGCTCGTCGAGGGTGAGCAGCAGCCCCGCGATCGGCGGGGCACCGGCGCTGTGCGCGGCGAGCGAGCCGATGACCAGGTCGGCCCGGTCCCCGGGGGTCACCACGAGACAGCCGGGGGTGAGCGCCTGGAGGAAGGTCGGCAGCATGGCGCCGCCGAAGACGAAGTCCCGGGCGTCCCGGGCGAGCCCGGAGTCGTCGCCGAGCAGCACCTCGGCGCCCAGGGTGTGCACGATCTGCCCGACGGTCGGCGCGGAGAGCGAGCCGTCCTCCGGGAGCGCGTAGCAGGGCACCGGGAGCCGGGCGGAGAGCCGGTCGACGATGGCCTCGCGGTGCGCGGGGTCCACCCGGTTGACGACCATGGCGACGACGTCGCAGCCCAGCGAGTGGTAGGCCTGATAGGCGTTGCGGGCCTCGGCGCGGACGGACTCGGCCTCCTGGCCCTGGCCGCCGACGACGGCCAGCACCGCGGCGCCGAATTCATTGGCGAGCCGGGCGTTGAGGGCCAGCTCGGCCGGCAGGCTGGTGTCCGCGTAGTCCGAGCCGAGGACCAGGACGTACTCGTAGTCCCTGGCCACGGCGTGAAAGCGGTCGACGAGCCGGGAAACCAGCTCGTCGGTGCCGCGTTCGGCCTGGAGGGTGGCGGCCTCGTCGTAGCTGAGGCCGTATACCGTGTCGGCGGCCTGGGTGAGCCGGTAGCGGGCCCGCAGCAGGTCGAAGAGCCGGTCGGGTCCGTCGTTGTGCATCAGGGGGCGGAAGACTCCGACCCGGTCGACATGGCGGGTGAGGAGCTCCATGACTCCCAGCTCGATGACCTGGCGGCCGTCGCCGCGGTCGATACCGGTCACGTACACGCTGCGCGTCACGCGTGCTCTCCGATCCATTCCGTTGCTCGCAAGGTCAAAATCAGCCGTTATTGTGGGCTTGCCCCTCTTGACAATACCTGCGGCGGTGGATAAGCCGCTCTCCCAGTTTCCCTTGTGGAGCCGGTGCGGGGACAGTAGGGGGGAGGTCTGTGTGCGGGGAGGGCCGGGCCGCCCGTGAAACAATCGGACCGGCTCACACGAACCAACAGCGAGCACAGGAGACACAGCACGATGCGTATCGGAGTCCTCACCGCAGGCGGCGACTGTCCCGGCCTCAATGCTGTGATCCGGTCTGTTGTCCACCGTGCCCTCACCGGGCACGGCGACGAGGTCATAGGTTTCGAGGACGGCTTCAAGGGCCTGCTCGAGGGGCGCTTCCGCAAGCTCGACCTCGACGCGGTCAGCGGCATCCTCGCCCGCGGTGGCACCATCCTCGGCTCGTCCCGGCTGGAGCGCAACCGGCTCCGTGAGGCCTGTGAGAAGTCCAAGGACATGTCCAAGGACTACGGCATCGATGTCCTGATCCCGATCGGCGGCGAGGGCACCCTCACGGCCGCGCGGATGCTGGCGGACGCCGGGATGCCGGTCGTCGGCGTCCCCAAGACCATCGACAACGACATCTCCTCCACCGACCGCACCTTCGGCTTCGACACCGCCGTCGGCGTCGCGACGGAGGCCATCGACCGCCTCAAGACCACCGCGGAGTCGCACCAGCGGGTCATGGTCGTCGAGGTGATGGGACGGCACGCGGGCTGGATCGCGCTGGAGTCCGGCATGGCCGGCGGCGCCCACGGCATCTGTCTGCCCGAGCGCCCCTTCGACGTCGACGACCTGGTCACGATGGTCGAGGAGCGGTTCGCCCGGGGCAAGAAGTTCGCGGTCGTCTGTGTCGCGGAGGGGGCCCACCCCGCCGAGGAGACCATGGACTACAAGAAGGGCGCCATCGACCAGTTCGGTCACGAGCGGTTCTCCGGTATCGGCAACCACCTCGCCGTCGAGCTGGAGAAGCGCCTCGGCAAGGAGGCCCGGCCGGTCATTCTCGGCCATGTGCAGCGCGGCGGTACCCCCACCGCGTACGACCGGGTGCTCGCCACCCGCTTCGGCTGGCACGCCGTCGAGGCCGCCCACCGCGGCGACTTCGGCAAGATGACCGCCCTGCGCGGCACCGACATCACGATGGTGCCGCTGGCCGAGGCCGTCACCGAGCTCAAGACGGTGCCCGCCTGGCGGATGGACGAGGCCGAGTCGGTCTTCTGAGCCCCGCGGTTCACGCACACACGACGGCGGCGCGCCTCCCCTCGGACGAGGGACGGCGCGCCGCCGTTCGTCTGCGCACTCACTGCGCGCCGATGGCCTCCAGCATGTTCAGCCGGGCCGCCCGGCGGGCCGGCCACAGCGCGGCCAGCACCCCCACGACCAGCGCGATCAGCACGAAGAGCGCGAGCCGGCCCCAGGGCAGCAGCAGCTCGTACGTGGGCAGGCCCTCGTTGACCAGGTTGCCGGCGGCCCAGGAGAGGAAGACACCCACGCCGATCCCCAGGCACGCGCCGAACAGCGCGATGACCACCGACTCCAGCCGGACCATCTGCTTGATGCCGCCGCGGGCCAGCCCGATCGCCCGCAGCATCCCGAGCTCCCGGGTCCGCTCGAAGACCGACATGGCCAGGGTGTTGACGACGCCCACCACCGCGATGAGGACGGCCATGCCCAGCAGCCCGTAGGAGATGTAGATCACGGTCTCGATGTCGCCGGCGTTCTCCTTGCGCAGGTCGGCGTGGTCCTGGACCTTCAGCAGCGGGCTGTCGCCGAGCGCGTGCCGGATCGGCTTCTCCAGCGCGTCACCCGTCCGGCCGCCCTCGGTCTTGATCAGCAGCTCGTCGACCTTCGGCGAGGTCAGGTGCGACTCCATCAGCGAGGCGGCGCCGATCGTGTTGCCGATCACCTCGTTGTCCTCGTACACCCCCACGATCTTCAGCTTCGCCTTCTTGCCCTCGATGAAGGTGCCGTCCAGGGTGTCCCCGGTGTGCAAGCCGTTCTCCTTGGCCGACGTCCGGGAGACCGCGATGTCGTTGGCCCCGGCGTGCGCCAGCGAACCGCTGATGAAGTCGAGCCGGGCGACCTCGCCGACCGTGGCGAGGTCGGTGCCGTTGACGCCCAGGAGGGTGTCGGAGGCCTGGAAGGCCTCACGGCTCATGGGAACTGCCGCCTCGACGCCCGGGACGGCCGCCACCTTCCGCGTCAGCGCGGGGTCCAGACCGATGTACGTCGAGGTCCCGACCTTGAAGTCGGCCTTCAGCCCGCGGGTCGTCATCTCGTCCATGGCCCGCTGCGCCGAGTTCCCGACGACCGTCATACCGGTGATCAGGGTGAGGCCGATCATCAGCGCCGAGGCGGTCGCCGCGGTACGGCGGGGGTTGCGCAGCGCGTTCTCCTTGGCCAGCTTGCCGCCGATGCCGAAGAGCCGGGTGGTGACGAGGCCCGCCAGCGAGACCAGGGGCCGCGACAGCAGCGGCGCCAGGATGATGACACCGGTCAGCGTCACCATCCCGCCCGCCATCGCGACCGGCAGGCCGTCGGCGTCCTTCAGGGTGCGGACGTAGAACATGATCGCGACACCGGCGCCGGTGATGACCGCGCCCAGGGCGTTGCGGATCACCAGGCTGCGCATCGCCGGCGGCGCCTCGACGGTGTTGAGCGCCTCCACCGGGGCGATCTTCGCCGCCTTACGGGAAGGCAGCCAGGCGGCCAGGACGGTCACCACGACGCCGATGCCCAGCGCGGAGAGCACCGCGGTCGGGCTGATGATGACCGGTCCGTTCGGGAAGCCCGCGCCGTTCGCGTTGAGCACCGCCCGCAGGCCCACCGCGAGACCGGCGCCCAGCGCGAAGCCGATGGCCGACGAGACCAGGCCCAGCAGCGCCGCCTCGGCGAGGACCGAGCGGACCACCTGCCGGCGGGACGCGCCGATCGCGCGCAGCAGGGCGATTTCCCGGCTGCGCTGGGAGATCAGCATGGTGAAGGTGTTGGCGATGATGAAGACGCCGACGAACAGGGCGATACCGGCGAAGACCAGCAGGGTCTGGCTCAGGGCCTCGTTCTTGCCGGCGATCATCCGGGACTGCTCGGCGGCCAGCTCGGTGCCGCTGGTCGCCTCGGCGCGCTTCTTGGGCAGCACCTCGCGGACCTTGGCGGTCAGCGCCTGCTGATCGGCGCCGGGCGCGGCGGCCACCACCAGCTCGTCGTACTGACCGGGGTGCAGATACATCTTCTGCGCGGTGGCGGTGTCGAAGAGCGCCAGGCTGCCGCCCGCGGTCACCTGCGGGTCGTCGGTGGTGACGATGCCGACCAGCTTCTTCGTCAGCGCCGGGCCGTCGGTGGCGAACCGCACGGTGTCGCCCACCTTGTGGCCGGCCGCCTTCGCGGTCGCCTCGTCCAGCGCGATCTCGCCGGCGGAGGTCGGTCCGCGGCCCGTCATCAGCGGGTAGCGGGCGTCGTGGCCGTCCTTGTCCGGCTGGAAGTTGGCGGCGATGTTCTGCCAGCCGTTGCCGATCGGTATGCCGTCCGGCCCGGCGAGGGTGGCCGTGCCGGTGACATTGCGGCGGACGGACTGCACACCGGGCAGTGCGCGGACGGTGTCCGCCAGCTTGTCGTCGAGGGCGGTGGTGCGCTTGCCGCCCCTGCCGGTGACGGGGGCGTTCTCGTCGTCGAGGGCCTTGACGGAGACGGCCACCCCCGACAGGTTCTTGGCGGAGGCCTTCTTGACGGCCTCGCCGACGGTGTCGCTGAAGATGAGGGTGCCGGCGACGAAGGCGACGCCGAGCAGGACCGCGAGCGCGGTCATCATCAATCGGGCTTTGTGCGCAAGGACGTTGCGCAGGGCGGTTCGCAGCATGGTGGTGGTGTCAGTCCTGGTCCGGTGCGGGAGAGGGAGGGTGAGGTGCCGGGCGTCCGGCGTCAGCTCGTACGGCCCTTGGCGTCGAAGAGCCGCATCCGGTCCAGGACCGTGTCCGCGGTCGGCTCGTGGAGCTCCTCGACGATCCGGCCGTCCGCGAGGAAGACCACCCGGTCCGCGTAGCCGGCGGCGACCGGGTCATGGGTGACCATCACCACCGTCTGGTTCATGGCCTGTACCGACTCCCGCAGGAAGCCCAGCACTTCGGCGCCGGAGCGGGAGTCGAGGTTGCCGGTCGGCTCGTCGGCGAAGATGATCTCCGGCTGGGCGGCCAGCGCCCGGGCGACCGCGACCCGCTGCTGCTGGCCGCCGGAGAGCTGGGCCGGCCGGTGCGCCAGACGTCCGGACAGGCCGACGGTCTCGACCACGCGGCTGACCCACTCCCGGTCCGGCTTACGGCCCGCGATGTCCATGGGCAGCGTGATGTTCTCCAGCGCGGTCAGCGTCGGCAGCAGGTTGAACGCCTGGAAGATGAAGCCGATCTTGTCCCGGCGCAGCCGTGTCAGCTGCTTGTCGTTCAGCGACGCCAGCTCCACATCGCCGATCCGGGCCGAGCCCGACGAGATCGCGTCCAGACCGGCCATGCAGTGCATCAGCGTCGACTTGCCGGAGCCGGAGGGGCCCATGATCGCGGTGAATTGGCCCTTGCCGAACTCGACCGAGACGGAGTCCAGCGCGACCACGCGGGTATCCCCCTGGCCGTAGACCTTGCTCAGGTCCGTGGCGCGGGCGGCGACGGCGGCGCGGGTGGAGGTGGGGGAACCGGTAAAGCCCGGAAAAGCAGCCGCGTGGGACACGGGGACTCCTGGAGAAGAACGGAAGATTTCGACGTTCCTATTCTTCGAGTGCAGGTCAGCGCAGTCCTCACCCGGAGGGACCGAAAACCGGACCGGTCGAAAGTGCCATCACGGGTTCCGGCGTCATTCTCTGGATGGACGCCCGTCCACCCAGCGGCCGACGGGAAGCGTCAGGGTCGCCCGGCCGCGCTCAGGATTCCCGGCCGCCCGCCCGGGCCCAGAATTCCGCCACGATGTCAGCGAGAAAGGCGCGCCCCGCCCGGCCGGATTCCTCGGCGCTGCCCCCGTCGCCCCAGTGGAGCGTAGCGGCCATGGTCGTCTGATATTCGGCGTGCAGGGCCTGTAGTACGTCCTGGAGCTGCGGTTTCGGCAGCGGTACGAGCTTGCCGACCGGCCGGACATAGGCCTGCCAGCGGGTGGTGGCGGCGCTGGTCAGCAGCTCGGCCAGCTTCCCGTCCCGGCCGGTGAAGCGGAGCAGTGCGGGCAGCGGCAGCCGCAGCACCTCGGCGAGCGCCGCGGCCTGCCGGTCGTTGCCGTGCCAGGTCCCGCCGGCCTCCAGCCGCTCGTAAGCGCCCGCCTCCATGCCGATACGCAGCGCGAGGTCCGCCGGGGCGAGGCCGAGCGCCAGCCGGTATTCGCGCAGGGTGCCCGGTGCGCCGAGCAGCTCGCCCGGTGCGCACCACAGGGCACCGGCCAGCGCGGTCAGTTCGGCCTCCGTGGGGGAGCTCTCCGCCCGTTCCCAGGACGCCACCGTTTCGGGAGTGATCCGTAGGCCGAAGGCGGCCGCTATGCCGTAGGCGACATGGGCGGGCGTCATGCCGAGGGCCTCACGGAGGCGGCGGGCGGCCGCGGCGTCGAAAGGGGGACGGCGGGGCTCCCCGGCGGGCGTGTTCACCGGCACACGGTAAGTGACGGAGTCCGGCGGCACCTATCGTGCGGATACCCAAGCCGGAAAGTCGTAGGAAGCTCCTAACCGGCCGGTTTCCCGTTCCGGCCTCGGCGCTTTCCGGTGGACAGGCTTTTCAGCCCTTCACGGCACCGCCGAGTGCGAAGCCGCCGCCGAGCCGTCCGGAGATAAGGATGTACAGCACGACGACCGGTGTCGAGTACAGGATCGAGAAGGCCGCCAGTTCGCCGAAGGCAATGGCGCCGTAATTGCCGAAGAACGTGAAAATGCTGACCGAGGCGGGCAGTTGCTCGGGGGAGAGCAGCAGCATGAAGGGGACGAAGAAATTCCCCCACATCATGATGAAGGTGTAGATCGCGACGACGGCGACGCCGGGGCCCATCAGCGGCAGGATCACCCGCAGCAGGGTCTGCGGCCAGGAGGCGCCGTCCGTCCACGCCGCCTCCTCCAGGACCTTCGGCACCCCGTCCATGAAGTTCTTCATCAGCCAGATGGCGAACGGGAGTTGGGCGGCGGCCAGGAACAGCGCGGTGCCGTACCGGGTGTCGATCAGATCGACCTGCACGAAGAGCCCGTAGACCGGGACCATCACCGCGGTGACCGGCAGACAGGTGGAGAACAGGACGGTGAGCAGGTACGGACGGGTCAGCCGGGAGCGGAAGCGGGAGAGCGGATAGGCGGCGAGCGCCGCGCAGACCACCGTCAGCAGGGTCGCGCCGCCGCAGATCAGCAGGCTGTTGAGCATCGGGGTGAAGGTGATCTCGTCGGTCAGCACCGCCGAGAAGTTGTGCAGCGTCGGGGACGTGGGCAGCCGCACCCGCAGTGTCGCCTCCGTGTCCAGCGACGCCAGCACCAGCCAGACCAGCGGCACCGCGAACGCCACCGCGACGACCAGCAGCCCGGCGTCGGCGGCCAGCCGGTGCCGGTGGCGGGGGAGCCGCACGGTCAGACCTCCTCGCGCAGCAGGCGCAGATAAACGACCGAGAACAGCGCCCCCACCAGCAGCAACAGCAGGGCCACCGCGGTGCCGTAGCCGATCAGGGACTTCAGGAACGCCTGGTCGTACATGAACACCGGCAGCGTCTGGCTGCGGTTGCCCGGGCCGCCCCGGGTCATCACCCAGATCAGCCCGAAGACGGAGAGCGTCTGAAGGGTGTTGAGCATCAGATTGGTGCCGATGGAGCGGCGGATCATCGGGAGCGTGATGTGCCACAGCCGCCGCAGCCCGCCCGCCCCGTCGACCTCGGCGGACTCGGTGACCTCCTGGGGGATCCCGGCCAGCGCCGCGGAGTAGATCAGCATCGAGAAGGCCGTACCGCGCCAGACGTTGGCGAACGACACGGCCACGATGGGCAGTGTGAACAGCCAGTTCTGGGCGGGCAGATGGAGCTGGTCGAGCAGGGCGTTGAGGGTGCCGCGGCGCTCGAAGAAGGTGTAGAGCAAGAAGCCCGCCACGATCTCCGGCAGCACCCAGGCGGTGATCACCATCGCGCCGGTCAGCGCCCGTACCGGCCGTGACGCGCGGCGCATCAGCCCGGCCAGTGCCAGCCCCAGGGTGTTCTGCCCGACGAGCGAGGAGAGCACGGTGAACACCAGGGTGAGCACCACGGCGTTGCGGAAGGCCGGATCGCCGAAGGCGTGGCGGAAGTTGGCCAGCCCGACGAAGGACGCCGACTCCTGGCCGGTCAGCTGGGTGTCGGTGAAGGCGATGAGGACGCAGTAGCCGATCGGGCCGACGAGGAAGAGCAGCAGCAGGACGGTGGCCGGGACGAGCGGGGACCAGCGCAGCAGCAGGGTCCGCGGGCCGCCGGCGTGCCGGGCCCCGGGCCGCCGGGCGCGGGCCGCGGCCCGGGCGACGGCGCTGGTCACGGCTTGGCGACCGTGCGGCCGCCGACCAGGGACTTCAGCGTCGTGTCATAGTCAGCGGCCGCCTTGTCCGGCGAGGCGTCATCGGCGGTGACCGCCTCCATCGCCTCGCCGATCGCCGCGGCCACCCGGGGGTACTCGGGCAGCGCGGGCCGGTACCGGCTGACCCCGACCAGACCGGTGAAGAAGCCGATGCCGGGCACCGACGTCCGGTAGCGGGGGTCGGCCGCCACGTCCTTGCGCACCGCGATCTGGGCGCCGCGTACGCACCATTCCAGGGCGTTCGGCTTCGACTGGAAGGTCTCGATCAACTTCCAGGCCAGATCGGGCTGCTGGGCCTTCCGCGGCACCGACCACGTCCAGCCGCCGGCCAGGCTGACCTTGCCGGGCGGGGCGCCGTGCTGAGTGGGGAACGGGGCCTGCCCGAGCGTGGCCGACCACTCGGGCCAGGGGTTGCCGCCGCCCGTCTTCTGCCACTGCTGGCCCAGCCAGGAGCCGTCGAGGTCGATCGCGAGCTTCTCCTCGGGCAGCAGCTCGGCGGCCACATTGGTCTGGATGTTGGGGCTGAGCGCATCGGAGACATCGGGCCCGAGCCGCTCCTTGTAGACCGTGTCGAGGAACGTCAGGCTGTCCCGGAAGCCCCGGGTGCCGGTGACCCATTTCTTCGCACCCGGGTCGTAGAGCTGGTGCTCGCCGGTGCCGTAGAGCAGCATCTCGAAGCCCTGCATCACGGCGGCCTCGCCGGCGCCCTTGCCGGTGAAGACGTTCAGCGGGATGACGCCGGGGACCTTGCGCTGGACCGTGCGGGCCGCGTCCAGCACCTCGTCCCAGGTCCGGGGCCGCCAGTCGGCGGGCAGTCCGGCCTTCTTGAAGATCTTCTTGTTGAACCACAGTCCGCGGGTGTCCGTACCGTCCGGGACGCCGTACGTCCGGCCGTCCTGCCCCTTGGCCGCCGCCTTCGCGGCCGGCTGGAACTGCCGCCAGTCGTCCCAGGTGCGCAGATAGAGATCCAGCGGCCGCAACAGCCCCGCGGTGATATCGGAGTTGACCAGGAAGGTGTCCTCGTAGACCACATCCGGCGCGGTCCGCGGGGAGCGCATCATCTGCTGGATCTTGGTGTAGTAGTCGTTCTCGGACGCCTGGATCGGGATGAGCCGGACCTTCTTGCCGGGGTGTTCCTTCTCGAACTGCCGCGCCACCAGCCGGACATAGTCGTCCCGGACGGTGACCTTGCCGTTGGTGTCCTTGATGAAGGCGACCTTGACGGTGCCGGTGTCGCTCCCGGACCCGCTGCCGCAGGCGGTGAGCGTGCCGGCGGCCACGACGGTGGCGGCGAGAAGCATCAGCGGGGCGGTGGGGCGCACGGCACGACCTCCAACTAACCACGGTGTCCTGCCCGCTGAAAGTAAGTCACCGGTCACAGTGGGTCAATGGCCCGACCAGCGATAGCGCAATTCCGGACGGCCCACCTGGCCGTACTGCGGGGCGCGGGCGGCCCGGCCGCTCTCCACGAGATATTCGAGATAACGGCGGGCGGTGATCCGGGAGATGCCCACGTCGGCGGCGGCCTCGGTCGCCGTCAGCCCGCTTCCGGCGGCCCGCAGCACCGTGGTCACCGCCTGGAGGGTGGCGGCGGTCAGCCCCTTGGGCAGCGCGGCCGGACGCGGTGCCCGCAGCGCGGCGATCGCCCGGTCCACCTCGTCCTGCCCGCTGGCCTCGCCGGTGGCGGCCCGGAACTCCGCATAGCGGGTGAGCCGGTCGCGCAGGGTGGCGAAGGTGAACGGCTTGAGGACGTACTGCACCACGCCCAGCGAGACGCCCTCGCGCACCATCGTCAGATCCCGGGCGGAGGTGACCGCGATGATGTCGGCGGTGTGCCCGGCCGCGCGCAGCGTACGCACCAGCTGGAGCCCGTGGCCGTCGGGCAGGTAGAGGTCGAGCAGCAGCAGATCGACGGTGTGCTGATCGAGGTGGCGGCGGGCGTCGGCGCCGGAGTGCACGGTGCCGGAGACGGTGAAGCCGGGCACCCGCGCCACGTACAGGGCGTGGGCATCGGCCGCGACCGGATCGTCCTCGACGACGAGGACCCGGATGTCGGAGGGGGTCACCGCAGCCATCCTCTCGCCGCCGGGCGGTCCGCGCAGGGCGGCCGGCAGCTCATCTCGCGGCCCCCGCCCGCAGCGGCAGCCGTACGGTGAACCGCGCGCCGCCCCCCGCCGCCCGGTCCAGCGCGACGGTGCCGCCGTTGCGGCGGACCGCCTGCTGGACCAGGGCCAGGCCCAGCCCGCGGCCCCGGGCGGGCGTCGCCGTGCCCGGCTTGGTGCTCCAGCCCCGGCGGAAGATCTCCTCGGCGGCCTCCGCGGCCACCCCCGGCCCGGTGTCCGCCACCCGCAGCAGCAGCTCGCCCCCGGCCGCCCGTGCGGTGACCCGCACCCGGGGCGGTTCGGTGGCGCCGTGCTCCTGGGTGGGCGCGGCGGCGTCGATGGCGTTGTCCAGCAGATTGCCCAGCACGGTGACCAGATCGCGGGCCGGCAGACCGGGCGGCAGCAGCCCGTCGTCGATCCGGCTGTCGGGCGTCAGCGTCAGTTCCACACCGCGCTCGTTGGCCTGCGCCGCCTTGCCGAGCAGCAGCGCCGCCAGCACCGGCTCGGCGACCGCGCCGACCACCTGGTCGGTCAGCGCCTGTGCCAGTTCCAGTTCCGCGGTGGCGAACTCCACGGCCTCCTCGGCCCGCCCCAGTTCGATCAGCGAGACCACGGTGTGCAGCCGGTTGGCGGCCTCGTGGGCCTGCGAACGCAGCGCCTCGGTGAAGCCGCGCACCGAGTCCAACTCCCCGGAGAGTGCCTGGAGTTCGGTGTGATCACGCAGGGTCACGACACTGCCCCGCCGCTCACCGCCGGAGACCGGCGAGGAGTTGACGACCAGGACCCGCTCACCGGTCAGCTGAAGCTCGTCGACCCGCGGGCCGGGCTCCAGCAGCGCCTCGGTCAGCGGCTCCGGCAGTCCCAGCTCGGTGACGCGGCGGCCCACCGCGTCGTCGGACAGCCCCAGCAGCTCCCGCCCGCCGTCGTTGATCAGGGCGACCCTGCGCTGCCCGTCGATCATCAGCAGCCCCTCGCGTACGGCGTGCAGCGCGGCCTGGTGGTAGTCGTGCATCCGGCTGAGTTCCCCGGCGTTCATCCCGTGGGTGTGCCGCCGCAGCCGGGCGTTGATCACATACGTCCCCAGGCCGCCGAGCGCCAGCGCCGCGGCGGCCACGCCCACCAGCGCCAGCACCTGGTCACGCAGCTGCTCACTGATCGTCTCGATGGTGATCCCGGAGCTGACCAGCGCCGTGATCCGGCCGCCGCGCCCGGGGTCGTGCACCGGCGCGACGACCCGTACGGACGGCCCGAGCACCCCCAGATGCGTCTCCGGGAAGATCTCGCCGCGCAGCGCCGGGCCGATGTGCCCGAAGTACTTCTTGCCGATCGCGGACGGCTCGGGGTGCGTCCAGCGGATGCCCTTCGGCGACATGATCACCACGAAGTCGACCCCGGCGTCGTGCCGCAGCCGTTCGCTGTACGGCTGGAGCGCGGCCGTCGGGTCCTTGGTGCGGGCCGCCGCCACCACCGCCGGGGAGTCGGCCACGGCGGTGGCCGCCGCGGTCGCCTGCCGCCGCGCGGTCTCCTCCGCCTGCCGGCCGGCGCTGACGTACGCGAAGAGCGCGCAGCCCATGACGACCACCGCCACCAGCACCACCTGCATGGCGAACAGCTGCCCGGCCAGGCTGCGGGGGCCGCGCAGCCGGCGGGACGGGCGGGGTCGGGGGAGTCGCATGCAGAACAGTCTGCACGGTGACCGGGAAACCGTCTGCACGGTCACTTTTACGTGAACGAAATGTACGCAAGGGTGACGGGCGCCACAGTGGCGTGCATAGTCACCGGAACTTGTGGTGTGACAGCGCCGCAGATCAGCGCACAGCCGTAGACCGAGGAGGCAGCCGTGGCTGCACAGACCCCGCCGCGTGGGGGCACCACCGAGGAGACCGCGCCCGTGAAGCGGGACCGGACCCATTTCCTCTACATCGCCGTGATCGGGGCGGTGCTGCTCGGCATCGTCGTGGGCTTCGCCGCGCCCGGTGTCGCCGTCCAGCTCAAGCCGCTCGGCACCGGGTTCGTGAACCTGATCAAGATGATGATCTCGCCGGTCATCTTCTGCACCATCGTGCTGGGGGTCGGCTCGGTGCGGAAGGCCGCCAAGGTCGGTGCGGTCGGCGGACTGGCCCTCGGCTACTTCATGGTGATGTCCACCGTCGCGCTCGCCATCGGCCTGGTCGTCGGCAACCTGCTGGACCCCGGCTCCGGCCTCCACCTGACCGAGACCGTCAAGCACGCCGGACACGCCCAGACCGAGGGCGGCGGCGAGTCGCTGCCCGATTTCCTGCTCGGCATGATCCCCAAGACGCTGGTCTCCGCCTTCACCCAGGGCGAGGTGCTCCAGACGCTGCTGGTGGCGCTGCTCGTCGGCTTCGGTCTCCAGGCGCTGGGCTCGGCGGGCGAGCCGGTGCTGCGCGGTGTCGGGCACCTCCAGAAGCTGGTCTTCCGGGTCCTGGCCATGATCATGTGGGCGGCGCCGGTGGGTGCCTTCGGCGCCATCGCGGCGGTGGTCGGCGAGACCGGCCTGGACGCGCTGAAGTCCCTCGCCGTCATCATGGTCGGCTTCTACGTCACCTGTCTGCTGTTCGTGATCGTGGTGCTCGGCGCGCTGCTCCGGCTGGTCGCGGGCGTCAACATCTTCCTGCTGCTGAAGTACCTCGGCCGGGAATTCCTGCTGATCCTGTCCACCTCCTCCTCGGAGTCGGCGCTGCCCCGGCTGATCGCGAAGATGGAGCACCTGGGCGTCAGCAAGCCGGTGGTCGGCATCACCGTCCCCACCGGCTACAGCTTCAACCTCGACGGCACCGCCATCTACCTGACGATGTCCTCGCTGTTCGTGGCCGAGGCGATGGGCAAGCCACTCCCGCTCGGGCAGCAGATCTCGCTGCTGGTGTTCATGGTCATCGCGTCGAAGGGGGCGGCCGGCGTCACCGGCGCGGGCCTGGCGACGCTGGCCGGCGGTCTCCAGTCGCACCGCCCCGAACTGGTCGACGGTGTCGGCCTGATCGTCGGTATCGACCGCTTCATGAGCGAGGCGCGCGCCCTGACCAACTTCGCCGGCAACGCGGTGGCCACCGTGCTCATCGGTACCTGGACCAAGGAGATCGACAAGAGCCGGGTGGCCGAAGTGCTCGCCGGACAGGTGCCGTTCGACGAGAAGACGCCGGCCGTCGACGCGCACCCGCAGCCGGCCGCCGCGCCGGTCGTCACGCCGCGGGACGGCGGCGCGGAGAAGGAGTCCGCCAAGGTCTGACCCCGGGCCTCAGGAGGGGAGAAGGGGCGGGTGCCGGACACGGCACCCGCCCCTTCGGCGCACCCCGCCGCCATCGCCCTCAACTACCGCTCCGACCTGCGCGTTTCCTGGCCGCGGAGGGATTGTCAGTGCCCCCTGGCACCATGCAGATGACAGGGAGAACGCGGTCGGCCGGCGCCGGCCGCGCGGGGGTACGAACAAGGAGGAACGGGCCATAGCGACGTGGGGGACGGATCTGTACGGCGGGGGAGTCGCAGCAGTGGCAGCAGGGTCCGACAACCATCAGCCGTGAGGGATCAGGACGGTCGTAGCCAGAGGGTGGCCAAGGGGGGAAGCACCAGGGCGAGGGAGGCGGAGCGGCCGTTCCAGGGAGTGGGTTCGGCCTTCAGGATGCCGGGGTTGCCGACGCCGCTGCCGCCGTAGCGCGGGTCATCGGTGTTGAGAACCTCGCGCCAGGCGGGGAGACGGTCGGGGACACCGAGCCGGTAGGCCCGGCGGACGACGGGGGAGAAGTTGGTGACCGAGATCAGCGGGGAATCGTCGGCGGCGAAGCGCAGGAAGGGGAAGACATTGTCCTCGCTCGCCTCGCCGTCGATCCAGGAGAAACCGGCCGGGTCGGTGTCGCGCTCCCACAGCGCGGGCGTGGCGGCGTAATGACGGTTCAGCTCGCGCACGAGATCGCGTACGCCCCGGTGGTCCGGCTCCGCCTCGTACGAGGAGTCGAGCAGCCACCAGTCCGGTCCATGACTCTCCGCCCACTCCGCGCCCTGGGCGAACTCCTGCCCCATGAAGAGGAGTTGCTTACCGGGGTGGGCCCACATGAAGCCGAGGTAGGCCCGGTGGCCGGCGCGCTGCTGCCACCAGTCACCGGGCATCTTCGACACCAGGGCGCGCTTGCCGTGCACCACCTCGTCATGGGAGATCGGCAGCACATAGTTCTCGGAGTAGGCGTAGATCATGGAGAAGGTCATCTCGCCGTGGTGGTACTTCCGGTGCACCGGATCCTTGGAGACATAGCCGAGGGAGTCGTGCATCCAGCCCATGTTCCACTTCAGGCCGAAGCCCAGACCGCCGAAGCCGCCGGGCCCGGCATGGTGCGTGGCGCGGGTGACGCCGTCCCAGGCCGTGGACTCCTCGGCGATGGTGACGACGCCGGGGCAGCGGCGGTAGACCGTCGCGTTCATCTCCTGGAGGAAGGCGACCGCATCGAGGTTCTCCCGGCCACCGTGCTCATTCGGTGTCCAGCCGCCGTCCTCGCGGGAGTAGTCGAGATAGAGCATCGAGGCGACGGCGTCCACCCGGAGACCGTCGATATGGAACTCCTCGCACCAGTAGACGGCGTTGGCGACCAGGAAGTTACGGACCTCGGTACGGCCGTAGTCGAACTCCAGGGTCCCCCAGTCCGGGTGCGCGGCCCGTGCCGGATCCTGCGGCTCGTAGAGCGGGCGCCCGTCGAACTCCGCCAGCGCCCAGTCATCGCGCGGGAAGTGCGCCGGCACCCAGTCCATCAGCACCCCGATGCCGGCCCGGTGCAGCGCGTCGATCAGGAACCGGAAGTCGTCCGGGGTGCCCATCCGCGCGGTGGGCGCGTAGAACCCGGTCACCTGATAGCCCCAGGAGCCACCGAAGGGATGCTCGGAGACCGGCATGAACTCGACGTGGGTGAAGCCCAGGTCCTTGACGTAACCGGGGAGCTGCGCGGCCAGCCGGCGGTAGGTCAGGCCGGGGCGCCAGGAGGGGAGATGCACCTCGTAGACGGAGAACGGGGCCTCGTGCACGGGCCGCGCGCCGCGCCGGGCCATCCAGTCGGCGTCGTTCCAGTGGTAGTGCGACGCCTCCACGATCGAGGCGGTGGCCGGCGGACACTCGGTCCGCCGGGCCATCGGGTCGGCACGCACCGTCCGGGAGCCGTCCGGCCGGGTGATCTCGAACTTGTACAGCTCGCCCTCGCCGAGGCCCGGGAGGAAGAGCTCCCAGACCCCGGACGAGCCGAGCGAGCGCATCGGGAAGCCGGTGCCGTCCCAGTAGTTGAAGTCGCCGACGACCCGGACGCCCTGGGCGTTCGGGGCCCAGACCGTGAATCGGGTGCCGGTCACGCCCTGGTGCTCCATGATCCGCGCGCCGAGCGCCTGCCACAGCTGCTCGTGCCGGCCCTCACCGAACAGATGCAGATCCAGCTCGCCGAGGGCGGGCAGAAAGCGATACGGGTCCTGCACGGTCACGGTGTGGTCGCCGTAGTCGACCAGCAGCTCGTAGTCCGGGACGGTGCGCAGCGGCAGTACCCCGGCGAACAGCCCGTCCCCCTCGGCCGGCAGATCGGCCCGCAGCCCCTTCGCCAGGACGGTGACGCCCTTCGCATACGGCCGCAGGACCCGCAGGAGCAGCCCGCCGCGTACGGGATGGGCGCCGAGCAGCCCGTGCGGATCGTGATGGGCACCGCCCAGCAGCCGGCCGCGGTCCTCGTCGGACAGCGGTGCGGCGGCCCGCACCCCGTGGCTGCCCTTCGGCTGCTCCGTCCTGGGCGGGCCCGCGGGCCCGCCGGTCCGGCCGGGCGCCGCGGCCGGGTCCCGGAGGCCGGCCGGCCGGGCGGCGAAGGTGGGACCGGCGGTGTTCCCACCGCTCGTCGCGGCGCCGCCGGCCGCCGTCCGGGGCGCGGCCGTGTGGCCGGGCCGTCCCGCCGCGCTGCCGTAGGCCGTACCCGGGGCGGGCGCGGTGCCGGGAGGAGTGCCGGGAGGGGTGGGGCGGGACGCCGGAGATCCCGAGGTGGGTGAGGCAGCCATTCCGGCCGCATCGGTGGCGGGTGACGGAGGGCCGGCGGGGGGTCCGGCGGAATGGGCGGGCGTGGGGCGGGCGGTCACGAGAGGGCCTCCTCGGGGCGGGGCAGCGGTCGGGTCTCGGGGGCGGACGGGCGGCGGTGCGGCGGTTCGGCTGCGGCCCCCTCACCCCCGGCCGTCGGGTCCGGCGGCGCGGGACGGGCCGGTCCCGTCCATGCCCGCGGCCCGCTCCCCGCCCGCCGCCAGGCGCCGGATGGCGGCCATCGGGACGGCCAGCCAGTCGGGCCGGTGCCGGGCCTCGTAGAGCACTTCGTAGACGGCTTTGTCGGTCTCATAGGCGCGCATCAGTTCGGGCGCGGAGCGCGGATCGAGCCCGCCGGCCTCCGCATAGCCGAGGCAGTAGGCGTCCCGGGTGCGCCGCGCCCACTCCAGCGACCAGGGGTCGCCGCCCGCCGGCCCGCTGCGCGCGGCGTAGTCGAAGGAGCGCAGCATCGCCGCGACATCGCGCACCGCGGGCTGCGGCCGGCGCCGCTCGGCGAGCGGGCGGGCCGGTTCGCCCTCGAAGTCGATCAGCGACCAGCGGCCCTCGTCGGCGGAGCGCAGCGCCTGGCCCAGGTGCAGATCGCCGTGGATGCGCTGGGCGGCCCAGCTGCGGCCGTCGTGGCCGATCGCGGCCAGCGCGTCGAAGGCGGTACGCAGCCGGGCCCGGTAGGGCTGGAGCACGGGCACGGCGCGGGCGGTGGCCGTCAGCCGCTCGGTCATCTGGGCGGCGATCACCTCCAGCTGCGGGCGGCGCAGCTCGGTGGTCGGCAGCGTCTGGGCGAGCGCGGTGTGCACCTCGGCGGTGGCATGGCCGAGCGCCCGCGCCGAGCCGGTGAAGTCGGCGCGTACGGCCAGCGCGTTCAGCGCCAGCTGCCAGCCGTCCGCCGAACCCGGCAGGAAGGGCTGGAGCACACCCAGCGTGGTCGGCTCGCCGCCCTCGTCGGGGGCCGCCGACTCGAACCAAGCCGCGGGCGCGGGCACCCGAGCGCACTTGGCGTCCGCGAGCGCGCGCGGCAGCTCCAGGTCCGGGTTGATGCCCGGTTCGACCCGCCGGAAGACCTTCAGGATGAACGAATCGCCGTAGACGATCGAGGAGTTGGACTGCTCGACGGCGATCGGCCGGCCCGGCAGCCCGGTGGGGATGTCGGCATCGGGCTCCCGGCAGAAGCGCAGCGCGCCGAGCCGGCCCGGGACCCGCAGCCGCTCCAGCAGCAGCCCGCACAGCCGGCTGTCGAGCAGTGCGTCATAGACGGTGCGGCCGCGCAGTGGTCCGCCGCCGGGGCGCCCGATCACGGCGGGCGCCAGCTGGGGCGGCGGCGCCGGGTGCACCCCCAGCAGAAGCTGGTAGCGGTCGCCGCCGGCCGGTGTCCGGCTCGGTGGTGCGCTCTGCTGGGCGCGGACGAGCAGTTGCAGCAGGCCCGGTGCGGTGCCGTCGCCGGTGCACGGCAGCAGCTCGGTCGCCGAGAGCAGGGTGAAGCCGGTGACCAGCCGCCCCTTGCCGGCGAACCAGCGCTGGCGGGGCACCCAGTCGGCGAGCAGAGGGACCAGCGAGGACAGCAGATCGGGGGCGGAGACGAGCGGGCGGCGATCAGGGGTGTTGCGGGTGGCACGGGTCGAGGCGGTGTCCGACATGGCGTCGCGTCCTTTCCCCGGGCACACGACATATAGGACGAAGTGTCCCGGAATGCGGCCTTGACTGTGCGGCGGCGCGGTGGGGGTACCCCCAGACGGAGTCCCGGGGCTCGGCCGTGTCCGCAAGGTCCCGTCCGGCTCGCGCGGATGACGGGACCTTGCGGACACGCCCGAGCGGGCGGGAGCGTCCGTGTGGCAGCGGTCTTCCGGCGTGCGCTGTTCCGCTGCGCGGCGGGCCCCTCCCGAGCCGGGGGACCGGCGGTGGCTCACCCGGCCCGTGCGGTAAAAGGGAGACTGCCCGAACGAAAGGTCAAAAAACGCCCGTACGTGCCGGGTGGCCGCGTACGGGCGTCTTTCCGGCGCCCGTGCCCGGTCAGGGCACCGGCGCTAACCGGAATTTCTGCGCAGCCGGAACCAATAGAAGCCGTGGCCGGCGAGGGTCAGCAGATACGGCAGCTCCCCGATGGCGGGGAAGCGGACGCCGCCGATGAGTTCCACCGGATGGCGGCCGCTGAACGACCGCAGGTCCAGCTCCGTGGGCTGGGCGAAGCGCGAGAAGTTGTGCACGCACAGCACCAGGTCGTCATCCGCGCCGCCGGTGCCCGGCGCCGCCCGCAGGAAGGCCAGCACCGCCGGGTTCGTGGAGGACAGCTCGGTGTAGCTGCCGAGCCCGAACGCCGGATTCTGCTTACGGATCTCGATCATCCGCCGGGTCCAGTGCAGCAGCGAGGAGGGCGAACTCATCGCGGCCTCGACATTGGTGACCTGGTAGCCGTAGACGGGATCCATGATGGTCGGCAGGAAGAGCCGGCCCGGGTCGCAGGAGGAGAAGCCGGCGTTGCGGTCCGGCGTCCACTGCATCGGGGTGCGCACCGCGTCCCGGTCGCCGAGCCAGATGTTGTCACCCATGCCGATCTCGTCGCCGTAATAGAGGATCGGCGAACCCGGCAGGGACAGCAGCAGGGCCGTGAAGAGCTCGATCTGATTGCGGTCGTTGTCGAGCAGCGTGGCCAGCCGCCGGCGAATGCCGATATTGGCCCGCATCCGCGGATCCTTGGCGTACTCCGCGTACATGTAGTCGCGCTCTTCGTCCGTGACCATTTCGAGGGTCAGCTCGTCGTGGTTGCGCAGGAAGATGCCCCACTGGCAGCCGGACGGAATCGCCGGGGTCTTGGCGAGGATTTCCGAGACCGGATAGCGCGATTCGCGGCGTACCGCCATGAAGATGCGCGGCATGACCGGGAAGTGGAAGGCCATATGGCATTCGTCGCCGCCGACGCCGTAATCACCGAAGTAGTCGACGACATCCTCCGGCCACTGATTGGCCTCGGCCAGCAGCACGGTGTCCGGGTAATGCGCGTCGATTTCCGCCCGGACCCGCTTGAGGAAGGCGTGCGAGGCGGGGAGATTCTCGCAGTTGGTGCCCTCCTCGGCGTAGAGGTACGGCACCGCGTCCAGCCGGAAACCGTCGATCCCCAGATCGAGCCAGAAACGCAGGGCGGAGATCATCTCTTCCTGGACCGCCGGGTTCTCGTAGTTGAGATCCGGCTGGTGGGAGAAGAAGCGGTGCCAGTAGTACTGCTTGCGGACCGGGTCAAAGGTCCAGTTGGAGGCCTCGGTGTCGACGAAGATGATGCGGGCGTCGGCGTACTGCTTGTCGTCGTCGGCCCAGACGTAATAGTCGCCGTACGGCCCCTCGGGGTCCGTGCGCGATTCCTGGAACCACGGGTGCTGGTCGCTGGTGTGGTTCATCACCATGTCGATGATGACCCGCATACCGCGGTGGTGTGCGGCGTCCACGAATTCCACGAAATCGGCCAGGTCACCGAATTCGGGGAGCACCGCGGTGTAGTCGGCGACATCGTAACCGCCGTCCCGCAGCGGGGATTTGAAGAACGGCGGCAGCCAGAGGCAGTCCACCCCCAGCCATTGCAGATAGTCGAGCTTGGCCGTGATGCCCTTGAGGTCGCCGATGCCGTCGCCATTGCTGTCCTGGAAAGAGCGCACCAGGACTTCGTAGAAAACGGCCCGTTTGAACCAGTCGGGATCGCGGTCCTTCGCCGGGGTGTCCTCGAATGTGTCGGGGACAGGCTCATTGACGATCAATTGGGTGACCCTCCGATCGGTGAGGACGGTCGCAGCGACAGCACATGGGCGGGCGCGAGTGAGCGGCCCGGCTCCAGGCGCACATAGTTGTCCCTGCCCCAGTGGTAGGTGTCGCCGGTGAGCTCGTCGCGCACCGGAAAGGACTCGTGCCGGCCGAGGCCGAGTTCCGGCATGTCCAACGACACCGTCGCCTCGTGGGTGTGGTGCGGGTCGAGGTTGACCACCGTGAGCACCGTGTCGGCGCGGTCGCCGTTCCCCTCGCGCTTGGAGTAGGCGAGGACGGCCTCGTTGTCGACGTGGTGGAAATGCAGCTGGCGCAGCTGCTGAAGGGCAGGGTGCCGGCGGCGGATGCGGTTGAGCGTGGTGATCAGGGGGGCGATGGTGCGTCCCTCCCGGGCCGCCGCATCCCAGTCGCGCGGCCTGAGTTGGTACTTCTCCGAGTCCAGGTACTCCTCGCTGCCGCGGCGTACCGGCGTCGACTCGCAGAGCTCATATCCGGCGTAGACACCCCAGGTGGGGGACAGGGTGGCGGCCAGTACGGCGCGTACCTCGAAGGCGGGGCGGCCGCCCTCCTGGAGGTAGGCGTGCAGGATGTCGGGGGTGTTCACAAAGAAATTGGGCCGCAGGTAGCAGGCGCTCTCGCCGGTCAGTTCGGTGAGGTAGTCGGTCAGCTCCTGCTTGGTGTTACGCCAGGTGAAGTAGGTGTACGACTGGTGGAAGCCGATCTGCGCGAGGGTGTGCAGCATGGCCGGGCGGGTGAACGCCTCGGCGAGGAAGAGCACGTCCGGATCGGTGCGGTTGATGTCGCCGATCACCTTCTCCCAGAAGGCCACCGGCTTGGTGTGGGGATTGTCCACCCGGAAGATCCGGACGCCCTTGGCCATCCAGAAGCGCAGTACGCGTTCGGTCTCGCGGACCAGCCCCCGGAAGTCGGTGTCGAAGGCCAGGGGGTAGATGTCCTGGTACTTCTTCGGCGGGTTCTCGGCGTAGGCGATCGAGCCGTCCGCGCGGTGGTGGAACCACTGGGGGTGCAGGGTGACCCAGGGGTGGTCCGGGGAGCACTGGAGCGCGAAGTCCAGGGCGACCTCCATCCGCAGGTCACGGGCGGTGCGGACGAAGTGTGCGAAGTCGTCGAAGGTGCCCAGGTCCGGGTGGAGGGCGTCATGGCCGCCGGCCGGTGAGCCGATGGCCCAGGGGGAGCCGACATCGTCCGGGCCGGCGGTGAGCGCGTTGTTGGGGCCCTTGCGGAAGGCGGTGCCGATGGGGTGGACGGGCGGGAGATAGACCACGTCGAAGCCCATGGCGGCGACGGCCGGCAGCCGGTCGGCGGCGGTGCGCAGGGTGCCGCTGACGGCCGTGCCGTCCGGGGTGACGGCGGCGCCCTCGGAGCGCGGGAAGAGCTCGTACCACGAGCCGTACAGGGCCCGCCGGCGCTCGACGACCAGCGGCATCGGACGCGAGACGGTGAGCAGTTCGCGCAGCGGATGGCGGGCCAGCGCCTCGGTGACCTGCGGGGCGAGCGCCGCGGCCAGCCGGGCCGCGGCGGGCCGCCCGGCGTCGCGCAGCGCGTCCACGGCGGCGAGCACCGCCTCACGGCCGTCGCTCTTGGGGACCTCCGCGGCCGCCCGCTCATGGAGCTCGGCGCCCTCGGCGAGCATCAGCTCGGTGTCGATCCCCGCCGGGATCTTGATGGCGGCATGCCGCCGCCAGGTGGTGACCGGATCGGACCAGGCCTCGACGGTGAACGTCCAGCGGCCCTCGATGCCGGGGGTGACCTCGGCGCTCCACCGGTCGGAGCCGGGTGCCCGCTCCTGCATCGGCGTCCAGGGGCCGCAGCGCCCGGCCGGATTGCGCAGCACCACATTCGCCGCGACGGCGTCATGCCCTTCGCGGAAGACGGTGGCCGAGACCTCGAAGGTCTCACCCACCACGGCCTTCGCCGGGCGGCGGCCGCAATCGATCTGCGGGCGGATGTCCAGAACAGGAATGCGACCGATCATTGGGCTCACCTGGGCTTGTGATGCTTTGCGGGGTTTTGTCCTTTGTATCCGCTCCACGGCAGGCGGACGGGGTGCGGGCATGGGCGCTCCTGTCCGCTTTCACTCGGCTGGCGGATGGCACGGCGGGGCGGATCGGTGCTTTCCCGGCCCCGGCCGGTGGTTCCCCCGATGGATCCGGTGCGGGTGGGCCAAGCGGGTGCCGGGTGGGCCCGGGGGACCCTGCCCCGGGTGACGACCGGGACGTCCGGCGGGCCGGGCCGCACCGGTCGCTCACCACGCGCCCGCCATGACCCGGCGGGCACTTTCCCGCCCCCGCGCGGGCGACTGCGGCGCTGCGCTGACACGGTCGGCGTTCGCCTCCTCAACTCGGTCTGATCACAGCGGAGTTGCGGTGTGCGGATGTCCGGTGCCGCGCCGGGGCCCCTCGGCGCCACACCGCAGCCTCTCTCCAGGAGGGAGTCCGTACAAGAGCGCATGAGGGGGTGGAATCAGCCATATCGGCGGACGGGGCGGTAGGGGGCGAGAGGGGCGCCGGGGTGGAGCCGGGAGGGGAAGTCGCCTGTGGTGGAGGTGAGTTGACGGGGTCGGTCCGGTGGCGTACGGCATGGCGCCGGTCGCGACCCGCCCTAGGCCCTGTCGTCAAACTCCCGCCTGCCCCGCGACGCCTGGCACGCACGCTCGCTGCGTTGTCGGATCGTCCACGTAGACCCACTACGAGGACGACCCTCCGCCTTGCGAGCGCACGCACCAGACGCCGCGGGACCTGCCCTTCGGGCAGACGACGGGAGTTTGACGACAGGGCCTAGCGGTCCCGCCGGTGCACCACGCTCTTCTTGACCAGCCGCTCGTCGTCGGTGAAGCAGAGCTGGTAGGCGGAGTCGGAGCGGGGGTGGACGCTGTAGTAGAGGCAGGTCCAGTCGTGCGGGGGTGGCGGGGTGCCGTCCGGCGGGGCGTCCAGGGCGAAGAACGGCAGCTCGGACTCCACCCGGGAGCGGTCGGCGCCGAGACGGAGCGCCGTGTAGCGCTTTCGCTCCAGCACCGTCCAGGACGGGCTGACCAGGTGGTAGACGCTGCTCAGCAGCACCAGGGCCGCCAGCAGCGCCACCGGGGCCGCCACCATCTGCCGGAGCCGGCGCCGCACCTGCCGCTGGGCGTACGCCAACTCCCGCTGGGACGCGGTGGGTTCGGGGCGGGCGAGAGACTCCGGGAGGGCGCCGCCGGCGGTCGGCAGCCGGGCCGAGACCGTGAAACCGCCCTCCGGGTCGGGACCGGCCCGCAGCGCGCCGCCGGCCAGCCGCACCCGCTCGTCCAGTCCCACCAGCCCACTGCCGCCGGAGACCGGCCCGGCCCCTGGACCGGCCGTTCCCGCGGTGCTGTCCACCGTGACCTGCACCTGCCCGGCGGCCCGTCCGATCCGCACCCGGACGGCCGCGCCGGGGGCGTGTTTGGCGGCATTGGTCAGGGACTCCTGGACGACGCGGTGCAGGGCGTGTCCGGTCATGGCCGGAAGCGTGCCGGTCCCGGTGCCCTCCGCCTGCTCCAGAGTCACCGTCATCCCGGACGCGCGCGCCCGGTCCACCAGCCCCGCCACGCTCTCGTCGGCCGGTACCCGGGGCGCGCTCTCGTCATCCGTGCGCAGGACGCCGATGATCTCCCGCAGCCGTTCGGTCGCCGTCCCGGCCGCGGCGCGCAGCTCACCGGCCGCCGCCTGCCGGTCCGCGTCCAGCCGCGGATCGACCTCCAGCGCCCCGGCCCGCAGGGCGATCAGTGCCAGGTCATGGCCGAGGGAGTCATGCATGTCGCCGGCGATCCGGGCGCGTTCGCGCAGCCGGGTGCGGTCGGCGACGGCCTGCTGTTCGCGCTCCATCCGCTCGGCGAGCTGCCAGCCCGTACGGGCGAGTTCGGCGTACTGCCGGCGGTAGCGGCCCAGCAGCCACGGCAGCACCACATTGAGCAGCAGCGTCAACAGCAGCGAGAACCACGGCCACACCGTGCGGCCCACCACGGCGGCCAGCGGCAGCCCGCCGGCCGCCACGGCGGAGAAGAACCACAGCGCGGAGCGGGCCCGGGACAGCCGGACCCCGGCCAGATAGCCGAACGCCGCCAGCGCGGCGCAGTACCCGGTGGTGAACAGATCCAGCGAGATCACCAGGCTCGGCGCGACCGGCAGCGCCAGCGCCGTCAGCGGACTGCGCCGGCGCACCAGCACGCAGACGCCGAGCAGCGGGAAGGCGGCCGCGGTGGCCCACCGCTGGGCGCCGTCGAGGGAGGCGACGACGAGCGCCGGCGGACCGCACAGCGCGAGCCAGAGTCCCAGCGCGGGGGCGTGGGCGCGCAGCCGCCGGGCGTCCGGCCGCTTCCACCGCGTCATGACGCCGGGACCAGGCCCGCCTCGTACGCGAGGATGGCCGCCTGGACTCGGTTACGGAAGCCCAGCCGGGCGAGGATCGCGCTGACATGCGCCTTGACGGTGCCCTCGACCAGGAACAGCCGCTGGGCGATCTCCGCGTTGGACAGCCCGGCGCCGACCAGCCCGAGCACCTCGCGCTCCCGCCCGGTCAGCTCGGCGACCCGGGCGCGGGCGGCCGCCCCGCGGCCCAACTGCCCGCCTCCCAGGTGCGAGATGACGCGCCGGGCGACGGACGGGGAGAGACAGGAGCCGCCCTCGGCGACGGCCCGGACCCCGGCGATCAGCTCCCGCGGATCGCCGGACTTGAGGAGGAAGCCGGCCGCGCCCGAGCCGAGGGAACCGGCGATGTACTCGTCCTCGGAGAACGTCGTCAGCATCACGACGGCGGTGGCGGGCAGTGCCCTGGCCAGCTCAGCGGCGACCCCGAGGCCGTCCAGCCGCGGCATCCGGATGTCCAGCAGACAGACGTCGGGCCGGTGCCGGAGCGCCTGATCGACCGTCTCGCGGCCGTCGGCGGCCTCCGCGACGACCTCGATATCGGGCGCCGTGCCGAGGATCGCGCGCACACCGGCCCGCATCAACGGCTCGTCGTCGGCGAGGAGGACCCTGGTACGGCTGACGGGCGGGCCGCCGCGGGACTCAGTCATACCGTCAGACTAAGCGGCGGGAACGGGGCTCCGGCCTGCCCGGGCCGCGCTGCCGCGGGGTGCGTTCTCCCCCAACCGGGCGGGGTCCCGGGCCCGTCCGGCACGGTGCCGGGGCCGACGCCGGGCGGTGCCGGATGCTGAGGGTCACCGACCCGCAGGAGAGGCCCGTGAACCAGCCCGGTCCGCACGGCACCCGGGAACCGGCACGCCCCGGCGCCGGCCAGGCCACCGGCGGTGAAGCCGGGGTCATCGGCATCGCGCTCGCCGCCGTGCTGACGGCCGCTCTCGCGCAGGGCTCCTGGCAGTGGTTCGCCACCTACGTCGGGGTGACGCTGCTCGCGGTGGTCTGCTCCTTCTACGCGCTGCCGGCCTGGACGCCCGGGCTGCGCACCGCGTATGTGCGGAAACTGGTCGCGTTCGCGCTGACCGTCGGTCTGTGCGTCGCGATCACACTGGCGCCGATGCTCCAGCGCTGGGCGTGGCTGTTTCCGATGGAGGGGACCCGTAGCGGGTGCGGTGAACTGGGCAGATACGAAAGCCTCCGGGCGGAGGCCGAGCTGGCGCAGCTGACCGGTCGCGACCGGCCCGCGCTGGCCCGTGCGCAGCAGGCCCGCAGTCATGTGGCCGTCGCCGACTGCCTGTCAGCCACGACCACCCTCTGGCTGCCACTGTACGGGGCTGGGGCGGCGGTGCTGGTGGGTGCGGGTGCGTGGACCTACAGCCGGGCCCGTGCGCGGAAGGAGAGCGGGCCGGCGGAGTCCGGGTAGCCGGGCGCCGACCTTCTCGCGGCACTTGGGCCGGTCGGCCGCATCCGGGCCCACAACGCGCGAAGGCGGTGCCCGGAGGATCTCCGGACACCGCCCGCTCCGGGGTCACATCACCCCGGGACGATCAGCACGTTCCCGCACGTTGCGTCACTTGACGGCGACACCGGTCCAAGCGGCCTCGACGCCCTTGACCTCGGCGCTGCCGGCCTTGTACAGGTCGGTGGCGGCCTTGACGGTCGCCTCACGGGCGGCCTTGTAGTCCGTGTTCGAGGTCATGTACTCGGTCAGGGCCTTGAACCAGATCTTCTCGGCCTTGTCCCGGCCGATGCCCTCGACCTTCTTGCCGTCCGCCGTCGGGCTGTCGTACTTGACGCCACCGATCTCCTTCGCGCCGCTGCCCTCGGACAGCAGGTAGAAGAAGTGGTTGGCGACACCCGAGGAGTAGTGCGGGTCCAGGCCACCGGTCTTGGAGTCCCAGTTGTCCTGCGACTGACCGTCCTTGGACGGCTTGTCCATGTAGCGCAGCGGGGTACCGTCACCGTTGATGTCGATCTTCTCGCCGATGAGGTAGTCGCCCGGGTCCTTCTCGCTCTTGGCGAAGAACTCGGCCGAGGTCCCGAAGATGTCCGAGGTGCCCTCGTTGAGGCCGCCGGACTCACCGCTGTAGGTGAGGTTGGCGGTGGCGGAGGTGACACCGTGCGACATCTCGTGCGCGGCGACGTCCAGCGCGGTCAGCGGGGCCTTGTCGCCCTCGCCGTCGCCGTACGTCATGCAGAAGCAGTCGTCGTCCCAGAAGGCGTTGACGTAGCTCTTGCCGTAGTGCACGCGGGACGAGGCGCCCTTGCCGTCGCCCTTGATGCCGCTGCGGCCGTGCACGGTCTTGTAGTAGTCCCAGGTCACGGCCGCGCCGTAGTGCGCGTCGACGGCGGCGGTCTGCGGGTTGTCCGGCTTGCCGGTGCCCCACTTGTCGTCCTCGTCCGTGAAGGCCTTGCCGTCACCGGACTCGCCGTTCTCCAGGTTGGTGGTCTTGTGACCACCGCGCTCCTTGTCGGTCAGCGTGAAGCCGCTGCCCTCCTTGGAGGTGCCCAGGTCGACGCTGCCGCTGTACTCGCTCTCGCCCTTGCCGGTACGGATGTCGTCGTACTGGAACAGCTTCTTGCCGCTGTTGGCGTCGGTGATGACGTGCATCCGGCTCGGCGTGCCGTCCTTCTTCACGCCCTTGACGACGGTGTCGTAGGCGAGAGCCGGGGTGCCGGAGGCGGCCCAGACGACCTTCTTGGGCGCCTGCGCGTCGGCCTTCTTCGCGCTGAGCGACTTGACCGCGAGGCCCTGGGCCGACTTCGCGGCGGCCGTCGGGGCGATCTTCGCCGTGGTGGAGGCCACCTTGACCGACTTCTCGGTCGACTTGGTGGTGCTCTTGACCGCGCCGCCCTTGGCGGTGTGCACGATCAGGTCGCCGCCCAGCACCGGCAGGCCGGCGTAGGTGCGGTCGTAGCGGGTGTGCGTGGTGCCGTCGGCGTCCTTGATGACGTCCTTGACGACCAGCTTCTCCTGCGCGCCCAGGCCCAGTTCCTTGGCGGTCTGCGCCTTGGTCGCGCTCGCGTCGCGCAGCAGTTCCGCGCGGTGCGAGGCGGTGAGCTTGAGGGGCGAACCGTCCGCGGTGGGGGTCTGGGCGGGGGAGGCGCCGGCGGTACCAGCGGTGATGCCGGCGGCCACGAGGGCCGCGACGGCGAATGAGGTACCGATGACGCGGGTCTTACGGGATATGCGGGGGGTCACGCGTGCTCCTTCAACTTTGCCAAGTGGTGGGGGTGCAAAGCGATGCGGGTGTGACGTGCGTTCGGGAAGACTGCCATTCGAACGCGTGCATGTCAGGAGGGTGTTCGGGGATTGGCTGAAAATTGTCCGTAGAGAGGTGCGCGCCGTTCGCATAACGGAGCTGGGCGCCGCCCCCGGATATCAGGGGGCGACGCCCAACGCGCGTGCCTCGTGTGTCAGTTGTGCGGTGGCGTGATCTGTGACCCGCCTATGTCACACCTAGGTGACAGCTGAGTGCTGCCTCGCGGTCAGAAGGTCAGCTTCCAGCCGTTGATGTAACCCGTGTCCTGGGAGTAGACGTCCTGCACCCGCAGCTTCCAGGTGCCGCTCGCCTTCTCCGAGGAGGCGTTGACGGTGTACGTGGTCTTCACGTCCGCCGCCGAGTCGAACGCGCTGGCGTTCTTCAGCCGGTAGGCCGTGCCGTCCGGGGCGATCAGGTCCACGACCAGGTCACCGCGGTAGGTGTGCACGATGTCCACGCCGACCTTCAGCGTGCTCGGCGCGTTGCCGGTGCGGCCGACGTTGATCGGCGAGGTGACCGCCGAGCCCGCGTCCGGGATCTGCACATCGGCGGCGTTCTCGAAGACATTGCCGCCGCCGGCCGGGTTGACCGTCCAGGTGAAGGCGGCGGTGCCGGTCTTCTTCGCGGCGTCGGTGACCGTGACCGTCACATTGCTGGTCCCGGCCGTGGTCGGCGTACCGGAGATCAGACCGGTGGTGGCGTTGAGCGACAGCCCGGCGGGCAGCCCGGTCGCCGCGTACGACAGTGCGCCCGCGGTGCCGCTGGTCGCCTTGATCTGGAGGCTCGCCGCCTGGCCCACGGTGCCGGACTGGTTGCCCGGGTTGGTGACGGTGACGCCGCCGCCGTCCGGGACGCGGGAGCCGACGTTGACCGCCGCCCAGGTGTTGGCGACCGTGTTGTACGAGGCGCTGCCCTCACCGAACAGGTCGGCGGCGGCCTTGAGGGTGGCGGTGCGGGCGGCCGCGTAGTTGGTGTTGGCGCTCATGTACTGGCTGAGTGCCTTGAACCAGACCTTCTCGGCGTTGGCCCGGCCGATGCCCGGGACCGGCAGGTTGTCGGAGGTCGGGCTGTCGTAGTGGACGCCGCCGATGTCCTTCGGGCCGCTGCCCTCGGACAGCAGGTAGAAGAAGTGGTTGGCGACACCGGACGAGTAGTGCACGTCCTTGTTGCCGACGCCACTGGACCAGTAGTCGGCCGAGGCCCCGTCCTTGGACGGCTTGTCCATGTAGCGCAGCGGGGTGCCGTCGCCGTTGATGTCGATCTTCTCGCCGATGAGGTAGTCACCGGGGTCGGAGGTGTTGTTGGCGTAGAACTCCACCGCCGTGCCGAAGATGTCGGAGGTCGCCTCGTTCAGACCGCCGGACTCGCCGCTGTAGGTGAGGTTCGCGGTGGCCGCGGTGACACCGTGCGACATCTCGTGGCCGGCCACGTCGATGGCGGTCAGCGGGGCGGCGTTGCCGCTGCCGTCGCCGTACGTCATGCAGAAGCAGCCGTCGTCCCAGAAGGCGTTGACGTAGCTGTTGCCGTAGTGGACCCGGGAGTAGGCGCCGACGCCGTCGCCCTTGATGCCGCTGCGGCCGTGCACGTTCTTGTAGTAGTCCCAGGTCTCCTGGGCGCCGTAGGCCGCGTCGACACCGGCCGTCTGGGTGTTCTGCGGGGTGCCGTCGCCCCAGGTGTCGTCGGCGTCGGTGAACAGCGAACCGGTGCCGGACGACCCGTGCTTGAGGTCGTACGTCTTGTGGTTGCCGCGGGTGGCGTCGGTCATCGAGAAGTTGGGCGCCGAGCCCGAGGTCCCGATGGTGACCTTGCCGCTGTACTCGCTGTTGCCGATGCCGGTCTTGATCCCCTGGTATTCGAAGATCTTGGCGCCGGTCGTGGCGTCCGTGATGACGTGCAGCTGGCTGGGGGTGCCGTCGTCCTGGAGCCCGCCGACCACCGTCTCGTACGCCAGCAGCGGCTTGCCGTCGGCGACCCAGACCACCTTGCGGGGGGCCTTCGCGGCCTCGGTCTTCTCCGAACCGCGGGCCTGCGCCGCCTTGACGGCCTTCGCCTCGGCCGTGGCGGGCTTCACCTTCGCGGTGGTGCTCGCGACCTTCAGCTGGGAGCGCACGGCCTTGGTGACGCCCTTGAGCGTGCCGCCCTTGCTCTCGTGCACCACGAGGTCACCGCCGAGGACCGGCAGTCCGTCGTAGGTGCGCTCGTAGCGGGTGTGAACGGTGCCGTCGACATCCTTCGAGACGTCCTTGACGACCAGCTTTTCCTTCGCGCCGAGCTTCAGCTGCCGCGCGGTCTCGGCGGTGGTGGCGCCGGCTGCCCGTATCAGCTCCGCACGCTGGGACGGGGACAGCTTGGCCGGCAGGGCGCCGGGATCGGGGGTGGCATGCGTGCTGCCCGGCCGCGGGGCGGCCGCGGTGCCGGTACCGGCCTGAACGCCGACGGCCAGCATCGCCGTGACGGCGACGAGTGCACCGGTCGCGACGGCGCGTCCATGGGGGGTGCGTCTCACACTGACTCCTTCTGCGGTGGCCGCCACGTGACGATGCGGCCGAGGGGGACCGGGCGGCGAAGCGGCCGTCCGGGCAGAGCGAGGCAGAACTCTTGGAGCGTGTGGGGGGAGACGTACGTGAGGTGCTGGGTGTTTCGGGTGGAACGGATGGTGCGGGTGGAGCGGGTGGAGCTTCCGGCCGCGGGGAGTGGTGCTGTGGGGCCCGTGCGGCGGTTGCGGGGAAGAGTCCCACCGTCAGCGGCTTGTTGTCAGGCTCCGTTCAACTAATTGGCCGGAAACCGTCCGTTGCCCGAAATCGGTGTCCGGAAGCCGGACGGGGGGCTGAACGTCCGTACGGGCCGGGCCGGGCGCACCGGCCCGGACGGACGTCTCCTCCCGACGGTACGGCTATGGGGTAGCCCCTAGCTGTGCCATGAGTGCCACAGGGCGGCGTAGGCCCCGTTCGCCGCCACCAGGTCGTCATGGGTGCCGAGTTCGGTCAGCCGGCCCTCCTCCATGACGGCCACCCGGTCCGCGTCGTGGGCGGTGTGCAGACGGTGCGCGATGGCGATGACCGTACGGCCCGTCAGGACGGCGGCCAGGGCGCGTTCGGTGTGCCGGGCCGTCCGCGGGTCGAGCAGCGCGGTCGCCTCGTCCAGGATCACCGTGTGCGGATCCGCCAGCACCACACGGGCCAGGGCCAGTTGCTGGGACTGGGAACCGTCGGGGCGGTGGCCGCCGGCGCCCAGCTCGGTGTCCAGGCCGGCCGGCAGCTCCGCGGCCCAGTCGGCGCCCACGGCGGCCAGCGCGGCCCGCAGCGCGGCGTCCCCGGCGTCGGGCGCGGCGATCTGGAGGTTGTCCCGGAGGGTGCCCAGGAAGACATGGTGCTCCTGGGTGACGAGGACGACCTGGCGGCGCAGCGCTGCTGGCTCCAGCGCGGCGACCGGCACCCCGCCGACCGTCACCGAGCCGTGGCGCGGCGCGTCGATCCCGGCCAGCAGCCGACCCAGGGTGGACTTGCCGGCGCCCGAGGGGCCGACCACGGCGAGGCGTTCGCCGGGGCGGACGGTCAGGTCCACACCGTGCAGGACATCGCGGTCCGCGGCGGGGCTCCCGCCCGCGGCCCCGTAGGCGTAGTGGACGGCGGTGACCTCGATGCGGTCGTCGGCGGGGAGGGCGGGGGAGCGCTTCGCGGACGGGTGCGGGAGGAGGGCCGCGGGGGCGGTCCTCGTCCGCGGGGCCTGGCCCAGGCCCTCGACGCGGGCGAACGCGGCGCCGCTGCTCTGGAGTTGCTCGGCCCGGAACAGAATCGTCGCCAGCGGGTCGGACAGCTGCCGCAGATACAGCGCCGCGGTGATGACCACGCCCAGGCTGATCCCGCCATGCCCGTGCAGCGCCCCGCCGACCAGCAGCACGCCGACCACCGGGACGACATAGGCCACATCCACGGCCGGCAGCAGCACACTGCGCAGGAACAGCGTGCGGGTGCGGGTACGGCGGCAGTGCGCGACGGCCTGTTCGCTCGCCGCCGTCCGGCGCTCCTGGAGGCCCAGCGCCTCGACGGTCCGGGCACCCGCGGCGGTGGCCGCCAGCAGCTCGGCGAGCGCCGAGGTCGCCGCGCCCTCCGCCAGATACGCGCCGTGCGCCCGGCGCAGATACCAGCGGACCGCGAACACCCCGCTGAACACGCCCAGCCCGCACAGGCCGAGCAGCGGATCGAGCACCACCACCGCACCCAGCAGGAACAGCGCCTGCGCCGCGGCCACGCACACCTCCGGCACGGCGTCCCGCAGCGCCCGGGCGACCGAGGTGACATCGGAGGTCCCACGGGCGGTCAGATCGCCGGTGCCGGCCCGCTCCACGACGGCGGCCGGCAGCGCCAGCGCCCGGTCCACGTACTGCTCGCGGACCCGCGCCACGGTGCGCTCGCCGAAGCGGTGCCCGACATACCGGGCGTAGCGCGCCAGCAGCAACTGCGCCAGCCCGCACGCCAGGATGACCAGCGCCAGCCGGTCCACCGTGTGCACGCCGCCGCCGGACCGCACCGTGTCCACGATCCGGCCGAGCAGCCAGGGCCCGGCCAGACCGGCGCCGGCCGCCAGCGCGTTGAGCGCCAGCATCAGGGTGACGGCCCGGCCGTCCCGCCGGACCAGCCGGAGCGCCGCCCGCCGGGTCGTGGCCGGATCGGCCACCGGCAGCGCCGCACCGCCCGGCGGCGCGTTCCCGGACCGTCCGGGCCGGGTGGCGGTCGCCGTCATCACGCGTCCTCCTTGGTCACGGGGGCCTCGGGGCGGGGGTCCGCGCCGTCGGTCGTGTGGGTCACGTCCTCGCTGCTCGCGCCCGTGCTGCTCGCGCTCGTGGCGCTCTCGTCCGTGCCGTCCTCGTCCTCGCCGCGGGCCACCAGGCGGCGGTATCCGGGCTGTTCGGCCAGGAGCTGACGATGGCTGCCGACGGCGGCGACCCGGCCGTCGACGAGGAAGTACACCCGGTCGGCCCGGTCCAGCAGCAGGGGTGAGGTGCTGGTGACCACGGTCGTACGGCCCGCCCGTGCGTGGTGCAGCCGGGCCGCGACACCGGCCTCGGTGTGCGCGTCCACCGCCGAGGTCGGCTCCACCGCGAGCAGCACCTCGGGGTCGGCCAGCAGCGCCCGCACCAGGCGCAGCCGCTGCCGCTGCCCGCCGGAGAGATTGCGGCCCTGCGCCTCGACCGCCGAGTCGAGCCCGTCCGGCAGCCCACGGACGATGTCCTCGGCCAGGGCCGTCCGGACGGCCCGGCCGATCGCCTCCTCGGCCCGGTCCCGCCGCCCGCTCACCACCTCGCGCAGCGTCCCGGCGAACAGGTCGGCCTCGTTGTCCGCGACCAGGATCCGGTCGCGGACCTGCGGCAGCGGGATCTCGTCGAGACGTACCGCGCCCCAGGTGGCGGCCGAATCCGCGAACCGGCCCAGACGGTCGACCACTGCCGCCGACTCGCCCGGCCGGGCGGTGGCCAGCGCGGTCAGCAGACCGGGCACCACCTCGACACCCGACGCGGGATCCCGCAGCACGGACGCGGCCTCGGGGGCGTCCCCGGCCCCGCTCCCGGCCGCGTCTCCGGCCCTGCTCCCGGGCGTGCCCCCGGCCCTGCTCCCCGCCGCGTCCCCGGAGCCGTCCGCGGCCGCGCTCCCGGAGCCGTCCGCGGCCGCGCTCCCGGAGCCGTCCGCGGCCGCGCTCCCGGAGCCGTCCGCGGTATCCGGCTCCAGTCGCAGAAACCGGACCACCCGCCGGGCGGCGACCAGCCCGCGGGTGAGGTCGTAGCCGCCCTCGATGAAGAACGAGACCGGCACCACCAGCGCCGCCGCGTATCCGTAGACGGCCACCAACTCGCCGACGGTGATGGCGCCTTGGGCCGCCATCCTGGCCGCGAGCCAGGTCACCGCGGCCAGGAACAGCGTCGGCAGGCCGACCCCGAGGGCCTGCACCCAGCTCGTCACCGCACCGACCCGGTAGCCCTCGTCCCGCAGCTCCCGTGCCTCGCGCCGGTGACGGTCGGCGAACACCTCCTTGCCACCCAGACCGTTGAGCACCCGCAGCCCGCCGACCAGGTCCGTCAGCCGGGCCGCCAGCCCGCTCTGCCGTTCGCGGTAGCGCGACTCGGCCCCCTGTAACCACACCAGCAACGGCCCGACCAGCAGCGCGAGCAGCGGGACACCCAGCAGCACCACCCCGGCCAGCAGCGGCGAGACGGTCAGCAGCAGCACGGCGACGACCCCATAGGCCAGCACTCCGCCGACACCGGGCCCGGTCATCGTCAGCGTCTGGCTGATCACGCCGACATCGCCGATCCCGATCGTGACGACCTCCCCGGCCGTCACTTTGTGGGGCAGCGCGGCCCCCAGCCGCAGGGTGTGCGCCACGATGACCCGCACCGTGCGGA